>NZ_JBIBEP010000005.1:0-461126 GCF_042955185.1 Streptomyces sp. NPDC012474
AGTTCTCAAGGAACGGTCGCTTCCTTTGTACTCACCCTCTCGGGCTTTCCTCCGGGCGCTTCCCTTCGGTCTTGCGTTTCCGACTCTATCAGATCCTTTTCGGTCCGATTCCCTGTCGGCGGGATTTGCCGTGTGGCCCGGGCTTTCGCCTGTCGGCCTTTCGACATTCACTACGTTAGCCGATTCCCCGTCCAACTCATAATCGAGTCTGTCGGCGTCGAATTCAGGCATGCGGGCACGCCGAATTCGCCCCTGCTGAGGGGAGTCGTTGGGTAGTGGTTTTGTCGCTTCCGGCTGCTGGCGATTGCCATACCCGGTTCAGCGGCTCGGACTACATTACGCACCCTGCCAGGGCGAGTCAACTTCGGCGGCGCCTCGGGACATGGGCGCGGTAGGGGCTCACCGTCGGGTCGTTGGCGACCCAGAAGCGCCAGGGGTGCAAGGCTCCGTCGCCGCCCACGCCGGTGCGGGGACCCTTCAGTACCTGGTCGGAGGGGACGGGAGTGCCGGTCAGCATGCGGAGCGGGGTGTCTTCGGACGTGCACGCGTCCGTGCCGTCGAGGGAGCGGTCGACGTCGAGGGCCGTGGCCAGGCGGGCCGGTCCTTTGGCCAGTTCCTTGTCGTTGCGGGCCGAGAGTCGACGGGTGCGGGCCAGTTCGGCGCCCTCGATGATCTCGCCGGCGCGGAGGAGGACCGCACTCGCCCTGCCCTCGGGGCCGCAGACCAGGTTCATGCAGAACCACATGCCGTAGGTGAAGTAGACGTACACGTGACCGGGCGGACCGAACATCACGTCGTTGCGGGCCGTGCGGCCGCGATAGGCGTGGGAGCCGGGGTCGTCGGCACCGTCGTAGGCCTCGACCTCGGTGAGGCGGAGGGCGATCGGACCGTCCGGGGTACTGCGGACCAGGATGCGGCCCAGGAGTCCGGGGGCGACATCGAGGACGGGCCGGTCGAAGAACTCCCTGGACAGGGGCGTACGGTCGGGGGTCGCGATCATGCCGTCCGAGGGTACTGGAGACGCCGGATGCCGCGGGGTGGCCGTCGGACGCCGGCCTTGCCAGGGTGGGGCATGGAACCGGCCACGGCCGGATCGCGTTTGTAGGGATCAAGGGATCCACCCGTAGTGGGCGAGAGGGAGAGACATGGCGTTCAAGAAGCTGCTCGCGAGCCTGGGGGCCGGCGGGGCTTCGGTCGAGACCGTGCTGCACGAGGTCAACGTCGTCCCGGGCGGTGTCGTCCAGGGTGAGGTGCGGATCCAGGGCGGGTCGGTCGACCAGCAGATCGAGGGGCTCTCGGTCGGGCTGCAGGCCAAGGTCGAGGTGGAGAGCGGCGACCAGGAGTACAAGCAGGACATCGAGTTCACGAAGTCGCGGCTGGGCGGGGCGTTCGAGCTGCAGGCGAACGCCGTGCACGCGGTGCAGTTCGGTCTTGAGATCCCGTGGGAGACGCCGATCACGATGATCGACGGTCAGGCCCTGCGCGGCATGAACATCGGGGTGTCGACCGAGCTGGAGATCGCGCGTGCGGTGGACTCCGGTGACCTGGACCCGGTCAACGTGCACCCGCTGCCGGCGCAGAAGGCGATCCTCGACGCATTCATCCAGCTGGGCTTCCGGTTCAAGAACGCGGACATGGAGCGCGGTGTCATCCGGGGTACGCGGCAGAAGCTGCCGTTCTACCAGGAGATCGAGTTCTACCCGCCGCAGCAGTACCGGGGACTGAACCAGGTCGAGCTGAGCTTCGTGGCCGACCAGCACACGATGGACGTGGTGCTGGAGATGGACAAGAAGCCGGGGCTGTTCAGCGAGAGCAGCGACACCTTCCGGTCCTTCCAGGTGGGTCTCAACGACTACCAGGGGACCGACTGGACCGCTTACCTCAACCAGTGGCTCTCCGAGGTCGGCAGCAAGCGCAACTGGTTCTAGGCAGGCCCTAGGCTCGGGAGTGACTGCAGGAAACGATCAGGAGGTACCGAGGTGACCGAGCTCAAGCGGCGGCCGCTCCCCCACGACTTCCATCCGCCCGTTGCGTCGTTCACGGTGACGAGCGCGGACATCGAGGAAGGCGCGACGCTCAAGGACGCTCAGGTCCAGGCGGCCGGCGACACCTCGCCGCAGCTGCGGTGGGAGGGCTTCCCGCCCGAGACCAAGAGCTTCGCCGTGACCTGCTATGACCCCGACGCTCCCACGGGCAGCGGGTTCTGGCACTGGGTGCTGTTCGACATCCCGGCGTCGGTGACAGAGCTGCCGGCCGGTGCGGGCAGTGGCAAGTTCGAAGGTCTGCCGGAAGGTGCGGTCCACGCTCGCAACGACTACGGCGGCAAGGAGTTCGGCGGGGCCGCGCCACCGCCCGGGGACGGGCCGCACCGGTATGTGTTCACGGTGTACGCCGTGGATGAGGAGAAGCTCGGGCCGGACGCGGACGCGTCGCCGGCCGTGGTCGGCTTCAACCTGAGGTTCCACACGATCGGGCGGGCCCAGCTGATCGGTGAGTACGAGGTGCCCGCCGAGGGCTGAGGAAGCCGCCTGTGATCCCGGCGTTCACGGGACGTTTGCCCGCTCCTGGTCTTGGAATTGATCAGGAGCGGGCATTTTTGTTGCCGGGGGTCGCGGGGGTCACCCCCCGTGGGAGCAGCAGATATTGCGTTGTCCATCTCGGCGTGCCCGGCCAGAGTTGACCTCAGCCCGCCAGGGGGTGGGCCGGTGCACACGGGAGGTGGGCTGGTATGCGGGACACGCTGGTGCTGAACGCGAGCTTCGAGCCGCTGTCGACGGTGACGTTGAACCGAGCCGTCGTTCTGGTGCTTCAGGACAAGGCCGTCGTCGAGCAGGCCCACCCCGAACTGCGGATGCGGGGAGCCGCGGTCGACATACCGGCGCCCCGTGTGATCAGGCTCTGCCAGTACGTACGGGTGCCGTTCCGAAGACGAGCGCCGTGGTCGAGGCGGGGCGTGCTGATCAGGGACCGGCACCGGTGCGCGTACTGCGGGAGGCGGGCGACGACCGTGGACCACGTGGTGCCGCGGTCGCAGGGGGGTCAGGACACGTGGCTGAACACGGTGGCCTCGTGTGCGCAGGACAATCACCGTAAGGCGAACCGGACTCCGGAGCAGGCGGCGATGCCGCTGCTGCGGCAGCCGTTCGAGCCGACTCCGGCGGACGCGATGCTGCTGGCGCTGGGGCAGGACGACTTCGACGCGCTGCCGGAGTGGCTGGCGCAGCCCGCGGCCTAGTGCGGTCGTACGGAGGGGCCCGCTTCCTTTGGAAGCGGGCCCCTCCGTTTGTGCCGGGTCAGTCGATGGACGGCTTCTCGCGGCGCTCCTGGGCGGGGACGCCGGCCTGGGGCGCGCCCCCGTTGCCGCCGGAACCGCCGCCGAGGCCGCCGAAGTTGCCCATGGCGCCGGAGAGGCCCTTGAGGGCGTCGCCGATTTCGCTGGGGACGATCCAGAGCTTGTTGGCGTCGCCCTCGGCGATCTTGGGGAGCATCTGGAGGTACTGGTACGAGAGGAGCTTCTGGTCCGGGTCGCCCGCGTGGATGGCCTCGAAGACCGTGCGTACGGCCTGGGCCTCGCCTTCGGCGCGCAGGGCGGCGGCCTTGGCCTCACCTTCGGCGCGCAGGATCTGGGACTGCTTCTCACCTTCGGCGCGCAGGATCTCGGACTGCCGGACACCTTCGGCCTGGAGGATCGCGGCGCGCTTGTCGCGGTCGGCGCGCATCTGCTTCTCCATCGAGTCCTGGATGGAGGTGGGCGGTTCGATCGCCTTGAGCTCGACGCGGTTGACGCGGATGCCCCACTTGCCGGTGGCCTCGTCGAGGACACCGCGCAGGGCCGCGTTGATCTCCTCGCGGGAGGTGAGGGTCCGCTCCAGGTCCATGCCGCCGATGATGTTGCGGAGCGTGGTGACGGTGAGCTGCTCGATCGCCTGGATATAGCTGGCGACTTCGTACGTGGCGGCCCGTGCGTCGGTCACCTGGTAGTAGATGACGGTGTCGATGTTGACGACCAGGTTGTCCTGGGTGATCACCGGCTGCGGCGGGAAGGGCACGACCTGTTCGCGCAGGTCGATGCGGTTGCGGATGGTGTCGATGAACGGGACGACGATGTTGAGGCCCGCGTTGAGTGTCCGCGTGTAGCGCCCGAAGCGCTCGACGATGGCCGCACTGGCCTGTGGGATGACTTGGATCGTCTTGATCAGGGCGATGAAGACCAACACCACCAGAATGATCAGGACGATGATGACGGGTTCCATCGTCGTTCCCCGTATCCCTTCTTCGCTTCGGCGCGTTCGGCAGATCTCATGGTTGTCGGAGATCTTGCTGGTCGAGTCTGACAGACCGTCGTGTGGCTGGCGAGGAGTTCACCCCAGTTACGTCCTGCGAGGTCACATGACGATCGCGGTCGCTCCCTCGATGTCCACGACATCCACTTCCTCGCCTGATTCGTATGCGCGGTCGGTTTCGAGGGCGCGGGCCGACCAGACCTCTCCGGCCAGCTTGATCCGGCCTCCGGAGGCGTCGACGCGTTCCAGGACGACGGCTCGTCTGCCCTTCAACGCCTCCACGCCGGAGGCGAATTGGGGTCGTTGAGCACGGTGCCGGTTCGCGATGGGCCGTACGACGGCGATACCCGCGGCCGAGATGACGGCGAAGACCACGACCTGGGCGACGGCTCCGCCGCCGAAGACGCCGGTGGCCACCGCCGCGGCGACGGCGCCCACCGCCAGCATGCCGAGTTCGGGCATCGCGGTCACCACGAGCGCGATGCCGAGCGCTGCCGCGCCGATCAGCCACCACAGCCATGCGTCGATTTCCACATGGTCATGGTAGGTCCGCGAGCCCTCTCGCCGACAGGGCGCCCATGGTGTGAAATCCCGTTCTTGCTCGGGGATTTGAGTGGCGTGGGGTGGCTCAGGAGAGCGGGAGGCCCTGCGCGGTCCAGCGCTCGCCCGACTGTTCGACGACGAGCGGGAGGCCGAAGCAGAGGGAGAGGTTGCGTGAGGTGAGTTCGAGCTCCAGTGGGCCGGCTGCGAGGACCTTGCCCTGGCGGATCATGAGGACGTGGGTGAAGCCCGGGGGGATCTCCTCGACATGGTGGGTGACCATGAGCATCGAGGGAGCGATCGGGTCGAGGGCGAGACGGCCGAGGCGGCGGACGAGGTCCTCGCGACCGCCGAGGTCGAGGCCGGCGGCGGGCTCGTCGAGGAGGAGCAGCTCCGGGTCGGTCATCAGGGCGCGGGCGATCAGGGTGCGCTTGCGCTCGCCTTCGGAGAGCGTGCCGAACCTGCGGTCCAGGTACTCGCTCATGCCGAGGCGGTCGAGGAAGGCCCGGGCGCGCTGCTCGTCGATGTCCTCGTAGTCCTCGTGCCAGGTGGCGGTCATGCCGTACGCGGCGGTCAGGACCGTCTCCAGGACCGTCTGGCGCTTGGGGAGCTTCTCGGTCATGGCGATGCCGGCCATGCCGATGCGGGGGCGCAGCTCGAAGACGTCGGTGCCGGGGCGGCCGAGGGTCTCGCCGAGGATGGTGGTGGTGCCCGCGCTGGGGTAGAGGTAGGTGGAAGCGAGGTTCAGGAGGGTGGTCTTGCCGGCGCCGTTCGGGCCGAGGATGACCCAGCGCTCGCCCTCCTTGACCGACCAGGAGACCTGGTCCACCAGAGCCCGGCCCTCACGGACCACGGATACGTCCTGAAGCTCCAGAACATCGCTCATGAGCGCGTTGTCTCCCCTTGCAGTGTGGCCGGTCTCGGCTGTCGCGTAAGCCTGTGGCTCGGTCCGCCGCGCCGGTGGGCGCAGCCCTCCATGAAATCTACGCCACCGGTCGGCCGGGGCATTCCCTCGGTCCGGTCCTTGGAGGGTCCTAGGCTGGAGGCATGCTTTCGGAACCACGTGCTGGACGTCTCGCAGCTTGGGGAAATGCCCTTTTGGCCGGACTTGTCTCGCCCGATGACGCTGTCCTGGCCGTCGTCGGCGCGGACGCGGTGCACAGGGTGGAGGGGCTGCCGGGTGAGTCGGGGCAGGTCGGGCTGACACTCGCGCTCGGGCGGCTGCGGACGCTCGGGGTGACCGGGCTGCGGGTGGCGCTGCCCGCGCCGGGGCATCCGCTGGGGCTGAGCGGGCCGCCGGAGTTCAACGCGCGTGCCCTGGAGGCCGAGGAGGCGGTGGTCTGTCACGGAGCCGGTTACGGGCTGGTGCCTGACGTGTACGAGGCCGGGCCCGAGGGAGTGCAGGTCGAGGTGGTGTGGCATGTGCTGCCCGTGCGGGAGGCGCCGCCCGCGGATGTGCCGTCGCTGAGCGAGGCGGAACGGGAGCTGGCGGAGGCCCTGCGGGAGGCCACGGAGGCGCTGACGCGGCTGGACGTTGCCGGGTCGGGCCCGGTGGCGGAGGCGGCGATCGATGCGTACCGGGCGCGGGCCGAGCGGGGGCGGGAGGTGCTGGCGCCGGGGTATCCGCCGCGGGCGGTGCGGGTGCTGGAGCTGGCGCAGCGGGTGGGGACGCTGATCGCCGTGGCGACGGAGCGCGGGCACGGGGGCGCGGTGAGTTCGTCGGAGATCTCCGCGCGGCGGGAGGCGTTGCGGCCGGTGGAGCGGACGGCTCGGCGGGCGCAGGTCGCGGCGTACAACTCCGTTGTGGAGGAGCGGGAGAGGGGGGTGCGGTGACCGGCTTCTCGGGGTGCCCGGAGTTGTCGGGTGCCCGGCGTCGGGGCTGAACGCGGGGCACTGCGCAGCCCGGCGCGGCGGGGTGCTGCCTGCGCCCACCCGTGCCGCCCCCAGCGGCACGCATGCACGCACGCCAACCGGACCGGCCTCCCGGGCAGGACCGGGAGGCCGGTGTCACCTCCGGCTCGGAGACGGAGGTGGTGCGTCAGTGGTTGACGGCGAGGTTGCCGAAGGCCGGGTTCAGGATGCCCACGACGTTCACGCTGTTGCCGGACACGTTGACCGGGACGTGCACCGGGGCCTGGACGACGTTGCCCGAGCCGACGCCCGGGGAGCCCACGGCCTGGCCGTCGGCGTGCGCGCTGGTGGCGGAGGCCATGCCCGCGCCGGCGGCCAGCAGGCCACCCGTCACCATCGTCACGGCCGCGGCCTTCTTCAGGTTCTTCACTTCTGAGCCCTCCTTGCGATTGCCGCGGCAGGCGCCGCAGCACGCACTGGAGAACGGCGGAGATCCTTCGAGGTTGCGCCATGTGAGGGACGTTCCCACGACAGTATGAATCTCGGTCCGGAACGCAACCTTCCGTGTTGCCGTGGGGGAAGCCCGTCAGCCGGTCACGCCATGGCGAACGGCCCACAGGGCGGCCTGTGTTCGGTCGGCCAGGTCGAGTTTCATCAGGATGTTCGAGACATGGGTCTTGACGGTCTTCTCGGAGAGGACGAGCGCGCGGGCGATCTCCCGGTTGGAGCGGCCGTCCGCTATCAGCCCGAGTACCTCGCGTTCCCGCTCGGTGAGCGAACCGGCCCTCCCCGTCCCCGCGTTGCTCTCCTCCTGCGCCAGCAGGGCGCCGGCGACCTCCGGCTGGAGGAGGATGTGCCCGGCGTGCACCGAGCGGATGGCCCCGGCGAGGGCGTCGGGGTCGACGTCCTTGTAGACGTATCCGGCGGCGCCGGCGCGCAGGGCCGGGACGACCGTGCGCTGCTCGGTGAAGCTGGTGACGACCAGCACGCGCGCGGGGTTGGCCAGCTCGCGGAGTCGGCGCAGGGCGTCGACGCCGTCCAGGCCCGGCATCTTGACGTCCATGAGGATGACGTCGGGTTTCAGTTCCTCGGCGCGGTCGACCCCTTCGGCGCCGTCCGCCGCCTCGCCGACGACCTCGATGTCGTCCTGCACTTCGAGGAAGGTGCGCAGGCCCCGGCGGACGACCTGGTGGTCGTCGACGAGCAGCACCTTGATCACGTCAGCCACCGGGGACCTCCATCTCGATGACGGTGCCCTTGCCGGGCACCGATTCCACGGTCAGCGTGCCGCCGGCGCCGCTCGCCCGGTCCCGCATGGAGACCAGGCCGAGATGGCGTCCCGCGCGGCGCACCGCCTGCGGGTCGAAGCCGCTGCCGTCGTCCGTGATCCGCAGGACGGCTCCGCCGCCGCGGCGGTCCAGGGTCACGTCGACCCGGTCGGCGCCGGAGTGCCGCAGGGCGTTGTGCAGAGCTTCCTGGGCGACGCGCAGGAGGGCTTCCTCCTGGGAGGCGGGCAGGGCCTTCACGCCGTGGCCGGCGAAGGTGACGCGGGCGCTGTGGGCCCGGTCGAGGACCTGGATCTGTGTCCGCAGGGTCGCCACGAGGCCGTCCTCGTCGAGGGCGGCGGGACGCAACTCGACGACCGCGGCACGCAGTTCGTCGGCGGCCTCGGCGGCCAGGGCGGCGACCTGCTGGAGTTCGCCCTTGGCGCGGGAGGGGTCGCGGTCCACCAGGCGGGCCGCGGCCTGGGCGGTCAGGCGCAAGGAGAACAGCTTCTGGCTGACCGCGTCGTGCAGTTCGTGGGCGAGGCGGGAGCGCTCCTCGGCGATGGTCAGTTCACGGCTGCGCTCGTAGAGGCGGGCGTTGGTGAGGGCGATCGCGGCGTGCTGGGCGAGGATGCCGAGCAGTTCCTCGTCGTCCTGCGTGAAGCCGCAACCGCCTTCCGGCTCGGGGCACGGGGCGTGTCCCTCCTCGGGGCGCAGCTTGTTGGCGAGGAACAGGGCGCCGAGGACCTCGTCGCCGTCACGGATCGGCAGGCCCAGGAAGTCGACCAGGTCCGGGTGGGCCTTCGGCCAGCCCTCGAAGCGCGGGTCCTTGCGGACGTCCGCGAGGCGTTCGGCCCTGGCCTCGTGCAGCATCGCGGCGAGGATGCCGTGCTGGCGCGGGAGGGGGCCGATGGCCTTCCACTGCTCCTCGCTGACGCCGTCGACGACGAACTGGGCGAAGCCGCCGTGGTCGTCCGGGACGCCGAGCGCGGCGTACTGCGCGTCGAGCAGCTCGCGGGCCGAGGACACGATCGTCTTGAGGACGTCGCGCACCTCCAGATGCCTGCTCATGGCCAGCAGCGCGGAGCTCACCGCGGCGAGGCCGGACCGGGGACCGTGACTCATGTCCTCACGGTACCGGCGGGCTGTGACAGCGCGGATCGGACCGGTGGCGGCGGGCGCCCGGTCGGTGGGCCTAGGTCGCGAGGCCGAGGCGTCCGGGCGGCGGGGCCTACGGCCGGGGGCGGGGCCGTTGGCCGTAGGGCGAAGGGACCCTGCGGTTCGAGGCCTGCGTCGGAGGCGGTCCGGGCGGCCCGGTTCCTACGTTGAGGGCACGCGATCACGACGAGGGAGCAGATCATGCCGGTTGCGATCATCACCGGGGCGTCGAAGGGGCTGGGGCGGGCGCTGGCCGAGGCCCTGGCCGGACGGGGGTGGGACCTGGTGCTAGACGCCAGGGGGGCGGACGCGCTGGCGGAGACGGCCGAGGCCGTGTCCGCGCGGGGCACGCGCGTGTCCGCGCTGCCCGGGGACGTCACGGACGCCGCGCACCGGGCCGGGCTGGTGGCTGCGGCCTGGCGGCTGGGCGGTGTCGATCTGCTGGTGCACAACGCGAGCGCGCTGGGCGCCGAGCCGCTGGTCAGCCTGGAGGAGCTGCCCCTGGAGGGACTGCGCCGGGCGCTGGAGGTGAACACGGTGGCGGGGCTGGGCCTGGTCCAGGAGGCGCTGCCGCTGCTGCGGGCCTCACAGTCGGGCACCGTCGTCGCGGTCAGCTCGGACGCGGCGGCCGAGGCGTACGAGACCTGGGGCGGCTACGGGGCGTCCAAGGCCGCGCTGGACCACCTGATGGCCGTGCTCGCCGTGGAGGAGCCGGGGCTGCGGGTCTGGGCGGTGGATCCCGGGGACATGGCCACGGACCTGTACGCGGCGGCCGTACCGGAGGACCGGGAACCTCGGCCGGAGCCGGCGGCTGCGGTGCCGGGGTTCCTGCGGCTGCTGGACGAGCGTCCGGCGAGCGGGCGGTACGGGGCCGCGGCACTGCTGGACGGAGCCCGATGACCCCGGCCGTGCGGGTACCGGAGGAGTTGTCGGCCTCGGTCCCCGTCGAGCAGCGGCGGCCGGGGCGGCAGCGGGACGCCGTGAGGATGCTGGTGTCGCGGGGTATCGAGGTGGCGCATCACACGTTCCGGGAGCTGCCGCTTCTGCTGCGGGCCGGGGACCTGCTCGTGGTCAACACCTCGGTCACGCTGGCGGCGGCCGTGGACGGATGGACCGGGCACGCGCGTGTGGTGGTGCATTTCTCCACGCGCGGGGACGACGGCCGCTGGGCGGTGGAGCTGCGGGAGCCCGACGGCCGGGGCACCACACGCGCGCGTGCGGGTGGGCCCGCGGGGAGGGAGGTGTGCCTGCCCGGAGGCGTACGGCTGGTTCTGGAGGAGCCGCTGGGCGCGGGGAGCGAGCGGCTGTGGTGGGCGCGGGTGTCCGGGCCGGAGGTGACGGGGCTGCTGCGGGAGCACGGACGGCCGATTCGCTACGCCTACACGCGGCGGGACCAGCCGCTGTCCGCCCACCAGACGGTGTTCGCGCTGCCGTCGGCGGACGGGACGGGCAGTGCGGAGATGCCGAGCGCGGCGCGGCCCTTCACGGCCCGGCTGGTGGCGGAGCTGGTGAGCCGGGGGGTGCTGTTCGCACCGGTCACGCTGCACGCGGGGGTGGCCTCGGCGGAGGCGCACGAGCCGCCCTCCCCCGAGCGTTTCACGGTGCCAGAGGCGTCGGCGCGGCTGATCGACGCCGCGAGGGCCGGTGGGGGCCGGGTCGTGGCGGTCGGGACGACAGCGGTGCGGGCCGTGGAGTCGGCGGTGGACGCCGACGGGACCGTACGCGCACGCGCGGGATGGACTGATCTCGTCGTCACACCGGAGCGCGGGGTACGCGTGGTGGACGGGCTGCTGACCGGGCTGCACGAGCCTGAGGCCTCGCATCTGCTGATGCTGGAGGCGGTCGCGGGGCGGGCGGCGGTTCAGCGGGGATACGAGGCCGCGCTGCAAGGCCGCTATCTGTGGCACGAGTTCGGGGACGTGCACCTCGTACTGCCCTGAAAGGGCCTCACACAGAGCATCGCTTGTGCAACTGGCCGTGAGACTGATCTAGGGGCGATGTGAGCCCTCACATAGGACCCACGTCACGTACGAAAGTGCATAGGAGACAAAGCCCCACCTTTTGAGCGGCCAGTACGTCCAGGTTGTTCGGATTTACCCCTGCCTGATCCACTATCTTCTTTCGTACGTCACACCTTTGCCACGCCATTTTGCGGCCGCTAAGAATTGCTCTCGTCGCTCAGCGCCGTGGGTTCACCTCCGCGGCGTTTGTGTCGGAAACACACCGAGTCCAACGCCGGACGCCGAGCGACTCCCGCGCTATTCGAAGAGGTCCACAGCAGCATGCCCAAGAACATCTTCAGCCGTGCTCAGAGTCGTAGCCTGACCCGTCACCACAAGATCGCCATGGCGGGTGTCGCCACCCTCGGTGCCGCCGCCATCGGGTTCTCCGCTGTGCCGAGCGGTGCCTCGACCAAGACCACGACCGAGGCCGCTCAGCCGGCTGCGGTGGCGTACAGCAACCAGCAGATCAAGGACGTCAAGGCGAGCGTCACGGACCAGATGGCCGGCGCCAGCCTGAAGGCCGAGCAGATCGCGGCGAAGAAGAAGGCCGACGCCGCGGCCGCCGCCAAGAAGAAGGCCGCCGTCGAGGCGGCGAAGAAGAAGGCCGAGGCCGCGCGCCAGGCCAAGGAGGCCGCGAGCCGCGACGCCAAGCGCGCCCAGGCGAAGAAGGCCGCCGCCAAGAGCTACCCGAACAACCTCGACGGCTGGATCCGCGAGTCGCTCGACGTCATGAAGAAGCACGGGATCCCGGGCTCCTACGACGGCATCAAGCGCAACATCATCCGGGAGTCCTCGGGTGACCCGAAGGCGATCAACAACTGGGACATCAACGCCATCAACGGCATCCCGTCGAAGGGCCTGCTGCAGGTCATCCCGCCGACCTTCAAGCACTGGCACGTCCCCGGCACCTCCTGGGACATCTACGACCCGGTAGCCAACATCACCGCCGCCTGCAACTACGCGGCCGACAAGTACGGCTCGATGGACAACGTCGACAGCGCGTACTGAGACCGGCGCGGGACTCTGCTCGCTGTACGAACGCCGAAGGGCGGCACCCTCCTGACGGGGTGCCGCCCTTCGGGCGTCGTACGGCCGCGGTTACTTGCGCATGACCTCGGGCTCGTGGCGGCGCAGGAAGCGGGCCACGAAGAAGCCGCAGATCACGCCGAGGACGAGGAGCGCGCCCATGTCCATGGCCCAGGCCCCGACCGTGTGCTCCCACAGCGGGTCGTTGTCGCCGGCCGTCTCGGGCGGGCTGATCTTGTTGAAGTCCAGCGTGGCACCGGCGGCGGCGACCGCCCAGCGCGACGGCATCAGGAACGAGAACTGGTTGACGCCGATCGAGCCGTGCAGGGCGAACAGGCAGCCGGTGAAGACGACCTGGATGATGGCGAACATCACCAGCAGCGGCATGGTCTTCTCGGCGGTCTTCACCAGCGAGGAGATGATCAGGCCGAACATCATCGACGTGAAGCCCAGCGCCATGATCGGGATGGAGAGCTCGACGAGGGTCGCGCCGCCGAGGACCAGGCCCTCCTCGGGGATCTCGCGGCTGGAGAAGCCGATGACGCCGACCAGCAGGCCCTGGAGCACGGTGATCATGCCGAGCACGAACACCTTGGACATCAGGTACGCCGAGCGCGAGAGGCCGGTGGCGCGCTCCCGCTCGTAGATGACGCGTTCCTTGATCAGCTCTCGGACGGAGTTCGCCGCGCCCGCGAAACAGGCGCCGACCGCGAGGATCAGCAGGACCGTGGTGGCCGTGCCGTTCGGGATGATCCGGCCGGTCTGCGCGTTGGCCGGGTTGGGCAGCAGGCCCTTGTCGGCGTCGATGAGCAGGCTGACCGCGCCGAGCACGGCCGGCAGGATCACCATCAGGGCGAGGAAGCCCTTGTCGGACACGATCACCGAGACGTAGCGCCGCACCAGCGTGACGAACTGGGACATCCAGCCCTGCGGCTTCGGCGGCTTCATCGCCTGCATCTGCGGAACCTGTACGGACTGCGGCGCAACGGCGTCGATGTCCGCGGCGTACATCTGGTAGTGCTGCGAGCCCTTCCAGCGGCCCGCCCAGTCGTAGTCGCGGTAGTTCTCGAAGGCGGAGAAGACATCGGCCCAGGTGTCGTAGCCGAAGAAGTTCAGTGCCTCCTCGGGCGGGCCGAAGTAGGCGACCGAGCCACCCGGCGCCATCACCAGCAGCTTGTCGCAGATCGCCAGCTCGGCCACCGAGTGGGTGACGACGAGGACCGTACGGCCATCGTCGGCGAGGCCCCGCAGCAGCTGCATGACGTCGCGGTCCATGCCCGGGTCGAGGCCGGAGGTCGGCTCGTCCAGGAAGATCAGCGACGGCTTGGTCAGCAGCTCCAGGGCGACCGAGACCCGCTTGCGCTGGCCGCCGGAGAGGGACGTGACCTTCTTGTCCTTGTGGATGTCGAGCTTGAGCTCGCGCAGCACCTCGTCGATCCGGGCCTCGCGCTCGGCGGCCGTGGTGTCGGCCGGGAAGCGCAGCTTGGCCGCGTACTTGAGGGCCTTCTTGACGGTCAGCTCCTTGTGCAGGATGTCGTCCTGCGGGACCAGACCGATGCGCTGGCGCAGCTCGGCGAACTGCTTGTACAGGTTCCGGTTGTCGTACAGCACCTCGCCCTGGTTGGCGGGGCGGTAGCCGGTGAGCGCCTTGAGCAGGGTCGACTTGCCGGAACCGGACGGGCCGATGACCGCGATCAGCGACTTCTCCGGGACGCCGAAGGAGACGTCCTTCAGGATCTGCTTGCCGCCGTCGACCGTGACGGTCAGGTGGCGGGCGGAGAAGGACACCTCGCCGGTGTCGACGAACTCCTCCAGCCGGTCGCCGACGATGCGGAACGTCGAGTGGCCGACGCCGACGACGTCGGTCGGGCCGAGCAGCTGTGTGCCGCCCTTGGCGATCGGCTGGCCGTTGACGTACGTGCCGTTGTGGGAGCCGAGGTCCCGGATCTCCATACGGCCGTCGGGCGTCGAGTGGAACTCGGCGTGGTGCCGGGAGACCTGCAGGTCGGAGACGACCAGTTCGTTCTCCAGGGCACGGCCGATGCGCATCACGCGACCGAGGGAGAACTGGTGGAACGTGGTCGGGCTGCGGTCGCCGTAGACCGGCGGTGCCCCCGCGACACCACCGGGACCCTGCTGTTGCGGGATGTGCGCCGCGGCCTGCTGCGGCTGCTGCCAGCCCGCCTGGGGAGCCTGCTGCTGTGGCGGCTGCTGGGCCGGGGCCTGCTGCCCCCACGCGGGGTTCGCGCCCTGCGCGGCGTACGGCTGCTGCTGGGGCTGGGCCTGCGGCGTGGCGACGGAGGCCGCAGCGCCGGACAGGCTCAGGCGCGGACCGTCGGTCGCGTTGCCCAGGTTGACCGCCGAGCCGGGGCCGAGCTCCATCTGATGGATGCGCTGCCCCTGCACGAACGTGCCGTTGGTGCTGCCGTGGTCCTCGATGACCCAACTGCGGCCGTTGAAGCTGACCGTGGCGTGACGCCAGGAGACCCTGGCGTCGTCGAAGACGACGTCCCCCTGCGGATCACGTCCGAGGGTGTAGGCCCTGGACGGATCGAGCGTCCAGGTACGTCCGTTTGATTCCAGTACGAGTTCCGGCACTCCATGCCCCACTGAGTTGTCCCCCGATTTACCCCCGACATGGGGAGTCTAGGGATGTCGAACATCGGGGGGAACTATTTCAGGAGCTGCCCTCTGACCGAAAGTCGGGCCTTGTGAAGACCGCGCTCGGACGCATCGGCTGATTCCGTTGACGGGGTTGAAACCGGGCCGGAGAGTGGTATTTCGACGCGAGGGGGACATGCGTGGTGTTCCCGTCGCGCAGCGGATCGGGGGGTCTGCCATGAGTGCAGCAGGGGCCGGGACGGCGAGGGACGCCGCGCGCGTGCCGTGGGGGGACGTGCTGATGTCCGCCGTGGCCGCCGTGAGCTGGGCGTTGATCGGGATGGCGGGGACGGCGGCGCTGGGTCTGCGGCTGCTGGAGGCGGACGCGGCGGGGTCCTTGGGACCGATGACCGCGGCGGTGGTGGCCCTCGGGGCGGGTGGTTCGGTCACGCCGTCCGGTGAGGTGTCGGCGTTCGGTCTCACGGGCGCGGAGGCGGACACGGCCATCGAGATCACGCCACTGGGAGTGAGCCTGGTCGGGGCGGTGCTGCTGTCGTGGTTCTTCCTGCGGTCCTTGCGGGCGGCGGGAGTTGTGATCTCACGGGCCGAACTGTTCGCGCGGGCGGGCGCGGTGGTGGCGCTGTTCGTGGCGATGCTGGGCGGCCTCGCGTGGGCGGGTCACGACGTCATCACGATCGACGGGGGGTCGCTGGGCCTGGACGACGTGACCGGCGGGAGCGGGGGCATCGAGATTCCGGGGCTTGGGGACGTCGGGGGGCTGCTGCCGGACCGGCTCGGCGACCTGGTCGACGCGCAGGCCGCGGTCGGCTTCTCCGTCGACACCGCCCCGACACTGCTCGGCGGGCTGGGCTGGTCGGCCGGGATCCTCCTCATCGCGCTGCTGGCCTCGCGCCGTACTCCGCTGCCGAGGGGCTGGGAGGCCGTGCACCGGGTGGTACGGCCGGCCGTGTCGGCGGTGGTGACCGTGCTGCTGGTGGCGGTGGGGGCGGGGTTCGCCGCGGCGGCGTACGCGGCGATCGGCGACGACCGTCCCGAGCGCATCGCCGGCGCGGCACTGCTCGGGGCGCCGAACGGCGTGTGGCTGGGCATCCCGCTCGGCCTGCTCGTGCCGTGGGACGGACGCGCTACGGGCGAACTGATCCGATTCCTGCCGGACCCGCTGGACGACCTGCTCGGTGCCGGGACCGAACGGCCGGTGACGCTGAGCCGGCTGGCCGAGCTGGACGACCGTGTGTGGCTGCTGGCGGTGGCGGCCGGGTTGACGATGCTGCTGGCCGGTGTGCTGACGGGAGCACGGACGCCGGTCGGCGAAGAGCCCGGTGCGCTGCGTTTCGCGGGGCGGTGCGCTCTGCGTCTGGGGCTCGCGACGGCGCTCGCCCTGCCGTTGCTCGCCTGGCTGACGGACGTCTCCGTGACCGCCTCCCTGTCCGTGCTCGGCTTCGACGCCTTCGGCGGGGGCATCGAACTTCACGGCCACCTGGGCCTGGCCCTGCTGCTGGGCGCGGTGTGGGGCGCGGGGGCCGGGGCCGTGGGGGCGTTGCTCGCGTGGGGGTGCGGCGCGGCGGGGCGACGGGCGACGGCGTTGGCTCGGGGGGAGGGCTTGGCCCTGGCCGGTGAGGCAGGGGCCCGGCCGCGCACCGGGTGGCCCGAGCAGGGCGCCCCGGGCACCGGGTGGCCCGAGCAGGGCGCCCCGGGCACCGGGTGGCCCGAGCAGGGCGAGGACCCCGGAGCGGGGGGTCGGCAAGCGGGCTACGGGACCGGTGCCGGGCAGGCGGTGCCCGGAGCGGAGGGTCGAGCTGCCGGATACGGGACCGGTGCCGGGCAGGCGCTGCCCTGGAGTGGTCGGGGGCCGACGGGGTACGACGGGGACGCCGGGCGGGGCCGGCCGGGGGCCGGTACGGGGGGACACCGGTCGGGGGCCGGTGCGGTTCGGCCCGGGGACGACGCCGGTGGCGGACAGCGCCCGGCGCGGTACGACGAGAGCGCCGCACAGGCCTGGCCGGGCAACGGCACAAGGCGGCCCGGGGATGATGACGCCGATGCCGGGCAAGCCGAGACCTGGGCCGGACCGGGGCAGACCGACGCCGGCTCTGACCCGGCCCGGCAAGGCAACAGCACCGGGCAGGCCTGGCCGGGCTCCGGCGCAGGGCGGCCTGGGGACGATGCCGGTGGCGGGCAGCCCGGGAGCCTGAGTGGGGAGCGCGGCGAGGAAGCCGGGCCCTACGCCCCGGGTACGCCGTACCGGCCGCCGAACCCGGGCACCAATCCGTACCTCCGGGTGCCGGACGAACTGCTGGAGCCGCAGGACGCGCGGCCTCCCGGGGCGGAACCGCACTGCGGTGCGGCGCCCGGCCCCGGGGACGACACACCGGCGGACGACGAAACGCCCATCCCCGGCGACCACACACCGGCGAACGACGAACCCCCCACCCCCGGCGACCACACACCGGCGAACGACGAACCCCCCACCCCCGGCGACCACACACCGGCGAACGACGAACCCCCCACCCCCGGCGACATCTACGGCGCCCCCACCGTCGTACGGCCGGTCGGGCCGCCCCCGCGCGGCCCCCGGCAGTCGGCCGGGCCGAGGAACGGGAACGGGCCGCCCCCTCCTCCCCCGCCGCCGCGGCCACCGCGCGGCCGGAGGTGACGGCGAGAGCGCCGGACACCGCACTCGTCGCCGTCCCCGTAGCCGTAGCCGTAGCCGTACGTAAGGTTCACGCCGCCGACACGACGCGCAGTGGTCGCTGTCCGCCAGACGGACCTCAGGGGCGGTACGCCTCCCCCGCCGGATACGGTGGAACCACCATGAGCGCTTCGCAAACCTCGTCTTCCGACGTCCCTGCCGACGTCCCCACCCTCCTTGTGAAGATCTTCGGCAAGGACAGGCCGGGCATCACCGCCGGTCTCTTCGACACCCTCGCCGCCTACTCCGTCGACGTCGTCGACATCGAGCAGGTCGTGACCCGCGGCCGGATGGTGCTCTGCGCGCTCGTGACCGAGCCGCCCCCGGGACTGGAGGGCGACCTGCGGTCGACCGTCCACAGCTGGGCCGAGTCGATGAAGATGCAGGCGGAGATCATCTCCGGCCTGGGTGACAACCGCCCGCGCGGGCTGGGCCGCTCCCTGGTGACCGTGCTCGGGCATCCGCTCACCGCCGAGGCGACGGCCGCGATCGCCGCGCGGATCACGGAGACCGGCGGCAACATCGACCGTATCTTCCGGCTCGCCAAGTACCCCGTGACCGCTGTCGAGTTCGCCGTCTCCGGAGTGGAGACCGAACCGCTGCGCACCGCCCTGGTGACGGACGCGGCGAGGCTCGGTATCGATGTGGCGGTCGTCGCCGCCGGTCTGTACCGGCGCGCGCAGCGCCTCGTCGTCATGGACGTCGACTCGACGCTGATCCAGGACGAGGTCATCGAGCTGTTCGCCGCCCACGCCGGCTGCGAGGACAAGGTCGCCGAGGTGACGGCGGCCGCCATGCGCGGGGAGCTGGACTTCGAGCAGTCCCTGCACGCGCGCGTGGCGCTGCTGGAGGGCCTGGACGCCTCGGTCGTGGACAAGGTGCGCAGCGAGGTGCGGCTGACGCCGGGCGCCCGCACCCTGATCCGTACGCTGAAGCGGCTGGGCTATCAAGTCGGCGTCGTCTCGGGGGGCTTCACGCAGGTCACCGACGATCTGAAGGAGCGGCTCGGGCTGGACTTCGCCCACGCCAACACCTTGGAGATCGTCGACGGCAGGCTGACGGGCAAGGTCACCGGCGAGATCGTCGACCGCGCGGGCAAGGCCCGGCTGCTGCGCCGGTTCGCCGCGGAGGCGGGGGTGCCGCTGTCGCAGACGGTGGCGATCGGTGACGGAGCCAACGATCTGGACATGCTGAACGCGGCCGGTCTCGGTGTCGCCTTCAACGCCAAGCCGGTGGTGCGCGAGGCCGCGCACGCCGCGGTGAACTTCCCCTTCCTGGACACGGTCCTGTATCTGCTGGGCGTCACGCGTGAAGAGGTCGAGGCGGCGGACACCCTCGACATCGACTGAACCCACACATCGGCTGAACCCACACATCGGCTGAAGCGGCACACCGGCCTGACCAGCACATCCGCTGAACCAGCACACCAGCCTGACCAGCACATCCGCTGAACCAGCACACCAGCCTGACCAGCACATCCGCTGAAGCGGCACACCGGCCTGACCGGCATACCGGCTTGACCGACCACGAGGGGCCCGGCGCCACACCGGCGCCGGGCCCCTGTCACGCGGGGATCGTCACTCGGCCGGCGCCCAGTAGTCCCGCAGCGTGGCCACGCCCGGCTCCAGGCTCTTCCACGTGCCGCCGAACGACAGCACGGCGAAGGCGGCGGCCGGGAAGCCGCGGCGGGTCATCCGTTCCCGGGCATCGTCCTCGCCGGAGCCCGCCAGAACGTCGGCGAGGCCCTGGATGCCGGGGTTGTGCCCGATCACGAGGACGTTCTGCGCGTCGTCGGGGGTCTCGTTGAGCAGGGCGATCAGCTCGCCCGGCGAGGCCTCGTAGATCCGCTCCTCGTAGACGGTTTTCGGCCGATGCGGGAACTCCTGGACGGCGAGCTTCCATGTCTCCCGGGTCCGGACCGCGGTGGAGCACAGGGCCAGGTCGAAGGCGATACCGGTGTCGGTCAGCCTACGCCCGGCCTCCGCCGCTTCCATGCGGCCCCGGTCGGCGAGCGGACGCTCGTGATCCGTGACCTGTGGCCAGTCGGCTTTCGCATGGCGGAAGAGGACAATCCTGCGGGGTTCTGCGACGCTCATGAGATCCAGCTTCGCATGAAACACGCCACGGGGCGCAGGGAGTTGACCACCGGTTTTGGCCGTGATCAGCGGGCGAACAGCTGCTGCACACGCTCGAGGAGGTGGGTGATCGCCGGGTCGCCGCCGGCCGCGTGGGCGTCGGAGGGGTTCAGGATCAGGGCGAGCAGCGCGGTGAAGGCGAGCACGGGCAGGGCGAGGGCCCACCAGGGCAGCCGGCCGGCGGCACCGGCCCGGGTCGCCGGGTGGGGCCGCGTGTGCGTAGGGGCCGACATGGTGCCTCCGCTCCTCGAGTGGTCGGTGACCGTCTCGCGGTCACACACTCGAAGTTACGGAATCCGCGGCTGCCGTCCCATCCGGTGATCCACCCACTTGACCCTGACCCTCACCCCCTAGGGGACAGGGGGGCTAGCCCCACCATGGGCCGCGTGAGCGCCGGTCATGGCGAGGCGATGGTCGCGATGACGGCGATGACGATGAAGATCGCGAAGAAGGCTCCGAACACGAGCAGCATCTTCTTCTGACCGTGCTGGGGATTCGGGTCGAGCACTGGCATGGGGCGATTCTCCCACCCGTCACGGCAGCCCGGCGCCCCGGGGTGACTCCCGGCCCCGGGGTGTTGCTCAGCGGGCCGCCTCGTCCTCCACCGTGCGGTCGCGCCCGGCCAGGAAGCCGACGGCCATCTGCGGGATCATCAGGGCGCTCATCAGCGCGATCGGAAGGCCCCAGCCGCCACTGTGCTGGTAGAGGACGCCCACGAGGAGCGGTCCGGGGATGGAAATCAGGTAGCCGGTGCTCTGTGCGAACGCCGACAGCCGGACCACACCCGGGCCGGTCCTGGCCCGCATGCCGACCATGGTCAGGGCGAGCGGGAAGGCGCAGTTGGCGACGCCCAGCAGCAGGGCCCAGGCCCAGGCTCCGGCGGCGGGCGCGAGGTACAGCCCGGCGTAGCCGGCGAGGCCGCATGCGCCCAGGGCGAGCGCGATCGGGCCCTGGTGGGGCAGCCGGGTGGCCAGGCGGGGTATGACGAAGGCCAGGGGCACGCCCATCACCATGGTGACCGCCAGGAGCAGCCCCGCGGTGCCGGCGGGCACACCGGCGTCCCGGAAGATCTGCGCCATCCAGCCCATGGTGATGTAGGCGGCGGTGGCCTGAAGCCCGAAGAAGACGGCGAGTGCCCAGGCGGTGCGGCTCCGGGCCATCCGCAGCGGGGGCGTCTCCACGCGCGCGTGCTCCGCCGGAGGAGACGCCGGTCCCCGCGCCTGCGTCGCCTCGGCGGTCTCCTCCCCCGCCCCGGGCGGTGTGGCGCGTCCCCGGGCGAAGGGCAGCCACGGCAGGACGGCGGCCACGGCGAGCCCCGCCCACAGGGCCAGACCCGTCTGCCAGCTGCCGCCGAGGGTCTCGGTCAGAGGGACCGTCACAGCGGCCGCGAGGGCCGTGCCGAGGGCGAGGGCCATCGAGTACAGGCCCGTCATGGAACCCACACGGTCGGGGAACCAGTGCTTGACGATGACCGGCATCAGGACGTTGCTGACCGCGATGCCCATGAGGGCCAGGGCGCTGCCGGCCAGGAAGCCCGCCGTGCCGCCGGCGTAGGGGCGGACGAGCAGGCCGGTGGCGATCGCGGCCATGCCGGCGCACACCACGGCGCCCGCCCCGAAGCGGCGGGCGAGCCGCGGTGCCATGACGCCGAAGACCGCGAAGCACAGCGGCGGCACGGAGGTGAGCAGCCCGGCGACGCTGCCGCTCATGCCGAGCCCGACGCGGACCTCCTCCAGGAGGGCGCCGAGGCTGGTGATGGCGGGGCGGAGGTTGAGCGCGGACAGCACGATGCCGAGGACGAGCAGCCGCATCGTCCACGCGCGCGTGGACGAGCCGCCCGGTTTCCCGGCATCGTGCGCGGTCGCGCTGCGTACGGTCGGGGGCGTCATCGTCCGGGTTTCCTCACTGACCATGGGGCCCATCATAGAATCATGGGATGATTGACTGTCCACTCGTCCGCTGCCCTGCGGCACCCCGGTCGTGCGAAGGTGAGCCATGCCCCTGAGCCATCCCCGCCGTTCGGCGCTCTCCGAGCAGGTCATCGCCGCCCTGCGGGCCCAGATCACCTCGGGCGAGTGGCCGGTCGGCTCCCGCATCCCGACCGAGCCGGAACTGGTCGAGCAGCTGGGCGTCGCCCGCAACACGGTCCGTGAGGCCGTCCGCGCCCTGTCGCACAACGGCCTGCTGGACATCCGCCAGGGCTCCGGCACGTACGTCGTGGCGACGAGCGAGCTGGCCGGCGTGATGCAGCGGCGGTTCGCCGAGGCCGATCCGCGGCACATCGCCGAGTTGCGCTCCACGCTGGAGTCGGCAGCCGCCCGGCTGGCCGCCGAGCGGCGCACGGAGAAGGACCTCAAGCAGCTCGACGCGCTGCTGCTGCGGCGTGAGGAGGCCTGGGCGTCGGGTGACAAGGAGGCGTTCGTGGCAGCGGACGCGACCTTCCACCTGGCCGTCGTGTCCGCCTCCCACAACGACGTGATGACGGCCATGTACGCGGACCTGGGCGAGGTGCTGCGGGACTGGCTGCGCGAGGACGTCGGCGAGAAGCTGACCCCGGAGACGCACATGGACCACGGGCGGCTGCTCGATGCGATCCGCGCGGGCGAGGCGGACGAGGCCGCGGCGGAGGCCGCCCGCTACCCGTTCCTGTGCCGTCTGGGCGGGATCAGCTCTCCCGCCGGTGACTGATCCACACGTCACCGACCTCTTTCCAGCACCGCCCCGTCAGCCGCACGGTCTGCGCGGGCCCGACCTCGACCGGTGAGCTGTCGGTGTCGATGTCCCACCAGCGGGCGCACTCGACGTGCAGGCTCACACGGTCGGTCTCCGGGTAGGGGTTGTGGCAGTGCGCGGTCACCTTGGAGCCGGTCACGCGAATCCGGCACGCGGCGCCGAAGGGATCGGCGGAATCCCGCTCATCGGCGGGTACGCGCTCATCGGCGGTCACGCGCGCGTGGGGCACCGCCTCGTACGCCAGGGTCAGCACGAGCGCGACGGCGAGGGACACTGAGGCCGTTCGGAGGGACAAGCGCACAAGGGGACCTCCTCGGCCGTGCTGGGGAGGGGCTCGCGTGGTGAACGCGTACTCCAGAGTGCCCAGTTGCGGGCCTCCCCCGCCCGATCGGCTGAGCCGAACGGGTGACGCCCCGTTCCCCGCGCGGTGCGGGAAACGGGGCGTCGACGACGTACGGGAGATCAGGCTCCGATGGCGTGCAGACCGCCGTCCACGTGGATGATCTCGCCCGTGGTCTTGGGGAACCAGTCGCTCAGCAGGGCCACGACGCCGCGGCCGGCCGGCTCGGGGTCCTTCAGGTCCCACTCCAGCGGGGAGCGGGAGTCCCACACGGAGGCGAGCTCACCGAAGCCCGGGATGGACTTGGCGGCCATGGAGCCCAGCGGACCGGCCGAGACCAGGTTGCAGCGGATGTTCTGCTTGCCCAGGTCGCGGGCCATGTAGCGGCTGGTCGCCTCCAGGGCGGCCTTGGCCGGGCCCATCCAGTCGTACTGCGGCCAGGCGAACTGCGCGTCGAAGGTCAGACCGACGACGGAGCCGCCGTTCTGCATCAGCGGCAGGCAGGCCATGGTGAGCGACTTCAGGGAGTACGCCGAGACGTGCATGGCCGTGGCGACCGACTCGAACGGCGTGTTCAGGAAGTTGCCACCGAGGGCGTCCTGCGGGGCGAAACCGATGGAGTGCACGACACCGTCGAGGCCGCCGAGCTCCTCCCCGACGATGTCGGCCAGGCGCCCGAGGTGCTCGTCGTTGGTGACATCCAGCTCGATGACCTTGACGGGCTTGGGGAGCTTCTTGGCGATGCGCTCGGTCAGCGTGGGCCGCGGGAACGCCGTGAGGATGATCTCCGCGCCCTGCTCCTGGGCCAGCTTGGCGGTGTGGAAGGCGATGGAGGACTCCGTCAGCACACCGGTGATCAGGACGCGCTTGCCCTCGAGAATTCCGCTCATGGTGATCAGTGACCCATTCCCAGTCCGCCGTCAACGGGAATGACGGCTCCAGTGATGTACGAGGCGTCGTCCGAGGCGAGGAACCGCACCGTCGCGGCGATCTCCTCCGGCTGGGCGTACCGGCCGAGCGGGACCTGCTTCACGATGTTCTCGCGCTGCTCGTCGGTGAGTGCCTTGGTCATGTCGGTGTCGACGAAGCCGGGTGCGACGACGTTGAAGGTGAGGTTGCGCGAGCCCAGCTCACGGGCGAGGGAACGCGCGAAGCCGACCAGCGCAGCCTTGGAGGCGGCGTAGTTCGCCTGGCCGGGACCGCCGTACAGACCGACGACCGACGAGATCAGCACCACGCGGCCCTTCTTGGCGCGCAGCATGCCGCGGTTGGCGCGCTTGACGACGCGGAAGGTGCCGGTGAGGTTGGTGTCGATGACCGAGGTGAAGTCCTCCTCGGACATGCGCATCAGGAGCTGGTCCTTGGTGATGCCGGCGTTGGCGACGAGGATTTCGACCGGGCCGTGGGTCTCCTCGATCTCCTTGTAGGCCTGCTCCACCTGCTCGGTGTCGGTGATGTCGCACTTGACGGCCAGGCAGCCCAGTTCCGTCAGGGCGGCCGGCGGCTCACCCGAGCGGTATGTGATGGCGACCTTGTCGCCGGCATCGGCGAAAGCGCGGGCGATGGCGAGGCCGATGCCCCGGTTGCCTCCGGTGACGAGAACCGAGCGGCTCAACGGATCACCCTTTCGATAGCGGTCTGATACCCGCCCCGGCGCCTGGACGACAGGCGGTGATGACAGGCGGCTTCCCTCGAAAACCTATCGGTCCGGGCAGGCCCGCGGACAATCGGGCACCCACAGTGGCGTACGGGACTCGCTGTCGGGTTTCTACAGAAAGCCGCGGGTCCGGCTCCGGAAACTCATGGCCCGCGCGCGGGATGGGCGACATGATCGGAGCAGTCACGACGCACGGCAACCACGGTCACCTCGACAGAAAGAGACGGCGGTGCCTCATACCATCGACGAGGCCTTCACGGCCCTCCCCCTACGCCCCCTCGCCGACGCGGCCTTGGCACGCGCGCGTGCGCTCGGCGCCGAGCACGCGGACTTCCGGTTCGAGCGGGTGCGGGACGCCTCCTGGCGGTTCCGGGACGCCAAGCCCGCCGGGTCCTCGGACACCACCGACCTCGGGTACGCGGTGCGCGTGGTGCACGGCGGCAGCTGGGGTTTCGCGTCCGGTGTCGACCTCACCCTGGACGCCGCCGCCAGGGTCGCCGGGCAGGCGGTGGCGATGGCGAAGCTGTCCGCCCAGGTGATCAGGGCGGCGGGGTCGGACGAGCGCGTGGAGCTGGCCGGCGAGCCGGTGCACGCCGAGAAGACGTGGATCTCGTCGTACGAGATCGACCCCTTCTCCGTGCCCGACGAGGAGAAGGCCGGGCTGATCGCGGAGTGGAGCGCGCGACTGCTGGCGGCCGACGGGGTCGACCACGTCGACGCCTCCCTGCTCACCGTCCACGAGAACAAGTTCTACGCCGACACCGCCGGGACCGTGACCACACAGCAGCGTGTGCGGCTGCACCCGGTGTTCAACGCGGTGTCGGTGGACGAGTCGAGCGGCGAGTTCGACTCCATGCGCACGCTCGCTCCGCCCGTGGGACGCGGCTGGGAGTACCTGCGGGGCACCGGCTGGGACTGGGAGGGCGAGCTGGAACGGATCCCGGAGCTGCTCGCCGAGAAGATGCGCGCCCCCAGCGTCGAGGCGGGCCTGTACGACCTGGTCGTCGACCCGTCCAACCTGTGGCTGACCATCCACGAGTCCATCGGGCACGCCACCGAACTGGACCGCGCGCTCGGCTACGAGGCCGCCTACGCCGGCACCTCCTTCGCCACCTTCGACCAGCTGGGCAAGCTGCGCTACGGCTCGGAGTTGATGAACGTCACCGGCGACCGCACCGCCGAGCACGGCCTGGCCACCATCGGCTACGACGACGAGGGCGTCGAGGGCCAGTCCTGGGACCTGGTCAAGGACGGCACGCTCGTCGGCTACCAGCTGGACCGGCGGATCGCGAGGCTGACCGGCTTCGAGCGGTCCAACGGCTGCGCCTACGCCGACTCCCCCGGGCACGTGCCGGTGCAGCGCATGGCGAACGTGTCGCTGCGGCCGGACCCGGCCGGGATGTCGACCGAGGATCTGATCGGGGGCGTGGAGCGCGGCATCTACGTCGTCGGCGACCGGTCCTGGTCGATCGACATGCAGCGTTACAACTTCCAGTTCACGGGCCAGCGCTTCTACCGGATCGAGAACGGGCGGCTCGCCGGGCAGCTGCGCGATGTCGCCTACCAGGCGACGACCACCGACTTCTGGGGCTCCATGGCCGCCGTCGGCGGTCCGCAGACCTACGTCCTGGGCGGCGCCTTCAACTGCGGCAAGGCCCAGCCGGGTCAGGTCGCCTCGGTGTCGCACGGCTGCCCGTCGGCCCTTTTCAAGGGCGTCAACATCCTCAACACGACCCAGGAGGCCGGTCGATGAGCGCGCGTTCCAGCAAGCCGCACGAGGTCGTCGAGCGCGCCCTCGAACTGTCCCGGGCGGACGGCTGTGTCGTCATCGCCGACGAGCAGTCCACCGCCAACCTGCGCTGGGCGGGCAACGCGCTGACCACGAACGGTGTCACGCGCGGGCGCACGCTCACCGTGGTCGCCACGGTCGACGGCAGGGAGGGCACGGCCTCCGGGGTCGTGTCACGGTCCGCCGTGACCCCCGACGAGCTGGAGCCCCTGGTGCGGGCCGCCGAGGCCGCCGCGCGCGGCGCCGGGCCCGCCGAGGACGCGCAGCCGCTGGTCTCGGGCGGGGAGCGGTCGCCGGAGTACACCGAGGCGCCCGCCGAGACCTCGTCCGCCGTGTTCGCCGACTTCGCCCCCGCGCTCGGCGAGGCCTTCGCACGCGCGCGTGCGGGCGGCCGGGAGCTGTACGGCTTCGCCAACCACGAGATGGTGTCGTCGTACGTCGGTACGTCCACCGGGCTGCGGCTGCGCCACGACCAGCCCAACGGGACGCTGGAGCTGAACGCCAAGTCCCCCGACCGGACCAGGTCCGCGTGGGCCGGGCACTCCACGCGGGACTTCAAGGACGTCGACCCGGCGGCCCTGGACGCGGAGCTGGCGGTGCGCCTGGGGTGGGCCGAGCGGCGCGTGGAGCTGCCCGCCGGGCGCTACGAGACGCTGCTGCCGCCGACGGCCGTGGCGGACCTGCTGATCTACCAGATGTGGTCGGCGTCGGGCCGGGACGCGGTCGAGGGCCGCACGGTGTTCTCCAAGCCGGGCGGCGGCACCCGGGTCGGCGAAAAGCTGACCGGCCTGCCGCTGACCCTGCGCAGCGACCCGGACGAGCCCGGCCTGGAGTCGGCGCCCTTCGTGATCGCGCACTCCTCCGGGGGAGACCAGTCGGTGTTCGACAACGGGCTGCCGCTCGCGGCCACCGAGTGGATGCGCGAGGGCGAGCTGCGGCACCTGACGACCAGCCGCCACAGCGCCGGCCTGACCGGGCTGCCCGTGGCGCCGGTCATCGACAACATCGTCCTGGACGGGGGCGAGGACCGGTCCCTGGACGAGATGGTGGCGAACACCGGGCGCGGGCTGCTGCTGACCTGCCTGTGGTACATCCGGGAGGTCGACCCGGCCTCCCTGCTGCTCACCGGCCTGACCCGGGACGGCGTCTACCTCGTGGAGAACGGCGAGGTGACGGGCGAGGTGAACAACTTCCGGTTCAACGAGTCGCCGGTCGGAGTGCTCGGCCGCGCCACCGAGGCGGGGCGGACCGAGAAGACGTTGCCCAGGGAGTGGAGCGACTGGTTCACCCGGGCCGCGATGCCGGCCCTGCGGGTGCCGGATTTCAATATGAGCTCTGTCAGCCAGGGCGTATAACCTCGTACCTGATTACGAGCCCACCCGAGGAGATACGAGAACCGTGACGGACATCGTCGACGAGCTGAAGTGGCGCGGGCTGTTCGCCCTGTCCACTGACGAGGACGCTTTGCGCAAGGCGCTCGCGGACGGTCCCGTCACGTTTTATTGCGGCTTCGACCCGACGGCGCCGTCGCTGCACGTGGGGCACCTGGTGCAGGTGCTCACCGTGCGCCGGCTCCAGCAGGCCGGCCACCGGCCGCTGGCGCTGGTCGGCGGTGCCACGGGCCTGATCGGCGACCCGCGCCCGACCGCCGAGCGCACGCTGAACGACCCGGAGACGGTCACCGGCTGGGTCGGCAGGCTGCGCGCCCAGATCGAGCCGTTCCTGGACTTCGAGGGCGAGAACGCGGCCGTCATGGTCAACAACCTCGACTGGACGGAGAACCTCTCCGCGATCGAGTTCCTCCGCGACATCGGCAAGCACTTCCGGGTCAACAAGATGCTGACGAAGGACTCCGTGGCCCGGCGCCTGGAGTCCTCCGAGGGCATCAGCTACACGGAGTTCAGCTACCAGCTGCTGCAGGGCATGGACTTCCTCCAGCTGTACCGGCGCTACGGCTGCACGCTGCAGCAGGGCGGCAGCGACCAGTGGGGCAACCTCACGGCGGGCCTGGACCTGATCCACCGCCTGGAGCCCGACGCGAGCGCGCACGCGCTGGCGACGCCGCTGATGACCAAGGCGGACGGCACCAAGTTCGGCAAGACCGAGGGCGGCGCCGTCTGGCTGGACCCGGAGATGACGACGCCGTACGCGTTCTACCAGTTCTGGCTGAACGTGGACGACCGGGACATCTCGAAGTACATGCGCATCCTGTCCTTCCGCTCCCGTGCGGAGCTGGAGGAGCTGGAGAAGCAGACCGCGGAGCGTCCGCAGGCCCGGGCCGCGCAGCGGGCCCTGGCCGAGGAGCTGACGACGCTGGTGCACGGCGCGGACCAGACGGCCGCCGTGATCGCCGCGTCCAAGGCACTCTTCGGGCAGGGCGAGCTGGCGGAGCTCGACGAGCGGACCCTGGCGGCGGCCCTGTCGGAGGTGCCGCACATCCGGGTCGCCGAGCTCGGTCCGGCTGTGGACCTGTTCGCCGAGGTCGGCCTGGTGGCCAGCAAGTCGGCCGCGCGCCGCACGGTCAAGGAGGGCGGCGCCTACGTGAACAACGTCAAGGTCGCCGGCGAGGACGCGGTCCCCGCCAAGGAGGACCTGCTGCACGGCCGCTGGCTGGTGCTGCGCCGGGGCAAGAAGAACCTGGCGGCGGTCGAGGTCACGGGCGTCTAAGGGCAGCGTTCGTACGGTGAGCGCAGGAAGGGGGTGGTCTCCGGTTGCCGGAGACCACCCCCTTCGCCGTGCGCCCCGTCATGCCCTGCGTTTGTCTCCCCTGGCCGCCGTCCAGGCCCGGTCGCCGAGACCGACGAGGATGAGCGCGGCCACCAGTTGGAAGATGTGCCGCCACCAGTCGATGCCCGACGTGGCGTCGACACCGGCCGCCCGGGCGATGGCGTTGCCGGCGATGCCGCCGATCATGCCCAGGATGACGGTCAGCCACAGGGGGATGTGCTGCTTGCCCGGAATGATCGCTTTGGCGAGCAGACCGAGTACCAGTCCTACGATGATCGCCCACAACCAGCCCATCGCTGCCTCCTCAGTACGGCTCGACGTGAGCACTACGGCCAGTGTCGGCCGAGGTGCCGTACGCCGCATGCCGACGCGGGCCGTACGTGCCGCGGCGCAGGCCGTTCGCCCCGGCGGTGCGCCACCCGGTCTCGTGACCGGCGCAGCCGCGGCGTAACGTGGGAGCTGTCCCGGTCAGGTCCCCCGGCCGGCCGAGGGCGGCTACGGGGCGGGGAGAGTCCGATACGGGCGGATGGTGGATGCGATGCGGAAGCAGGATGGTGGCGGCAACGTCCAGGTTTTCCGGATCACCGGCGCCCGGACGGGACTCCAGGAGGACGTACGCAGGCGGCAGCGCCGGTACGTGATCTCGATGACGGTCCGCACGATCTCGGTGATCCTCGCGGCCACGTTGTGGAACGTCGAACGGCACGTCGCCATCGTGGCGTTGGTCCTCGGGCTGGTGCTGCCGTACATCGCCGTGGTGATCGCGAACGCCGGGCGCGAGAACGCGCCGTCTCTGCCGTCGACGTTCGTGGCGCCGCCGGTGCGGCCGATGATCTCACCGTCGGCTCCGGACGACGGGCCGGCGGCGGCCGACGCGGAAGATGCCGTGTCCGAGCCGGTCCCGGGTACGGGGGACGAGACGACCGAGCGGTAGGGTCGCCGGACGAAGATCACCGGTGATCGGGGAGGGAAGTCATCTTCCCGCCAAGCTCAAGAAAAGCTCAGATCAATCATGTTGTTCCAGTGCCGGGCCCGGGGTGTTGCGTGACATACTTCGTACGCGCTCCGCATCCCCCGTCGGAGCGACGGACCGACGCCGGGCAGCTCCCCCCGTGGCTGCTCGGCGTCGCCTTTTCTGTGAGACGAAGCTGTGAGTGACGAGACGCCCATCTGTTCCGCGAAGGGCTGCCGGGCCGAGGCCGTGTGGGTCCTGGCGTGGAACAACCCGAAGATCCACACGCCGGAGCGGCGCAAGACGTGGCTGGCCTGTGAGGAGCACCGCGAGCACCTGTCGCAGTTCCTCGGCGTGCGGGGGTTCCTGAAGGACGTGGTCCTGCTCGAGGAGTGGGAAGAGACCCGCTAGTCCGTCATCCTCCGATGGCCGACATCGGCCGGTCGGGCTGTACGAACGTCGGGTCGTCCAGGCCCGCTCCCGCCTTCTTGCCCCACATCGCGAGGCGCCAGATGCGGGCGATCTCCTCGTCAGGGGCGCCGGATCGCAGGGCGGCGCGCAGGTCGGTCTCCTCCTGGGCGAACAGGCAGGTGCGGACCTGGCCGTCGGCGGTGAGGCGGGTGCGGTCGCAGGCCGCGCAGAACGGGCGGGTGACGGAGGCGATGACGCCGACCACGTGCGGCCCGCCGTCCACCAGCCAGCGCTCCGCCGGGGCCGAACCGCGCTTCTCCTCGCCCTCGGCGGTCAGCTCGAAGCGCGTGCGCAGCGAGGTCAGGATGTCCCCGGCGGTGATCATGCCGTCGCGCTTCCAGCCGTGCTGGGCGTCCAGCGGCATCTGCTCGATGAAACGCAGTTCGTAGTCGTGCTCCACGGCCCAGGCCAGAAGCTCGGGGGCCTCGTCGTCGTTGAGGCCCGGCATCAGGACCGAGTTGACCTTGACGGGGGTCAGGCCCGCGTCTCGGGCGGCGTACAGGCCCTCTATGACGTCCTTGTGGCGGTCGCGGCGGGTGAGGGTCTTGAAGACCTCCGGGCGCAGGGTGTCCAGGGAGACGTTGACCCGGTCCAGGCCCGCCGCCTTCAGGGCCGCCGCCGTGCGCTTGAGGCCGATGCCGTTGGTGGTCAGCGACATCTGGGGGCGCGGCTCCAGGGCCGCGACGCGCTCGACGATGCCGGCCAGGCCCGGGCGCAGCAACGGCTCGCCGCCGGTGAAGCGCACTTCCTCGATGCCGAGGGAGGTGACCGCGATGTCGATCAGGCGGACGATCTCGTCGTCCGTGAGCAGGTCCGGCTTGGCCAGCCACTGCAGGCCCTCCTCGGGCATGCAGTACGTGCAGCGCAGATTGCACCGGTCGGTCAGCGAGACCCTCAGGTCGGTGGCCACCCGGCCGTATGTGTCGATGAGCACGTGGGCCCCCTCCCTCGTCGCGGATCCTGCGTGCGGCACGGTTTCTCCGACACCCGCGAGCCTACGCGACCGTACCGGCGACGCCACAGGCCCGATCCCACGACGCGGGACGCGGCCGTGCCGCAGGGACCTGGAGGTTCCTACGACACGGCCACGCGGGAGGGGCCGGGTTCAGTGAGCTCCGGTGCCGGTCAGGGACCGTACCTCCAGCTCCGCGTACTTCTTGACGTCGGGCTCCTCCTTGGACAGGACCGTGCCGAGCCAGCCCATCAGGAAGCCGAACGGGATGGAGATGATGCCCGGGTTCTTCAGCGGGAACCAGGCGAAGTCGACCTCGGGGAACATCGCCTTGGGGTCGCCGGAGACGACGGGCGAGAACAGCACCAGGCCGACGGCGACGATCAGACCGCCGTAGATCGACCACAGGGCGCCCTGGGTGGTGAAGCGCTTCCAGAACAGGCTGTAGAGGATCGTCGGCAGGTTGGCGGAGGCCGCGACCGCGAAGGCGAGCGCGACCAGGCCGGCCACGTTCAGGTCGCGGGCGAGGGCTCCGAGGCCGATGGAGACGACACCGATGAAGACGGTCGCCCAGCGGGCCGCACGCACTTCCTCGGCGCCGGAGGCCTGCCCCTTGCGGATGACGTTGGCGTAGATGTCGTGCGCGAAGGAGGACGACGAGGCGAGGGTGAGGCCGGCCACGACGGCGAGGATGGTAGCGAAGGCCACCGCCGAGATCGTGGCGAGCAGGATCGCGCCCCAGGTCGAGTCGACGCCGCCCAGGTGCAGGGCCAGCAGGGGTGCCGCCGTGTTGCCGGACGGGTTGGACGCGATGATCTCATCCTGCGAGATGAGCGCCGCGGCGCCGAAGCCCAGCGCGATGGTCATCAGGTAGAAGCCGCCGATGATGCCGATCGCCCAGTTCACGGACTTACGGGCGGCCTTGGCGTCGGGCACGGTGTAGAAGCGGATCAGGATGTGCGGCAGGCCTGCGGTGCCGAGCACCAGGGCGATGCCGAGGGAGATGAAGTCCAGCTTGGAGGTGCCGGTCGCGCCGTACTGGAGACCGGGCTCCAGGAAGGCGGCGCCCTTGCCGCTGTTCTCGGCGGCCGTGCCGAGCAGGTCGGAGATGTTGAAGTTGAACTTCAGCAGCACCAGGAAGGTGATCAGGATGGTGCCGCCGATGAGCAGCACGGCCTTGACCATCTGGACCCAGGTGGTGCCCTTCATACCGCCGATGGAGACGTACACGACCATCAGGAGGCCGACGAGGGCGACGATGAGGATCTTGCCGGCGTCGGAGGTGATGCCGAGCAGCAGCGAGACGAGGACGCCCGCTCCGGCCATCTGGGCCAGCAGGTAGAAGATCGACACGACGATCGTGGACGTACCGGCGGCGGTGCGCACCGGGCGCTGGCGCATGCGGTACGCGAGGACGTCGCCCATGGTGTAGCGGCCGGAGTTGCGCAGCGGCTCGGCCACCAGGAGCAGGGCGACCAGCCATGCGACCAGGAAGCCGATGGAGTACAGGAAGCCGTCGTAGCCGAAGAGGGCGATGGCGCCCGCGATGCCGAGGAACGACGCGGCCGACATGTAGTCGCCGGAGACCGCGAGTCCGTTCTGGAAGGCGCTGAACTGGCGGCCGCCCGCGTAGAAGTCGGCGGCGTCCTTGGTCTGGCGGCCTGCCCAGACGGTGATGCCGAGCGTGGCCAGGACGAACAGCGCGAACAGGGTGATGATCAGCGGGCGGTGCTCGCTGGCCTCGTTCGCGGCGAGGAAGGTCTGCTGTACGGGGCTCATGCGCCGCTCTCCATCCGGGTCTTGATGGCCTCGGCCTTGGGGTCGAGCTTCGCGGCGGCGTGCCGCGAGTACCACCAGGCGATGAGGAACGTGGTGACGAACTGGGCGACGCCGAGGACGAAGGCGACGTTGATGTTGCCGAACAGCTTGGTGCCCATGAAGCCGCCCGCGTAGTTCGAGAGCAGGACGTACAGCAGGTACCAGGCGATGAAGCCGACGGTCAGCGGGAAGGCGAAGGAGCGGTGGGAGCGGCGCAGTTCACCGAACTCCGCGCTCGCCTGCACCTCCGCGAACTCCTCGGGTGAGGGGAGTTTGTGTTGCTCTTTCGAGGGGGGCGGTGCGTCGGTGGCCACGGAGTCTCCTCGCAATGACGGAAGCGGTCGGGAACGGGGGCGGAGGCGAGAGTCCTCGCGCTCCTTGTTCAACGTCACGGCGGCACGCGGGAACCGGTTCAAACGACCGGCGTTCTTTCCGAAGTCGTTTCGGCAAAGCGTTGCTGGCCAGCGAGAGGCCGGGATAGCTTCGCCCTGCACCACCACGTCATGTACCTGCCCGAGCACCACCTGTGCCTCGGGCCGGTTTCGTTTCCGGAGGATGTGGAGACCCCATGTCTCACTTGCGTTCCAGACGTCGGCTCGCGCTCGCCGTGCCCGTCGCACTGTCCCTGACGGCCTCTCTGGGCTTCCTGCCGGCCGTCGCGTCGGCGGCCCCGCAGGCGGCGCCGGCCACCCGGGCGGCGGACGCGCCGAACCTGGCGTACGTCGTCAACACCAAGGTGGACCGCCACACGATCGCCTCGGTGAAGAAGGCGATCGGGAAGGCCGGCGGTTCGGTCGTGGTCACGTACCAGCGGATCGGCGTCATCGTCGTCCACTCCTCGAACCCCGACTTCGCCAAGACGATCCGCAAGGCCCGCGGGGTCCGGTCCGCGGGGGCGACGCGGACGGCGCCGCTGACGGCCGCGGGGACGAAGGAGGAGGGGGCGGTCGAGTACCTGACGGCCGCCCAGGCCGAGCGCACCGAGGCCGCCTCGGCGAAGACGCCCGAGAGCGAGCCCCTCGAGGCGGACCAGTGGGACCTGCGCGCGATCGGCGCCGACAAGGCCGCGTCGATCAACCCGGGCAGCCGCAAGGTGACCGTCGCCGTGATCGACACGGGCGTGGACGACACCCACCCCGACATCGCCCCGAACTTCTCCGCGTCGCAGTCCGCCAACTGTGCCGGCGGCAAGCCCGACACCAGCGAGGGTGCCTGGCGGCCGTACACGCCCGAGGACTACCACGGCACGCATGTCGCCGGTGAGATAGCCGCCGCCCGCAACGGCATCGGCGTCGCGGGCGTCGCTCCCGGTGTGAAGGTGTCCAGCATCAACGTGACCGACCGGGCGAACGGCCTCTTCTACCCGGAGAGCGTCGTCTGCGCGTTCGTGTTCGCCGCCGACCACGGCGTGGAGATCACGAACAACAGCTACTACGTCGACCCGTGGCTGTACAACTGCATGGACGACCCCGACCAGCGGGCCGTCGTCGACGCGGTCAACAGGGCCCAGCTGTACGCCCAGAAGAAGGGCACGCTGAACGTCGCCGCGGCGGGCAACTCCAACCACGACCTGGACGCGGACGCGATCGTCGACGACTCCAGCCCGAACGACACCACGCCCGCCGAGCGCACCATCGACCCGCACGAGTGCCTCGACATCCCGACGCAGCTGCCGGGTGTCGTCACGGTGAGCTCCACGGGCGTCGACAACGTGAAGTCGTACTTCTCGACGTACGGCAAGGGCGTCGTCGACGTCGCCGCGCCGGGTGGTGACGGGCGCTACCAGATACCCGACACGCCCTCGAAGAACGGCCGCATCCTGTCCACCATGCCGAACGGCGCGTGGGGCTTCCTGCAGGGCACCTCGATGGCCTCGCCGCACGCCTCCGGCGTCGCCGCGCTGCTGAAGTCCAAGCACCCCTGGGCGTCTCCGGCCCAGCTCCAGGCGCTGCTGAAGGCGCAGGCCGACAAGACCGCCTGCCCGGCCTCCTACGACCAGGACGGCGACGGCACGCAGGACGCGGTCTGCGAGGGCGGCGGGCGTGTCAACGGCTTCTACGGCCACGGCATCGTCAACGCGCTGCGCGCGGTCAAGTGACCCGGCTCGCCACCGAGGCCCTCCGCAAGATCAGCACGTACCGTGAACGAACTGGAGACACCATGACTGCGCCGTACGCGCGCTATCGTCGCGCCGTCGCGATCCCGGCCGGGATGGCGATGGCCACGGCCCTCGCGTTCCTGCCGAACACCATGGCCACGGCCGCCGAGGACGCCCCGGCTCCCGCGTCGGCCCGGGCCGACGCGACCCAGCTCAGCTACGTCGTCAACGTCAAGCCGGGGCACCGCACTTCGGCGCACGTGAAGAAGGCCGTCGCCAAGGCCGGCGGCACGGTCGTGACGTCGTACGACCAGATCGGCGTCATCGTCGTCCACTCCTCGGACGCCGGCTTCGCCAAGACCATCCGCAAGGTGCGCGGCGTGCAGTCGGCGGGCGCCACCCGCACCGCGCCGCTGCCCTCGGCGTCGACGGGCGACCTGGGCGCGCCGAAGGTGCTGAGCGCGGCCGAGGTCGCACAGGCCGAAGCGCCCGCCGGACAGGACCCGCTGCAGCCGCAGCAGTGGGACCTGCCCGCCATCAAGGCGGACAAGGCGCACGAGAAGTCGCTGGGCAGCAAGAAGGTCACGGTCGCCGTGATCGACACCGGTGTCGACGACACCCACCCCGACATCGCGCCCAACTTCGACCGCAAGGCGTCGGTCAACTGTGTGTCGGGCAAGCCGGACACGGCCGACGGGGCCTGGCGGCCGAGCGCCGCGGAGAGCCCGCACGGCACGCACGTCGCCGGTGAGATCGCCGCCGCGAAGAACGGCGTCGGCATGACAGGTGTCGCTCCCGGGGTGAAGGTCTCCGGCATCAAGGTGTCCGACCCGGACGGCTTCTTCTACACGGAGGCCGTGGTGTGCGGCTTCGTGTGGGCGGCCGAGCACGGGGTCGACGTGACGAACAACAGCTATTACACCGACCCCTGGTACTTCAACTGCAAGACCGACCCGGACCAGAAGGCGCTCGTGGACGCCGTCACGCGGGCCGCGAAGTACGCGGAGAGGAAGGGCGCGGTCAACGTCGCCGCGGCCGGCAACGAGAACTACGACCTGGCCTCCGACGAGATCACCGACCCGTCGTCGCCGAACGACACCACGCCGGGCGACCGGGTCGTCGACCCCTCGGAGTGCCTCGACATCCCGACGCAGCTGCCGGGTGTCGTCACGGTCGCCTCGACGGGCGCGAAGGGCATCAAGTCGTCGTTCTCCAACTACGGTCTGGGCGTCGCGGACATAGCCGCCCCGGGCGGTGACTCGACCGCCTACCAGAAGCCGGACGCGCCGGCCACGAGCGGCCTCATCCTGGGCACGCTGCCGGGCGGCAAGTGGGGCTACATGGCCGGTACGTCGATGGCGACCCCGCACGTCGCGGGTGTCGCCGCCCTCATCAAGTCGACGCACCCGTACGCCTCCCCGGCCCTGGTGAAGGCCCTGTTGTACGCGGAGGCGGACGCCACGCCGTGCACCGACCCGTACGACATCAACGCCGACGGCAAGATCGATGCGGTGTGCGAGGGCTCCAAGAACCGCAACGGCTTCTACGGCTGGGGTATCGCGGACGCGCTGGACGCGGTGACCAAGTAGAGCTCGTGTGAAGGCGCAACGGGCCGGACGGGGACACCTGTCCGGCCCGTTCCGTGTCTGCGGCAGGATCCTTCGTCATGGATGTGTACGAAGATCCGGCGACCTGGACAGCCCGACCCCCGCGGCCGCGGTGGCAGTTGGCGCTGCGGTTCGCCGGGAGTGTGGTGTGGTTCCCGGTGGTGTGTGTGCTGTGGGCGGCGGTGGCTGCCGTCTTCTTCGTCCTCGGCCTGTTCGCCGACGCCATCACCCCCTTCAGTGACACCTTCGAAGGCCGTTTCCTGAACGCCACAGGCAGGACTCTGGGGAGAGTGGCGCGTCTGGCCTCCTGGTGCGTGACCTGGCCCGAGCTGCGCCATGAGAGCGACGTCGAGTACTACAAGGCGCGCGTGGACAGAGCGGTGGCCAAGCGGACGGCCCTGGCATCGGCGCCGGACGAGCCGAGGAAGCCGAAGCCGCCCGCGGAGGTGGCGATACCCCTGCGGGACTACCGCGGGGTCGGCGGCTGGTACGTCGCCGAGGTCGCGCTCGCGCAGGGGTGGGAACTGCGGCCGGCGGACGGGTGCAGGGAGGTGCGGCTGTGGTGGTCGGCCGCATCCCGGGTTGACTGAGTTCCGCCGACTTGCCCGGCCGTGTGGAGGTTGGTGAAGATCCTGGGGTGACTTCGCCAAGACCCCTACCCGGGGTGACCGATTCGCGCGGCCCACTGCGGCCCACCGGTGCGGGCCGGACCGTCGCCGTTCTGGTGCTGGTGGCGCTGGCCGCGCTGATCCCGCTGCTCGGCCCGCCCGCCGCGCTGCACGGCACCGGGGAGGCCGAGGCGCCCGGCGCCGGTGGCATAGCCCTGCTGCGTACGGTGCTCTTCGCGGCGCTGTGCATACCCGTCGGTGAGCTGTTCGTGAACCGGCTGGCGCGTTCGCTGCCCGGTACGGAGGCAGACCCGGTGGCGCCTCGCAGCTGGTCCCCCTTCGCGGCCGCCGCCGGTTTCACCACCGCCCTGGGGCTCGCCTCGGTCGTGGCCACCGGCAATCTCGTGCCGGACCACCTGGCGGACATCGACGCCGGCGGGCTCTACGCGTCCCGGGACGGCAAGCTCGCCCTGCTGGAGGTCAACGCGTTCCTCGTGGCGGGACTGTGCGCCCTGTCGCGCCGGCCGGTCACGCAGGTGTGGCCGCTGGCCGCCGTGGTCGTGGCCGAGGCCCTGCGCGCCCACCCCACCACCGAGCACAGCCCGCTGACCGGTTCCGCGCTGACGCTCGTCCATCTGACCTGTGCGGCGCTGTGGGCGGGAGGCCTGCTGCACGCGCTGCGCACCCTCCGGCTGTGGCCCCGCACGGCCGGTGCGGCCCTGCTGGGTCTCTACGCGCGCGTGGCGGTCGTGCTGCTCGCCGCCATCACCGCGACGGGCGTGTGCAGTTCACTGCGCCGGATGCCGCCGGAGACGATCCTGGAGCAGTTGACGGGAACGGCGTACGGGCGCGCACTGCTCGCCAAGGTGCTGCTCGTGGCGGTCGTCGCCGCCCTCGCCCTGTGGGCCCGGCGGCGGCTGCGCCGGGCTGCCGACCCGCTGACCGCGTGTGCTCCGGCCCGGGCCGAGGTGGCCTTCCTGGGCCTGGCGGTCGCGGCGTCCGGACTGCTGACCGCGCTTCCGGTGCCCATCCGCTGGTGACAGCGGCGGGTCCCGGGCAGCGCGCAGGCCCTCGCGCGGCCTTCGGATCGACGGCGATCGACTGAGTACCGATCAGACGTACGCCCCGCGAACGGACAGACCGGACAAGACGCCTGAGGGAGCATCGGAGGGTCTGGCGCGGACACCTGACGGACGGCGGTGTCAGTCGCGGCCCGTATCCTCAGGGACCATGCTGGAAGACCTGACGACCGCAGTGTTCTCTGCCACGCCGTGGCCGGCCGCGTATCCCAAGGGGTACGCGGTCGTTGACGTGGAGACCACGGGCCTGGCCCGGGACGACCGCATCATCTCCGCGGCGGTCTACCGGCTGGACGAGCGCGGCGAGGTCGAGGACCACTGGTACACGACGGTCAACCCCGAGCGCGACCCGGGCCCCGTGTGGATCCACGGGCTGACGAGCGAGGCACTCGAAGGGGCGCCCCTCTTCCCGGACATCGCCGAGGAGTTCACCGCCCGGCTGGCGGGGCGTGTGCTGGTGGCGCACAACGCCGTCTTCGACTGGCAGATGATCGCCCGGGAGTACGCGCGCGCCGAGCGCGAGGCACCGGTGCGGCAGCGGCTGTGCACCATCGCGCTGTCCAAGGAGCTCGGGCTGCCGCTGCCCAACCACAAGCTGGAGTCCCTCGCCGCGCACTTCGGCGTCGTCCAGCAGCGGGCGCACCACGCGCTGGACGACGCGCGCGTGCTGGCGGAGGCGTTCCGGCCGAGCCTGCGGGCGGCGGCGGCGAACGACGTACGGCTGCCGCTGCACGAGTGCCGGCCGCTGACCGAATGGACGGACCGCCCCGCCGCACCCCGCATCGGGCAGCAGGCGGGCCCCGGGGGTTACGGCGGGTACCGGCCGGGCAGTTGGCGCCCGTCCCGCAAGCGCCCCGCCTGCCCCTACCCCAACCCCGGGCGGTACGAGGCGGGCGGGCGGCTCAAGCAGGGCATGCGGGTCGCCTTCTCCGGTGACACCTCCACCGAGCGGGACCTGCTGGAGGACCGCGCGACCGAGGCCGGGCTGCATGTGGCCACGAGCCTGTCCCGGCTGACCAGTCTGCTCGTCACGAACGACCCGGACTCGGGCACGTCCAAGGTCGTCAAGGCCCGGCAGTTCGGTACGCCCGTCGTGGACGAGGCGGCTTTCGGGCAACTCCTCGCGGACGTGGAGCCGGCGTCGGAGGGGTGACCGTACGTCGGGAGGGTGACCGTACGTCGCGGCGGGGACCGTGCACCGCCGGAGGGACCGTACGGACGGGTGATTGCCGGGCGACTCGCCCGGCGGCCGCTCGCCCACGCGGAAGGGACGGCCCACCCTGTGGCGCATGGCGACCTGTGAGGTATGTGGCAATCAGTACGGAATGACCTTCGAGGTGCACGCGCAGGGCGCGGTACACGTCTTCGACTGCTTCTCCTGCGCGATCCACCGCATGGCCCCCATCTGCGAGCACTGCCGGGTGCAGATCATCGGCCAGGGCGTCGAGGTCGAGGGCCACTGGTACTGCGGCGCCCACTGCGCCCGCGCGGAGGGAAAGGCGGGAATCGTCGACAAGGTGTGACCCGGTACCCGCCTGAATGCACCCCACGACCGAGTTGTACGGTCGTGGGGTGTACCGCTTCCTGATGTGCCGGCAGTGGGTGATCCTCACGTTGATCGCCCTGCTTCTCATCCCCACGATGATCAGGCTGGGCATCTGGCAGATGCACCGCTATGACGAGCGCACCGCCCGGAACCAGCTGGTCACCGACGCGCTGGCGGCCGAGCCGGTGCCCGTGGAGAAGCTGACGGCGCCCGGGCACACCGTGACCAGCACCGAGCGGTACCGGACCGTGACGGCCAAGGGCCGCTTCGACACGGAGGACGAGGTCGTCGTCCGGCGCCGCACCAACTCCGACGACGAGGTCGGCTACCACGTACTGACCCCGTTCGTCCTGGACGACGGCAAGATGCTGCTGGTCAACCGGGGGTGGATTCCCTCCGACGGCCCGAGCCAGACCGCGTTCCCGAAGGTCCCCGCACCGCCGAGCGGCGAGGTCACCGTCGAGGGGCGGTTGATGCCCGACGAGACGACCGCGGCGAGCGGAATCAAGAACCTCCAGGGCCTGCCGGACCGGCAGATCATGCTGATCAACAGCGAGCAGCAGGCCCGTCGCCTGGACGCCACGGTTCTCGGCGGCTACATCTCCCAGACGGCTCCGGAGCCCGAGGGCGACACACCCGAGCTGCTGGGCGACCCCGGCAAGGAGGACGCCGCGCTGAACTACGCGTACGCCATCCAGTGGTGGCTGTTCTCCGCGGCCGTCCCGTTCGGCTGGGTGGTCCTGGCCCGCCGCGAGGCCCGGGAGCGGGCCCAGGAGGCGGCCGGGAGATCCGACACGGCGAAGTCCGAGCCGGCAGCGGTGTAGACGCCGCCCGCGCATGCCGACGGGGCCCGGACCGAGCCGGGGTATGAGGTGCGGGCCGGGCGCTGCCGGGGGGCGCGGCCCGCGCTCGGGGCGCGTCGCAGCCCCATCCCAAGCGCCCGGGGCACATCACTCCCCCGGCCCCCGCCCTGATTGCCGCGCCGAGTTGCCGGGAACCCGCACTCCGTGCACCCCAGCATCGAGGACTACGCGCTCATCGGCGACGAGCAGACCGCGGCCCTGGTCGGTATGGACGGATCCGTCGACTGGTTGTGTCTGCCCCGCTTCGACTCGGCCGCCTGCTTCGCCAGACTGCTCGGTGACGAGGACAACGGATACTGGCGCATCGCCCCCGTGGGGGCGGACCGCTGCACCCGGCGTGCCTACCGCCGCGACACCCTCGTCCTGGACACCGAATGGGAGACCGGGCAGGGGGCGGTCAGGGTCACCGACCTGATGCCCCAACGCGACCGCGCCCCCGACCTCGTACGCGTCGTCGAGGGACTCGACGGCGAGGTGACCCTCCACAGCGTCCTGAAGCTGCGCTTCGACTACGGCTCGGTCGTCCCCTGGGTGCGCCGGTCCGACGGCCACCGCGTCGCCGTCGCCGGCCCGGACTCGACGTGGCTGCGCAGCGAGCCGGAGGTGACCAGCTGGGGCGAGGACTTCGGCACACACGCGGAGTTCACCGTCAAGAAGGGGGAAAAGGTCGCGTTCGTCCTGACCTGGCACCCCTCCCACGAGCCGCGCCCACCGCTCGTCGACCCGTACGACGCACTGCGCCACAGCGTGGAGGACTGGCGGGCCTGGGTGTCGCGCTGCCGCTACGACGGCCCGTACCGGGACGCCGTCGTCCGCTCCCTGATCACCCTCAAGGCGCTCACCTACGCCCCGACGGGCGGCATCGTCGCCGCCCCCACCACCTCACTGCCCGAGGAACCGGGCGGGGTGCGCAACTGGGACTACCGCTACTGCTGGCTGCGCGACTCCACCCTCACCCTGAACGCGCTGCTCGCGGCGGGCTACCAGGAGGAAGCCGAAGCCTGGCGGAACTGGCTGCTGCGCGCGGTCGCGGGCGACCCGGCGGACCTGCAGATCATGTACGGCCTGGCGGGCGAGCGGCGGCTGCCCGAGTTCGAGCTGCCCTGGCTCTCCGGCTTCCTCGGGTCCGCCCCCGTACGCATCGGCAACGACGCCGTGAACCAGCTCCAGCTGGACGTCTACGGCGAGGTCATGGACTCCCTGTCCCTCGCCCGCGAGTCGGGCCTGTCCGCCCAGCCCGACGTGTGGGCGGTGCAGACGGCCCTGATGGACTTCCTGCGGACCAGCTGGCGGCAGCCGGACGAGGGGCTGTGGGAGGTGCGCGGCGGGCGGCGCCAGTTCGTGCACTCGAAGGTGATGGTGTGGGTGGCCGCCGACCGTGCCGTACGCACCCTGGAGCGCCACCCGGAGCTGGACGGCGACCTGGACGGCTGGCGCGCGCTGCGCGACGAGGTGCACCAGGAGGTGTGCGAGAAGGGCTACGACCCGGAGCGCAACACCTTCACGCAGTCCTACGGCTCACGCGAACTGGACGCGGCCCTGCTGCTCATCCCGCGCGTCGGCTTCCTGCCGCCGGACGATCCGCGGGTGATCGGCACGATCGACGCGGTCCGCGAGGAACTGACCCACAGCGGCTTCCTGCACCGCTACAGCACGGCCGACGTGGACGTCGACGGGCTGCCCGGCGGCGAGGGCGTGTTCCTGGTGTGCTCGTTCTGGCTCGCGGACGCGCTGTACATGACGGGGCGCGCGAAAGAGGCCCGCGAGATGTTCGAGCGGCTGGCGGGGCTCGCCAACGACGTCGGGCTGCTGTCCGAGGAGTACGACCCGGTGACCGGCCGGCACCTCGGCAACTTCCCGCAGGCCTTCAGCCACATCGGGCTGGTGAACACCGCCCTCGCCCTGTTCGGTGCGGACGGGGCAGGATAGGGACCATGGATCTTGGACTGAAGGACCGGGTGTACGTCGTCACCGGAGCCACGCGCGGCCTCGGCAACGCCACCGCGCGTCAGCTCGTCGCGGACGGGGCGAAGGTGGTCGTCTCGGGGCGGGACGAGAAGAGCGTCGCCGAAGCGGCGGCCGAGCTGGGGCCGAACGCGGTCGGGGTGGCCGTCGACAACGCGGACCCGGAGGCGGCGGCCCGGCTGATCGGCGCCGCGCGGGAGCACTTCGGCCGTTTCAACGGCGTCCTCGTCAGCGTGGGCGGGCCGCCGGCCGGGTTCGTCGCGGACAACACGGACGAGCAGTGGCAGACGGCGTTCGAGTCGGTGTTCCTCGGTGCGGTCCGGCTGGCTCGCGCCGCGGCCGCCGAGATGGAGGCCGGGGGTGTCATCGGGTTCGTGCTGTCCGGGTCGGTGTACGAGCCGATTCCGGGGCTGACCATCTCGAACGGGCTGCGGCCCGGGCTGGCGGGGTTCGCCAAGTCGCTCTCCGACGAGCTGGGGCCGCGGGGCATCAGAGTGGTCGGTGTCCTGCCCGGGCGGATCGACACCGACCGGGTGCGGCAGCTGGACGCGCTGTCGGCGGATCCCGAGGCGACCCGGGCGGCTTCGGAGTCCCGGATCCCGCTGCGGCGGTACGGGGCTCCGGAGGAGTTCGGGCGGGTGGCGGCTTTCCTGATGTCGCCGGCGGCCTCCTACCTGACCGGAGTCATGGTGCCGGTCGACGGTGGGGCACGGCACGGATTCTGACGGGCCGCGTTCGACGCGCCCTCCGTAGGTCTGTGCTCAACTCACCCGTTCCGCACCGTGCTTGACGCCCTTCAGCCTCACCTCCGCCGGAAGTGAGGCGAGGCCCGCCGATGTCCTGGCGTGGGTGAGGGCACCGGTCGTGAAGTCGTTCAGGGCCGTTCCGGGGTCCACGTGCGGCTCCAGGGCGAGGCGTACATGCGCCTCGGGGGTGGTCTGGCGGCCCTTCAGACGGGCGTGGGCTCCGTCCACGCCGTCGATACGGACCGCCTCCTGGGTGAGGGCGTCCTCCAGGGCCCGGCCGCGCACGAGCGCACCCTCGCCGTCGCCGGTGTCGACGAGCACCTCGGCGAGGCGGCGCCGGCGCAGAACGGCGACAAGCCACCACAGGGCGAGCAGCAGCAGGACCGCGAGGGCGGCGATGACGACCGGCCACCACCAGCCGGCGTCGCGCCAGCGGGTGCGCTCGGCGTCGCTCAGCAGCACGTCGTGCTCGCTGTCGTGGATCCACCACGACGGCACGGGGGCGCCGAGGCCGACGGCCAGGACGGAGCCCCCCAGCACGAGCAGGATCAGGCCCACGAGGCCGAGGAACACGCGGTTGACGGTCCTGAGCACCGCTCTCACCCCTTCCGGCCGGGCCGCCGGACCCGCACCGACTGCGAGGGCGCCCGGGCCAGCCCCAGTTTGCCGATGGCGTCGGCGACCACGGCGTCCAGATCGGTTCGTACGTCGTCCACTTCCCGGAAGTGCGACACGGCGCGGACGTCCGCCCGCCTCCGGCGCACCCGTACCCGTGCCGACTGCACACCGGCCACCTCCATGGCCCGGTCGCGCAGCGCGGTGGCGGCGGCGTCCCGTTGCAGTCCGGCGCGTACGCCGGTGTGCGTGCGCCGCATCGGGAGCACGTCCCGCAGGCCGGGCGTGACGGCCAGGATCAGCAGCCACAGGCCGAGGACGGCGGCGATCCCGGCGCCGACCAGCACCCAGGTGTCGTCGAGGGGCCGCTCGGCGAGCTGCCCGGCCAGTTCCCGCCGCCAGTACATGCCGGGCCGGCCGGCGCGCACGGAGACGATGTCGTAGAGGAACAGTCCGGCGAGGCCCAGGAGCAGCAGGGCGACGATGCCCGCGGGGACGCGGCGCGCCGACCAGAAGCGGCCCGCGCGGCCGCCCTCGCTCCCGGGTCCGGGGGCGCCCGACGACTCGGACCGGTCGGTCCCGTCGCCGTTCTCCGGCTCCCGCCGGTCGACGACGGGCAGGCGCTGCGTGGTGCCCTCGGGGGGCTGGGTGGCCTCTGGGGGCTGGGTGCCCTCGGAGGGCCGGGTGCCCTCGGAGGGCCGGGTGCCCTCGGGTTCACTCATCGGGTCCTCCCCTGTACCGCGCCGGGAGCGGCGACCAGGTGCAGCCGCTCCACTTGGACGACGACCTCCGGCACCTGCATTCCCACCAGGGCTCCCACCCGTTCGGCGACGTGCTGACGCACCTCGCGGCAGCGGGCGCCGATGTCGCAGGGATAGTCGAGTTCGATGTGGACCCGAACGTGGGCGACCTCGTGGTGGACGACGACGGACGCGGAGGGCCGGCCGGCGTCGGGCGGCAGTGTGCCGACCGCCTCGCGGGCCGCCTGCGAGGCGATCTTCACGACGACCCGGTCGGCGATCCGGGTCGCGCCGCGCTCGCCCGGCGGGACGACGGAAAGGGGTCTGTCGAGTTCACCGGCCCCCGTACTCACGGGCGTCACCGCCGCCGTTCGCGTTCACGAGGACGGAAGAAGTCGCCGAACTCCAGGTCCCCGTCCAGGAACCGGCCGACGACGAAGCCGACGGCACCCAGGGCCGCCACCAGCAGGAAGGCACCGAATCCGCCGAAATACCCGGCGAAGGCCAGCGCCATGCCGGCGATCATGCCGACCACGGCCATGCTCATGCGCTCCTCAGCTCCTCAGCCGCTGTGTTGTCCGATGGCCCGTGCCTCACTGGATCCGGCGCTCCGGTTCCTCTTCCTCCTCGTCGGGCAGCTTCACGTCGCTCACCGCGATGTTGACCTCGACGACTTCGAGGCCGGTCATCCGCTCCACGGCGGTGATGACGTTCTCCCGTACGTCGCGGGCCACATCGGCGATCGACACGCCGTACTCGACCACGATCTCCAGGTCGAGAGCCGCCTGCACCTCACCGACCTCGGCCTTGACCCCGCGGGACACCGACTTCGCGCCGCCGGGCACCCGGTCGCGCACGGCGCCGAAGGTGCGGGACAGCCCGCTGCCCATGGCGTGCACGCCGTCGACGTCGCGGGCGGCGAGCCCGGCGATCTTCTCCACGACGCCGTCCGCGATGGTCGTCCGGCCCCGGGAGCCGGGGTCTCCTCCGCCGCGCTTGACCAGCGGGCTCCTGCGCGCCGCCGGCGTCTCGGACTCCCCGCCCCGGTTCTCGGTCATGTCAGTCATCGCCGCACGTCCTTTTCGGTCGTCGTCCTTGGACCACCGTAAGCATGGTTGCGTGGGAGCGCGCCCCTGATACGGCAGGCTGGAGGAATGACGGCCGACCGATGGACGCAGGCAGTGAGACATCAGCTGGGAATCGGCAGGCTTCTGCCGTTGGGTGACGCGCGCGACGGCGCGTGGATCGCGGAACGGGCAGCCGAGGCGGTGCTGCGGAGCGCGGCCCGGGACGCGCCTGGCGTGCGCCTCGACGCGCTCCGTGTCGCGGTCGCCGACACGACGGACACCGCCGAGCCGGCCGTACCGGCTCCGCCGAGTGCGCTGCCGCCCGGGCCGCTTCGGGTGACGGCGGAGTTCGCCGCGACGGCTTCGCAGCCCCTGCCGACGACGGCGTCCCTGCTGCGGGCGACGCTGGCGACCGCCGCTACCGAGCGGCTCGGCCTGATGGTGACGGAGGTGGACCTGCGGGTGACGGGGCTGCTGGACGAGGAGGCGCCCGCGACAGCCGGCCCCGGGGAGGATCTGCCCGAGCCTCCGCCTGCGGCGCGGGCCGAGGGCGGCGACGAGGCCCGCGTGGCCGACGCCGCGCTGGGGGTACCGGGTGTGCTCCGTCTGACCGGCACGCTGGGCCACCCCGTGCACATCGGGGAACTCCCCGGCGAGGACGCCGCGCTGCCGCACCGTCATGTCCGGCTGGAGCTGGCCGTGGGCGCGGACCAGCGGGCCCGGGACGTGGCCCGGCAGGTCCGGACGGTGGTCAGGAGGGCGCTGCCGGATCACCCGACGGTGGCGGTCGTGGTGAGCGCGATCGGCTGATCGCGCTCACCGGCGGCCCGGTGTTCCTCAGTCCCCGACGCCCGCGAGGTCCCGCAGCCTGCGGCCCTGGGCCTGGCGCTCCGCCACGCGCTGCTCCTCGAACGTGCGGTCCTGGGAGCCGCGCAACAGGGCCTTGGTCTCGATGACCGCGTCGCGGGGGGCGGCGAGCACGGCCGAGGCCAGGTCGCGCACGGTGTCGTCGAGCTGGCCGGCGGGCACGGCGACGTTGGCCAGGCCGGTGTTCACGGCCTCCTCGGCCGCGACGAAGCGCCCCGTCACGCAGATCTCCAGCGCTCGGGCGTATCCGACGAGCCCCACCAGCGGATGCGTGCCCGCCAGGTCGGGCACGAGTCCGAGGCTGGTCTCGCGCATGGCGAACTGCACGTCGTCGGTGACGACGCGCAGGTCGCAGGCGAGGGCGAGCTGGAAGCCCGCCCCGACGGCGTGCCCCTGGACAGCGGCGACGGAGACGATGTCGCTGCGCCGCCACCAGGTGAACGCCTCCTGGTATTCGGCGATGGTCGCGTCCAGCTCGGCGTCGGCGCCGCGCGCGAGGTCGACGAACGACGGTTCGCCGTCGAAGCCCTCGGGCGTGAACGCCTGCCGGTCGAGCCCGGCCGAGAAGGACTTGCCCTCGGCCCGCAGCACCACGACGCGGACGGAGCCCGGCAGCTGCCGCCCGGCCTCGGCCAGCGCCCGCCACAGAGCGGGGCTCTGCGCGTTGCGCTTGGCCGGGTTGGTCAGCGTCACCGTGGCGATCGCGCCGTCGACGGTGAGCCGTACGCCGTCCTTGTCGAGTACGGGAACGAGGTCCTTGTCGGGCGAAGCCATGGGACGCCTCCGATGTGTGCGGTCGTCTTGTGTGCCCCACGACGGCTGTATCGCCGTGGCAGGCCACACTTAAGTGACTGCACAGTAACCACCCGGTCGGTCAGTCGGCCGACCGGGTGGCCACCATCGAAGCCGAGGGGCCACCCGGGGTCAGGCCGTGGCCTTCTTGCCCCGGGTCGCCCCGCCACGCCCTCGCAGCGTGACGCCCGACTCACTGAGCATGCGGTGCACAAAGCCATACGAGCGGCCGGTCTCCTCGGCCAACGCCCGGATGCTCGCACCGGCGTCGTACTTCTTCTTCAGGTCTGCCGCGAGCTTGTCGCGCGCGGCGCCGGTCACCCGGCTGCCCTTCTTCAGAGTCTCGGCCACCCGTGCCTCCTCATGGGAAGTGCGCTCTGGTCTCCTCATGATCACCCCTCCGGGCCTTCATGGCCACCCATTCGGCAAGGTCGGTGAGACAAGGTTGTGACGACGGGAGCACACCCCCACATGCGGAATACGCAATTCCGAAGAGTGGTGCCGCTGCGGCCTAACGGATTATCCCGGAAAAGGCCAGGTCAGAAAGGCGGCGCGGCCGAGCCCGGAGGAATCGGGGGCTCGGCCGCGAAATCGATGTAGGACACACCTCGGTACGAGGAGATCTCACACAGATGATGGATCACCGCTAGGCCGAATGATCCATACGCCGTTGATCACACATTCGATCAAGCGGCACTGACACTCAGGCCAGGGCGACGAGATCCGCGTAGTCGGCGCCCCACAGGTCCTCGACGCCGTCCGGCAGCAGGATGATCCGCTCCGGCTGGAGCGCCTCGACCGCGCCCTCGTCGTGCGTGACGAGGACGACCGCGCCCTTGTAGGTGCGCAGCGCGCCGAGGATCTCCTGGCGGCTGGCGGGGTCGAGGTTGTTGGTCGGCTCGTCGAGGAGCAGCACGTTCGCCGAGGACACCACGAGCGTGGCGAGGGCGAGGCGGGTCTTCTCGCCGCCGGAGAGGACGCCGGCCGGCTTGTCGACGTCGTCGCCGGAGAACAGGAACGAGCCGAGCGTCTTGCGGACCTCGACCAGGTCCAGGTCGGGGGCGGCGGAGCGCATGTTCTCCAGAACCGTGCGCTCCGGGTCGAGGGTCTCGTGCTCCTGCGCGTAGTAGCCGAGCTTGAGGCCGTGGCCCTCGATGACCTTGCCGGTGTCGGGCTCCTCCGCCCCGCCGAGCAGGCGCAGCAGGGTCGTCTTGCCCGCGCCGTTGAGGCCTAGGATGACGACGCGTGAGCCCTTGTCGATGGCCAGGTCGACGTCGGTGAAGATCTCCAGCGATCCGTAGGACTTCGACAGGCCCTCGGCCATGAGGGGGGTCTTGCCGCACGGGGAGGGCTCGGGGAAGCGCAGCTTGGCGACCTTGTCGGACTTCCGCTCGGCCTCCAGGCCGGCCAGCAGCTTGTCCGCCCGGCGGGCCATGTTCTGCGCGGCGACCGTCTTGGTGGCCTTCGCCCGCATCTTGTCGGCCTGCGAATGCAGCGCGGAGGCCTTCTTCTCGGCGTTCTGCCGCTCGCGCTTGCGGCGCTTCTCGTCGGCCTCGCGCTGCTGCTGGTAGAGCTTCCAGCCCATGTTGTAGATGTCGATCTGGGCGCGGTTGGCGTCCAGGTAGAACACCTTGTTGACGACCGTCTCGACCAGGTCGACGTCGTGGGAGATCACGATGAAGCCGCCGCGGTAGGTCTTCAGGTAGTCGCGCAGCCAGACGATCGAGTCGGCGTCGAGGTGGTTCGTGGGCTCGTCGAGCAGCAGGGTGTCCGCGTCGGAGAACAGGATGCGGGCCAGCTCGATACGGCGGCGCTGACCGCCGGAGAGGGTGTGCAGCGGCTGTCCGAGGACCCGGTCGGGCAGGTTGAGCGCGGCGGCGATGGTGGCGGCCTCGGCCTCGGCGGCGTACCCGCCCTTGGTGAGGAACTCCGTCTCCTGCCGCTCGTACTGCTTGAGCGCCTTCTCGCGGGTGGCGCCCTGGCCGCTCGCGATGCGCTGTTCGTTGTCGCGCATCTTGCGGATCAGTACGTCCAGGCCGCGCGCGGACAGGATGCGGTCGCGGGCGAGCATGTCGAGGTCGCCGGTGCGGGGGTTCTGCGGGAGGTAGCCGACCTCGCCGGAGCGGGTGATGGCGCCGCCGGCGGGCATGCCCTCGCCGGCCAGGCATTTGGTGAGGGTGGTCTTCCCCGCGCCGTTGCGGCCGACCAGGCCGATGCGGTCGCCCTTGGCGATGCGGAACGAGGCGTTTTCGATGAGGACGCGGGCACCGGCGCGCAGCTCGATACCGGAGGCGGAGATCACGGACAGACTCCAGGGCGGATACGGGGGCGGGATGGACGGCTGAGGACGTTCCCGCCGTCTAATGCGCGAGGAGAATGGCCATGGGGACAGTCTAACGGGGGCGTGCAACCACTTTTTCTGTGTGCGGGTGTTCGATCACCGGCGGCCGGACGGAGGGCCGTTGTCAGTGGCCGGTGGAAGACTGAACAGCGGGCCGGAATCCGGCTCCCCCGGCGAGGGGAACGCCGGGGGCAGCACGCAGCGAGACACGAGGAAGTGATCGCCATGGCAGCCATGTCCGGCGGGCGTCCGAGCATCTACCCGACGCTGCTGTACGCCGATGCGAAGGCGGCGATCCGGCAGCTCACGGAGGCCTTCGGCTTCACGGAGCTGTCGGTGTACGAGGGCGAGGACGGCTCGGTGCTGCACGCCGAGCTGGCACAGGGCAACGGTGCGGTGATGGTCGGCAGCAAGGGCCGGGGCGGCCTGTTCGACACGGCCATGAAGGACGCGGGCACCACAGGGGTGTACGTGGTGGTGGACGACGTGGACGGGCACCACCGCCGCGCGGTGGACCACGGCGTGGAGGTGCTGATGCCCCCGACGGACCAGGACTACGGCTCGCGGGACTACATGGCCCGGGACCTGGAGGGCAACGTGTGGAGCTTCGGGACGTACGCGCCCGAGATAGCGGGCTGACACCCCCCCCCAGGGCCCGGGCGCCGTCCCCAGTGCTGCGACCGGAAAGGTTCACCGGCTTGCGACGCCCGGCACGGCACCTCGCCGCGTTGTCGCATCACCCGAGTACATCCAGTACGCGGGCGATGCTCCGCCTTGCGATGCACCGCACCGGACGCCGCAAGCTTTCCGGCAAACCTTCCCCGTCACAGCACTAGCTGCCGCCGGTGTGCACCTGGAAGGCGGCCCGGCGGACGGCCTTGGCCAGGGCCGGGTCGGGGTGCGCGGCGGCCAGGGCGACCAGGACCTGCACGGTGCGTGGGTGGCCCACGGCGCGTACCTCGTCCAGGAGCATCGGGACGGTCGGCTGCACCGCGGACTCCAGGTGGCGCACCAGCAGCGGCGCCTCCCCGTGGTCGGCGACGGCCGCCGCGGTGTCCACCCACAGCCAGGTCGCCTCCTCGCGGGTGAGGACCTCGTGGGCGTCCTCGGGGTCGGCCCCGTCGTGCTCGGCCAGCCACAGCAGCGCGTACGGCCTGAGCGTGGGCTCGTCCAGCACGCCGCGGACGTCCGGCTCGGCGGGGGCGCCGACCACGCGCAGGGCCTCGAAGGCGAGGCCGCGCAGCAGGGCGTCCTCGCCGCGGGCGGCGCCGAGGAGCTCGGTGACGGCGCTGCCGACGGGGCGGGCGGCGAGCCAGGCCCGGTACTCGGCGCGGGCCGCGTTCGGGCGCAGCTGGGCGCAGCCGCGGAGCATGCCGTCGGCGGCCTGCTCGATGTTCCCGGCGGGGCTCTGCGCGGCGACGCAGATCTGCTCCAGCTTGACCCAGACGGCCCAGTTGCCGAGCGGGGTGAGCGTGGCCTGGCCGTCGCCGTAGGTGAGGGCGCCGACGGAGGCGAGGGCGCGCAGGGCCCAGTCGAGCAGGGGGGCGAGCGGGGCGTCGGTGGGCTCCGGTTCGGCCGGCGGCTCCGGCTGGGGGCCGTAGGGGATCTCGCAGCGGGCGGTGCGCAGCTCGGTGACGCGCTGCTCCAGGAGGTCGAGGAGCTGCTCCACGGGGACGGGCCCGGCGGACAGCTGGAGGAAGGACAGCGCCTGCGGCATGGCGGAGACGACCTCGGCGACGGCGGCGGGCTCGTGCTCCTCGGGCTCCGGGTGGGCGAGCGACCAGGCATCGAAGAGCGCGACCCAGCCGCGCAGCACGGCGCTGTCGTCCCGGTTCCAGGCGCGCAGCCGCCAGCCGGGGCGGGCGCTGTCGCCGTGCACCTCGATGAGACCGGCGAGGCGCGCGGTGTCCCAGTCGGCTCTGACCTGAGCCGCGGTCAGGCCCAGATCGAGGGCCGCCCGTTCGGCGGTCGCCTCGGAGAGGGTGGCCTTGCCGTCGTCGGTGGCGCTGCCCCGGCCGGGGCCGAGCGCGGCGTCGGCCCAGCGGGCGACGCGGGCCGCGGCGGCGAGACCTGAGCGTGCCATTCTGGCCAGCTCCGCCGGTGCCGGGGTGCCCTCCGGGGGGCGTGGTGCGGGGCGGCGCGAGCGCCGCTGGTTCATCGCTGGTGGGGCGGCGGCCAGGGGTCGCGGGCGGACGAGTCGGAGCCTGGAGTCGCGCGGGATACGGGACGTCACGGGTGCAGTCTTCCGGTTGACGGTCCGAAAACCCAAACGGAATGTCACGGCGGGCGACGGGGAAGGCCAAGGCACCGGTTCCCAAGAGTGGTCGAGGGCTCAGAACCGGCCAGTGGTACGACACTAAACGGAATCGTCGCCACCGGTCGTCGGAGAGGCGACGGAACGCGGTTGCGACGGGGCGAAGGGGCGTGTACGGGGGTTGTGAGCTGTTGCTGGTTGAGTGCGCATCAGCGCGTTCTGGCGTGTGTAAGTGAGTGTGCGGGCTGCGGCGTGCGCCGTTCACGGGAAGGGAACGGGAGTTCCTGGATCGGATGCGTGACCTTTTCGCGGGTGTGGTCGCTGGGTGGGTGACAGGCGCGCCACCTCGCGGCATGGCCCCTGGACGAGCACGGCAACCCGGTCGGCGCCCCGCGCCGGTTCTTCTTCGACCTCGACGGACCCGCTGCCTACCGGGATGCCCAGGTACGGCACGCGCTGGTGCGCCTGCTGCACTGGGTCAAGCGGCACGGCCTGAGCATCGCGATCGAGGACCTGGACTCCGCCGCGGACAAGACCCGGGAGAAGCACGGCAGACGGAAGCGGTTCCGCAAGCTGATCTCCGGCATGCCGGTATCCAGGCTGCGCTCCCGGCTGGTGTCGATGGCAGCCGGACTCGGCATCACCATCGTGGCCGTCGACCCGGCCTACACCTCCAAATGGGGCGCCCAGCACTGGCAGAAACCCCTCACCGGCGACAAACGCGCCACCACCCGGCATGACGCCGCCGCGGTGGCGATCGGAAGGCGCGCCCTCGGCCACCCGATCCGGCGACGGACGGCACCGCCCCGCACCCACCAGAGCGATGGGTGCGGGCATCGGACCGCCCAGGCCGGACCGGGCGCCCGGGGGCGCGAGGCAACCCGCCCCCGCATTCCCGGACCACGGACACGATCCGTGCGCGCCGGACGCGGAGCGAACGCGGGGGACCAGGATGCCCAACACCGTTCGGGGCGTCCGGCTGAGCACGGGTTCCGGCAACAGGACTCACTCCCGCTCAGTCTTTAGGAACGGTGCTTGAGGAGCCGGACCGGGCGGGTGCGTCGGCGGTTGACGGGAACGGCGTCACATGAGGGGCGTCAGGAAGCGCCGGAGCGCCTCCTCGTAGGCCTCCGGGTCGGCGTTCCACATGGCTCCGTGGGATGCGTTGCCCACGGTGCGCAGGGCGACCATGTCGGGGCGGGCTTCGGCGAGCCTGCGGGAGAGTTGCCAGGGGGCGACGGTGTCGTCCGGGCCGTGGATGACGAGCGTCGGGACGCGCAGCCCGCCGGGCGGGGCCGTGCCCGCGACCCGGCCGACGGACAGGCCGGTGCGGCCCTGGGCGGCCCGGACCGCGAGGGGCAGCAGCGCGGCCGGGGTGCGACGCGCCGAGGCCAGGGCGCGCAGGGTGGTCTCCCAGGCGAGCACCGGGGAGTCCAGGACGAGCCCGGAGACACGGTCGCGCAGCCCCGAGTGGGCGGCGGCGCGCAGGGCCATGGTGGCGCCGGTGGACCAGCCGTGCAGGACGATCTGGCGGGCTCCGTAGCGCACGGCGTAGCGGATGGCGGCGTCGAGGTCGCGCCACTCGGTCTCGCCGAGGTGGTTCAGGCCGTCGGGCGGGCGGGGGGCGCCCAGGTCGCCGCGGTAGGCCAGGGCGAGCACCGGGAAGTTGCTGCGGTGCAGGAACGGCATGACGTTCATGGCGAGTTCGCGGGTGGTTCCCAGGCCGTGCACGGCGATCACCCAGGTGTCCCGCTTGCCCGGCACGAACCACGCGGGCAGGGCGCCGAGTTCGCCGGGGACGTCGACGTCGGCGTGTTCGAGTCCGAGGGCGGCGCCCGGGTTGCCGACGTACACGTTCGGTGTGAGCCAGACCTTGTCGCCGGGCTTCAGCGTGCCGTGGGTGACGCTCTCCAGGCGGCGCACGACGGTGTCTGCGGGGTGCGGGGCGCCGGTCAGGACGGGGCCGACGACCGCGTGCGAGCCGTTGCCGGACAGGCCGTAGCGGCCGGGGCGCAGGGCGGCGAGATCCCGGGTGAGGCTGATCTGCCCGGCGGCGGTGCCGTGCACGGTGAGCCGGGGTTCGGTGGGCAGGGGCCTGCCGGGCGGCGCCTTGAGCGCGGCGTCGCTGGCGAACCGGCCGGCGGCCACAGCGGCGACACCGGCACCGAGGACGGCGGTGACGGCGGCGGCCGTTGCTCTGGCAGTGCGCACGGCTTCAGTGTCCTGGCGGATTCCGTGGGCGACCAGTGGGGCGGAGCGGCGGGGTGACGTCCGCGGCGGCCGGGGAGGGCTCAGCCTCGCTGGCCGTAGCCGCGCAGGCGTTCCTCCACCGCGATCAGCTGCTCCCGGGACAGCAGGCTCGGGGCCTGGCCGGGCACCGAGGCGGCGGTCAGCCACAGGCGGCACATCCACTCCAGCTGGGCGGTGCGGTCGTAGGCCTGGGCGAGGGTGGTGCCGTGGGTGACGGTGCCGTGGTTCTGGAGGAGGCAGCCGGAGCGGCCGGCGAGGGCGCGGAGCATGTTCTCGGCCAACTCGTCGGTGCCGTACGTGGCATACGGGGCGACCCGGACGGGGCCTCCGAGCGCCGCGGCCATGTAGTGGATCAGCGGGAGCTCGCTCACGAGCGTCGAGACGGCCGTCGCGTGGACGGCGTGGGTGTGGACGACGGCCCGGGCGCCGGTCGTGCGGTAGACCGCGAGGTGCATGGGCAGCTCGCTGGTGGGGACGAGGGTGCCGAGGACCTGCCGGCCGTCGAGGCCGACGCCGGTCACGTCGTCCGGGGTCAGCCGGTCGTAGGGCACGCCCGACGGCGTGACCAGGACGGTGTCCGCGACGCGCACGGAGACGTTGCCGGACGTGCCGACGACGAGTCCGTCCGAGACCGTGCGGCGGGCCGCCGCGACCAGGTCCTCCCAGGCGTGTGCCTCCTCGGGGCGCGCGCTCCTGCGCCGCGGCTCCCCCGCGTTCCGTTCGCCCTCTCGCGCGTCCCCCGTGCCCCGCTCGTCGCCTCGCTGCTCAGCCATGCCGCGATCCTGCCAGGCAGAGGCTCAATCCACGCCGGGCAGGGAAAACCCGTACGACGGGAAGCGCAGGCGCTACGGCCTGACCAGGGCGGGAATGATCAGCCGGATCAAGGCGTTCGGCGACGAGACCGAGCGGCTCACCGGCCGCCCTCCCGGGGCGTCGCCCCGACCCTCCTACGCGGTCACCCTCGCGCCCCTCCCAGTTCATCTTCCGTTCACTCAGGTTGCCTACGTTCGTACGGCCAACGACCTCGAACGATTGCCTGGGTAAATGGAAAGCTTCTCGCTGATCCTCGCGATTGTGGTGGTAACCGCACTCGCGTTCGATTTCACGAACGGTTTCCACGACACCGCGAACGCGATGGCCACGACCATTTCCACGGGCGCCATGAAGCCCAAGGTTGCGGTGGCCATGTCCGCGGTCCTCAACCTGGTCGGCGCCTTTCTGTCCGTCGAAGTCGCCAACACGATCTCCAAGGGCCTCGTCGACGAGGCCGGCATCCGGCCCGAGGTCATCTTCGCCGCCCTGGTCGGCGCGATCCTCTGGAACCTGCTGACGTGGCTGGTCGGTCTGCCGTCCAGTTCCTCGCACGCTCTCATGGGCGGTCTGATCGGCGCCACGATCGCCTCGGCGGGCGTCGGCGCGGTGCACGGTGACGTGCTGGTCACCAAGGTGCTGATCCCGGCGATCGCCGCCCCGCTGGTCGCGGGCCTCGCGGCGCTGCTGGCCACGCGGCTGACGTACTCCCTCGGCAAGAAGGCCGACGGCGAGGCGTCCCGGAAGGGCTACCGGGCCGGCCAGATCGCCTCGGCGGGCCTGGTCTCCCTGGCGCACGGCACCAACGACGCCCAGAAGACGATGGGCATCATCACCCTCGCCCTCGTGGCCGGCGGCGCCGTCGCGCCCGACTCCGACCCGCCCATGTGGGTCATCCTCTCCGCGGGTATCGCGATCGCGCTCGGCACGTACCTGGGCGGCTGGCGCATCATCCGCACCATGGGCAAGGGCCTGACCGACCTCCAGCCGCAGCAGGGCTTCGCCGCCCAGACCTCCGCGGCCACGGTCATCCTGGCCTCCTCGCACCTCGGTTTCTCCCTCTCCACGACGCACTCCGTCTCCGGCGCCGTGATGGGCGCGGGGCTCGGCCGCAAGGGTGGTGTCGTCCGCTGGTCGACCGCGACGCGGATGTTCGTCGCCTGGGGTCTGACGCTGCCGGCGGCGGCCCTGGTGGGCGCTCTCGCCGAGTACGTCACCGGTTTCGGCGCCTGGGGCACCGCGGTGGTGGCCGTCTTCCTCGTCGCCTCCAGCGCGGCCATCTGGAAGTTGTCGCGGCGTGAGATCGTCGACCACACCAACGTCAACGACACGGACGACGCGGAGCCCGCGGGCGTGGTCACCACGGCGATGGCCGCGGTGACGCCTCCGCCGGCCGGCACGCCGACGGAGGAGCCGGTGCCGTCGTTCCCGGCCCAGGCCACCGCCGAGCGGACGCACTCCACGACCACCCCGGTCTGACCCCGCCCACCGGCAAGAAGGAAGAGTCTCCGATATGAAGATCGACTGGGCGGCCCTCGGCTCCGTGTTCGGCGTCAGCCTCGTGGTCACCGTGGCTCTCGTGGGCCTGTTCACCCTCGGCATCACCGGCCTGTCCCACCGCGAGCGGGCGGTGGCCCAGGGCGGTTCCGCGGGCCTGGCGGTCACCGGCGCGTACGCGTGCTTCGCCGCGTGCGCGGCGGCTGTCGGGTACGGCATCTACCTGATCGTGGCCTGACGGCCCGATCGCACATCGTCCGCCGGGCGGCACGGGACCTCACGTCCTGTGCCGCCCGGTCCTCGTGTGTGCGCAGCAGGCGATGTGGGGTTCTCCACACTGCCCCCTCGCAGGTCAACGGCAAGTTGACGGCGGTTCGCGGCCGTGGTGGACTGCCGGGGCCAGTACGGCGGCAGGAGAGGAAGCCGGTGAAAGTCCGGCGCGGTCCCGCCACTGTCACCGGGGTAGCGATCCCCGGGAGCCAGGAACTCTCACCGCCGGTCTCGTCGAACCAGGGCGTGGACACCCTGAGTGAGGACACATATCGCCATGCGCGGCTGCCGACCGAGGTTCAACACCCCACCCCCGCCTGCCCTTCTGGCCGGCTGAGCCCATGGGTGCCGGTCGCGTCTTCGCGTACGGCGCCGCCGCCGGTCTGATCGGTGACCTGCTGCTCGGTGATCCTCGCCGGGGGCATCCGGTCGCCGCGTTCGGACGGGCCGCGGGTGCCGTGGAACGGGTGTTGTGGCGGGACCACCGCGGGTGGGGCGCCCTGCACACCGCCGTGTGTGCCGGAGGGGCCGTGGCCCTCGGGTCCGTCGCCGCACGTGCCGTGCGGACGTCCCCCGTCGCCTCGGTCGTGCTCACCGGAGCCGCCACCTGGGCCGTCGTCGGGGGGACTTCGCTCGCCCGGGAGGCGCGGACCATCGGGCGTGCCCTTCAGACCGGGGACGTCGAGGCGGCCCGGGCCCGGCTGCCGCATCTGTGCGGGCGGGATCCGCAGGCCCTCGACGCCGACGGCATGGCCCGGGCCGTGGTCGAGTCCGTCGCCGAGAACACCTCCGACGCGGTGGTGGGGGCACTGGTGTGGGGGGCCGTCGGCGGGGTGCCGGGGCTGCTCGGGTTCCGGGCCGTCAACACCCTGGACGCCATGGTCGGGCACAAGTCGGCCCGGTACCGGCGCTACGGCTGGGCTTCCGCACGACTGGACGACCTCGCGGGGTGGCCGGGAGCGCGGCTGACCGCCGTACTCGCCGTGCTGGCCGGGCCGGATCCGCGGGGGGCCGTGCGGGCCTGGCGGGCCGACGCGGTGCAGCATCCGAGCCCCAACGCCGGGCCCGTGGAGGCCTCCTTCGCCGGGGCGCTCGGGGTGCGTCTCGGCGGGACGCTGTCGTACGGCGGGCGGGTGGAGCACCGGCCCGTGCTGAACACGCCAGGGCGTGCCGTCGGTTCGCACGACGTCGAACGGGCCGTGCGGCTCTCGCGGCGCGTCACCTGGCTGGCGCTCGGGGTGTGCGCCGGTGCGCGGTTGCTCAGGAGTGCGCCGTCGCGCAAGGGCGCGCGGTCGCCGAAGAGGGGGAAATGACATGAGCGGTGGGCTTCTTGTCGCCGGTACGACCTCCGACGCCGGTAAGAGCGTCGTGACCGCCGGGATCTGCCGGTGGCTGGTGCGCCAGGGCGTGAAGGTCGCACCCTTCAAAGCGCAGAACATGTCCCTGAACTCCTTCGTGACGGCGGAGGGTGCCGAGATCGGGCGGGCGCAGGCCATGCAGGCGCAGGCCTGCCGCGTCGAGCCGACCGCGCTGATGAATCCGGTGCTGCTCAAGCCCGGTGGCGAGCAGAGCAGCCAGGTCGTGCTGCTGGGCAAGCCGGTCGGGGAGCTGAGCGCGCGCGGCTACCACGGCGGCCGGCAGCAGCAGTTGCTCGGGACGGTGCTGGACTGCCTGGAGCAGTTGCGGGGCACGTATGACGCGGTGATCTGTGAGGGGGCCGGTTCTCCCGCCGAGATCAATCTGCGGCGGACGGACATCGTGAACATGGGGATCGCCCGGAACGCCGGGCTGCCCGTGCTCGTGGTCGGCGACATCGACCGGGGCGGTGTGTTCGCCTCGTTCTTCGGGACGGTGGCGCTGCTGTCCCCCGAGGACCAGGCGTGTGTGGCCGGGTTCCTCGTCAACAAGTTCCGCGGGGACGTCTCCCTGCTGGAGCCGGGGCTCGACATGCTGCACGGGCTCACCGGGCGGCACACGTACGGTGTGCTGCCGTTCCGGCACGGGCTCGGGATCGACGAGGAGGACGGACTGCGGGTGTCCCTGCGGGGAGCCGTACGGGAGTCCGTGGTCGCCCCGCCCGTCGGTGAGGACGTGCTGCGCGTCGCCGTGTGCGCGGTCCCCCTCATGTCCAACTTCACCGACGTGGACGCCCTGGCCGCCGAACCGGGTGTCGTGGTGCGGTTCGTGGACCGGCCGGAGGAACTGTCCGACGCCGACCTCGTCATCGTGCCCGGCACCCGTGGGACGGTCCGCGCGCTGGAGTGGCTGCGGGAGCGGGGCCTCGCCGAGGCACTGGTCCGCAGGGCCGCCGAGCGGCGGCCCGTCCTCGGCGTCTGCGGCGGCTTCCAGATCCTCGGCGAGCACATCGAGGACGACGTCGAGAGCCGCCGGGGGCACGTCGACGGGCTGGGGATCCTGCCCGTGCGGGTGCGGTTCGCCCGCGAGAAGACCCTCACGCGGCCGCGGGGCGAGGCCCTCGGGGAACGCGTCGAGGGCTACGAGATCCACCACGGGGTCGCCGACGTCACCGGAGGGGACGCGTTCATCTCTGATGACAAGGGACACAGCCTGGACGGCTGCCGGGTCGGCCAGACCTGGGGCACGCACTGGCACGGCTCACTGGAGTCGGACGGCTTCCGGCGGGCCTTTCTGCGCGAGGTGGCGGCCGCCGCGGGCCGCCGCTTCGTGCCCGCGCCGGACACCTCGTTCGCCGCGCTGCGCGAGGAGCAGCTCGACCGGCTCGGCGACCTGATCGAACAGCACGCGGACACCGACGCGCTGTGGCGGCTCATCGAGTCCGGCGCGCCGCAAGGACTGCCCTTCATTCCACCGGGAGCGCCCGCATGAGCACTGTGTTGTTGTTGTCGACCGCCGACACGGACCTGCTGGCGGCCCGGGCCGCCTCGGGTGCGGACTACCGGATCGGCAACCCGACCCGCGTGGACGTCCAAGAGGAGCTGCCCGCCCTGCTGGACGGGGCGTCCGTCGCCGTGGTCCGGCTGCTCGGCGGCAAGCGGGCCTGGGAGGACGGGCTCGCCGCCCTGAAGGCCTCCGGCGTCCCCACCGTGCTGCTCGGCGGCGAGGCCGTGCCGGACGCGGAGCTGATGGCCGAGTCGTCCGTCCCGGCCGGTGTCGTGGCCGAGGCGTTGAAGTACCTCGTGGAGGGCGGGCCGGAGAACCTCACCGAACTCGCCCGGTTCCTGTCCGACACCGTGCTGCTGACGGGCGAGGGGTTCGTCGAGCCGCGGAAGATGCCGGAGTACGGCGTCCACGGCGAGCGCGCCCGGGTGGAGGGCCGTCCGACCGTCGGTGTGCTCTTCTACCGGGCCCACGAACTGAGCGGCAACAGCGGCTTCGTGGACACCCTGTGCGACGCGATCGAGGCACACGGCGCCAACGCCCTGCCCGTGTACTGCGGTTCGCTGCGCGGGGCCGACGAGGGGCTGTACGAGATCCTGGGCCGGGCGGACGCCCTGGTCGCCACCGTCCTCGCCGCCGGCGGCACTCATGCCTCGCAGGCCTCGGCGGGCGGTGACGAGGAGGCCTGGGACATCGGCGCCCTCGCCGAGCTGGACATTCCCGTGCTGCAGGGCCTGTGCCTGACGTCGTCCCGGCAGGCCTGGGCGGACTCGGACGCCGCCCTGTCCCCCATGGACGCCGCGATGCAGGTGGCGATCCCGGAGTTCGACGGGCGGCTGATCACCGTTCCGTTCTCCTTCAAGGAGCAGGGCCCGGACGACGTGCCCGTGTACGTCGCCGACCCGGAGCGGGCCGCGCGCGTCGCCGGAATCGCCGTACGGCACGCGCGGCTGAAGCACAAGGAGAACGCCGGGAAGAAGCTGGCGCTGGTCTTCACCGCGTACCCGACCAAGCACTCCCGCGTCGGCAACGCGGTCGGGCTCGACACCCCGGCCTCGGCGGTGCGGGTGCTGGACGCGCTGCGGGACGCCGGGTACGTCGTCGAGGGGCACCCGGCGGAGGGTGACGAGCTGATCCACCGGCTCATCAACGCCGGCGGGCACGACGTGGAGTGGCTGACGGAGGAGCAGCTGGCCGCCGCGCCCGCGCGGGTGCCGCTGGCGGACTACCGGGCGTGGTTCGAGACGCTCGACCCGGAGCTGAAGGACGCCATGACCGAGGCGTGGGGCGAGCCGCCGGGCAGCCTCTACGTCGACGGCGACGACATCGTGCTGGCGTCGCTCCAGTTCGGGAACGTCGTCGTGATGATCCAGCCGCCGCGCGGCTTCGGCGAGAACCCGATCGCGATCTACCACGACCCGGACATGCCGCCGTCCCACCACTACATGGCGGCCTACCGCTGGCTGGAGAACAGTTTCGGCGCCGACGCCATCGTGCACATGGGCAAGCACGGCACCATGGAGTGGCTGCCCGGCAAGGGGCTCGGGCTCAGCGGGGGCTGCGCCCCGGACGCCGTCCTCGGTGACCTGCCGCTGGTCTACCCCTTCATCGTCAACGACCCCGGCGAGGGCACCCAGGCCAAGCGCCGCGGGCACGCCACGGTCGTCGACCACCTCGTACCGCCGATGGCCCGCGCCGACACCTACGGCGACCTGGCCAAGCTGGAGCAGCTCCTCGACGAGTACGCGCTCGTCTCCGACCTGGACCCGGCGAAGGCCCCGACCGTGCGCGCCCAGATCTGGACGCTGGTCAAGGCGGCCGAGCTCCATCACGACCTGCACGTCGACGACCAGCCGGACGACGAGGCGTTCGACGAGTTCGTCATGCACATCGACGGCTATCTGTGCGAGATCAAGGACGTGCAGATCCGCGACGGACTGCACATCCTGGGCGGCGGGCCGGTCGGCGAACCCCGCGTCAACCTCGTGCTGGCCGTGCTGCGCGCCTCGCAGGTGTGGGGCGGGCAGGCCAACGCGCTGCCTGGACTGAGGGCGTCGCTGGCGCGGCACTTCGGGCTGGCGGAGAAGGAGCTGCTGGCCGAGCCGGGCGCCCCGGTGAAGGCGCCCGTGGAGCTGACGGACCTGGTGGACGGCCCGGCCCGCAGCGCCGCCGACGTGATCGACCTGCTGGAGCAGCTGTGCCGGCGGATCGCGGAGGGCATGGAGGAACGCGGCTGGGCGGTCACCGAGAGCGCGCCGCTGGTCCGGGAGGTTCTCGGCACCGACCTGCCCGAGGCGGTCGCGGTGGTGGAGTTCGCCTGCACCGAGGTCGTGCCCCGGCTGGAGAGGACCACCGACGAGATCGGGCACATCCTGCGGGCGCTGAACGGCGGCTACGTCCCGGCCGGACCGTCCGGTTCGCCGACCCGCGGGCTCGTCAACGTCCTGCCGACGGGCCGGAACTTCTACTCCGTCGACCCCAAGGCCATTCCGTCCCGGCTGAGCTGGGAGGTCGGGCAGTCGCTCGCGGACTCGCTGGTGCAGCGGTATCTGCAGGACACCGGCGCGTACCCCACGTCCGTCGGACTGACGGTGTGGGGCACCTCGGCCATGCGCACCCAGGGCGACGACATCGCCGAGATCCTGGCGCTGCTGGGCTGCCGGCCGGTGTGGGACGACGCCTCGCGCCGGGTGACCGGGTTCGAGGTGGTGCCCCTGGCGGAGCTCGGCCGGCCGCGCATCGACGTGACGGTCCGCATCTCGGGCTTCTTCCGGGACGCGTTCCCGCACGTGGTGGGTCTGATCGACGACGCCGTCCGCACGGTCGCCGAGCTGGACGAGCCGCCGGAGTCCAACTACGTCCGGGCCCATGCCGACCAGGACACCGCCGAGCACGGGGACCGCCGCCGGGCCACGGCCCGCATCTTCGGCTCCAAGCCGGGGGCGTACGGGGCCGGTCTGCTGCCGCTGATCGACGCCCGCAACTGGCGCTCCGACGCGGACCTCGCCGAGGTGTACGCGGTGTGGGGCGGTTACGCCTACGGCCGCGGCCTCGACGGGCGGGCCGCGCGCGGCGACATGGAGACGGCGTTCAAGCGGATCGCCGTCGCCGCGAAGAACGTCGACACCCGCGAGCACGACCTCGTCGACGCCGACGACTACTTCCAGTACCACGGCGGCATGGTCGCCATGGTGCGCCACCTGACGGGCACGAGCCCCGAGGCGTACGTCGGTGACTCGGCCACCCCGGACCAGGTGAAGACCCGCACGCTCGGCGAGGAGACGCACCGTGTCTTCCGCGCCCGGGTGGTCAACCCGCGCTGGATGGCCGCCATGCGGCGGCACGGCTACAAGGGCGCCTTCGAGATGGCGGCGACGGTGGACTACCTGTTCGGGTACGACGCCACGGCCGGAGTCGTGGACGACTGGATGTACGAGAAGCTCAGCGCCGAGTACGTCTTCGACCCGGAGAACCGGGACTTCATGAAGAAGTCCAATCCCTGGGCGCTGCGCGGTATCACCGAGCGGCTGCTGGAGGCCGCAGAGCGCGGACTGTGGGCCGAGCCCGACGCTCAGACGCTGGAGCGGCTGCGCGCCACCTATCTGGAACTCGAAGGCGACTTGGAGGGCGACGAGAAGTGACCACCCCCTTTCCGTTCACGGCCGTCGTGGGCCAGGACGACCTGCGGCTCGCGCTGCTGCTGAACGCGGTGTCACCGGCGGTCGGCGGTGTGCTGGTGCGCGGCGAGAAGGGCACCGCCAAGTCGACGGCGGTGCGGGCGCTTTCGGCGCTCATGCCCACGCTGGACGTCGTCTCCGGCTGCCGCTTCTCCTGCGACCCCGGCTCCCCCGACCCCGGCTGCCCGGACGGGCCGCACGAGCCGGGGGTGTTCGAGACCCGGGCCGCGCGCATGGTCGAACTGCCCGTCGGCGCCTCCGAGGACCGTCTCGTGGGCGCGCTGGACATCGAGCGGGCCCTCTCGGAGGGCGTCAAGGCGTTCGAGCCGGGCCTGCTCGCCGACGCGCACCGCGGGATCCTCTACGTCGACGAGGTCAACCTCCTCCACGACCACCTGGTCGACCTGCTGCTGGACGCCGCCGCGATGGGCGCCTCGTACGTGGAGCGCGAGGGCGTCTCCGTGCGGCACGCCGCGCGGTTCCTGCTCGTCGGCACCATGAACCCCGAGGAGGGCGAGCTGCGGCCGCAGTTGCTCGACCGGTTCGGGCTGACCGTGGAGGTCGCGGCCTCCCGGGAGCCGGACCAGCGGGTGGAGGTCGTGCGGCGGCGGCTGGCCTACGACGACGACCCGGCCGCCTTCGCCGCGCGCTGGGCCGAGGAGGAGGCCGCCGTACGGGCGCGGATCGTGGCCGCGCGGGAGCTGCTGCCGTCCGTGCGGCTGGGCGACGGGGCGCTGCGGCAGATCGCGGCGACCTGTGCGGCCTTCGAGGTCGACGGGATGCGCGCCGACATCGTGATGGCGCGGACCGCCACCGCGCTGGCCGCCTGGGCCGGGCGTACGGACGTGCTCGCGGAGGACGTCCGGCAGGCGGCGCTGCTCGCGCTGCCGCACCGGCGGCGGCGCAACCCCTTCGACGCGCCGGGGCTCGACGAGGACAAGCTCGACGAGACGCTGGAGGAGTTCGGCGGCTCGGACGACGAAGATCCCGATCAGGATCCCGACCCGGATTCCGACCCGGATCCCGGCCCGGACGGACCCGGCGGGGGCGGCGGACAGCCGGAACCCGACGACGCGCCGCAGGGCGACGGCGACGCCGCGGCCCGGCCCGAGGCCGGGGAGGGCGGGCAGCCGCAGCCCTCGGGGGCCGGCGAGCAGTCCGCCGCACGCGCCTCCGAGCCGTTCCGGACGAAGGTGCTGAGCGTGCCCGGGATCGGCGAGGGTGCCGCCGGGCGGCGTTCGCGGGCCAGGACCGAGCACGGGCGCACGACCGGGGCCCGGCGGCCCCGGGGCGCGCTCACGAAACTGCACCTGGCGGCGACCGTGCAGGCCGCGGCACCCCACCAGCGGGCGCGTGGGCGGTCCGGGCCGGGTCTGGTCGTACGCCGGGACGATCTGCGGCAGGCCACCCGCGAGGGGCGCGAGGGCAATCTCGTGCTGTTCGTCGTGGACGCCTCCGGGTCGATGGCGGCACGGCAGCGGATGAGCGCCGTGAAGGGCGCCGTGCTGTCGCTGCTGCTGGACGCCTACCAGCGGCGCGACAAGGTGGGCCTGGTGACGTTCCGCGGCACGGACGCGGATGTCGCACTGCCGCCGACCTCGTCGGTGGACGCGGCGGCGGCCCGGCTGGAGACGCTGCCGACCGGCGGGCGGACACCCCTCGCCGCGGGGCTGCTGCGGGCGCACGACGTGCTGCGCGTGGAGCGGCTGCGCGACCCGGCGCGGCGGCCGCTGGTCGTGCTGGTGACGGACGGGCGGGCCACCGGCGGCCCCGAGCCGGTCGCCCTGGCCGGGCGCGCGGCCCGGCTGTTCGCCGCCGACGGTGTCGCCTCGGTCGTCGTGGACTGCGAGTCGGGGCCGGTACGGCTCGGGCTCGCCGGGCAGCTCGCCGGTGAACTGGGCGGCACGGCCGTGACATTGGACGAGCTGCGCGCGGACAGCATCGCCGGGCTCGTGAAGGACGTGCAGAGGAGGGCCGCGTAATGCCGCAGGGACAGCCGAGTGTGGTGCCGGACGACGGGCTGACCACCCGGCAGCGCCGGAACCGGCCGCTGGTCGTCGTGCACACGGGCGTCGGCAAGGGCAAGTCCACCGCCGCCTTCGGGCTCGCGCTGCGCGCCTGGAACCAGGGGTGGCCGATCGGGGTGTTCCAGTTCGTCAAGTCGGCGAAGTGGAAGGTCGGCGAGGAGAACGCGCTGCGGGTGCTGGGGGCGTCCGGGGAGGGCGGATCCGTCGACTGGCACAAGATGGGCGAGGGCTGGTCCTGGGTGCAGCGTGATCAGCAGATGGACAACGAGGAGAAGGCCCGCGAGGGCTGGGAGCAGGTCAAGCGGGACCTGGCGGCCGAGACGTACAAGCTGTACGTGCTGGACGAGTTCGCCTACCCGATGCACTGGGGGTGGGTGGACACGGACGAGGTGATCTCCGTGCTGCGGGAGCGGCCCGGGACGCAGCACGTCGTCATCACCGGGCGGAACGCGCCGGACAGTCTCGTGGACTTCGCCGACCTCGTGACCGACATGTCCAAGGTCAAGCACCCCATGGACGTGGGCCAGAAGGGCCAGAGGGGCATCGAGTGGTGAGTGCTTCCGTCCCTCGGCTGGTCATCGCCGCGCCCTCCTCGGGCAGCGGCAAGACCACCGTCGCCACGGGGCTGATGGCCGCGTTCGCCGCGCGGGGGCTCGCCGTGTCCCCGCACAAGGTCGGGCCGGACTACATCGACCCCGGGTACCACGCGCTCGCGACCGGGCGGGTGGGGCGGAACCTCGACGCGTACCTGTGCGGGGCCGAGCTGGTCGGGCCGCTGTTCCTGCACGGGGCACAGGGGTGCGACATCGCCGTCGTCGAGGGCGTGATGGGGCTGTACGACGGGGCCGCGGGCGAGGGTGAGCTGGCGTCGACGGCTCATGTCGCGAAGCTGCTCCGGGCGCCGGTCGTGCTGGTCGTGGACGCCTCGTCGCAGTCGCGGTCGGTGGCGGCGCTGGTGCACGGGTTTGCGTCGTGGGACCCGGAGGTGCGGGTCGGGGGCGTGATCCTCAACAAGGTCGCGTCGGACCGGCACGAGGAGCTGTTGCGGGAGGCGCTGGAGCAGGCGGGGGTGCCGGTGCTGGGGGTGTTGCGGCGGGCCGCGCAGGTTTCCACGCCGTCACGGCATCTCGGGCTGGTTCCTGTTGCCGAACGGCAGGGTGCGGCGGTCGAGGCTGTCACGGCGATGGCCGCGCAGGTGGCCGACGGGTGTGACCTGGAGGCGCTGGAGGCACTGGCACGTACTGCCGGTGCCGTACCAGGGGGCTCCGCCCCCTGGACCCCCGCCTCCCCCGCCCACCACCCGACACGGTCGGACGAGAGGCCCACGCGGGCGGACGAGCAGCGCACACCCGTCGTAGCCGTCGCTGGTGGGTCCGCGTTCACCTTTTCCTACGCCGAGCACGGCGAGCTGCTCGCCGCCGCCGGGGCCGAGGTCGTCACCTTCGACCCCCTGCGGGACGAGGAACTGCCCGAAGGGACGCGGGGGTTGGTCATCGGGGGCGGGTTCCCCGAGGTGTACGCCGCCGAGCTGTCCGCCAACGAACCCCTGCGCAAGGCCGTCGCCGCCCTGGCGGACAGCGGCGCTCCCGTGGCCGCCGAGTGTGCCGGGCTGCTGTATCTGTCCCGGGAGCTGGACGGGCTGCCGATGTGCGGGGTGCTGGACGCCGGGGCGCGGATGACCGAGCGGCTCACTCTGGGCTACCGGGACGCCGTGGCCGTGGGCGACAGTGTGCTCGCGGCGGCCGGGACCCGGATGCGGGGGCACGAGTTCCACCGGACGGCCGTGGAGCCCGGCTCGGGAGCGGAGCCCGCCTGGGGGGTCCGCGGCCCCCGGCCGCGGGTCGAAGGTTTCGTACAGCGCGGTGTGCACGCGAGCTATCTGCACACGCACTGGGCGTCCGAGCCCGGTGTCGCCCGTCGGTTCGTCGAGAGGTGCCGGACGTCATGAGCAGCAGGCTGGTCGGAGTCGGGGTGGGGCCCGGGGATCCGGAGCTGGTGACCGTCAAGGGTGTCAACGCCCTGCGGGAGGCCGATGTCGTGGTGGTCCCCGTGATGGACAGCGGGGAACGCGGCCGGGCCGAGGCGACCGTGTTGCACTACGTGCCCGGGGAGAAGGTCGTCCGGGTCGTGTTCGCGCTGAACGAGCGCAGCGACCGGGAGCGGCGCGAGGCCGCCTGGGACGCGGCCGGGGGCCGGGTCGCCGAGCTGCTGGGCCGTCATGCCGCCGTGGCCTTCGCCACCATCGGGGATCCCAACGTGTACTCGACGTTCACGTACCTCGCGCAGACCATCGCCGAGCTGGTGCCGGGGACCGTCGTCGAGACCGTGCCCGGGATCACCGCCATGCAGGACCTCGCCGCCCGGTCGGGGGCCGTGCTGACCGAGGGCACCGAGCCGCTCACGCTCGTCCCCGTCACCGCCGGGGCGGCCGTGCTGAAGGACGCCCTGGCCGGGCCCGGGACCGTGGTCGCCTACAAGTTCGGGCGGCAGGCGCACGAGGTCGCCGAGGCGCTGCGGGAGACCGGGCGGCTCGCCGACGCCGTGTGGGGGTCGGCGCTGGGACTGCCGGAGGAGTCCGTACGTCCGGCCGCCGAGCTCGACGACACGCCCCTGCCCTACCTGTCCACGCTCATCGCACCCGCCCGGCGCGAGGGCGGTCGGGGCGGAAAGCTCTGACGCGCCCGCTCCGCACCCCTCCCCCGTCCCACCCCCTGTACGAGAGGACCCATCCCATGGCCGACGCCCCCGCCGGCAAAGTGACCTTCGTCGGCGCCGGTCCCGGCGCCGCCGACCTGCTGACGTTCCGCGCCGCACGCGCCATCGCCGAGGCCGATGTCGTGATCTGGGCGGCCAGCCTGGTCCAGGAGGAGGTCCTGGAGCACGCCCGTGAGGACGCGGAGATCCTCGACTCGGCGACCATGTCCCTGGAGGACGTCGTCGCCGTGTACGAGCGCGCCCACGGCGAGGGGCTCAAGGTCGCCCGTATCCATTCCGGTGACCCGGCCCTGTGGGGCGGCACGCAGGAGCAGGTCGACCGGTGTGCCGAGGTGGGCATCGCGACCGAGATCGTGCCCGGGGTGTCCTCCTTCTCGGCCGTCGCGGCGCTCGCCCAGCGCGAGTTGACCATCCCGGAGGTCGCGCAGTCGGTCGTGCTGACCCGGCTCGGGGGCGGCAAGACGCCGATGCCGCCCGGGGAAGAGGTCCGGGAGTTCGCCAAGCACGGGACCACCATGGCGGTGTTCCTCTCCGCCGCCCGCAGCGGGCAGCTCGTGCGGGAGCTGCTGGAGGGCGGCTACCCGACGACGACCCCGGTCGTGGTCGCGTACCAGGCGACCTGGCCGGAGGAGCTGGTCGTGAAGTGCACGATCGGCACGCTGGAGGAGACGGTCAAGGAACACAAGCTCTGGAAGCACACCCTGTTCCTGGTCGGTCCGGCGCTCGACGCGCACGGCACGCGCTCGCACCTGTACCACCCGGGTCACTTCCACGGCTACCGCAAGGCCGACCCGAAGGCCCGGCGGGCCCTGCGCGAGCGGGGGGCGAGTACGTGATCACGGTGGTCGGCACGGGGACGGGGGCGGCGCCTTGCGACGACCTCCTCGCCGGTGCCGGGCTGGTGGTCGGCGGGCGGCGGCATCTCGATGCCGTACGGCTGCCCGAGACGGCGGAGCGGGTCGTGCTGGGGCCTCTCGCGCCGGCCCTGGACACCATCGGCGCGTACGTCGCGAAGGACCGCCCCGTTCTGGTGCTGGCCTCCGGCGACCCCGGGTTCTTCGGGATCGTGCGGGCGCTGGCCGAGCGGTTCGGGCCGCAGCGGCTGGACGTGCGGCCCGGGGTGTCGTCCGTCGCCGCCGCGTTCGCGCGGGTCGGGCTGCCGTGGGACGACGCCGTGGTGGTGAGTGCCCATGGCCGGGAGCTGCGGACGGCCGTCAACGTGTGCCGGGCGCAGGCGAAGACGGCCGTGCTGACCGGGCCGGGCGCGGGTCCGGCGGAGCTGGGCGCCGCGCTGCGGGACGCGCCGCGGGTGCTGGTCGTCGCCTCCGGGATCGGCTCGCGGGCGGAGCGCGTGGAGCGGGTGACGCCCGCCGAGGCCGCCGCCCGCGACTGGGGTACGGCGGTGAACGTCGTGCTGTGCCTGGACGAGGCGCGGGCGCTCGGCGCCGTACGGACGGTCGCGGGGCCGGGTGAGCGGCCCGCCGGCTGGGCCCTGGAGGAGGCGGAGTTCACCCACCGGGACTCGATGATCACCAAGTTCGAGGTGCGGGCGCTGGCCCTCGCGCGGCTGGGGCCGCGCCCGGGCGACCTGGTGTGGGACGTGGGCGCGGGCTCGGGGTCCGTGGCCGTGGAGTGCGCGCGGCTCGGTGCGGCGGTGACCGCCGTGGAGAAGACCGCGGACGGGGTCGAACGGGTCCGCGCCAACGCCGTCGCGCACGGTGTGGACGTGCTGGTGGTGCGGGGCGCGGCACCGGAGGCGCTGGCGGAGCTCGCCGAGACCCCGGACGCCGTGTTCGTGGGGGGCGGCGGGCACGAACTGCCCGCGATCGTCGCCGCGTGCGCGCGACGTGCCCGGCGCTCGGTGGTCGTCGCGATGGCGGCGCTGGACCGGGTGCCGGCCGCGCGCGAGGCCCTGACGAGCGCCGGTCTGACCTGCGACGGCGTGCTCCTGCAATCGTCGCGGCTCGCGCCGCTGCCCGGGGACGTGACCCGGCTCGCGGCGACCAACCCCGTTTTCCTGCTGTGGGGCGTCCGGCCCCCGGCAGCTGTCGAAGAAGGAGTCGCTCAGTGATCGGCCTCATTTCCGCCACCGCGGCGGGAGCGGCTGCCCGGGACCGGCTGGCCGCCGCGTGGCCGGACCGCACCCGGGTGTACGAGGGTCCCGTCGGGGACGCCGTACGGACCGCGTTCGCGCAGTGCGAGCAGCTCGTGTGCTTCCTGGCGACGGGGGCGGTGGTGCGGCTGGTGGCGCCGCTGCTCTCGGGCAAAACCGAGGACCCGGGCGTGGTGTGCGTCGACGAGGGCGGACGGTTCGCCGTGTCCCTGCTGGGCGGGCACGCGGGCGGGGCCAATGAACTGGCCCGCGAGGTGGGCGGGTTGCTGGGCGCCGAGCCGGTCGTGACGACGGCCACGGACGCCGTGGACCTGCCGGGCCTGGACACCCTCGGCCTGCCCGTTCAGGGCGATGTCGCCGGGGTGTCGCGGGCCCTGCTGGACGGCGAGGCGGTGGCGCTGCGGGCCGAGGTCGCCTGGCCGCTGCCGCCGCTGCCGGTGACGGACGAGGGGGCGTACACGATCCGGGTCACCGACCGGCTCGTGGAGGCGGCCGGGCGCGAGGTGGTGCTGCGCCCGCCGACGCTGGTCGTCGGGGTCGGGGCGTCGAAGGGCGCACCGGTCGAGGAGGTTCTCGGGCTGGTGGAGGACGCCCTGCGGGAGGCCGGGCTGTCCGCGGCGTCCGTCGCCGAACTGGCCACCGTCGACGCCAAGGCCGGGGAGCCCGGCATCGTCGAGGCCGCGGAGCGGCTCGGGGTGCCCCTGGTGACGTACTCCGCCGGGGAACTGGCCGGGGTCGACGTGCCCCATCCGTCCGACGCGCCGCTCGCGGCCGTCGGGACCCCGTCCGTGGCGGAGGCCGCCGCGCTCGTCGGCGGCGGCGAACTGCTCGTCCCCAAGCGGAAGTCGGCCGCGAGCCCGGCGATGGCGACCTGTGCCGTCGTACGGCGGCCCGGGCGCGGGCGGCTCGCGGTGGTCGGGCTCGGACCCGGCGCGCGGGACCTGCTGACGCCGCGTGCGCAGGCCGAACTGCGGCGGGCCTCCGTGCTCGTCGGGCTCGACCAGTACGTCGACCAGATCCGCGATCTGCTGCGGCCCGGCACCCGGATCCTGGAGTCGGGGCTCGGGGCCGAGGAGGAGCGGGCGCGCACGGCCGTCGAGGAGGCCCGCAAGGGGCAGGCCGTCGCACTGATCGGCAGCGGGGACGCGGGCGTCTACGCCATGGCCTCCCCGGCGCTGGCCGAGGCCTCCGACGACATCGACGTGGTCGGTGTGCCCGGCGTGACGGCGGCGCTCGCGGCCGGCGCGATCCTGGGCGCACCGCTGGGCCACGACCACGTGTCGATCAGCCTGTCCGACCTGCACACGCCGTGGGAGATCATCGAGCGGCGGGTGCGGGCGGCGGCCGAGGCGGACATCGTGGTCACCTTCTACAACCCCCGTTCGCGCGGCCGCGACTGGCAGCTCCCCAAGGCGCTGGGCATCCTCGCCGAGCACCGGACACCGGCCACGCCGGTCGGTGTCGTACGCAACGCCTCGCGGCCGGACGAGTCCAGCCGGCTCACGACGCTGGGCGCGCTCGACCCGGCGACGGTCGACATGATGACGGTCGTGACCGTGGGCAACACGGCGACCCGGGACATCGCGGGGCGCATGGTGACCCCGCGCGGCTACCGCTGGCAGTCGGCGCGGGAGGGCTCCGAGTGAACCGTGTCGTTCATCCGATCGAGGAGGAGTCCTACCGGCGGCTGCGCGCCCGGCTGGACACCTCGCACTTCCCGCCGCTGACCCGGGCGGTCGTCGAGCGGGTCATCCACTCAGCCGCCGACCTCGACTACGCCACCGACCTCGTCCTGGCCGAGGCCGACCTGGAGAAGGCGCACGCGGCGCTGCACGCCGGGGCGCCCGTGGTCGTCGACGTGGCGATGGTCGGCGCCGGCATCACGCGGCGTGAGACCGTCTGCCGCCTCGGGGACGCCGAGTCCGGTCCGGGGCTGACCCGCTCCGCGCACGCGATCCGGCTCGCCCACGAGCAGGTCGGCCCGGGTGCCCTGTGGGTGATCGGCAACGCGCCGACCGCGCTGGAGGAGCTGCTGACCCTCGACGCCGACCCGGCGCTCGTCATCGGACTGCCCGTCGGTTTCGTCGGAGCCGTCGAATCGAAGGCCGCGCTGCGCGAGAGCGGACTGCCCGCCGTGAGCAACGTGTCCGAGAAGGGCGGGTCGGCGGTCGCCGCCGCCGCGCTCAACGCCCTGCTGTATCACCCCACTTCCGCCGAGGAGAAACTGTGACCACCCCGCCCGCCCTGCTCATCGCCGGCCACGGCACCCGGGACGACGCCGGAGCCGAGGCCTTCCGCGACTTCGTACGGCAGCTTGGGTCCCGGCACCCCGAACTGCCCGTCGCGGGCGGCTTCATCGAGCTGTCCCCGCCGCCGCTGGGCGAGGCCGTCACCGAGCTGGTGGAGCAGGGCGTACGGCGGTTCGCCGCCGTCCCGCTGATGCTGGTGTCCGCCGGGCACGCCAAGGGTGACATCCCGGCGGCCCTGGCCCGCGAGAAGGAGCGGCACCCGGGCATCTCCTACACCTACGGGCGTCCGCTCGGCCCGCATCCGGCGCTGCTGAACGTGCTGGAGCGGCGGCTGGACGAGGCCCTGGGGTCCACGGGCGGCCGTACGCCCGGGGACCGTTCCGACGTGACGGTGCTGCTGGTGGGGCGCGGCTCCACGGACCCGGACGCCAACGCCGAGGTGCACAAGGCGGCGCGGCTGCTGTGGGAGGGGCGCGGGTACGCGGGTGTCGAGACGGCGTTCGTGTCGCTGGCGGCGCCGGACGTGCCGAGCGGGCTGGACCGCTGCGTGCGGCTGGGCGCCCGCCGGGTCGTGGTCCTGCCCTACTTCCTGTTCACGGGCATCCTGCCGGACCGGGTGCGGCACCAGACGGAGGGCTGGGCGGCGGCGCACCCCGAGGTCGAGGTGCTCTCGGCCGATGTCATCGGGCCGGAACCGGAGTTGCTCGACCTGGTGTGGGAGCGGTACGAGGAGGCCGTCAAGGGTGATCTGCGGATGAACTGCGACTCGTGCGTGTACCGCATCGCGCTGCCCGGTTTCGAGGACAAGGTGGGCATGCCGCAGCAGCCGCACTTCCACCCGGACGACGACGACCACCACCACGGGCACGGTCACGGGCACCACCACGGCGCTCACTCGCATGCGCACTGAACACGGGCACGATCTGCGCCACCACGGGGACGCTGAAGTGCGGGACGACGGCGGCTCGCTCGTCGACCTCGCCGTGAACGTCCGCGCGGACACGCCGCCCGCCTGGCTGCGGGAGCACATCGCCGCGTCGCTCGGAGGGCTCGCGGCCTACCCCGACGGGCGTGCCGCGCGGGCGGCGGTGGCCGCTCGGCACGCACTGCCGGTGGAGCGGGTGCTGCTCACGGCCGGTGCGGCGGAGGCGTTCGTGCTGCTGGCGCGGGCGCTGAAGGTGCGGCGGCCGGTCGTCGTCCACCCTCAGTTCACGGAGCCGGAGGCGGCGCTGCGGGACGCCGGGCACCCGGTCGGCCGGGTGCTGCTGCGGGAGGAGGACGGTTTCCGGCTGGACCCGGCGGCCGTCCCCGAGGACGCGGACCTGGTGGTGATCGGCAACCCGACGAACCCGACGTCGGTGCTGCACCCGGCGGACGCGATCGCCGGACTCGCCCGGCCCGGGCGGGTGCTGGTGGTGGACGAGGCGTTCATGGACGCGGTGCCGGGCGAGTGCGAGGCCCTGGCCGGCCGCGTCGACGTGCCCGGCCTGGTGGTGCTGCGCAGTCTGACCAAGACGTGGGGGCTGGCCGGGCTGCGGATCGGGTACGTGCTGGCGGCGCCCGAGACCGTCGAGGACCTTCAGCGGGCGCAGCCGCTGTGGCCGGTGTCGACCCCGGCGCTGGCCGCCGCCGAGGCGTGCGTGGGGCCGCGGGCGCTGGCGGAGGCGGCCCACGCGGCGCACCGCGTCGCGGCGGACCGCGCGCACCTGCTGGCGGGCCTCGCCCGCTTCGCCCCGGCCGGGCTGCGGGTGGCCGGGCCCGCGCGGGGCCCGTTCGTCCTGGTCCGCATGGAGCGGGCCTCGGCGGTCCGCCGGCTCCTGCGCGACCTCGGCTACGCCGTGCGGCGCGGCGACACGTTCCCCGGTCTGGACGAGGAGTGGCTACGGCTGGCGGTGCGGGACCGCGGCACGACCGACGGTTTCCTGCGGGCGCTGGAGCGGGCGTTGCAGCGCTGAGCCCTGGCGGGACCGGGGAACATTCGAATCCCCCCTGGCGCAGGCGGCCTGGCGGGACCGGGGATCCATTCGAATCCCCCCCTGGCGCAGGCGTTCCCCGCCGTCGCCCCACGGCGAATCCCCCCGGCGCAGGCGTTCCCAGCCCTCACCCCACGGCTACCCGACCACGCGCCCGTTCAGTACCACCCGCCGCGGCGACGCCAGCACCCGTACGTCCGCCCGCGGGTCCTCGTCGTAGACGACGAGGTCCGCCGGGGCGCCCTCGTCCAGGCCTGGGCGGCCGAGCCAGGAGCGGGCCGTCCAGGTGCCCGCTGCGAGGGCCTCGACGGGCGGGATGCCGGCGGTGACGAGTTCGCCGACCTCGGCCGCGGCCAGGCCGTGCGCGAGACTGCCGCCGGCGTCGGTGCCGACGAAGACGGGGATCCCGGCGTCGTAGGCGTCCCGCACGGTGTCGTAGCGGCGTTCGTGGAGCCTGCGCATATGGGCCGACCAGCGGGGGAACTTGCTCTCGCCGCCGTCCGCGAGCTGCGGGAACGTCGCGATGTTGACCAGGGTCGGGACGATGGCCACGCCGCGTTCGGCGAACAGCGGGATGAGGTCCCCGGTCAGGCCCGTCGCGTGTTCGATGCAGTCGATGCCCGCCTCGACGAGGTCCTTCAGGGAGTCCTCCGCGAAGCAGTGCGCCGTCACCCGCGCGCCCAGGCGGTGGGCCTCGGCGATCGCCGCCTCGACGGCCTCCCGGGGCCAGCAGGCCGACAGGTCGCCGAGGTCACGGTCGATCCAGTCGCCGACCAGCTTGACCCAGCCGTCGCCGCGCCGGGCCTCCTGGGCGACGTAGGCGACCAGGTCCTCCGGCTCGATCTCCCAGGCGTAGTTGCGGATGTAGCGGCGGGTGCGGGCGATGTGCCGCCCCGCGCGGATGATCTTCGGCAGGTCCTCGCGGTCGTCGATCCAGCGGGTGTCGGAGGGCGAGCCGGCGTCGCGGATGAGGAGGGTGCCCGCGTCCCGGTCGGTCAGGGCCTGCTTCTCCGCGACGTCCTCGGGGACCGGTCCGTGCCGGTCGAGTCCGACGTGGCAGTGCGCGTCGACGAGGCCGGGCAGGGCCCAGCCGACGACCGTGCGGACATCGCGGGCGCCGGCGGGGCGGTCGTAGGAGATGCGGCCGTCGACCATCCACAGCTCGTCCCGGACGTCCTCGGGCCCGACGAGCACCCGCCCCTTCACGTGCAGCACCGTGCGATCGCTCATGCACCGCACCTTAGTGAGCCGCCCGCCCGGCCTCGAAGGGGGCCGGTGCCCGGGGGACGCGCAGCGCGGGGGCGCGAGGGCCGCCGGTTACCCTCGATGCGATCGAACCTGTGAGTGAAGAGAGCACTGCCGTGACGCATCCGTTTCTGGACCTGGCCCCGCTCGGCGCGGACCGCTTCGCCGCGATCGAGGACCGTGTGGCGCGGCTGCTGAGCACCGAGCAGGACGTCGTGATCATGCAGGGCGAGGCGCTGCTGCCGCTGGAGGGCGCGATCCGCGCCGCGGCCGGTCCGGGCACGACGGCGCTGAACGTCATCACGGGGCCGTACGGGCAGACCTTCGGCGACTGGCTGCGGGACTGCGGTGCCACGGTGATCGACCTGGCGGTACCCTTCCACACCGCGGTCACGGCCGGGGAGATCCGGCAGGCCTTCGACGAGCACCCGCAGATCGACTTCGTGTCGCTGGTGCACGCGGAGGCGGCGACCGGCAACACCAACCCGGTCGCGGAGATCGGTGAGGTCGTGCGGGCCCACGGGGCCCTGTTCTACCTGGACGCCGTGGCGTCGATCGGGGCCGAGCCGGTGCTGCCGGACGCGTGGGGCGTGGACCTGTGCGTGATCGGCGCGCAGAAGGCGATGGGCGGTCCTGCCGGGGTTTCGGCGGTGTCGGTGAGCGAACGGGCCTGGGCCCGGATGGCCGCCAATCCGAAGGCTCCGCGCCGGTCGTACCTGTCGCTGCTCGACTGGAAGGAGCGGTGGATCGACGGCGGCCGCAGGGCGCTGCTGCACGCGCCCGCACAGCTGGAGATGCTGGCGCTTCAGGCGTGCGTGGAGCGGATCGAGACGGTTGGGCTGGAGGCCGTGATGGCCCGGCACGCGTCCGCCGCGGCGGCGACCCGGGCCGGTGCGGTCGCGCTCGGTGGCGGTCTGGAGCCGTACGTGTACGACGCCCGGGACGCGGCGCCCGTCGCCACGACCCTGCGGGCGCCGTCCGGGCTGGTGGCGTCGGAGCTGGTCCGGCGGGCGCTGGCGGCGGACCCGGCCGTGCCGCTGGCCGCGGGCGGAGGCGCGCTGGCCAAGGAGATGATCCGGGTCAACCACTACGGCGCGGAGGCGACGCCGGGGGCCGTGCGCGCGAGTCTGGCGGCGCTGGGGGCGGCACTGTCCGAGGCGGGTCTGCCGGTCGACGTGGAGGGCGCGCTGCGCGCCGCCGAGGAGGCGTGGCGGTAGTCCCCGGCCGAGAGGCTCCGCGGCACCGTTGACGCTCCTGTCGCTGATGCTCCTATCGCTGTCAGTGCCCCGTGTCATGCTCGCCGTATGACTGCCGACACACCCGCTGAAGCCCCGGCCCTCCCCGACGGCCGCCCCGTCCCGCACCTCACCGGCGACGAGCGCGCCATGCTCGAAGGCTGGCTGGACTTCCACCGGGCCACGCTGCAGCTGAAATGCTCCGGTCTGGACGACGCGCAGGTGCGGATCGCGGCGGCCGAGCCGTCGTCGCTGACCCTGCTCGGGCTGGTGCAGCACCTCGCGGAGGTCGAGCGGAACTGGTTCCAGCGGGTGGCCGGCGGGGTGGCCGCGCCGCCCGTTTTCGAGGACGCGACCGGCTACTCGCTCGATCCGGCGCGCGGGCTCGACGAGGCGCTCGGAATCTGGCGGCGGGAGATCGCGCGGGGGCGGGAGCTGTGCGCAGGGCTGCCGCTGGACCACATCGGGCGGGTCGCCGAGGGGCCGGTGCCCGGGATGGAGGTCAGCCTGCGGTGGGTGCTCATCCACATGATCGAGGAGTACGCGCGGCACAACGGTCACGCCGATCTCCTGCGGGAACGCATCGACGGAGTGACCGGGGCCTGAATTCCACGTGCTTTCCGCGATATCTCACATGTAAGCTGGCACACAATTGGCGAATTCTTCCAAGAACAGCTTCCCGTTTTCTTCTGCCCGCTTTTCCAGATCCTAAACGCGCAGATTCGAGGACACCCGGAGGGGAAATTCTGACGCCCCCCGTGAAGCCCGCACAGCTGTGACGCGTTACACACTGTGACCATTTTGTCCGGTAATTACCGGGCAATATCGGGCATTCTGCCGCCTCTGCGCAGGAACTCTCGCGCTCGCGCGATAACACAGACGGGGCTCATATGTAACCCCGATCGGCGATGCAATTTTGAATTTCGCTGGGTAAGTTCAATTCGCATGACTGCCGTACAAGCAGATCCGCAAATCGACCGCCCCACGGTGGCTGACGGAGCCGCACTCTGGCGGATGGCGAAGGACTCGAAGGTTCTGGACCTGAACTCGTCCTACAGCTATCTGCTGTGGTGCCGGGACTTCGCCGCCACCTCGGCCGTCGCCCGCGACGAGCAGGGCGAGCCGATGGGTTTCATCACCGGGTACGTGCGGCCGGACAGCCCGCGCACGCTGCTGGTCTGGCAGGTGGCGGTGGACGAGGCCCACCGCGGGCGCGGACTTGCCGCCGCGCTGCTCGACGGCCTCGTCGCGCGGACCGTGGCCGAGCGCGGGGTGACGACGGTGGAGACCACCATCACCCCGGGCAACACCGCCTCGGAGCGCCTGTTCACGTCGTTCGCCGAGCGCCACGGCGCCCGGCTGGAGCGCGAGGTGCTGTTCGACACGGGCCTCTTCCCCGACGGCCCGCACGACGCAGAGGTGCTGTACCGCATCGGCCCGCTGCCCCACTGAGACTTCCCGCCCCACCCCACTCCCGCAGACTTCCCCCACGTACCGAGGAGCGATTCGTCGTGACCATCACCCAGCCCGACCTGAGCGTCTTCGAGACCGTCGAGTCCGAGGTGCGCAGCTACTGCCGCGGCTGGCCCACCGTCTTCGACCGTGCGGTGGGCAGCCGCATGTACGACGAGGACGGCCATGAGTACCTCGACTTCTTCGCCGGAGCCGGGTCACTGAACTACGGGCACAACAACCCGGTCCTGAAACGCGCGCTGATCGACTACCTGGAGCGTGACGGCGTCACGCACGGGCTCGACATGTCGACCACCGCCAAGCGCACGTTCCTGGAGGCCTTCCAGAACCTGCTGCTGCGCCCGCGCGACCTGCCGTACAAGGTCATGTTCCCCGGCCCGACCGGCACCAACGCCGTGGAGGCCGCGCTGAAGCTGGCGCGGAAGGTCAAGGGGCGCGAGTCGATCGTGTCCTTCACCAACGCCTTCCACGGCATGTCGCTGGGCTCGCTGGCCGTGACCGGCAACGCCTTCAAGCGGGCGGGCGCCGGTATCCCGCTGGTGCACGGCACCCCGATGCCGTTCGACAACTACTTCGACGGCACCGTCGAGGACTTCCTGTGGTTCGAGCGGCTCCTGGAGGACCAGGGCTCCGGCCTCAACAAGCCGGCCGCCGTGATCGTCGAGACCGTGCAGGGCGAGGGCGGCATCAACGTGGCCCGGCCCGAGTGGCTGCGCGCCCTGTCGGAGCTGTGCGAGCGGCAGGACATGCTGCTGATCGTCGACGACATCCAGATGGGCTGCGGCCGTACCGGCGCGTTCTTCTCCTTCGAGGAGGCGGGCATCACGCCGGACATCGTCACCGTCTCCAAGTCGATCAGCGGCTACGGCATGCCCATGTCGCTGTGCCTGTTCAAGCCCGAGCTCGACGTCTGGGAGCCCGGCGAGCACAACGGCACCTTCCGCGGCAACAACCCCGCGTTCGTCACGGCCACCGCCACCCTGGAGACGTACTGGGCGGACGGTTCCGCCATGGAGAAGCAGACCCGCAAGCGCGGCGAGCAGGTCGAACAGGCCATGATCTCCATCACCGAGGAGAACCTGGCCGACGTCAAGGAGTACCGGGGCCGCGGCCTGGTGTGGGGCCTGGAGTTCCACGACAAGGAGCGCGCCAACAAGGTCGCCAAGCGCGCCTTCGAGCTCGGACTGCTCATCGAGACGTCCGGCCCGGAGAGCGAGGTCGTGAAGATGCTCCCCGCCCTCACCATCACGCCCGAGGAGCTGGACGAGGGCCTCAGCATGCTGGCCCGCGCCGTCCGAGAGACCGCCTGACACAGCACCGAGAGCACCACCCATCTAGGAGGCATCGCAGCACCGTGATTGTCCGTTCGTTCAAGGAGATCGAAGGTACCGACCGGCACGTGAAGGCCGCGTCCGGTACGTGGGAGAGCAAGCGCATCGTCCTCGCCAAGGAGAAAGTCGGTTTCTCCCTGCACGAGACGATCCTGTACGCGGGTACGGAGACGTCGATGTGGTACGCGAACCACATCGAGGCCGTCGTCTGCGTGGAGGGCGAGGCCGAGCTGACCGACCACGAGACCGGGCAGAAGCACACCATCACGCCCGGCACCATGTACCTCCTGGACGGGCACGAGAGGCACACGCTGCGGGTCAAGCAGGACTTCCGCTGCCTCTGCGTGTTCAACCCGCCCGTGACCGGACGGGAGGACCACGACGAGAACGGCGTCTACCCGCTGCTCACCGAGGAGGTGTGACGTTTCCATGACCGCCACTACCGACACCACCACCGGTATCCCGGACCTCTATCCCAGTCGCGGTGCCGCCGAGGCACTGACCCCGCGCCAGGACCCGGTCGTCTGGGGCGCACCCGACGCCCCGGGCCCGGTCGACCCGGCCGACCTGCTGTCCTTCGAGCGCGACGGCTTCCTGGCCATCGACGAGCTCATCACCGAGGACGAGGTCACCGTCTACCGGAACGAACTGAACCGGCTGGTGAACGACCCGGACATCCGTGCCGACGAGCGGTCGATCGTCGAGCCGCAGTCCAAGGAGATCCGCACGGTCTTCGAGGTGCACAAGATCAGTGAGGTGTTCGCCCGGCTGGTACGCGACGAGCGGGTCGTCGGACGGGCGCGGCAGATCCTCGGCTCGGACGTGTACGTCCACCAGTCGCGGATCAACGTCAAGCCGGGGTTCGGGGCCAGTGGTTTCTACTGGCACTCGGACTTCGAGACGTGGCACGCCGAGGACGGCCTGCCGCGCATGCGCACGGTGTCGGTCTCGATCGCGCTCACCGAGAACTACGACACCAACGGCGGGCTCATGATCATGCCGGGGTCGCACAAGACGTTCCTCGGGTGCGCGGGGGAAACCCCGAAGGACAACTACAAGAAGTCGCTGCAGATGCAGGACGCGGGCACGCCGTCCGACGAGGCGCTGACTCTGCTGGCCGCGCAGCACGGCATCAAGTTGTTCACGGGCAAGGCCGGTTCGGCGACGTGGTTCGACTGCAACGCCATGCACGGTTCCGGCGACAACATCACGCCGTTCCCGCGCAGCAACGTGTTCATCGTGTTCAACAGCGTGGAGAACACGGCGGTGGAACCGTTCGCGGCGCCGGTCCGGCGGCCGGAGTTCATTGGCGCGCGGGACTTCACGCCGGTGCGGTGACCGCCGGTCAGCGGTGAGACGACCGTGTGACAGAGCTGCCGGATGGGGCCTCCTCGTGTGGGACGGGAGGCCCCATCCGGTTCTGTCATGCCGCCAGGACCTCCAGCAGCCGGTCCACGTCCGCGGGCGTGTTGTAGAGGTGGAACGCGGCCCGCAGGTTCCCGGCCCGGTTCGAGACCTCGATGCCCACCCGGCTCAGGTCTCCCTGCCGGTGACCGAGCCCCGGCACCGACACGATCGCCGAACCCGGTGCGGGCACGGGCTCCTGGCCCAGCTCGGCGAGCCCGGTGCGGAAGCGGTCCGCGAGGCCGACGTCGTGGGCGTGCACGACGTCGATGCCGATCTCCTCCAGCAGCTCCAGTGAGGCGCGCAGACCGGCGTAGGTGAAGAGGGCGGGGCTGACGTCGAACCGCCGCGCGGAATGGGCGAGTTCCGCCACGGGGCCGTAGCAGCTGTCCCAGGGGACCTCACCGGCGACCCAGCCGGCGAGCAGCGGCGTGAGCCCTCCGAAGTCCTGCGGGGCGACGAAGAACGAGGCACCGTGCGGGCCCATGAGCCACTTGAATCCGACGGCGGCGAGGAAGTCGTCGGCGTCGGCGTCCATCGGCAGCCAGCCGGCCGACTGGGAGGCGTCGACGTAGGTGCGGGCGCCGTGCGCCCGGGCCGCCTCGCGCAGCGCGGGCAGGTCGGCGAGTCGGCCGTCGGCGGACTGGGCGGCGCTGACCGCGACGAGCGCGGTACCGGGGCGGACCGACTCGGCGAGCCGCTCCAGGGGCACGGCCCGCACCTTGAGGTCGCCGCGCACATGGAACGGGTTCACCAGCGAGGCGAAGTCGCCCTCCGCCGTGAGGACTTCGGCACCGGCGGGCAGTGAGGCCGCGATCAGCGCGCCGTACTCGGCGACCGAGGCCCCGGTCGCGACGCGCTCGGCCGGGACACCGGCCAGCCGGGCGAAGGACGTGCGGGCGGCCTCCACGTCCTCGTAGAGGGGGCCCAGGGGCGTGCCCTCGGCCCGCATCCGCACCGCCTGCTGCACGGCGCTGACGGTACGGGCGGGCAGCAGCCCGTTGCTCGCGGTGTTGAGGTAGGTGTGCTTCGGGGTGAACTCGGCACGGACGAGGTTCTCGAAGGTCTCCATGGGACCACTCTGCGTCCCCGGGATGTCCCCGTCCATCGCCGATTTCTGCGAGATGCCCCTAAGTACCGCTTATGAATGCGGTCCGACCTGGGCGTTTCAGTGCTGGGGCACGGCGCAGCCGTCCGGGCCGCAGGCGTCCGCGCCGTCGCCGCCGTCCACGATCTCCAGGGACGGGCGCTCGCCGTACGCCTGGGTCAGGGCCTGGGCGAAGACCTCGGCGGGCTGGGCCCCGGAGACGCCGTACGTGCGGTCGAGCACGAAGAACGGCACACCGCTCGCGCCGAGCTGCGCGGCCTCCCGCTCGTCGGCACGTACGTCGTCGGCGTACGCCTCCGCGTCGGCGAGAACCGCACGCACGGCCGCCGCCTCCAGCTCGGCGGCGACGGCGAGTTCCACGAGCCGCTCGTCGCCGTCGAAGAGGGAGCGCTCCTCGGCGAAGTTGGCCCGGTACAGCAGGTCGAGGAGCTGCTCCTGGCGGTTCTGCTCCTTGGCGAAGTGCAGCAGACGGTGCATGTCGAAGGTGCTGCCGTGGTCGCGGCCCCGGGTGCGGTAGTCGAGGCCCTCGGCGGCGGCCTGGGCGCCCAGGTTGTCCTCCCCGGCCTCGGCCTGCGCGGCACTCATCCCGTACTTCTTGGTGAGCATCGTGATCACGGGCTGGACGTCGCCCTTGGCGCGGCCCGGATCCAGCTCGAAGGAGCGGTGCACCACCTCGACCTCGTCGCGGTACGGGAAGTCCCGCAGCGCCTGCTCGAAGCGGGCCTTGCCCACGTAGCACCAGGGGCAGGCGATGTCGCTCCAGATCTCGACGCGCATGTCTCGGCTCTCTCCAGGTCGTACGGGTACGGAGACTCCCTCCGCCAGGTACATGAACGTTCAAACAGTGCGCTTCATTCCCCGGTCCCGCGCGAGACGCCCCGGGAGGCGGTTCCCGGCCGGGCCTCAGCCGCCGTCGCGCAGATCGTCCGGCCAGGCCGGCCTGAACTCGATGTGGTCGTACGTCACCACACAGCCCTCCCCCATCGGGGACTGGGTCATGAAGCCCACCAGGGCCGCGCCGGTCTCCTTCTCGTCGCCGAGGGTGAACAGGCGGACGAAGGTCCAGCGTTCGCCGTCGCGGGAGGCGTGGAAGGCGAAGGCGCGGCCGGTGCGGCTCACCCGCAGCCAGACGGAACTGCCGTCCACCGTGAAGGAGTTGGCGTCGTCGGAGTGACCCCGGGTCACTACCGTGCAGACGGTGGGGACGTCCGGGGAGTACTCCAGGCAGAGCTTGGCCCAGGCCCGCTCCCCCACGTGGACGTAGAGCACCCCGGCATCGAAGGCCGCGCCGAACCCGACGGTGACCTTGGCGATCAGCTGGAAGTCCCCTTCGGGCGCCCCGAGCAGCCGGGGCGCGTCGGAAGCGGGGTCCAGCCCCTCCCCGGTGGGCGGCACGAACCGGTCCTGCCGCGGCCCGGCCCATCCGGTGAGCACGCCGTCTTCGTACGACCAATGACCGTCGGGCCCATATGTACGCAAGCCGAAGGGAAGTTCAGGAAGTTCCAGATCCATTCGACCAAGTGTTTCAGGTCCCACCCTCAGGGGCGCGGGGAACTGCGCGATCAGCCACGACGAGCGTGCAGCCCGCAACCCACCCGCACCCCTACGGCGTCAACGCTCCAAACGCCCGTTGAACCGCCGCGGCAGCCCGAGCGGGTTCTCGTCCCGCAACTCGGCCGGCAGCAGCGCCTCGGGGGCGTTCTGGTAGGCCACAGGCCGCATCCACCGCTCGATCGCCGTCCCGCCCACCGACGTGGACGTCGACGTGGTGGCCGGGTACGGCCCGCCGTGGTGCTGGGCGGGGGCGACGGCGACACCCGTCGGCCAGCCGTTCACCAGCACCCGCCCGGCCAGCGGCGTCAGCTCCGCGAGGATCTCGGCGCCGCGACCCTCGCCCGCCGCCTCCTCCTCGGACAGCTGCACCGTCGCCGTGAGGTTGCCGGGCAGCCGCGACAGCACCGACTTCACCTCGGCCTCGTCCTCGTAGCGGGCCACCACGGTGACCGGCCCGAAGCACTCCTCCAGGAGCAGGTCGTGCTCGCCCTCCGCGGCCAGCCTGCTCGCCGGCACGGTGAGGAAGCCCGCGCTGACGGTGTGCTCGCCGCCCGCGCCCGGGGTGACCGGGGAGTCGACGTCGGGCAGCCCGGCCCGCTCGGCGACGCCGGCGACGAAGTTGTCGCGCATGCGGTGGTCGAGCAGGACCCCGGCGTCGGTGTCGCTGACGGCGTCGGTCAGGGACTTCAGCAGGGCGTCACCGGCGGCGCCGGCCGGCGCGAGGACGAGGCCCGGCTTCACACAGAACTGGCCGACGCCCAGCGTCATGGAACCGGCGAGACCGGCGCCGATCGCCTCGGCCCGCTCGGCGGCGGCGGCCTCGGTGACGACGACCGGGTTCAGGGAGCCCAGCTCGCCGTGGAAGGGGATCGGGACCGGGCGTGCGGCCGCCGCGTCGAAGAGCGCCCGGCCGCCGCGCACGGAACCGGTGAAGCCGGCCGCCGCGACGAGCGGGTGCTTGATCAGCTCGACGCCCGCCTCGAAGCCGTGGACCAGGCCCACGACGCCCTCGGGGATGTCGTGCCGGGCGGCGGCGCGGCGCAGCACCTTGGCGACGTACTCGGACAGGGCCGGGTGGTCGGGGTGGGACTTGACGACGACCGGGCAGCCGGCGGCGAGGGCGCTCGCGGTGTCGCCGCCCGCGACGGAGAAGGCGAAGGGGAAGTTCGACGCCGAGTAGACGGCGACGACGCCCAGCGCCACCTTGTAGCGGCGCAGGTCCGGGATCGGCGGGGTCGCGGTGTCGTCGGGGTGGTCGATGACGACGTCGAGGAAGGCGCCCTCGTCGACGATGTCCGCGAAGGCCCGCAGCTGGTAGCAGGTGCGGGCGAGCTCACCGGTCAGCCGGACCGGGCCGAGGGCGGTCTCGGCGTCGGCGGTCTCGACGAGGCCGTCCTTGGCCGCCTGAAGCTCCTCGGCGGCGCTGCGCAGGAAGGCCGCGCGGACCGCGCGGTCCGCGAGTGCGCCGCGCGCCTCGTGCGTGGCTCGGACGGCGGCGTCCACCTCCTGGGCTGTGGCCTCCACCGCAACCTGTTCACGCTGCTTCCCGGTTCGGGGGTCGACACTCCAGACTGGTGCTGCTGCCACCGCGGGTCCCTCCACACATGTATTGCCGCAGTACTGGGTCACTCACCAGAGACGTTCGATATACTGAACGCTGTCTCCGATGATGAATATGCTGTGGAGACTATTTCCCGTCCAACGAAGGGGTCAAGGGCGATGTCGGCTGGCGAGACGGGCGGCGGGGCGCAGGTCAAGTCCGCGGTGAGAACGGTTGAACTGCTCGAATACTTCGCCGGACGCCCCGGCATGCACTCCCTCGCGGCGGTCCAGGAGGCCGTCGGATATCCCAAGTCCAGCCTCTACATGCTGCTGCGCACCCTGGTCGAGCTGGGGTGGGTGGAGACGGACGCGACGGGCACGCGGTACGGCATCGGGGTGCGGGCCCTGCTGGTCGGCACCTCGTACATCGACGGTGACGAGGTCGTCGCGGCGGCCCGCCCGACGCTGGACCGGCTCTCGGACGACACCACCGAGACGATCCACCTCGCCCGCCTCGACGGCACGAACGTCGTCTACCTGGCCACCCGCCAGTCGCAGCACTACCTGCGCCCCTTCACCCGGGTCGGCCGCCGGCTGCCCGCGCACTCCACGTCCCTCGGCAAGGCGCTGCTGAGCACGTACTCGGACGAGCAGGTGCGCAAGATGCTCCCGGAGACGCTGCCCGCGCTGACCGAACACACCATCACCGACCGGGAGAAGCTCATCGAGGAGCTGCGCCAGGTGCGGGAGCAGGGCTTCGCCGTGGACCGCGAGGAGAACACGCTCGGGCTGCGCTGCTTCGGCGTGGCGATCCCCTACCGCACGCCGGCGCGGGACGCGATCAGCTGCTCGGTTCCGGTGGCCCGGCTGACCCCGGCGCACGAGCAACTGGTGAAGGACGCGCTCTTCGACGCCCGGGACCGGCTGACACTGGCCACCCGTAGGCTCTGAGGCATGAACGTCGAGCTGCGCCAGATCCACGACAGCGATCTGCCGGTCTTCTTCCGGCAGATGAACGACCCCGAGTCCCTGAGCATGGCGGCCTTCACCCCGCAGGACCCAACCGACCGGGCGGCCTTCGACACCCACTGGTCCAAGCTCCGCGTCTCGCCCGACGTCGTCGCCCGTACCGTCCTGGCCGACGGAGACGTCGTCGGCAGCGCGGCGGTGTACGGGGTGCCGGGCGAGCGCGAGGTGACGTACTGGATCGACCGCGCGTACTGGGGGAAGGGCATCGCCACCCGGGCCCTGCGGGCACTGCTCGCCGAGGTGCCCGAGCGCCCGCTGTACGCGCGGGCGGCGTCGGACAACGCGGGGTCGCTGCGCGTGCTGGAGAAGTGCGGGTTCCGTGTGGTGGCGGCTGCCCGGGGGTACGCCCCGGCCCGGGGTGCCGAGATCGACGAGACGGTGCTCCTCCTGGAGGCCTGAGCGGGCCCCAGCCCCTCCCCCGCCCGGCGGAGGCGGATCGTCGCCGGGCAGGAGGTGCCCGCGGCCCCAGCCGCGGGAGCCTGGTCGTATGACGCAGTCGATCGCTCCCCTCGCCGCTCCACGCCCCGCCGGCCCCGGCCGCACCCGGCGCATCCTGCGTGCCGTCGCCGTCGTCTCCTGTGTGCCGTACCTCGCCCTCAAAGCGGCCTGGATCGCCGGGAGTCGCGTCGGGATACCCGCCGACAGCTCGCTGCTCGACGACCGCCTCGCCATGGCCGTGATCAACGGTGCCTCGGTCCTCCTGGACAGCGGGGTGATCGTGCTGGCGCTGGTGCTGACCCGGCCGTGGGGGCTGCGGGTGCCCGCGTGGCTGCTCGCGTTCCCCGTGTGGGTCGCGACCGGGCTGCTCGCGCCGATCATGGCCGGGTTCCCGGCGCAGCTGGTGGTGAAGGCGTTCGGCGGCGGTGCCCCGTCCGCCGGCCGGGAGGCGTTCCTGGACGAGTGGGTGTTCGCCGTCGTGTACACGGGGTTCATCACGCAGGGGCTGGCTCTCGGCGGCCTCTTCGCGCTCTATGCCCGGGACCGCTGGGGGCACCTGTGGCGCGGGCGGGTGCGGGAGCTGCCCGCCGGTGCCGTCGGTCCGGCCCACCGGGCCCTCGCCGTGGCCGCCGCCGTGCTCGCCCTGCCGCCGCTCACGCTCCACGCCCTGTGGGCCTGCGGCGTCTCCGCCGGACTCCGCCAGGGGCAGGCCGCGGAGCGGGGCGGGGAGTTCTACGTCCTGGAGGCCCTGTACGTCGTGTTCCTCCTCGCGGCGGTCGCCGGCGCCGTGCTGCTGGCCTTCCGGCGCGGCCGGGCCCTGCCCGTGTCGGTGCCGCTCACTCTCGCCTGGGTCAGCTCGGGTGCCGTGGCCTGCTGGGGCGGATGGCTGTCGCTGGCCTCGCTCGGCGGCGTGGCTGCCATCGCCGACCGCCCTACGCCGCTGATGCATCTCGCCTACGCTGGCCAGATGCTCGTGGGCCTCCTCGTCGCCGCCATCGGCGCCTACCACTTCGCGGAGCGCTCGGCCGAGGCCGCGCGACGGGCGGCGTGAGCGCGTTCGCCCGGCTGCTGTTCGGCCGGCGGGCGCGCCTGCGGTGGATCCATCTGATCCTCGGCGGTGCGCTGGCCATGCCGTACGTCCTGGTCGGCTCGGTGGTCATCGGCCCGGCCACCGGATCCACGGACGTCTTCGGGTCCTTGCCCCTCCAGCTCGCCTCGTTCGGCGTGGGCCTGCCGCTCGCGGCCGTCACCTCGCTGTTCCCGCTGACCCGGCCGCTGGAGTCGGCCGCCGTGCGCTGGCTGTGCGGTGTGGAGGCGGACCGGCTCGCCCTCACACCGGCGCGGACGCGGGGCGAGAAGGGCCGTACGGCAGCCTGGTTCACGCTGCATCTCGGGTTCGGCGGGATCATCGCGGGGATGTCGCTGGCGCTGCCGCCGTTCGCCGCCATGCTGATCGTGCTGCCGGTCCTCGCGGAGCTGCGCGGCGACCGGCTCGGGCTGCCCGAGGTCCTCGACCACACCTGGGTCCTGGCACTCGCCCCGGTCGCGGGCGCGGCGTCACTCGTCGCCCTGGCAGGGTGCGCGGCCGGCTGCGGTGCGGTGCTGGCCCGCTGGGCGCCCCCGCTGCTCGGTCCCACGCCCCGGGAGCGGCTCGCCGCCGCCGAGGCCCGCGCCGCCGACCTGGCCGTACGCAACCGGCTGGCGCGTGAGTTGCACGACTCCGTCGGCCACGCCCTGAGCGCGGTCACCCTCCAGGCGAGCGCCGCCCGCCGGGTCCTCGACTCCGACCCGGAGTTCGTCCGTGAGGCCCTCGCCGCGATCGAGGACACCACCCGGCGCACCGTGGGCGAACTCGACGCCGTACTGGGCGTGTTGCGCGAGGGCGACGCCCCCGGCACGGCCCCGGCGCCGACCCTCGCCGCCGACCTCGACGGCCTGCTGCGGCGGACCCGGGCGGGCGGTCAGCGGGTGAGCGCCACCGTGGACGCCGACGCGGAGGCGCTGCCCCCGCTGCTGTCCCGCGAGGCCTACCGCATCGTGCAGGAGGGACTGAGCAACGCCCTCAAGCACGCCGGGGAGCGGGCCGCCGTGGAGCTGCGGATCGCGGTGACGGGCGGCGATCTGGAGATCACCCTGGAGAATCCGGTGGACGGCCCCGCGCCCTCCCGCGCCGGCGGCGGCCACGGCCTGCGCGGCATCGCGGACCGGGCCAGGCTGCTGGGCGGGACCGCGACGGCCGGACCGACCGCCACGCGGACCTGGCGGCTGCACGTGACGCTGCCGATGACAGGACCCCTGTGACAGGACCCCATGAGAGGACCCGCATGACCCGCCCGGCCCCGATCCGTGTCGTCCTCGCCGACGACGAGCGCATGGTGCGCACCGCGCTGCGCGCCATCCTGTCCGCCGAGCCGGACCTGGAGGTGGTGGGCGAGGCGGCCACGGGTGCCGAGGCGGTGTCGGTGGTACGGGAGGTGCGGCCCGACGTCGTCCTCATGGACGTCCGGATGCCGGAGACCGACGGGATCCGCGCCACCGAGCAGATCCTCGCCACGCTGGACGAGCCGCCGCGGATCGTCGTCGTGACGACGTTCGAGAACGACTCCTACGTGTACGACGCGCTGCGCGCCGGAGCGGCCGGGTTCCTGCTGAAGCGGGCGGACGCGGACGCGCTGGTGCAGGCGGTCCGGCTGGTGGCGCGCAGCGACAGCCTGCTGTTCCCGGCGGCGGTCCGCACGCTCGCGACCGAGCACGCCCGCGCGAACCCGGCGCCGCCCGCGTGGGTGGGGAAGCTCACCGGCCGTGAGCGGGAGGTGTTGCGGCACATGGCGCAGGGGCTGACCAACGCGGAGATCGCCCGCCGGATGGAGGTCGGCGCGGCCACGGTGAAGTCGCACGTCGCGGCGGTGCTGGCCAAGACCGGCACCCGGGACCGCACGCAGGCGGTGATCGCGGCGTACGAGGCCGGCTTTCTGAACGGCGGATGAGAAAACCGGCCCGCCACATGAGAAACCGGGACGGACGGGAACGTTCCGCCCGGTGTGGCTCGTCCTCCTGTTCGGAATGAACAAGACGATCAGGCGCGCTTCGGTCTTCGCGCTGCTCCTGGTGTTCGCTCTGCTGGTCAGGGCGACCTGGGTGCAGTTCTACGAGGGCCAGGCGCTGGCAGACGACAAGGACAACCGGCGGAACGCGATTCTGACGTACTCGGCGCCGCTCGGGAACATCATCGTGGGCGGCCGGTCGGTCACCGGCTCGGCGCCCACGAAGACGGGCGACCTGAAGTACAAGCGGACGTACACGGACGGCCCGCTGTACGCGGCGGTGACGGGTTACGCGTCGCAGGCGTACGCCCCGACTCAGCTGGAGGGCATCTACACCGATCTGCTCAACGGCACGGACAGCCGGCTGAAGTCCGTGCTGGACACGCTCACCAACCAGCGGGCAGAGCCGGGCAACGTGGTCACGACCATCGACCCGGACGTGCAGAAGGCGGCCTACGAGGCGCTCGGCGACAAGAAGGGCGGTGCCGTCGCCATCGATCCGAAGACCGGGAAGATCCTCGCGGTGGTGTCGACGCCGTCGTACGACCCTTCGTCGCTGACCGATGCCAACACGGCGGGGGCGGCCTGGCAGAAGCTCACGACGGACCCGGAGAAGCCGCTGGTCAACCGTGCGCTGCGGCAGCCGCTGCCGCCCGGTTCAACGTTCAAGCTGGTCGTGGCGGCGGCCGCGCTGGAGGACGGGCTGTACTCGTCTGTGGACGAGCGGACGGACAGCCCCGACCCGTACACGCTGCCGGGCACCACACGGCAGCTGACGAACGAGAACCCGAACGCCCCCTGCACGAACGCCACGATCCGCACGGCGCTGGAGTACTCGTGCAACAACGTCTTCGCGAAGATGGCCGTGAAGCTCGGCCAGGACAAGGTGAAGGCGATGGCCGAGAGGTTCGGCTTCAACGACGACGAGCTGGATGTGCCGGTCCGGGCCTACACGAGCGTGTACCCGTCGGACATGTACCCGTCGCAGACGGCCCTGACGGGCATCGGCCAGTTCGACGTCACCGCCACACCGCTGCAGATGGCCATGGTGTCGGCGGCCATAGCCAACGGCGGCAAGCTCGTGTCGCCGCACATGGTCTCGCAGATCACCGGCAGCGGCGGTGACGTGCTGCGGGACTACGACGACGAGGCGGGCACCAAGGAGATCGTCAGCTCCTCGACCGCCGAGCAGCTGCAGTCGGCGATGGAGACGGTCGTGAGCAAGGGCACGGGCACGAACGCCCAGGTGCCGGGCGCGACCGTGGGCGGCAAGACGGGTACGGCCCAGCACGGCGAGAACAACAGCCAGGTGCCGTACGCCTGGTTCACCTCGTACGGCAAGTCCGACTCGTCGGGCAAGGAGGTCGCCGTGGCGGTCATGGTCGAGCAGTCGGACGCGGCCCGTTCGGAGGTCAGCGGCAACGGCCTGGCGGCGCCGGTCGCCAGGGCCATGATGCAAGCGGCGCTCAAGGACTGAACCTCCGCTGCCGATAAGCCGTCTGTAGAGACGAGACGGGCCGCCCCCCTCCCCCCGGGGGCGGCCCGTCCTCGTGTCAGCGCGCGCCCGGCGTCACTTCGCTCCGAGGAGCTGCTCGATCGGGTCGATCGCGAAGTACACGAGGAACAGCGCCGAGGTCCCCCAGAGCAGCCAGTGGACCTCCTTGGCCTTGCCCAGGACGGTCTTGATGACGACGTAGGCGAGGAAGCCGGCCCCGATGCCGTTGGTGATGGAGTAGGTGAAGGGCATCACGGCGATGGTCAGGAACGCGGGGATGGCGATGTCGTAGCGGTCCCAGTCGATGTGCCTGACCTGGGTCATCATCAGGAAGCCGACGGCGACCAGGGCGGGGGCGGCCGCCTGGAGCGGGACGATGGTGAGCAACGGGGTCAGGAACAGCGCGAGGCCGAACAGGCCGCCGGTGACGAGGTTGGAGAAGCCGGTGCGCGAGCCCTCGCCGACACCGGCGGCGGACTCGATGTAGGAGGTCGCCGAGGAGGCGGAGGCCGCACCGCCGGCGACCGCGGCGGCACCGTCGATGAGCAGCACCCGGCCGAGGTTCGGGACCTTGCCGTCCTCGTCGAGCAGCCCGGCCTCGGCGCTGATGCCGACGACCGTGCCCATGGTGTCGAAGAAGTCGGACAGGATCAGAGTGAAGATCAGCAGGACGACGGTGATGACGCCGACGCCGGGGGCGCTGAACGCGCCGAACAGGTCGAAGTCGCCGAGGAGTCCGAAGTCGGGGGCGTCGACGAGCCGGTCCGGCCACGAGGGTGTGGTCAGACCCCAGGACTTGATGTCGGCCAGGGAGTTGATCACGATCGCCAGCGCGGTCATGGTGACGATGCTGATCAGGATGGCGCCCTTGACCTTGCGGGCGAGGAGTCCGATCGTCAGCAGGACGCCGAGGCAGAAGACGAGCATCGGCCAGCCGGCGAGGGTGCCGGTGCCGCCGAGCTGGACGGGCACGGTGGTGTTCGCGGCGTCCGGGATGCGGCTGACGAACCCGGCGTCGACGAATCCGATGAAGGCGATGAACAGGCCGATGCCGACGCTGATCGCCTGCTTGAGCGGCTGGGGTATCGCGTGCATGACGGCCTCGCGCAGCCCGGTCACCACCAGCACGCAGATCAGCAGGCCTTCGAGGACGATCAGGCCCATCGCGTCGTCCCAGCTCATCAGCGGGGCGATCTGGAAGGCGACCACGGCGTTCAGGCCGAGTCCGGCGGCCAGCGCGAGGGGCAGGTTGCCGCCCACACCCATGATGATCGTCATGACGGCGGCCACCAGGGCGGTGGCGGTGGTGAGTTGGACGGCGTCCAACTGGTGCCCGAACTTGTCCTTCGCGCTGCCCAGGATGATGGGATTCAGGACAAGGATGTAGGCCATCGTGAAGAACGTGGCGAAGCCGCCGCGGATCTCCCGGCCGAAGGTGGAGCCCCGCTCGGAGATCTTGAAGAACCGGTCGACGCTGTTCACCGCTGGTGGTGCGGCGTCGGGCCGGTCGGCCACCTTCTGCGATTCGGACATGACGGGTGCTCCTCGGTGCCTGGGTGATCGGTGTGCGGATGCTGGCTGGATTGTCCCCGCGTTGAACCACATTCAGGTTTTCTTCGTGTTACGGAATCAGAGTCCGGCCTGCCATACGCCGTTCGAAGCTCCGTACGAACCATCCTGAGAACGCTGCTACGCTTCCCGATCTCGTCCGGACCTCCCCCGGATGATCACATGTCATCTACATGACACATATGGGCACCCCGGCCCGGAGTGCCCGAAGCCGCTGCGAGGAGAGGTCGCCCGTGGGCACAGTCGTCGACGACGCCGCCTCCGTGGAGTTCCACGCCTTCTTCGAGCGCCACTACGCCGAACTGTCGCGTCTCGCCTACCTGCTGACGGGTGAGACGGACACCGCCGACGACCTGGCGGCGGACGCGTTGCTGGCGCTGTGGCACCGCTGGGACCGGGTGCGCGCGGCCGACCATCCGGCGGCGTACGCGCGCGGCGTGGTCGCCAACCTGGCCCGTACCCGCATCCGCAGTGCGGTGCGCGAGCGGCGGCGCATCGCCCTGTTCTGGTCGCAGCGCGAGGAGAACACCGAGAACCCGGACATCGCGGGCGTGGTCGACGTACAGGAGGCGTTGCGCAGGCTGCCGTTCCGCAAGCGGGCCTGTGTGGTGCTGCGGCACGCGTTCGACCTGTCGGAGAAGGACACCGCGCTGGCGCTCGGGGTGTCGGTGGGTACGGTGAAGAGCCAGACCTCGAAGGGGATGGCCGAACTCCAGCGGTTGCTGGGGACGCGGGGTGTGCCGCAGCGGATGCACGCGGCGCTGGGCGCTCCGCGCTGCTCGCCCGCCGTGGAAGGCGTGCGCACCGGCGAGGGCGGAGGGAGGGACCGATGAGCATGCGGCGTGACGTGCACGAGGAGGTGCGCGCCCGGCTGCACGAGGAGGCCGGGGCACACGAGCCCGACCGGGAGCGCATGCTGGCCCGGGTCGAGCGCGGCATGGTCGGTCCGGCCGTTTCCGGCCACCGGGCGACGCGTCCGCCGGTGTTCGGGTGGATGCGGGTGGCCGGTGCCACGGCCGCGGTGGCGGGTGTGCTGGCGGTGGGCGGTTACGCCGTCGCGTCCGCGGTGAGGGAGGAGACCGCCCCGCCGCCGCAGGACGTGGCGACGTCACCCAGGCCCACGCCCTCGCCGGAGGCGACGAGCCGGGCCCCCGCGCCGCCGGTGGATCCCACGCCGTCCGCCCCGCCGGAGCGCCGCGAGTCCACTCCGCCGCCCTCGCGGACACCGAGCACCTCCGTCACCGGGCGGCCGCCCGCCGCCACGGAGGACGGGCCGCTGTGGTCGGACGGCTCGGTCGACCCGCACAGCAACGACTTCTGGGCGCAGAGCAACATCACGATCAAGACGCGCGAGGAACTGACCGCGCTGACCGTGCGGTTGAGCGTCGCCCAGACCGGCGGGGTCTCCGACGCGGGCGCCTGGCGGTCGCTGCCCGAGCAGGACTTCACGCTCACGGTCGGCGAGCGGGACGGCTTCCTTCTCTACACCTGGACGCTGAAGGAGGGCCGCACGGTCCCGGCGGGCGAGTGGGTGTTCGCGGGCCAGTTCGACCACGAGCGCGGCGGCCGTGACGCCGGCGCCGACCGGTACACGGTGACGGCCGCCGCCGGTGCGGAGCGGCTGTCCGTGGGCGGCGGTTTCGCGGCCGTGGACGACACCGACGACGACTCGTGAAAAATTCTTGAAGGCACGGCAACCCTTCCCTCACCGGTGGCGACCACCAGGCGCAAGAGTCACCACCCATTGAGGAATCGGTACATGACTGCACCAGCAGAACAGCGCGTCCGCCATCGCCGCCGGGTCACCGGGCGGCGGGCCATGATCGCCGCATTATCGGCGTTCGGCATCACGGGAGCGGCGATCGTCACCACGTCGATGCTGTCGACGGCGGGCGCCGCGTCCTCCTGGCCCACGGACAAGGGCAAGACGCCCGTGTCGAAGACCATCCCGGTCTCCGGTGTCCGCGACGGCGGGATGAAGATGTTCTACGGCACCGGCGCGCTCGGCGGCGACAGCCAGGACGAGGGCCAGGACCCCATCTTCGAGCTGGCCGACGGCGCGGTTCTCAAGAACGTCATTATCGGCACCCCGGCCGCCGACGGCGTGCACTGCAAGGGCAGCTGCACGCTCCAGAACGTGTGGTGGACGGACGTCGGCGAGGACGCGGCCAGCTTCAAGGGCAAGTCGTCGTCGGCCGTGTACAAGGTGATCGGCGGCGGCGCGAAGAACGCCGACGACAAGGTGCTCCAGTTCAACGGCGCCGGCACGCTGAACGTGTCGGGCTTCCAGGTGCAGAACGCCGGGAAGCTGGTGCGCTCCTGCGGCAACTGCAAGACCCAGCACAAGCGCACGATCGTGCTCAACGACATCGACGTGACGGCGCCCATGAACTCGATCGTCGGCGTGAACGCCAACTACGGCGACACGGCGACGCTGTCGAAGATCCGCATCCACGGCGACAGCAAGAAGAAGATCAAGACGTGTGTGCGCTTCGAGGGCAACAACACGGGCAAGGAGCCCAAGGAGCTGAAGCCGCCGGGCCCGGACGGCAAGAGCTGCAAGTTCAAGGCCTCCGACATCAGCTACCAGTAGGCGCTGCCCCCCTGTGACTCCGGCCGGCCCTCGTCCCCCCTTGGGCCGGCCGGAACGCCGGGTGTCCGGCCCCCCAGCCGGACGTCCCGGCACCTCGGCCCTCCGGAGCCCCCCTCCGGACGGCCGGACGGCACCGGCCGAGCCCCCCTCGGCCGGTCGGCAGGACGCCCCCGTCGCTTCGCACCGACGGGGGCGTCGCCTTGCGGGCTCTCAGTCCATCGCCGAGCCGACGGTCGCGGAGCCGGTCGTCAGGAACGCCGTCCTGGGCAGGGATCCGTCCGCCCGGCGGGCTCCGTACGCGCCGGCCGCGTCCGTCGAACGGAAGGACGGGGTGGCGGTGCCGCTGTCCCAGGTGTTGCCGACGGAGACCGCCGAGGGGCCGAGTTTCGCCGCTCCGCCCTTGTCGCCGACGGCGAGGTTCCCGCCGAGGCGGGCCGTGCCGGAGGCGAAGGAGAAGCCGTTCCCGGCGTTGGCGTACGCGGTGTTGCGGTTCAGGGCGACGGCGCCGGTGCTGGAGTTCGCGGTGAAGCCGTGCCGCGTGTTGGCCCAGGCCGCGTTGCCGGTGACGGAGTGGGCGGCGGACGCGCCCCCGCCGCCCAGCTCGAAGCCGTTGCCGTTGCCCTTGAAGTCCGTGTCCTTCCAGCGGTTCTCGCCGTTGCCGAAGGCCCAGGAGTGCTCGATGGTCACCTTCGAGGAGAACTGCCACAGACCGATGCCGTCGTCGGAGTTGTGGTAGAGCCGTGCCCCGGTGATCCTGTTCCCGGTCCCGGAACCGAACTTGACCGCGATGCCGTCGGCGTTCCGGCCGTGGCCGGCCGGGTCGTAGTTGCCGTGGCTGTCCAGGTTCTGCACGAGGTTGCCGGTGGTGCCGTCGCCGCGCAGGGTGAAGCCGGAGTCGCCGTTGTCCGCGGTGACCAGGTTTCTGAAGATTCCGCCGGCCGAGGACGTCGCGACGAATCCCTGGGCCGGGGAGTTGACGAAGGCCAGGTCCTGGACGGTCCAGTGGTCACCGGCGATCCCGGCCAGCCAGGAGCCTGCGGGCAGTGCGGACCCGTCGATCCGCACCTTCTCCCCGCCGTACGCCCGCAGGGTGATGCGCGCGGAAGGGGTGCCGTTCGCGCTGGACTCCAGGGTGGCGGACGGGTGGTAGGTGCCGCCGCGGACCTGGATCACGGTGCCTGCGGTGGCGTTCCGCACGGCCTCTTCGAGCTGGGCCGCGGTGGAGACGGTGACCGTCGTCGAGGCGGCCCGTGCGCCGCCGGTCGTCAGCCCGAGGTAGACGCCGCCGGCCCCGGCGGCACAGGCCACGGCCGCGGCGATGGAGAGCGTACGGGTGCTGCGATGGCGTCCGGCGCTCGGCGGCACGGAGCGTTCCTTTCCTGGGGGACCGGGGACGGAAACGGGTCACCGGGGCCCGCTCCGGCCCGTTTCCCGTCCACCAGTCGCCGCCGCGCCGGAAAGGGTTGCCGCGTCATGTGCCCGCAGCCCCCGCCGTTTCGAAAGTTTCGGAGCCGACGGCCGCACGCTCACCCGTTGACGCCCTGCGTCCCTCCGGTGAAACTCCGAGGGCCGCTATCCAACAGAATCCCCCACACTCCGACAGGAAGTGTCATGCGCCCCCGCATCGCCCGCACGCTCCTGCTTCCGTTCCTGGCCCTGACCGGCCTCCTCCTGACCCTCCTCACGGCACCGCCCAGCACCGCAGACCCCGGAGCCCCACCCGTGAAGAACAGCAAGTACGCCGGCTATCTCTTCGCCTACTTCACGGGCGAGGGCACCGCCGACGGCGAGCAGATCCGTTACGCCCTCAGCCGGGGCAACGACGCGCTGCACTGGCGAGAACTGAACGCCGGCAAGCCGGTCCTGACGTCGACGATCGGCGAGAAGGGCCTGCGCGACCCGTTCGTGATCCGCTCCCCCAAGGGCGACAAGTTCTTCCTGATCGCCACCGACCTGCGGATGTACCAGAACTCCAGCGGCAGCTGGGACCAGGTGCAGCGGCACGGCAGCAAGTCGATCATGGTCTGGGAGTCCACCGACCTGGTCAACTGGACCGACCAGCGCCTGGTGAAGGTCTCCCCGGACAACGCGGGCAACACCTGGGCCCCGGAGGCCTACTGGGACGACGAGCTCGGTGAGTACGTCGTCTTCTGGGCGTCGAAGCTGTACGCCGACGACGACCCGGAGCACAAGGGCAGCACGTACAACAAGATGATGTACGCGACGACCAAGGACTTCCGGACCTTCAGCGAGCCGAAGATCTGGAACGACCCCGGTTACTCGGTGATCGACTCCACGGTCGTGAAGTACAAGGACGAGTACTACCGCTACACCAAGGACGAGCGGGACCCCAGCTCGTCCAGCCCCTGCTCGAAGTTCATCACCGGTGAGAAGTCGACGTCCCTGACCTCGACGAAGTACGAGTTCGTGGCCGACTGCATCGGCAAGGGCGCGATGGACCGCGGTGAGGGCCCGACGGTGTTCAAGTCGAACACCGAGAAGAAGTGGTACCTGTTCAGCGACGAGTACGGCGGCCGCGGCTACATCCCGTTCGAGACCACCGACCTCGCCTCGGGCAAGTGGACCCCGTCCGCCGACTACCAGCTCCCGGCGAGCCCCCGGCACGGCACGGTCCTGCCGGTGACACAGAAGGAGTACGACCGCCTGCTGACCGCGTACCCGGCCACGCCCGCCTCGGTGGTGGACGCGACGGCGAAGCACCAGAAGGGCTACTCCATCGTCACGGACAGCGCCTCGAAGGTCGTGCTGCCGATGGAACCGAACGCCGATCTGCGCGGCCTCGCCCCGAAGCTGTGGGTCGGTGAGGGCGCCGCGCTCAGCCCGAAGTCCGGCACCCGGCGCGACTTCCGCAAGCCGCAGAAGTACACGGTCACGGCGGCCGACGGCACCAAGCGCACCTGGACGGTCGAGGCGGTCCGTACCCGCAGCCCGCTCCTGCCCGGCCTCAACGCCGACCCGGACGTGCGGTACATGAACGGCAGATACTGGATCTACCCGACGACGGACGGCTTCCCGGGCTGGAGCGGCACCAAGTTCAAGGCGTACTCGTCGAAGGACCTGGTCAACTGGAAGGACCACGGCGTCATCCTCGACCTCGGGCCGGATGTGACCTGGGCCGACAAGAACGCCTGGGCGCCCGCGATCGCCGAGCGCGACGGCAAGTACTACTTCTACTTCTGCGCCGAGCAGCAGGTCGGCGTGGCGGTGGCGGACTCCCCCGCCGGCCCCTTCAAGGACGCGCTCGGCAAGCCGCTGGTCGCCAAGGGCGGAGCGTTCAAGGGCCAGATGATCGACCCGTCGGTCTTCACGGACGACGACGGTCAGTCGTACCTGTACTGGGGCAACGGGCACGGGTACGTCGTCCCGCTGAACGACGACATGGTGTCGTTCGACGCGTCGAAGGTGAAGGACATCACCCCGGACAACTTCCGCGAGGGCGCCTTCGTGATCAAGCGGAAGGGCACGTACTACTTCATGTGGTCGGAGGACGACACCCGCAGCGAGAACTACCACGTGGCGTACGCGACGGGCCCGTCCCCGCTCGGCCCGTGGACCAAGCGCGGGACCATCCTCGAGAAGCGGCCCGAGTACGGCATCCTCGGCACCGGTCACCACTCGGTGGTGAACACCCCGGGCACCGACGACTGGTACATGGTCTACCACCGCTTCGCCCTCAACGGCCCCGGCAGGCCCGGCGGCGACGGCACGCACCGGGAGACCACCATCGACCGCATGGAGTTCGCGGCCGACGGCGGCATCAAGCCGGTGGTGCCGACCCTGGAGGGCATCAAGCCGGTACGGCGATGAGCCTCACAGGACGTCGTCGAGCCAGCTGAAGACCTCGTCCTGCATCTCGCGGGTGAAGACGTGGCCGAGCTCCGGCCACGTCTTCGTCCGTATCCGCTCCTCGGCGTGCCGTGACCGCCAGACGGCACGCAGCTTGTCGTACGCGACCCGTACGCCCTCGGCCGGGAACAGCGTGTCGAGCCCGCCGTTGAGGAACAGCATCGGCCGGGGCGCGGCGATGCTCGCGACGTCGGGGATGTCGAGGTGCCGGGCGAGACCCGGGTGGAGCATGTAGTACGCCGACTGCCCGCGCAGCGTGTTGTTGCCGGGCACCATCATCTCCTTCAGACCGGTCATCCAGCACACGCTCGCGGCGGCCGCGATGTGGTCGCTGAGGGCGGCGGTCTGCCAGGCGCGGTAGGCGCCCATGGAGAAGCCGACGGCCGCGACCCGCCGGGCGTCCACCCGGTCGAGTGTGGCCAGGAAGGCGGCGGCCCGCTGGTCCTCCCGGGCCATGAGCCCGGCGAGCGAGGAGCCGAGGTTGTAGAAGTTGGCGGCGAGGGCCTGCTGCTGCTCGTAGGTGAGCGGGCCGCGGTCGCCCCAGCCGAGCGCGTCCAGGCACAGCACGACATAGCCGCGCCGGGCGAGTTCGTCGCCGACGAACCGGCCGCTGAAGTGCTTGCCGGCCCACGCCTGTGCGGAGGCGAGACGCGTGTCGTCGTACCAGGGCCGGACGAATTTCTCCTTGCCGATGTCGAACCGGGCGCCGTGGTCGTGCAGGAGCAGCACGGCGGGGAAGGGCCCGTGGCCGTGCGGGGTGAGCAGGGCGCCGCGGACCCGTTCGTAGCGGGTGAGGGAGACGGTCACCAGCTCGCGGGTGTAATCCCGCGTCCGGGAACGGCCGGTGAACTCCGGTGCGTACGGCGTCCCGTCCTGCCGCTCGACGAGCAGGTGCTCCTCGACCGTGGCCCGGGCGGCGCGCCGCCAGGCACGGAAGTCCCGGGCCGGGGACCGGCCCCAGGCCAGCGGGAAGGTCAGGGCGTCCTTCAGCGCCGGGTGGAAGTCGGGCAGCGGGCCGTCCACGACCGCCGCCTCCACCCCGCTCACCGCTCCCCCGCCCAGCAGCGCGGTCCCCGCCCCGACCACGAACGTCCGTCGCCCCAGCGCGTCACGGGCGTCCATGCGGCCTCCCGGATCCGGCGTGCCGCAGTACGCACCGCTCGATGGCCGCCGCGGAGGTCAGGACGCGGGGGTCGTACACGTCGGCGAGGTCCCAGCCGACATCGTTCCCGAGGCCGAGTCGGTCCGTCACGGCGTTCAGCCGGGCGGGCCGGCCATTGTACCAGGACCCCTTGCGTTCGGCGCGAGTGTCCACGGTCCAGGTCCGGCCGCCCGCCCCGCCGGTGGCGCCGGAGCCGGTCGAGGCCCGGCCGACGGGGAAGCGGCCGACCGCGGCGACCGGTGGAGCCGTCGGCCGGAGCGGACCCACCTCGACGAGGAGGATGGCGGCGGCACCGGCGCGCAATGGAGCGTGTCGGCGCATGTCAGCACGCCCCCGGTGGCCGCCAGTCGCCGAGCCAGGTGGCAGGGGTCGCCGACTCGGCCTGCTCGTCGGTGAGCTGGGGCCGGTTCTCCGGGACGGTGACGACGGCGCCCGGGCCGGTGTTGTCGTACTCGGCGAAGCGCTGGTCCTGCCAGGGGTGGGCGTCCCGCATGTTGGCGTAGGGCGCGACCGCGTCGATGCCCGGGCCCAGCCAGGTGTTGCGCACCGTGAGCATCGGGCGGACGGTGGTGCTGGAGGTGGGCACCCAGGGGCGGGCCAGCTTGTAGTAGCCGTCCGGGGCCTCGCTGCTGATGTGGCTGCGCGTCACGAGGTAGCCGTGCGGGTTGGCGCTCTCCGTGGAGGGCGCGAAGACGAAGCCGTACGGGGCACCCGACGCGTCGGTGCGGTTCAGGGTGCGGAAGTGGCAGTGCTCGAAGACGGCAGCGGCCCGGCCGAAGACGAAGTCGACGTCGCCCTCGGCATAGCAGTGCGAGAAGAACTGGCGGGCGACGAGGCTCGCCGCGTTGGAGTCGGCGTACAGGGTGTCCTGCCAGCCGAGGAAACGGCAGTGGTGAAAGGCCGAGCGGTCGCCCTGCACCTTGATGGCGACGGCCTGGGTGCCGGTGATCTCGGGGTGGTCGGTGCGCAGGAAGTCGTTGGCGAAGGTGATCCGGTGGGCGGTGAAGCCGTCGCCCCGGACGGTGGTGGTGGCCGAGCCGGTCGTTCCGTAGGTGCCCGAGCCGTCCGGCTTCGGGGTACCGGCCGCGTTGTCGTAGACGATGACGACGTCGCGCGGGCCGCGCCCGGCGCCGAGCCAGGTCATCTCCGTGCGGGAGCGCTCCACGGAGACCGTCTCCCGGTAGGTGCCCGGCGCGATGACGAGGGTCCAGCCGCTGCCGCCGACGGCGGTCACCGCGGCCTGGACGGAGGTGAAGTCACCCCGGCCGAACGGGTCGACGTAGAGGGTCCTGGCGTTCAGGCGTGCGGACGGGGAGCCGTAGCGGGCGAACGGGCGGGGCGCCGCGGCGGCTCGCGCGGGGGCCTGCGCGAGGCCGAGTGCGGCGCCGGCACCGGCGGCCGACAGCAGGAAGTTCCTTCTGGACGGGGGAAGTGGAAGGCTGCGGGGTGAGGCCATGTGGGCGTTCCTTCGCCGTGCGAGTGGGTTGCGGGTGTCGGGTTCTTCCTCGCCGTGGGGGGTGGCGGGGCCGGGGCGGCGGATGCGCCCCGGCCCGGGGCAAGCGGCGCCGGGGGCGCTCGGGTCAGCGCAGGCGGCCGGCGCCCGCGCCGCGGTCGACGAGTCGCGGGATCGCCTGCGGCGGGTTGACCTGGGTGCGCAGGGTCGGCTTCCAGCCGGCTCCTGACTGCAGGGTCTCCTCGGGGATCTCCGCGTTGTGCACGGCGATCAGGTCGGTGCGCCTGCCGTTGACATAGTTGTTCTCGGCGGTCAGCGGCGCCTCCTTCCACTTCTTCAGCGTCAGGGCCGCGCTGACGCCCTTCGGGAGCGTGAAGGCGTTGTGCGTGGCGTAGAGCCGCGACTCGATGCCGATGCCGAAGCTGTAGACGTACGGCTGGTCCTTGGTCACCACGAAGTGGTTGTTGTACGAGTCGACCTGCCCGAACCGCACGCGCGGGGCCCGCTCCACGATGCCCTTGAAGCGGTTGTGGTGCAGGGTGACCTTGAGCTTGCCGGCGTCGTCCGCGGCGGCGCTGTCGCTGTTGCCGATCAGCATGGTCTTGTCGTGGTTCTCGAACGAGTTCCAGGACACGGTCACGTAGTTGGAGCCGCGCACGATGTCGGCCAGCCCGTCGTGCTGCTGGTAGATCTCGCCGAAGTACTCCGGTAGGGAGCTGTCGGGGTAGCGGCCGTCGGTGAGCGTGTTGTGGTCGATCCACACATGGGTGGAGCCGTAGACGACGAGGCCGTCGTACTCGGAGTTCCAGGCTCCGGTGGGGCCGTCGGTCGGGTCCCACTGCGGGAAGCAGTCGATCGGGGCCTCGATGGTGAGGTTGCGCAGGATGACGTTGTCCACGCCCTTGATCTGCAGGCTGCCGCCGAGGATCCCGGAGTTCTTCCCGACGCCGACGATGGTGGTGTTGGCGGGGACGCTCACCTTGATGGCCTCGCCCTGGTTGTCCGCGGACGCGTCCCGCAGGTCCTCCTGCTCCCCGCTGACCGGGGTGTCGAGGCCCCAGACGGCGGGGTCGTAGTCGGCGAGGTACTGCTGGAAGTCGTAGCCCTCGGCCTCGAAGGCCTCGCAGCCCTGGGCCACGGCGTCGATCATCCCCTTGACCTTGATGATCTTCGGGGCGTCACCGCCGGCCTTGAGGGCGGCCTTGAACTGCTCCCAGGTGGTCACGGTGTAGACGTGTGCGGCGTCGGCTGCCGAGCCACCCGTCGTGCCCGTGCCCTGTGAGGCCCAGCCGTCCTTCGCGGGGAGTACCTCGCGGCCGAGATCCCGGCCACCCGCCTGGGCGGTGGTACCGGCGGTCAGGGACAGCACCAGGGCGGTGCATCCGACGACCGCGGCGGCCCTTACTGTGGCATGCCCATGCCACCACTGTGCGTTCATGGTGCGGCTCTCCTTGTACGGGAACGGGGGCGGGTCAGGCAGTGGCTCGGGGCCAGGTGATCCAGGACTCGGGGATGTCGTCGTCCAGTCGGCGCACGTCCCGCGCCGCCAGTACCCGGGTGCGCAGCAGTTCCCGCACCGCCAGCCGCGCCACGGCGATCGCGCCGGGCGGGTTGAAGTGCGTGTTGTCCTGCTCGGTCGCGGTCCAGTTGAAGTACTTCTTCGTCTCCTCGACCCCGAGCTCCTGCCACAGCGCGATCGAGAGGGCCTGGACGTCGAGCAGGGGCACGCCCTCCGCCTCGGCGAGCGCCCGCATCGCCGCGGGGTACTCGCCGTGGGTCGTCACGGCGGTGCCCTTCGCGTCGAACTTGCGGCGTTCCACGGAGGTGGCCAGCACCGCGCGTGCGCCGCGTGACCGGGCCCCGGAGATGTACCGCCGCAGGTGGGCCTGGTACGTCGTCCACGGCTCGGTGTAGCGAGTGGGGTCCTCGGACTTGGCGTCGTTGTGGCCGAACTGGATCAGCAGGAGGTCGCCGGGCCGGATGGCCCTGAGAATGGCGTCGAGGCGGCCCTCGTCGATGAAGCTCTTCGAACTGCGGCCGTTCACCGCGTGGTTGGAAACCTTCAGGGGCGCTTGCAGGAAGAACGGCAGTGCCATGCCCCACCCGGTCTCGGGCGCGGCGTCGGCGTACTTCTGGGCGGCGGTGGAGTCGCCGGCGATGTAGAGGGTGCCGGTGCGACGGGCACCGCTGGAGGAGGAGCCCGTGGCGTGCGCGGGGGAAGCGGCGGCGACGGGGACGGCGGCGATGAGCGCCGCGGCGGCGGCAACCTGTCTGCGGGTGAGAGACATGGGGGGGTGCCTTTCGGGGCGGGGTTCGGGGGTTCTTTCGGCAGTGCCTCTTGTTTCGGGTACTCCAGGCACTCCGGGAACTGCAGGTGCGGGGAGCGCGAGACGGGGGTGGAGGCCGGCGGCGGGACGCGACTGGTGTCCGCCGCCGGCCCTCTTCGGTGGGGGTGAGGATCAGCGGGCCGGGGTCAGGCCTTCTGCTCGTCCCATTCCTTCTGGGCCTCGTTGAGCTGCTCGGCCATCTTGTCCAGGAAGTCCTTGGCGCTCATGTCGCCGAGCAGGACCTTCTGGAAGCCGGCCTCGTTGTCGGCCTTGGAGATGGTGTTCCAGTCCGGCAGGTAATACGGCAACTGGACGATGGTGGTGGAGCCGTCGTTGAGGGCCTCGGCGGCGAGCTTGGTCGGCTCGGCCTTGGAGATCCAGGCGTCCTTGGCGGCCTCCGTGTGGGACGGGATGGCGCCGGCCGACTCGTTCCACTTGGAGTTGGACTCGTGCGAGGCGGCGAACTCGATGAACTTCCAGGCGGCCTCCTTGTTCTTGGAGCTCTTGAACAGGCCGAGACCGTCGACGGGGTTGGAGACCTGAACGCGCTTGCCACCGGGGCCGGTGGGCTGTGGAATGCCCGCGAACTTGTCGGTGCCGAGTGCCTTCACGTGGTCCTGGTAGGAGCCCAGGTTGTGGTTGAGCATCCCGATCGTGCCGGAGTCCCACTGGGAGACCATCTTGGTGAAGTCGTTGTTGAGGTCGGCGGCCGGCGTGTACTTCTTGTACAGGCCGGCGTACTTCTCCAGCGCTTCGACGTTCTTCGGGTCGTTGAGGGTGGTCTTCTCCCCGCCGGCGTCCCAGAAGGACGTGATGCCGGACTGCCCGTACATGGCGTCCAGCGCCTGCGCGATGGAGCCCGCGCCGCCGCGGATGGTGTAACCGAACTCGTTCTTCTTGACGGCGGTGAGCTTCGCGGCGGCCTCGTAGAACGCGTCCCAGGTGGTGGGCGCGTCCAGACCCGCCTTGTCGAACAGATCGGTGCGGTAGTAGAGGGTGCCGTTGTTCGCGGAGGTCGGGATCGTGAACATGTTGTCGTCGGAGCCGCCGGCCACCTTGACCGACTCGACCATGCCCTCGTTGAGCTTGCCGTCGAGGGAGGACTTGGCCAGGCGGCTCTCCAGCGGCTCCAGCGCGTTCTGCGCCGCGATGCCCGCGAGCATGGCCGCGCCGACGCCGCCGACGTCCGGCAGACCGCCGCCCTGGATGGCGGTGTCGTACTTGGACTGAACGTCGGTGGAGGGGATCCCGACGTACTCGACCTTGATGTCCGGGTTCGCCTTCTCGAAATCGGCGATGATCTCCTTCCATATGTCGGTGCGCACACCGCCGTTGTTGTCCCAGAAGACGATCTTTCCGGTGCCGCTGCCCTCGGCTCCGTCGCCCCCGCCGCTGCCGTCGTCGCCGCAGGCTGTGGCGGTCAGAGCGAGCACGGCCCCCAGTGCGACGGCAGTCGACGTCCGGCGCCTTCCTGTACTGGTGCTGCGATAGCTGATCTTCATCGGTCGGCTCTCTTCTTCTGGATCCAACGGAGATGTGCGGGTGTGCGGGTGTGGGGGTGTGGGGCTGTCAGTGCCGGTGGTACGGCGCCCATCCGTCCGACCCGTTCAGGTAGCGGGCGGGGGTGTACGACCGTGCCTCGGCGTCACTCAGCTGCGGCCGGTCCGCCGTCACGGCCGCACCGGGCCCGTAGTTGCCGTACTCGGCGAACCGTGCGTCACGCCAGGAGAAGCCGCTCATGTCGGTCCACGGCGAGGCCTTGATCGCGGCGGGCAGCTTCGTGTCCCGGATCAGCACCTGCGCGATGGCGTCCGGCTCGCCGCCCGGGTGCCAGGGCCGCCCGAGGTGGAACGATCCGGCGGGTGCGTCGCTGACGATCTCCGACCGGGTGATCAGGAACCCGTTCGGGTTGTCCTTCCAGGTCGAGGCGGCGGTGATGTAGCCGTTGTTCGTCGTCGATCCCCGGGTCAGCGCCCGGATCACCGACCGCTCGACGACGGTGCTGGCCCGCCCGTAGATGAAGTCGACGTCGCCCTCGATGTACGAGTCACGGACGTAGACCCGGCTGACGGTGGTCAGCTTGGGGCTGTCGGTCATCAGGGTGTCCTGGTTGCCCAGGAAGGCGGTGTCCTCGAAGACGATCCGGTCGCCGGTCGTCTTCACCGCCAGCGCCTGCTCGCCCTTCAGTTCGTGGGCGGCCTCGTCGAAGTCGTTGCTGAAGGTGAGGTGTCGCGCGGTGACGTCGTTCGCGGCGATCCGTACGGTCGCGCTCCCGGTGGAGCCGCCGTACTCAGCGGGTGTGTCGTAGACGATGACGGTGTCGGAGCGGTCCCGTCCAGTCCCCTGCAGCAGGATTCTCGGCTTGTCCGCGGGAATGAGCACCTTCTCGCGGTAGGTGCCGGGCGCGACCGCGATGGTCACGGGTACGTCGTTGCCGGCCGGCACGGCGTCCACGGCCGCCTGCACGGTCGGGTAGGCCGCGGGGACGTGCAGCGTCACCGCCTCACCGATCCGCTCCTGCGGGCCGGAGAAGCGCTTGACCAGCGCGGGGACGGCCGCGGCCGGGTCGAGGCGGTAACCGTAGAACGCCCGTGGGTCGAAGGCGTCACCCCGGGTGTCGTGCCGCCCGGTGGTCTTCCTCAGGATCGAGCCACGCTGCACCAACTCGGCCGTGTCGTCGGCCTGATAGGGGTGCTGGACACCGTCGTAGTAGCTGTTCTCGATGACCATCTCGGTCCTGCCGCGCGCCCAGCTGCCGTACGTCCACTGCGGGTCGCCGTCGGCCACCTGGCGGGAGAAGTAGTTGTTGTACAGGTGCGCGTAGGCACAGTTGTCGGCGGACGGGTTGCGCTGTTTCGTCCCCGTGAACCAGTTGTGGTCGATGGTGATCTGCGTCTTGGCGTTCTCCGTCCAGCCGATACCGAAGGCCTTGTTGTGGTCGGCGAACCGGTTGTAGGAGACGGTGATGTACTCGCTGTCCTTGCGCACGTCGAGCAGCCCGTCGCCCATGTGCGTGAAGCGGTTGTGGTCGATCCAGACGTGGTGGACGGAGTCCATCTGGATGGCGTCGAAGTCGGTGGTCTTGCCGTCCCAGTCGCCCTCGACGTAGCTGTCGCGGATCGTCAGGTTGCGGATGATGACGTTGTGCGTGCCGGGCTTGAGGTGCAGTTCGCCGTGGACGATCTCGCCGGTGTCCCCCACACCGATGATGGTCTTGTCGGACGCCACCACGATGTTCGAGCCGAAGGGTTCGACGGCGATCGAGCCCTTGACGCGGATGACGTACGGCTCCTCGGCCGCCGCGTAACGGGCCAGCGAGGCCTGGTCGGTGACCGTGACGACCTTGCCGCCCTGCCCTCCGGTGGTGCCGCCGGCCAGGGACGCGAAACCGTGTGGCCGGTCGGTGAAGCGGTCGGCGGTCGTGGTGGTCGGCGCGGCCGGCGCGTCAGCGGTGGGGGCGGTGGCCTTCGCCTCCCCCACCGCCCCCAGACTCAGGGCAGCGACCAGGCCGAGTACCGCGGCCATGGTTCTGCCGGATCCTGGCAAGCGCTTGCTACGGAGGTGCGTCATTGCGGCTCCCAACAGGCGGGGGGGGGTGATGGGTTACAGGGGGCTGATCCGGAACTGCGTGAAGGTGGCCGCGCCGGCGTGTCCGGGACCGGCGGGCGCGAGGGCGAACAAACCGAGCAGAGCGCCGACCCAGCGCCAGGAGGTGGCGGCGAAAACCGGACCGGAGGGGCGGAAGCCGTCCCCGACGTCGCAGGAGAAGCGGCAGCGCGCCCCGGCGTCGATCTCGATGCGCAACCGGGCCCGGCCCTCGGGCGCCTCCCGGGGGTGCGCGGCGTCCCGTTCCCGGTCCGCGACGCCTTCGGCGAACCGGTGCACCAGATGCGCTGTTCCGTCCGCACCCCGCTGGAGCCCGATCCAGCCGAACGCGTCCCCGAGCACCGCGAGCCCGGCCCGGGCGCCCGGCTCGTCGCTGTGCAGCAGCAGTTCCACCTCGACGGTGCAGGGCTTGCCCGGCAACCGCTGGGTGAGCACGTTCGGCAGGGTGCGCAGGTCGTGCGCATCGACTGTCCGGACGCAGGTCAGTCGCAGTCCGTCCCCGGAGTGCTGGGTGGCCCAGCCCTCTCCCGGGTTGGCCGTCCACTGCCACTGGCGGCCGAACCGTCCGCCGGGGAAGTCGTCGTCGGTGGCGGGCGCGGAGGGCGGCTGCGGCGGCAGCGCGGGGCGGCGGTGTTCGGCGACGGGGGCTCCGTCGTCCCCGAGCACCGGCCAGCCGTCCTGGCCCCAGCGCATGGGCTGGAGGTGCACGACCCGGCCGTAGGCGCCGCGCTGCTGGAAGTGCAGAAACCAGTCCTCGCCGGACGGGGTGCGCACCCAGCCGCCCTGGTGCGGCCCGTTGACGTCGGTGTCCTTCTGCTCCAGGACGATGCGTTCCTCGTACGGCCCGAAGAAGCCGCGCGAGCGGAAGGCACCCTGCCAGCCGGTCTCCACTCCCCCGGCGGGCGCCAGGATCCAGAACCAGCCGTCGTGCCGGTAGAGCTTGGGCCCTTCGAGGGTGAACCAGCCGGGTATACGGTCGCCGTCGACGATCACCTTGCCCCCGTCGAGGAGTTCGGTTCCGTCGGGATGCATACGGTGGCCGGTGAGGCGGTTCTTGACGCCGGAGCGCGACTTGGCCCAGGCGTGGACCAGGTAGGCCTCGCCGGTCTCGTCGTCCCACAGGGGGCAGGGGTCGATCAGGCCCTTGCCCTCCTTGACGAGGTGCGGGCGGGTCCAGGGTCCCCGGACCTCAGGGGCGTTGACCTGGAAGATGCCCTGGTCGGGGTCGCCCCAGAAGATCCAGAAGCGGTCGTAGTGATACCGCAGGGAGGGTGCCCAGACGCCGCAGTCGTGGCGGGGTTTCGCGAATTCCTCCGCCGGTTCGAGGCGTTGCAGGGCGTGCCCGACCAGGGTCCAGTGGACGAGGTCGCGGGAGTGCAGCAACGGCAGGCCGGGGGCGCGGCCGAAGCTGGAGGCAGTCAGGTAGAAGTCGTCGCCGACGCGGACGACGTCCGGGTCGGACCAGTCGGCGTCGAGGACCGGGTTGCGATAGGTCTCGGCGGTCACACGCTCACCGCCTTCCGGACGAGGGCCGCGGCGGCGTCCCGGTCGAGGCGGCCGTCGGCGACGACGGTGACGAAGCGGCGGACGACGGTCTCGCCGGGTGGGACCGGTATCCGTTCGTCGTACGCGAGCGACGAGCCGACGCCCGGGTATTCGGCGGTGCGGACGAACCACGGGTCCCGGCGGGTCCGCTCAGTGGCCCCGGCGAAGACCAGCGTCCAGGTGGCGCCGGCCAGCGCGAGCCAGTCGGCGCGCCGCCCGTGCACCTCCGCCTCCCCCTCGGTGGCGGCGGTGAAGACGTCCGGGGCCTGCGGCTCCTTCCGGGCGCGCCAGAAGAACCCGCCGTACGCCGCGCCCGGGCGCCCGTTCGTCGCCGGACTGCCGATCGACAGCGGGTCCGGGGTGACGTTGGTGAGGGAGAAGGTCAGGTCCAGCGCCCAGGCACTGTCGGTGAGTTCGGTGGCCGCGACCGTGCGGCGCTCACGCAGCAGTTCGGCACCCGACGCCACCCAGCGCAGCTCCTGCACGAATCCGTCGGGGTCGCGCAGCTGGAAGGCGACGTGCCGCTGGAAGCCGTGGTTGTCCAGCTCGGTCGGGCCCTGGTCGCGGACGAAGGTGCGTCCGCCCCAGAAGTTGTGCCCCTCGACGTCGGGAACGGCGACACCGACGCCGAGGTGGTGGGCGTGGTCGGCGGGGCTGAACTCGGTGACCGCCGTGCCGGCCAGGGTGGTGACGGGGTGCAGATAAGGGCGCGGGGAGAGCCGGGCGGGCAGCTCGGGCCGGGTGACGTACCGGCCGACCGGGCGGCCCGCGACGCGCAGCACCGCCGTGTCGTGGGGCGTCATCAGGTGCTCACCTCTTTTCGGGGTCCGTTCGGGGCCGCCCAGGGGGCGCCCAGCTCGGAGTACAGGGCGAGGGTGTCGGCTGCGGCCGCGACGAGTCCTTCGATGCCGGGCACGACCCGGCGCCGCTCGTCGGGGAGCAGTCGCCAGGCGTCCGCGGGCAGCTGAGCCGGGTCGGGGGCCTGCCGGATCGCCTCGACGACCTTCATGAAGGCGCCGGTCACGTCCGGGGGGACGAGCAGGCCGGTGCCGTCGGTGAGGTGCTCGACGAGGTTCTCCAGCAGGTCGGTGCGGCCGAACTCCATCTCCTCCGGGCCGTGGCCGGCCCGCTGGAGGAGGACGCGGTCCTGCTTGTACCAGAAGGTGATCCGGCCCCGGCTGCCGTGCACGACGACGTACGGCTCGTCCGGGTGCTCGGCGCACAGGGTCGCCGCGACGGTGACCTGCAGCCCCTCGGCGGCGGCGACGCGGACGCAGGAGGTGTCGTCGGACTCGATGTCGTTGGCGCGCAGCAGTTCGGTCTCGATCCCGGTGACGTCCTCGGCGCGCGGGGCGCCGGCCAGGGCGAGGGCGGTGGCGACGGCGTGGGCGAGCGGGTTGGTCAGCGCCCCGTCGATCACGTCGACGCCGTTCAGCCTGCGTTTGCCCGCCCAGGGGGCACGCCGGTAGTACGCCTCGGCGCGGGCCCAGGCGCCGGCGCCGCCGACGCCCTGCACCTCTCCGATCGTGCCCTCGGCGACCAGCTCGCGGATCCTGGGCAGGGCGTGCGAGCCGAGCGACTGGAAGCCGATCTGGCAGGCGACCTGGGCCGCGGCGACCCCGTCGGCCATCCGGCGGTACTCGGCGAAGGACGGGGCGGGCGGCTTCTCCAGCAGCAGGTGCACCCCCCTGGCCGCCGCGGTCAGCGCCAGGTCGGTGTGGGTCGGGATCGGCGTGCAGATCACGGCGATCCGGGCGCCGGTGGTGTCCAGGAGGCCGGCGAAGTCGGCGGACTGCTCGGGGGTGCCGAGGCCCTCGGGGATCTCGTCCGCGGTCAGCGGGGTGAGTTCGCAGATCCCGGCCAGGCGGACGATGCCCTTGTCCTGAAGCCGACGGATGTTGTCCAGGTGCCAGCGGCCGTGGCCGCGCGCGCCCGCCAGGACGATGGGTACGGTCATGGGATCCTCCCTGCGCCCGCGCCGCGTGCCACCTCTCGGTCGGCCCTGACGGCACTGTCGATCTTTGTGTGCAGGGTAGGTCTCCAGCCCACGTCGGCCGTGAGGTCACGCTCGCCGGCGCTGTTGTAGGCGTTGTGAATGGCGAGCAGGTCCACCGGATAGCCGTTGAAGAGGGTGCCGCTCTGGTGCAGGGCGGTGCCGTTCCAGCTCTTGACCAGGTCGGCGGCCTCGACGTGGCCGGGTGTGGTGAAGGCGTTGTTCTCGGCGTAGAGGGCGGACTCGGTGCCCACTCCGAGGGAGTAGCGGAAGGGCGTGCCGTCGGGGACGGCGTACCGGTTGTTGTAGAGGTGCACCTGGCCGAAGCGGACCCGCGGCGCGCGTTGCACGACCGACGTGAACTCGTTGTGGTGCAGGGTGACCCGGAGCTTGCCCCGGTCGCTCGTCGCCGAGTCGCTGTTGCCGATGAGCATCGCCTTGTCGTGGCCCGCGAACCGGCTCCAGGAGACGGTGACCAGGTCGGAGGCGTTGGTGATGTCCAGCAGACCGTCGTGGCGCAGGTAGTTGCGGCCGAAGTAGGTGGGTTCCCTGTCGTCAGGGTGCCCCTTGTCGGAGAGAGTGACGTGGTCGATCCAGATGTGCGTCGCGCCGCGCAGCCAGATGTTGTCGTAGGCCGTCTTCCAGTCGCCGAGGCCGCCGGTGTTGGGCTGCCAGACGGGGAAGCAGTCGTAGGCGTCGCGCAGGTCGAGGTTGCGGACGATGACGTTGTCCGCGTCCTTCAGCTGGAGGCTTGCGCCCTTGAGGACCGCTGCGTTCCCGGGGCCGCCGAGCCCGACGATCGTCGTGTTGGAGCCGACGGCCAGCTCGACACGATCGGCCTGCCGGGCCGCCGACGCCTGGCGGGCCTCCTCCTGCGGGCCGCTGGGCTTGGCGGAGCCCCAGGTGCGGGGGTCGTAGGCGGCGAGGTACTTCTTCAGGCTGTAGCCGTCGGTGGCGTAGTCGGCGCAGTCCAGGCGGTTGCCGTCGTCGTCGGTGTTGGCGTCGATGGTCCCGGCGATCTTGATGATCTTCGGGGTGTCGCTGCCGCCGTCGAGAGCGCGGACGAGCCCGGCGCGGTCGGTCACGGTGTGGACATGGGCGTCGTCGGCCGTGGCGCCGCCGGTGGTGCCGCCCGCGGCTGCCGCCCAGCCGTCGTTCGCGGGCAGGGTGTCGCGGCTGATGTCCCGGGTCTCGGCGTGCGCGGGGACGCACAGCAGTCCCAGCAGGCAGACGGCCACGGCGAGGTGACGTGCTCTCATCCCTTCACCGCCCCTGCGCTGAACCCGGTGATCAGCCACTTCTGGATGAAGGCGAACACGATCACCACGGGCACGGCCGCGATGATGCCGCCGGCGGCGAGGGCGCCGAGGTCGACGCTGTCCGCGCCCATCAGGGTGTTGAGGCCGACCGGGATGGTCTGCTTCTGCTGGTTGTTGAGGAACATCAGGGCGAACAGGAAGTGGTTCCAGGAGTGCACGAAGGCGAAGGAACCGACGGCGATCAGGCCGGGCCGCAGCAGGGGCAGGACGACGATCCGGAAGGCCTTGAACCGGTTGCATCCGTCGACCCAGGCCGCCTCCTCCAGCGAGTACGGCACGTTCTTGATGAAGTTGCTGATCAGGATTATCGACAGCGGAAGCTGGAAGACCGTCTCGGCGAGGACGACACTGCCCAGCGAGTTGATCATCTGCAGCTCGGCGAAGATCTCGAACAGCGGGACCAGCAGCAGCGCACCGGGCACGAACTGGGAGCACAGCAGGGCCAGCATGAAGACCTGCTTGACCTTGAAGTTGAACCGGGCGAGGGCGTAGCCCCCGGCCAGCGCGACCAGGGTCGTCATCACCAGCGTGGCGATGCCGACGAGCAGGCTGTTCTGGAAGTAGACGCCGAAGCTTCGCTCGGTCCACACCTTCTCGAAGTGGTCGAAGGTCATCGGCCAGGGCACCAGGGAGGTGGAGCCGGCGGGGCGCAGCGAGAACAGCAGGATCCAGTAGAACGGGATCAGCGTGAAGACGAGGTAGATGCCCAGGGGCAGGTAGATCTGCCAGCGGGGCGCCTCGTCCCAGGCGCGGCCGGACTTGCCCGTCGGCCGCGGCGGTTCGGGGGCGGCGGGTGCGGGGGCGGTCTCGGCCTTGGTGGCCACCTTGGTGCTCACTTGTTCTCGCCTCCGAACTTGCTCATCCGCAGATAGACGATCGAGCAGAAGAGCAGGATCACGAACGCGACCGTGGTCAGGGCCGACGCGTAGCCGAAGTTGTGGGACTCGACGCTGGTGCTGGCGACGTAGAGCGGCAGCGTCGTGGTGACTCCCGCGGGTCCGCCGCCGGTCAGCGTGTAGAGGAGGTCGACGTTGTTGAACTCCCACACCGCTCGCAGCAAGGTGGACAGGATGATGGCGTCCTTCAGGTGCGGCAGGGTGATGTGCCAGAACTGCTTGATCCGGCTGGCGCCGTCGACCTCGGCGGCCTCGTAGAGGTCCTTCGAGACGGACTGGAGGTCGGCGAGGATGAGGATCGCGAAGAAGGGCACGCCGCGCCACAGGTCGGCGACGATCGCCGCCGGGAACACGGTCGAGGTGTCCGACAGCCAGCTGGTGCCGTAGGAGCCGATGCCCAGGTCGGCGAGGTAACGGGTGATGCCCGTCTGGGAGTTGTAGAGCAGCACCCAGATCGCGGAGGTCAGCACGCCGGAGACGGCCCACGGGGAGAAGACCATGGCGCGTCCCAGGCCCCGGCCGACGAAGGTCTGGTTGACGATGAGGGCCAGTGCGAGGCCGAACAGCAGTTGCAGGCCCACTTCGACGAAGACCCACTTGGCGCTGAAGGCGAGACTGTCCCAGAACAGCGGGTCGTCGGTGAAGATGCGGACGAAGTTGTCGAAGCCCGCGTAGCCGTTGCGCCACGGCTTGGTGGGGTTGTAGTTCTGCAGGCTGTAGTAGAAGACGCTGATGACCGGGTAGGCGATGAAGCCCAGCATCAGCAGGGCGGCCGGCGCGATCAGCAGGTACGGGAGCCTGCGCGGCGTGGCGGAGGCCCGGCGCCGCCGGGGTGGCGCGGGCGGTTTCGCCACGGCTGCGGCTTGGGCCATGACTGTTCTCCGTTCTCAGTACGTCGTGGTACTTCGTGCGTCGGTGCGGTCCCGGAGGAAGGGGCGGGAAGCGCTTTCTCTCCGGGCAGGGTCGTGCCGGGTCGTGCTGAGGAGCTGGGGTGGTGCCCTCGTGCGGTGGTGCGTGGCTCGTGACCGTTCAGCCCGCGTACGGGTCCTGCACCGTGCCCGGTCGGGCCAGGAACTCGAAGTCGCAGCCGGTGTCGGCCTGCGTGATCTGCTCGTTGTAGAGCGCGCCGTAGCCACGCTCGTAGCGGGCGGGCGGCGGTGACCACTGGGTCCTGCGTCGTTCCATCTCCTCGTCGTCCACGTGGAGTTGGAGGGCGCGGGCCTCGACGTCGAGGGTGATCGAGTCCCCGGTGCGGACGAGGGCGAGCGGTCCGCCGACGTACGACTCGGGGGCGACGTGCAGCACGCACGCGCCGTAACTGGTGCCGCTCATCCGTGCGTCGGAGATGCGGACCATGTCGCGGACGCCCTGCTTGAGCAGGTGGTCGGGCAGCGGCAGCATGCCGTACTCGGGCATGCCCGGGCCGCCCTTGGGGCCGGCGTTGCGCAGTACCAGCACGCTGTCGGCGGTGATGTTCAGCGCCGGGTCGTTGATCGTGCGCTGCATGGTCTTGTAGTCGTCGAAGACGACCGCGGGACCGGTGTGCTTGAGCAGGTGCTGCTCGGCGGAGATGTGCTTGATGACGGCGCCGTCCGGGCAGAGGTTGCCGCGCAGTACGGCGACTCCGCCCTCGGCGGCGACCGGGTTGTCGCGGGTGCGGATGACGTCGTCGTCGTGGACGACGGCGCCCTCGATCTGCCCTCCCAGGGTTCCGTTGACGGTGGGCCGGTCCAGGTGCAGCAGGTCGGTGATCCGCGAGAGGAAGGCGGGCAGGCCACCGGCGAAGTAGAAGTCCTCCATGAGGTACGTCTGTCCGCCTGGACGGACGTTGGCGAGCACCGGCACCGTGCGGGCGATGCGGTCGAAGTCGTCGAGGGTGAGCTCGACCTGGCAGCGTCCGGCCATCGCGATCAGGTGGATGACGGCGTTGGTGGAGCCGCCGAGCCCGAGCACCGTGGTGACGGCGTCCTCGAAGGCCTCGCGGGTGAGGATCCCGGACGGCTTGAGCGCGGTCCAGGCGAGTTCCACGGCCCGGCGCCCCGAGGCGGCGGCCATCCGCTCGTGCCCGGAGTCGACGGCCGGGATCGAGGAGGCGCCCGGCAGGGTCATACCGAGGGCTTCCGCCGCCGCGGTCATGGTCGACGCGGTACCCATGGTCATGCAGTGACCCGGCGAACGCGCCAACCCGCCCTGCAGCTCCCGCAGTTCGCAGTCGGTCAGGTTGCCGGCGCGGTGTTCGTCCCAGTACTTCCACATGTCGGTGCCGGACCCGAGGGTCTCACCGCGCCAGTGACCCGGCAGCATCGGCCCCGCGGGCACGAAGAGCGCCGGCACGTCGGCCGAGGCCGCGCCCATGAGCAGCGCGGGCGTCGACTTGTCACAGCCGCCGAGCAGCACCGCCGCGTCGATCGGGTACGACCGCAGCAGCTCCTCCGTCTCCATGGCGAGCAGGTTGCGGTAGAGCATCGGGGTCGGCTTCTGGTACGTCTCGGACAGCGTGGCGACCGGGAACTCCAGCGGGAAACCGCCGGCCTGCCACACCCCCCGCTTGACCGCCTCGGCCCGCTCGCGCAGATGGACGTGGCAGGGGTTGATGTCGGACCAGGTGTTCAGGACGGCGATCACGGGGCGGCCGAGGTACTCCTCCGCCTCGTAACCGAGCTGGCGCATACGGGCGTTGTGCGACCAGGTGCGCAACTGGCCCTCGGCGCCGTACCACTGGTGGCTCCTGAGCTCCTCGGGACGCAGCCTGCCGGTCATATCGACCACCCCGCGGCGATCGCGGCGACCTCGGCGCGTTCACTCTCCGGTAGCGCCCTGCTCGGCGGCCGGACCTCGCGGCGGCACAGGCCGAGGGAGGCGAGGGCCTCCTTGACGACCGTGACGTTGTTGGCGGAGCCGCTGTCGGCGCGCAGCTCCTCGAAGCGGCGGATCTGCTCCCAGACCTTCATCGCGGCCCGGTAGTCGCCGGAGCGCAGCGCCTCGATCATGTTCAGCGAGACGGCCGGGGCGACGTTCACCAGCCCCGAGGTGAAGCCGGTGGCACCGGCGGAGAAGTAGGAGGGGGCGTACGGCTCGGCGAGCCCCGCCACCCACACGAACCGCTCAAGCCCCGCGTCCCGGGCGAATGCGGCGAATCTGGCCGCGTCGGGGACGGCGTACTTCACGCCGATGACGTTCGGGCAGGTGTCGGCGAGTTCGGCGAGCCGGGCACCGGTGAGCTGCGCGTTGCGGATGTACGGCACGACGCCCAGCTCGGGCACGGCCTCGGCGATGGCACGGTGGTAGTCGACCCAGCCGGCCTGTGAGACGTACGGGTGGACGGGCTGGTGGACCATCACCATCTGGGCGCCGAGCTCCCGGGCGTGCCGGGCGGAGGCGACGGCGGTCGGGATGTCGTGTCCGACGCCGACCAGGACGACGGCCCGCTCCCCCGCCTCGTCGATCGTCAGCTCCGTGACGAGCCGGCGCTCTTCGGGGGTCAGGGCGTAGAACTCACCGGTGTTGCCGTTCGGGGTGAGGGTCGTGATACCGCCGTCGAGCAGACGGCGCAGCAGGGCCCGGTGGGTGTCCTGCGCGACGGAGCCGTCCTCGGCGAACGGGGTCACCGGGATCGCCACCACGTCGGCCAGGGCCGCCCGCTGGGTCTCGAACGCCACCTTGCTCATTCCTGACCTTCCTGTTCCGGTCCCGCCTGGGGGAAAGCGCGCTCTACGAAGGACGCGATGTGGGCGTGCAGGGCGCGTGCCGCGCCGTCGGCGTCACCGTCGAGCGCGAGCCGCAGGATTTCCCGGTGCTCGCCGGCCTCCCGCTCCCAGGAGGGGGAGGCGGCCCAGGCGACGGCGGAGACCAGGGCGGCCTGGTCGCGGACCTCGTCGAGCATCCGGCCGAGCAGCGGGTTGCCGCACGGCAGGTACAGGGCGCGGTGGAACTCCCGGTTGGCGAGGGAGCGTTCGGCGGTGTCGGTGGCGTCGTCGGCCCGGGTCAGCGCCTCGCGGGCGACGTCCAGGGAGGCGCCTCGCCGCACGGCGCGCCGCAGCGCCTCCGGCTCCAGCAGCAGCCGTACGTCGTAGACCTCGCGCGCCATGTCCGCGTCCACCATGCGCACGGTGACGCCCTTGTACTGGCTCATCACGACCAGCCCGGTCCCGGCGAGGGTCTTGAGCGCCTCGCGCACCGGGGTCTTCGACACCCCGAACTGTGCGGCGAGCTCAGTCTCGACCAGCGCCTGCCCGGGCGTCAACTGCCCCGTGAGGATGCGGTGTTTGATCCCCTCCAGCACGTACTGCGTGCGGGAGGGGATCGGCGTGGGCACAGAGGTCATGCGCGCCTCTCGGATCTCGCGTCTCGGTGGATCGCGTATCGGATCTCGCGTATCGCGTCTCATATATGACGTACGAAGTACGACGCGATGACGGTAGGAGGGCGCGTTTGTTTCGTCAATGCTTCCGGCAAAGAAACTGCAACCGCTTTCTACGGTCTGGGCGCCCATTCGGGGTCCCGCCCGCTGAGCCCCACCGCCCGGGCCAGCAAAGATGCCCCCGGCTCGACCGTGACGACGGGCCCGAAGATGGCACCGCGGTCGGGGTCGTCGACGGACGCCGCGAGGAAGTTGTGGCAGACCCGGAGCGCGGCCGGGTCGGGGTCGTACCGCTGACCGGTGGCGCGGGCCAGGTCCCAGCCGTGGACCACCAGCTCGTCGGTGGCGACGAGAGCGGCGATCTCGCCGGGCAGGTCCACTCCCCCCGCCCGGGTCATGCCGGTCCAGGCGGCCGGGTCGCGCCAGGCCTCGGCCAGTTCGGCGAGGACCTTGGGCAGCTCCTCGCGCCATCCGGGTGCGAGGTCCGGGAGGGCGGACTGCGGGTCGGTGTCGGTGGTGACACCCAGGTCCTTGCGGCCGGCGTCGCGGAAGGCGACGGCCAGCCCCGCCAGGTGGCCGAGCAGGTGACGCACCTCGTACTCGGCGCAGGGCGTGGGCCCCGCCAGCTGCTCGTCGGTGACACCGGCGACGAGCCGCGCCAGCTCCTCCGTCTGGGGGCCGAGGTCGAGGGTCGTGCCGGTCCCGGTGATGTCGGTCATGCGAGCTCCTCAGGGTGTGGTCCTGGGAGGTAGACCGACACCGGCCGCGGAACTCATCGCCCGCACTTCTCCGCTCCTCGCCGGTGTGAGGGGCGTGGTGGGGCGGCCCAGCGGGCAGGACGCCGCGCCCGAGGCACTGCCCGGGAGGCTGCGCCCCCCTTGGGGTGGGGTGCTCACCGGCGTCGCGTTTTCAGGGTCGGGTGCCCACCGGCGTCGCGCCTTCAGGGTCGGGTGCCCACCGGCTCGCCTGTCCTGTCGTCCCTCAGCGGTACCGGACGACGTGCAAGCGGTGGACTCCCGTCGGGTCCAGGACGGCCGGCTCGCCCGACGAACCGTCGACCAGGACGACGCCCTCCTCCAGACGGAGCGCGTTCACCCACTGGCCGACGGCCTCGCGGCCCCGGCCGTCCGTCCGGCGAGCCCAGATCGGGGCACGCGCTGCGACCGGCAGTGCGGAAGCCGCCTCGACCGCAGCCGCCCGGTCCTGGTGCTCGGACACGGACAGCACGGGGCCGAGCTCGGCGAGCGTCGGCTCGAACCACGCGGCGCGGGCGGGAGCCGGCCTCCCGTCGTGAAAGTGCTGGTCAAACGGGTTGCTAAGGTCCACGCATGACGCGTCTGAAGATCGAGATATCAGTCCCCGAGAGTCACGTGGAGAGCGTGATCGAGGCTCTCCACGCGGCGGGCGCGGGACGGGTGGGCGGGTATGCGCGGTGCTCCAGCATCTGGAAGGTGACTGGCAACTGGCAGGCCCTGCCCGGCTCACAGCCGTACGACGGTGAAGTGGGCGTCGTACAACACAGCGAAGAGTGTCGGATCGAATCGGTCTGTGATGCGGTCCAGGCCCGTTCTATCCAGCAGGCCGTTCGCGACGCCCATCCCTACGAGGAGGCAGTCATTCACTTCCTGCCCCTGTACGAGCCGTAGGCGACAGCGGTCGGACAAACGGCTCCTGGCGCTTCACTAAGGCACCTGCCCGATCCCGCCCCCCGGTCCTTAGCCCCACGATGACCAGGTATGACGAGCAAGACGAACAATCCGACCCGGCCGCTCGTGCGCGTCCTGCGCGACCGGGACGCAGGGCTCTGTCTCGCGGGCGTGGTGGTGTCCGGCTTCGGTACCTCGGCGCTGTGGCTGGTGTCCGGCGTGTGGGTCAAGGACCTGACCGGCTCGGACGGCCTGGCCGCGTTGTGCATGCTCGCCATGTGGCTGCCGGCCCTGGCCGGGCCGCTGCTGGGCACGCTCGCCGACCGGGTCCGTCGCAAGCCGCTGCTGACCGGCGTGAACCTGCTGCTGGGCGCCCTCGTGCTCACCCTCGTGAGCGTCGACGCCCCGGGCGACCTCTGGCTGCTGTACGCGGTGCTGTTCGTGTACGGCGCGGCGGGCGTCGTCGCCGACGCGGCCGAGTCGGCGCTCGTGGCGACCGCCGTCGACCGGTCCCTGCTCGGCGACTTCAACGGCCTGCGGATGACGGCCACCGAGGGCATGAAACTCCTGGCCCCGCTGGCGGGCGCGGGTCTCTACGCGGCGTACGGCGGCGCGAGTGTCGCCCTGCTGGACGCGGCGACGTTCGTACTGGCCACAGGCCTGTACGCGGCGCTGCGCGGGCGGGAGGACAGGCCCGCCCGGCCCCAGGACGGACACCGGCGGCGGACCGTCGAGGGTGGCCGCCACCTGTGGGCGCACCCGGTGCTGCGCCCCCTGGTCCTGGCGGGCGGCGCCACGATGTTGTGCGCCGGCCTGAACGGGGCGATGGTGTACGCCGTCGTGGACGGCCTCGGGCACCTCCCGGCGTACGCCGGTGTGCTGTACGCCGTGCAGGGCGCGGGTTCGGTCGCGGTCGGCCTGCTCTCCGGCCCCGCTCTGCGCCACCTCGGGGCGCGGCGTTTCGCGGCCTCGGGCATCGCCCTGCTGGCGCTCGCGGTGGCCCTGCGGGCGGTGCCGTCCGACCCGGTGGCGCTGGTGTGCAGCGCGGCGATCGGCGCGGGGCTGCCCGCGGTGCTGATCGCCACGCTGACGTCCGTGCAGCGCGAGACGCCGGGTGTGCTGCTGGGCCGGGTCACGGCCACCGCCCACACCCTGGTGTACACACCGAACGTGATCGGGCTGGCCGCCGGGGCGGCCCTGGTGGAACCGGTGGGCCACCGGCCGGTGCTGGTGGCCCTGGGCATGGCCCTGCTGATGACCGCGGCGCCACTGTTCCCATCCCCGGCCGGAGCCTGAGCCGTCACCCACCGGTGCCCCCGCCGTCAGAGCCCGGCGAGGGCGGAGCGGACCGTCTCCAGATCGTCGTCGGACGCCAGCCCGGCGTGATACAGCCGCAGTTCGGTGGCGCCCAGCCGCCGTGCCTCGGCGACGTCGGCCGCGAGGGTGCCGGGGCTGCCGCCCATCCCCGAGACGACGGTGAAGTTGGCGGCGATGACGGCACCCTCGCGTCCCTGCCGCGCGAACGGCGTGAGGGTGCCGGTGCCGCCCGCGCAGGGGACGACCACACCGTCCGCGACGGACAGGATGTGCGCCGGGTCGACGCCGGGGTTGGCGCCGACGTGGTACGACACGGGGTCCGCGTGCAGCAGCACCCGGAAGCCGTCGGGAGCGGCGGCCCGGACCGCCGCGACGGCCTGTTCCTGGAGTGTGCGGGCGGTTTCGTCGCGGTACGCGCGCGTGGTGTTCGCGAGCGTCTCGCCGAGGAGTTTTTCGACGCCCGCCCAGGCTCCGTCGGAGGGCGCTCCCTGCCACACCGGCTCCAGCGCGGTCCGTACGGCGGCCGCCAGCCGGTCGGCGTCCAGGCCGTGCCGGCCGTAGCCCTCCCGGCAGGACAGGCAGAAGCACAGCGCCATCAGGTACTGCCCGGCATCCCCGAGGCCGACGCCGCCGGTCTTGTCGTGGGCGTGCAGATGCTGGAGGCCGTACCAGCCGAGGGACTCCAGCTCGGTGCCGCGCGCCCCGGGCCGGACGGCGGCCTCGGCGGCGAGGTCGGTCAGGTACGCGCGCGTGGCGGGCTGTGCGATGCACGGCGCCCAGGGGTAGCGGTCGCCGTAGGCGTTGACGACCGAGGTGTGCGGGTGCTCGGCGCCCATGCGGGAGTTGTGGGCGAGGACGACCCAGGTGTGTACGTCGAGCCCGGCGTCGGTGAGCGCGTCGGCGGCCTCGCCGAAGGCGTCTCCGGGGGCCCAGGCGCCGGCCGCGTAGGGGCGCAGTTCGCGCCCGGCCCAGCGATCGTCGGCCGGGTACAGCACGGCGGCGTGCTCGGCCGTGACGATGCGGTGGCGCGGGTGGCGGGGCGTGAGGGCGCGCGTGGAGTGGTAGGCGGCGGCCAGGGTCACCTGCTCCACGCCGAGCGCGGCGATCCGCGCGGGTGCCTGCGGGTCCCCGTTGACGTCCCAGGGGTAGACGAATGCCGACGCCTTCACTTGGCCTCCTCCAGCAGCGCGTAGCCGCGTTCGATCACTTCGGCGAGCTGCTTGACATGATCCTCGGCCGGCTCGTGCAGCGGGGGCCGCACCTCCCCGACGTCGAGGCCGCGCAGCCGTACACCGGCCTTGACCAGGGCGACCGCGTAGCCGCGGCCCCGGTCGCGCAGTTCGACGAACGGCCGGTAGAAGCCGTCCAGCAGTTTCCCCACGGTGGCGTCGTCGCCGGTCCTGAGGGCCTGGTGGAAGGCGAGGGCGATCTCCGGTGCGAAGCAGAACACGGCGGACGAGTAGAGCGTGACACCGAGGGCGCGGTAGGCGAGCTGGGTCTGCTCGGCGGTGGGCAGGCCGTTGAAGTAGAGGAAGCCGCCCGGGACCTCGGAGCGGACGGCGCTGACGACGCGCTGCATGAGGTCGAGGTCGCCGAGCCCGTCCTTCAGGCCGATGATCCCGTCCGTGCGGGCCAGGGCGACGACCGTCTGCGGGGTGAACACGGCGTTGTCGCGCTGGTAGACGATGACCGGCAGGGCGGTCGCGGAGGCCACCTCCCGGTAGTGCCGCAGCAGCCCCTCCTGCCCGGCGACGACGAGGTAGGGCGGCATGGCGAGCAGCCCGTCCGCGCCGGCGGCGTCGGCGAGGCGGGCGTAGCGCACGGCGAGCGCGGTGCCGTACCCGGTGCCCGCGACGACCGGCACGCGCCCGTCGGCGGCCTCGACCGCGGCCCGTACGCAGGCCTCGAACTCCTCGGGCGTCAGCGCGTGGAACTCGCCGGTGCCGCAGCAGGCGAACACGGCGGCGGCTCCGGCCTCCACCCCGCGCCGGACGTGCGTGCGGTAGGTGTCGAGATCCACGGAACCGTCGGGTCCGTAAGCGGTGACCGGGAAGAACAGCGGCCCGCTGGGGATGTCGAGTCGAGTGGCGAGAGGGGCTGGCGTCACAAGCTCTCCCGGTTCCATATTCATGATTGGCGTCTATATTTCTGAACAACTCCACGCTAAGGTGCCCGCGCGGCGCCGGTCAAGCGCGCACACCCGCGACGCACCTGCGGATTCGCCCCCTCCGCGGCATACTTGACGGGCTCCACCCCGGCTCCTTAGCGTGTCCACGCATATGAATGCCGTGCGCTCATGTGCACGGTTGGCGATCAAGGAGACCCGAGGATGCCCGCTCCCCGCACCGTCCTGCTCACCGGCGCCGCCGGCGGCCTCGGCACCCTGATGCGGGACCTGCTCCCGGCCTACGGCTACGACCTGCGCCTGCTGGACCTGCGCCCGGTCGAGGGCGAGCCCGGCGCGATCACCGCCGACCTTGCCGACCGGGACGCCGTGCGCGAGGCCGTCCGGGGCGTCGACGCGATCCTCCACCTCGCGGGCATCTCCCTGGAAGCGCCCTTCGAGAAGATCCTCAAGGCCAACATCGAGGGCACCTACCACCTCTACGAGGCCGCCCGCGAGGAAGGCGTCGGCCGGATCGTCTTCGCCTCCTCCAACCACGCCGTCGGCTACACCCCCCGCCCCCGGGGCGACGACCCACTCATCCCGATCGACACCCCGCGCCGCCCGGACACCTTCTACGGCCTGTCCAAGTGCTTCGGCGAGGACCTCGCGCAGCTCTACTGGGACAAGCACGGCCTGGAGACGGTCTCGGTGCGCATCGGCTCCTGCTTCCCGGAGCCGACCAGCGTGCGCATGCTCTCGGTGTGGATGAGCCCCGCCGACGGCGCCCGCCTCTTCCACGCGGCCCTGACCGCCGAGCACGTCGGCCACACCGTCGTGCACGGCTCCTCCGCCAACACCCGGCTGTGGTGGGACCTCGGCACCGCCCGGGCGCTCGGCTACGAGCCGCAGGACGACTCCGAGCCGTACGCCGAGAAGCTCATCGCCGAGCAGGGCGAGCTGCAGGACGGCAACGAGGCGCACGCCTGCCTGGGCGGCCAGTTCGTGACGGACCCGCCGATCTGGCCGTACTGACCGGAAACGGTCGTCACCGGAGCGGGCGGGCAGAGAACGGGCCCGCCCGCTCGGGCATTCGGGCACGACCCCGAGACGGCGGGGAAGCACCCTCAGGGGCCCGGAGAAGTGCGCTACCAGCCACAACGCACCAACAGACACCCACGGCCCCTCCCCGCCACTCCGCACACCCGCACGACCGAACGGGCACACCCGGGCAGGATCCCGCCCGCAACAGACCTGGCCACCACGGAACACCCCCTGTAGAACTTCCCCCATGGCCCGACCGAGGGCCCGAACGGGCAGCACAGCAGGGAGGCGGGTGACGGCCCATGAACAGAACCGCGGAAGAACGCCAGCGCGAGATCGTGCTGACCGCACGTCGGGACGGCGCCGTCGACGTCACCGCCCTCGCCGCCGGACTGGGCGTGGCCAAGGAGACGGTACGGCGGGATCTGCGCGTCCTGGAGGACCACGGTCTGCTCCGCCGCACCCATGGCGGCGCCTACCCCGTGGAGAGCGCCGGTTTCGAGACGACGCTCGCCTTCCGGGCCACGAGCCACGTCCCCGAGAAGCGCCGGGTCGCGGCCGCCGCGGCCGAACTGCTCGGCGACGCCGAGACCGTGTTCGTCGACGAGGGCTACACCCCGCAGCTCATCGCCGAGGCACTCCCCCGGGACCGGCCGCTGACCGTGGTCACCGCGTCCCTGCCGGTCGCGGGCGCCCTCGCCGAGGCCGAGCACGTCTGTGTCCTGCTGCTGGGCGGCCGGGTGCGGCGCGGCACCCTCGCCACCGTCGACCACTGGACGACGAAGATGCTGTCCGGCTTCGTCGTCGACCTGGCGTTCATCGGCGCCAACGGCATCTCCCGCGAACACGGCCTCACCACCCCCGACCCGGCCGTCAGCGAGGTCAAGACCCAGGCGATCCGGGCCGCCCGCCGCGTGGTCTTCGCGGGCGTGCACACCAAGTTCGGAGCGGTCAGCTTCTGCCGGTTCGCCGAGGTCGGCGCGCTGGAGACGATCGTGACGAGCACCCTCCTGCCGGTCGCCGAAGCCCACCGCTACTCGCTGCTCGGACCGCAGGTCATCCGCGTCTGACCGGCACCCTGCCGGCCAAGCCCGCGTCCTCACGGGCGGCCGACCGGTGGCCCGCGTCGGCGGTCCATCTTCCCCAGGGCGCCCACACGCCCTGCGATGCCCCTTATCTCCCCATACATCCAGGAGCGATCCATGCGAACCCAGAGCCGACGACGGCCACCGCGAGCCCCGCTCGCCCTGGCCGCCGCAGGGACGCTGCTCGCCCCGCTGCTCTCCGGCTGCTGGGTCGGCGCGGGCGGGGCCGGATCCGGCGGCGACGCCATCAACGTCCTGATGGTCAACAACCCGCAGATGGTCGAGTTGCAGAAGCTGACCCGCGCCCACTTCACGAAGGAGACGGGCATCAAGGTCAACTTCACCGTCCTGCCCGAGAACGACGTCCGCGACAAGATCAGCCAGGACTTCGCCAACCAGGCCGGCCAGTACGACGTCGCCACCCTGTCCAACTACGAGATACCGATCTACGCCCGCAACGGCTGGCTGCGCGAGATGAACGGCTACGTCGCGAAGGACCCCGCCTACGACGAGCGGGACGTCCTGAAGCCGATGCGTCAGTCCCTCACCGCGGACGACGGCAAGCTCTACGGCCAGCCCTTCTACGGCGAGTCGTCCTTCCTCATGTACCGCAAGGACGTGTTCGAGAAGAAGGGCCTGACGATGCCCGCGCGCCCCACCTGGCGGCAGGTGGCGGACCTCGCCGCGAAGGCGGACGGGGCCGAGCCCGGCATGAAGGGCATCTGCCTGCGCGGCCTGCCCGGCTGGGGCGAGGTGATGGCACCGCTGACGACGGTCGTGAACACCTTCGGCGGCACCTGGTTCGACAAGAACTGGAAGGCGCGGCTCGACTCCCCCGCCTTCGAGAAGGCGACGAAGTTCTATGTCGACCTGGTGCGCGAGCACGGCGAGTCCGGCGCCGCCCAGGCCGGATTCGCCGAGTGCCTGAACAACATGACCCAGGGCAAGGTCGCCATGTGGTACGACGCCACCTCCGCGGCCGGTTCCCTGGAGGCCGCCGGCTCCCCGGTCAAGGGCAAGGTCGGCTACGCCCCCGCCCCCGTCGAGAAGACCGAGTCCTCCGGCTGGCTCTACACCTGGGCCTGGGGCATCCAGAAGGCCTCCCGCAACCCTGACAACGCCTGGAAGTTCGTCTCCTGGGCGTCCGGCAAGAACTACGAGGAACTGGTCGGCGACGAGGTCGGCTGGTCGAACGTCCCGGCCGGCAAGCGGGCCTCCACGTACGCCAACGCCGACTACCGCAAAGAGGCCGCCGCCTTCCAGGAGATGACCAAGGACGCCATCGAGAAGGCTCGGCCGAACGACCCCGGCGTCCAGCCGCGGCCCGCGCCCGGCATCCAGTTCGTCGGCATCCCCGAGTTCACCGACCTCGGCACCAAGGTCTCCCAGGAGATCAGCGCGGCCATCGCCGGACGCCAGTCCGTCGAGTCGGCCCTGAGGAAGGCCCAGGCGCTCGCCGAGAAGATCTCCGAGGAGTACGAGGGACGATGACCGCCACGACCACGGCCCCCGTGGCCGCTCCCGGGACACGCACCCCGGTCCGCCGGCCCTCCGCCCGCCTGCGCGCCTGGGCCACCCGGGCCCCGCTGCTGCCCGCCCTGATCTTCATGATCGTCGTCACCCAGCTGCCCTTCGTGGCCACGCTGGTGATCTCCTTCTTCGACTGGAACAGCCTCTACCCGGACGCCCGCCACTTCACCGGCCTCGACAACTACCAGGAGGTCCTCACCGACGCGGACCTGCGCCACTCGGTGTGGACGACCGTGCTGCTGACGGTGGCGGTGGTACTGGCCAGCCTGGTGCTGGGGCTCGCCCTCGCCCTGCTGCTGGACCGGAGGTTCCGCGGCCGGGGCATCGTGCGGACGCTGCTGATCGCACCGTTCCTGGTGGTGCCGGTCGCGGCGGCCCTGCTCTGGAAGCATGTGCTCTACAACCCTGAATACGGCCTGCTCAATGGGCTGTTGCACTATGTGGGCGGGCCCCAGCCCGACTGGATCTCCACCGCCCCGCTGCTCGCGGTCGAGGCATCCCTCGTCTGGCAGTGGACGCCGTTCATGATGCTCATCCTGCTCGCCGGCCTGCAGAGCCGCGACCACGAGCAGATCGAGGCGGCCCGCGTCGACGGGGCGAGCGACTGGCAGATCTTCGTCCACCTGACGCTCCCGCATCTGCGCCGCTACCTCGAACTGGGCGCCCTGCTGGGCTCGATCTACATCGTCCAGAACTTCGACGCGGTCTTCACGATCACCTCCGGCGGACTCGGCACCGCCAACCTCCCCTACACCGTCTACCAGAGCTTCTACCAGGCCCACGAGAACGGCCTCGCCTCGGCCGCGGGCGTCCTGGTGGTCATCGGCTCGATCGTCATCGCGACCTTCGCCCTGCGCGTGGTGTCGTCCCTGTTCCGCGAGGAGGTGTCCCGCGCATGAGCACGACCGCACCACACGCCCGCCGGGCCCGTGGCAAGGGGGCGGGCCTGGGCCTGCTGGCCTGGCTGCTCGGCATCGCGTTCTTCCTGCCCATCGCGTGGATGGCGCTGACGTCCTTCCACTCGGAGACCGACGCGGCGACCAACCCGCCGTCCTTCGCGGCCTCGCTCACCCTGGACGGCTACCGCGAGTTCTTCGGAGCGGGCGGCGGGGCGAGCCCCTGGCCCGCCCTGATCAACTCCACGGTCGCCTCCGTGGCCTCGACCCTGCTGGTCCTGCTGCTGGCCTTCCCGGCGGCCTACGCGCTGTCCGTCAACCGGGTCCGCAAGTGGACGGACGTGCTGTTCTTCTTCCTCTCCACGAAGATGCTGCCCGTCGTGGCCGGCCTGCTGCCGATCTACCTGTTCGCCAAGAACGCCGGGATGCTCGACAACATCTGGCTGCTGGTCATCCTCTACACCTCCATGAACCTGCCGATCGCGGTGTGGATGATGCAGTCGTTCCTCGCCGAGATCCCGGTCGCGGTGATCGAGGCAGCACGGGTGGACGGAGCGCGGCTGCCGACGGTCCTCGCGCGCGTGGTCGCCCCGATCTCCCTCCCCGGTATCGCCGCCACGGCGCTGATCTGCTTCATCTTCAGCTGGAACGAGCTGCTGTTCGCCCGGGTGCTCACGGGCGTGGTCGCCGAGACCGCCCCCGTCTTCCTGACCGGCTTCATCACCAGCCAGGGCCTGTTCCTGGCGAAGGTGTGCGCCGCGTCGCTCGTCATCTCCCTGCCGGTGCTCGCCGCGGGGTTCGCCGCCCAGGACAAACTGGTCCAGGGCCTGTCGTTGGGAGCCGTGAAATGAAGGCCGCCGTCATCGAGTCCGTGGGCAAGGCCGTCGTCGCCGAGGTCCCGGACCCGACGCCAGGGCCGCGCGAGGTCGTCGTCGAGGTCGCGGCCTGCGGGCTGTGCGGCACGGACCTGCACATCCTCCAGGGCGAGTTCGCCCCGGAGCTCCCGATCGTGCCCGGGCACGAGTTCGCCGGCGAGGTCGTCGGGGTCGGCACCCGGGTCACGGAGGTGTCGGTGGGCGACCGGGTCGCCGTCGACCCCTCCCTGTACTGCTACGAGTGCCGCTACTGCCGTACCGGCCACAACAACCTCTGCGAACGCTGGGCGGCGATCGGCGTGACCACGGCCGGGGGCGCGGCCCGGTACGCCCTCGCCCCGGTGGCGAACTGCGTGAAGCTCCCCGACCACGTCCGCACCGAGGACGCGGCGCTCGTCGAGCCCCTCTCCTGCGCGGTGCGGGGCTACGACGTGCTCCAGTCCCGCCTCGGGGCGCACGTGCTGATCTACGGCTCCGGCACCATGGGCCTGATGATGCTGGAGCTGGCCAAGCGCACGGGCGCGGCGAGCGTGGACGTCGTCGACGTGAACCCGGCCCGTCTGGAGACGGCCCGCCGCCTCGGCGTCTCGGCGTCGGCGGCGAACCCCGACGAACTGGACCGCCCCCAGGGCTGGGACCTGGTCGTGGACGCCACGGGCAACGCGGCGGCGATCCAGGACGGCCTGGACCGGGTGGCGAAAGCGGGCACGTTCCTGCAGTTCGGCGTGGCCGACTACGCGACGCGGGTGACGATCGACCCGTACCGCATCTACAACCAGGAGATCACCATCACGGGTTCGATGGCGGTCCTGCACAGCTTCGAGCGGGCCGCGGAACTCTTCGCGAACGGCGTCCTCGACCCCGGGATCTTCATCAGCGACCGCGTCCCGCTGGAGCGGTACCCGCAGGCGCTGGAGCAGTTCGCGGCGGGTGTCGGCCGCAAGATCGTGGTCGTGCCGTAGGACAACGGACCGTGCCATGCGGGGACGGGCGAAATCCGGTGGGACGCCCGCCCCCGCCGCCGTACGCTCTCGGCATGCCACGACCCCACGGATTCGCCTACGAGCAGCACACCGGCGGGACGGTCCGCATCAGCCACCACGGCCGCCCCGCCACCACCTTGAACGGCCCGCGGGCCGAGCAGTTCCTCGCCGAGGTCGAGACCTCCGACCCGCAGCTGGTGATGGCCCGCTGGACCGGCAACTACAAGCGGGGCAGCGAACGCACCGCCCGCGACCACCCCCGCAATCGCCGCTGAAGCCCCCTGGCGAGCGCCGTTGACCCGATTGGCCGCAAGGTAAGGGAACGGCAAAACCGCTTCGCTCGTTCACCCGGCATGACAGCTATGACCCCCGGCTCGAACATCCCCCTGTCCGCCGCCCGCGTGACGGTGGACGTCACCGCCCCGGTGCGGCTCGACGTATCGGGCCTGCTGCTCACCGCCGACGGCAAGGTGCGCTCCGACGACGACTTCATCTTCTACAACCAGCCGTCGGGCCCCGGCGTGACGTACCGCTCGGGCGGCGGCAGTGCGCCCGACGCGATCGTGGTCGACACGGCGGCCGTTCCCCCGGGCATCGAGAAGATCGTCGTCACGGCGAGCCCGGACGCCGCGGGCCAGACCTTCCAGGGCATCGAGCCGACGGCCACCATCCGCAGCGCGGACGACGGCTCCGTCCTGGCCACGTTCACGCCACCGCAGCTCGGCGGCGAGACGGCCCTGGTCATCGTGGAGGTCTACCAGCGAGGCGGCCAGTGGAAGGCCCGCGCCGTCGGCCAGGGATACTCCAACGGCCTCGCGGGCATCGCCACGGACTTCGGTGTCACCGTGGAGGAGCCGGCCGCGGCCGCCCCGCCCCAGCCGGTGACCCCGCCGCCGGCCCCGATGCAGCCCCCGGCCCCGCCCGTCTCCGCCCCCACCGCGCCCCCGGCCGCCCCTGCCACGCCCCCTCCGCCCGCGCCCGGCGCCGGGAAGATCAACCTGGACAAGGGCCGCGTCAGTCTCCAGAAGAACCAGACGGTCTCCCTGATCAAGGGCGGCCGCCCCCTGCTCTCCTCGGTCAAGATGGGCCTCGGCTGGGAGCCGGCGTACCGGGGCAAGGACATCGACCTGGACGCCTCGGTCATCGCCTACGGGCCGCAGCGCAACCACATCGACAGCTGCTACTTCGGCAAGCTCCAGATCGTGGGCGGCGCGATCCGCCACTCCGGCGACAACCTCACGGGCGAGGGCGGCGGGGACGACGAGGTCATCACCGTCGACCTCGGCCGTCTCCCCCAGGAGGTCACCGGCCTGGTCTTCACGGTCAACTCATTCTCCGGCCAGAAGTTCACGGAGGTCGCCAAGGCGTACTGCCGCCTTCTGGACGGCGCGACCGGGGAGGAACTGGTCCGCTTCGACCTCACCAGCGCCGAGGCGCAGACCGGCGTGATGATGGCCAAGCTGATCCGCCAGTTCTCCGGCGAGTGGGACATGACGGCCATGGGCGACTTCGTGAAGTCCCGCACGGTGAGGGGAATGGTGAAGCCGGCGGCGCAGGCCCTGTAAGCCACCGGACCGGCCTTCATGGACGCCCCCTCACCGGGGGGCGTCCGGCTCACCGGTCAGCGGCGCCCCGGCCGCCAGCCCCTCCATCAGCAACGTCAGATACCGCCGGATGTGCCGACCCTCCCCGTCCGCCAGTTCCGACGCCGTGGCCACGCCGTGCGCCAGCCGCAGCACGTCGATCGGCTCGACGTCCCGCCGTAGCGTGCCCTCCTCCTGCGCCGCCCGGACCAGCCGCCCCGCCGCGGCCTTGACCGAGTCGCCGCAGGCCGTGTTCACGAGGGAGCCGGAGTCCGTGACGGCCGGTCCCAGCAGCGCCTTCAGCCCCCGTATCCGGATCATCCCGGTGCCGAGTTCGTACAGCCACTCCCCCAGCGCCTCGCCCGGCGGCCATGCGGCCGCGAGCACATCGGCCCGGGCCGCGATCGCCTCGACGCGGTCCAGGTACGCGGCCTCCAGCAGCGCCCGCCGGGTCGGGAAGTGCCGGTACAGCGTGCCGGAGCCGACCCCGGCCCGCTTGGCGATGTCGTCGAGCGACGCTCCCTCCCCGTGCTGCGCGAAGGCCTCCACGGCGACCGTCAGCAACCGCTCGTAGTTGCGCCGGGCGTCCGCCCGCATGGGCCTGACCTGCACCACGCGACCATCTCCTCACCGACCGGGACCTACTCCGCACCCTACCGAGAGACGGGTCCGGGGCCCGCCCTCACATCTTCGTGGCCCCGGCCGCGAGGTCCCGCAGGAAGTGCCGCGCCCCGAACAGGAACACCGCGATCAGCGGGATGACGCTCATCAGCGCACCGGCCATCACCAGGGCGTAGTCCGCGTTGTAGAGGACGTTGAGGTTCGCCAGTGCCACCTGGAGCGTGACCCTCTCCGGGTCGATCATCACGACCAGGGGCCAGATGTAGTCGTTCCAGAGGCCGATGAAGGTGAAGATGCCGAGGAAGGCCAGGGCCGGGCGGAAGAGGGGCAGGGCGACCTGCCCGTAGAGGCGGAAGAAGCCGGCGCCGTCGATGCGCCCGGCGTCCAGCAGTTCGTCGGGCAGGGAGTTCTGGGCGTACTGGCGCATCCAGAAGATGCCGAAGGCGTTGGCCGCGCCGGGGACGATCAGCGCCTTCAGCGAACCGGCCCAGCCGAACTCGGCGATGGTGACGAACTGCGGCACCAGGGACAGCTGGGCCGGGATCATGTATGTGACCAGCAGCATGCCGAAGAGGAACTTCTTCGCCGGGAACTCGTACTTGGCGAAGGCGAACGCCGCCAGGGAGTCGAAGAACAACACGAGCGCGGTGCCCGCCACCGCCACCACGACCGTGTTGAACAGCGAGCCGAAGAAGTCGACCGCGTCGAGAACCCGGCCCATGTTGTCCAGCAGATGCGGGCCGGGCACCAGCTTGGGCGGGTAGCTGTAGATGTCCTGGGTGGTGCCGGAGGCCATCACCACCAGCCAGTAGAAGGGGAACAGTGAGATCAGCACGCCGAGCAGCAGCACCGCCCGGACACAGATCCGGGAGAGTCTGCTGCCGGAGCCGATCGCCAGTCCGGCGCTGCCGGTCGTCCTGTGGTCAGCGGCCATCACGAGCCCCCTTGCGGCGCAGCCGTCCGGCGAGGCCGGGCCGGCGGTCGTCGCGGTCGGAGCCGGAGACCAGCCGCCAGTTGATGATCGTGAACACCGCGATGATGGCGAAGAGCAGCCAGCCCATCGCGGCGCCGTAGCCGAACTGGTGCTCCTGGAAGGCCTTCTGCCAGAGATAGAGCACGATGGTCATCCCTTCCTGACCGGGGCCGCCCGTGGTGCCGACGTCGGTCGACTGGAAGAGCACCTGGGACTCGGTGAAGACCTGCAGGCCGTTGATGGTGGAGGTGACGGCGGCGAAGAGGACCACCGGACGAAGCTGCGGCACCACGACCCGGAACAGGGTCTGCCAACTGCTCGCACCGTCGACGCGCGCGGCCTCGAAGTGCTCGGTGGGGATGGCCTGGAGGCCCGCCAGGAAGATCAGGGCGTTGTAGCCGACCCACCGCCAGATGATCATGATGGACACGGACGACTTGATGCCCCACTCGGAGGACAGCCAGCCGATCCCGTCCAGACCGACGGCCCTGAGCACCGCGTTGGCCAGGCCCGCCTGGGCGAAGACCGAGCCGAAGACGATGGTCATGGCGACCATCGAGGTGACGTTGGGGATGAAGTACGCCACCCGGTAGGCACCGGCGAAGCGCACCTGCGAATGCAGCAGGAACGCCAGCACGAGCGCCAGGAACAGCATCGGAACGGTCGACAGGAACCAGATCTCGAAGGTGTTGAGCACCGCGTGCCAGAACACCGAGTCCTGGAGCAGCCAGCCGTACTGCCGGAGCCCGACGAAGCGCATCTCCCCGATGCCGTCCCAGTCCTGGAAGGACAGGTACATGGAGAAGACCACCGGGAAGGCGCCGAAGACGGCGAAGAGCACGTAGAACGGGGAGATGGCGAGCAGCGGCGGGAGATGCCGCCGGCGTCCCCCGAGCGGGGCGGACGTGTCACGGCGGGCGGGGTGCCGTTCGTCGGCCGCCGGCGCACCGGCCGGGTCGAGGACCGTGGCCATGTCAGCTCACCCCCAGCCGCGTCAGCGCGGTTCCGGCTGTGTTCACGGCGTCCCGCCAGGCCCGGTCAGGGTTCTTGCCGAGCGTCTCGACATTGGTCAGCTCCTGGAAGAACGGGGTGTTGGCGGTCTTCTCGTAGGGGCTGAAGTAGACGACCGGGGCCTTCTGGGCGGCCGGGCCGAAGACGTCGATGGGCTGCTGGCCGCCGAAGAAGGGGTCGGGCTTGTGCATCGCCGGGTCGGCGTAGGAGGCCTGAGTGGTGGGGAACAGGGCCATCTCCTGGTAGCTCTTGAGCTGGTTCTCCGGGCTGAGCAGCCACGTCAGGAAGGCGAAGGCCGCTTCCGGTTCCCGGCAGTAGCGGGTCAGCGTCACGTAGGAGCCGCCGTAGTTGCAGGGGCCGTCCGGCAGAGTGGTCAGCCGCCAGGAACCTGAGGTCTTCGGCGCGGAGTCCTTCAACCCGTTGATGGCCCACACCGCCGTGGTCATGGTGGCGACGCGGCCGCCGCTCATGGCCGCGTTGAAGTCGGGTGTGCCGTCGGTGATCCCGGCGCTGAGGCCCTGGCGGAGGAGGTCCACGGACAGGTCCCAGGCGCGCCGGATGTGCTCCTGGTCGCCGATGAAGCGGTCGTCGGCGTCCACGAACTGCTTCGGGCTCTGCAACAGCACCTGCTGGAAGACGTTGCCGATGTTGCTCACGAGGTGGGGCTTGCCCGGTGCCCTGCGTCGCAGGGTCCGTCCGGCGGCGATGAACTTCTCCCAGGTGGGGATCTGTTCGGCGACGTCCGCCGGCTCGTGGGGCAGGCCGGCCTCGCGGAAGAGGTCGCGGCGGTAGTAGAGCGCGGTGGGGCCGGCGTCGAGGGGGAAGCCGATCATCCGGCCCGTGGGTGTGAAGCAGGCCTTCCACTTCCAGTCGAGGTACCGGTCGCGGACGGATGCGGCGCCGAGTGTGCGCAGGTCGAGGAACTCGTTCTCGTCGGGGAAGAAGGTGGCGAGGTTGGCGTTGTTGACGACCGTCAGGTCCGGCACGTAGGCGCGGGCGGCGAGACTGGTGCGCACCTTGGAGTCGATGTCGCCGTCCGGGACCTGGGAGCCTTTCACTTTCAGCCCCGGGACGCCGGGGACGCCGCGGGCGGCGGTGGCGAGGAGTTTGTCGCTGAGCGAGCCCTTCCAGTACCAGAGGCTCAGGTGGCCGGAGCCGGCGGAGGCCGATCCCTCGGCGGTCCCGCATCCCGAGAGCGTCAGCAGGCCGCCCGCGCCGCCCAGGGAGGCCCCCAGGAAGCGTCTGCGGGACGTCGTTCGGTGTTCCATGGGCGCGCGCTCGCTTTCCGGGCGTGCCGCAGCCGGGGCACAGTGCTGCCGCGGGCCCGTTCTCGCGGGGATGGGGGGAGGGCTTCCGGGGATGAGGAAGGGAAGACAACGATGTCGGCGAGCGGGATGGTGTGGCCGACGATGTCGCGGTGGGGGTCGCGGTGGGGGTTTCTGAGCGCTCGTGAACGTTCACGTGAGCGTTGCCGTCGAGTATCGGCGTGCTCGAAAACCGATGTCAAGACAACGGCGGGGCCGATGTGCCGGGGGCCGGCGGCCGGCCGGTGCGATGTCACGCGTCTCCCGGCCACCAGCCCGACGGGGGTCAGGCGGAGTCGCGCACCACGAGTTCCGGCGTCACCCACGCGTCGGCGCCCCGCAGCGGCTCCTCACCCGCGTGCAGCCGGGCCACCTGCTCCACGGCCAGCCGTCCCAGCTGCCGCTTGTCGATGTGCAGGGTGGTCAGGGCGGGCTCGACCAGTTCGCCCAGGGAGAGGCCGTCGAAGCCGAGCACGGCCACGTCGTCCGGGACGCTCCGGCCCCGGCGGCGGGCGGTGCGCATCGCCCCGACCGCGATGAGGTCGTTGAAGCCGAAGACCGCGGTGGTCTCGGGCCGTGCGGCCAGCAGCCGCTCCATGCCGGCTTCGCCGCCCGCCACGCTGTGCTCGGGGCACACCACGACCCAGCTCTCGTCGGCCGGCAGGCCGAGCCGGCGTGCCTGGTCCAGGAAGGCCTGTCTTCGGGGGCCGGGGCCGTGCACACCGTCCAGCATGCCGATCCTGCGGTGCCCCGCGCGGAACAGGTGGTTCATGCCGTGCTCGACCCCGGTGGCGGCGTCGATGCCCACGGCCGCGAACCGGGTCTGCTGCGGGCCGCGTTCCAGCAGCACCAGCGGCACGCCTCCGAGGTGCCGGGTGAGCACGTCGTCCGGGTCCTTGAAGTAGCCCACGACGGCGTCCGCCTGATGGGAGAGCACGTCGAGCGCCTCCCGCTCCCTGGCCTCGTCGATCCGGGAGTCCCACACGACGACCTGCCAGCCGCGCTGCTCAGCCGCCTCCAGCACCCCGGCGGCCACCTCCGGGAAGAACGGATTGCGCAGGTCGGGGATGACCAGGCCCGCGGTGACGGCCCCCTTCTGGACGAGTCCGCGCGCGAACCGGCTCGGCCGGTAGTCCAGGAGCCGCGCCGCCTCCAGGACCCGTTCCTTGGTGCCGGGGTCGATCTCACCCTTGTCGTTGACCGCCCGGGAGACCGTCTGGCGGGACACCCCGGCCAGGCGGGCGACGTCGTGGATCGTGGCCCGGCGCCGCGCACCGTCGGGCTGCTCGGCACTCGGCTCCGCACGCTGATTGTCCGTCCACACGTCCAGCACTGTATCCGGCGCCGGAGCCGGCCCGGCAGGGGCAGCCGGAAGGGCACCCTCCGGCTGCCGGCACCGACGCCCACCGGGTCGCCCGCGTACGGCGAGGAGGGGCCGTGTCGGGGAGTGCCCGCCCGCATACGGCGAGAGGACCGTGCCGGGAAGTGCCCGCCCGCATACGGTGAGAGGACCGTGCCGGGAAGTGCCCGCCCGCATACGGTGAGAGGACCGTGCCGGGAAGTGCCCGCCCGCAGCGGTTGGCGCGTCGACGAACAGTCGGTCGGCGTCCGACCCGATCACGCCGTTCCAGAGGACGGGCACCCAGCGGCGCGGCCCCAGCCCGGCACCGCGGCGACGGCGCCCGGGAAGGGGGCCGCAGCCGGCCGGTCACCCCGGCCGGGCGCCCCCCGGTCAGTCGCCGAGCTCGGTGAACAGCGTCAGCTGAAGGGCTCCGGGGGCTTCGAGCCGGGAGTTCAGGGAGTTCCAGGGAGTGCGGGTCGGCTCGGCGACGACCTCGGCTCCGGCGGCGGCCAGCTTCGCCGTGGTGGCCACGGAGTCGTTCACCTGGAAGGCGACCCGGATGTGCCCCGCAACGCGCCGCCCCACCTCGACCTCGTCGATGAACGCGGCGTGGTTCGGGTCGGTCAGCTCCAGGGTGGCCCGCCCGGCGTCGAGGATCGTGACCCGCCCGTCCTGCGAGGCGAACGCGGCCTGCTCGGTCAGGCCGAGCACGTCCCGGTAGAAGTGCAGCGCTGCGTCGTAGTCGTCGGCGGTCACGACCAGGCGGAGTTCGCGGACGGCGGGCTCGTCGGGCATGGGGGCTCCTCCGGTACGTCGGGTAACCGCGACAACCCGGCTGCCCGCCGGACGATTCCCGTAGGCGGCCGGACCGGCGGTCAGAACAGCGCGCTGTAGGCGTTCAGCGCCGGCTGCCCGCCGAGGTGGGCGTAGAGCACCGTGGAGTCGCGGCCGATCTCGCCCCGCGCCACCAGGTCGGTCATCCCCGCCATGGACTTGCCCTCGTAGACGGGGTCGGTGACCATCCCCTCGGTCCGGGCCGCCAGCCGCATCGCCGCGAGCGTCGTGTCGTCGGGAACGCCGTAGACGCCCGCGTGGTACCGCTCGTCCAGCTCGACGTCGGACTCGGTCAGCTCGCGCTTCAGACCGATGAGCCGGCCGGTGGCCTGCGCGATCCGGGCGATCTGGGCGCGGGTCGCGGCCGGTTTCGCCGAGGCGTCGACGCCGAGCACGCGCCGGGGCCTGCCGCCCGCCTCCTCCAGCGCGGCGAACCCGGCGACCATGCCGGCCTGGGTGGACCCGGTCACCGAGCACACCACGACGGTGTCGAAGAAGACGCCCAGCTCCCGTTCCTGCTCGGCGACCTCGTAGGCCCACCCGGCGAAGCCCAGTCCGCCGAGCGGATGGTCGGAGGCACCGGCGGGGATGGCGTACGGCTTCCCGCCGCGCTCCTCGACCTCCCTGAGCGCCTGCTCCCAGCTCTCCTTGAAGCCGATGCCGAAGCCGGCCCGCACCAGCCGCACGTCGGCCCCGGCGAGCCGGCTGATCAGGATGTTGCCGACCTTGTCGTACACGGCGTCGGGCCAGTCCACCCAACTCTCCTGGACGAGCACGCACTTGAGTCCGGCCCGGGCTGCGACGGCCGCGACCTGACGGGTGTGGTTGGACTGCACGCCCCCGATCGACACGAGCGTGTCACAGCCCTGGGCGAGCGCGTCGGCGACCAGGTACTCCAGCTTGCGCGTCTTGTTGCCGCCGTACGCGACACCGGAGTTGCAGTCCTCGCGCTTGGCCCAGAGGGACGCACCGCCGAGGTGCGCGGTGAGCCGCTCCAGGGGGTGGACGGGCGAGGGGCCGAAGAGCAGGGGGTAACGGTCGTACGAGGAAAGGGGCATGAGTCCTCCCGGGTCGGTCTCGGTCGATCTCGGCCGCGTCGGGCCCGTCTCAGTCGGCGAGTTCCTCCAGCCCCCGCCAGATCTCCGCCGTGACGAGGACCGCCTCGGTCGTGTCACCGGCCGCGCAGGCCTCGATCAGCCGCTCGTGCAATCCGGCCGAACGGCAGCTGCCGCCCTCTGCGAAGCGCCGCCGCTCCAGGCGGCGGATGAGCGGGGTGTAGCGGGCGACGGTCGCGGCCGCCGCCCGGTTGCCGCTCACCCGGACGAGGACGTCGTGCAGTTCGTCGTCGGCCCGCAGCGCCGCGTCCACGTCTCCCGTGCGCACGGCGGAGGCGAACCGCTCGTTGGCCGCGTGCATCTCGGTGATGTGCGCGGCGGCCAGCCGGGGCACGGCGACCCTCGTCACGAGTTCGTGCAGGGCACCGACCACGGCGGCGGCGTCCCGGACGTCGGCGGCCACCAGCGGGGTGACCCGGGTGTAGCTCTGCGGCTTGCTCTCCAGCAGTCCCTCGTCCACCAGCCGGGAGAACGCCTCGCGCACCGGCGCCCGCGACAGTCCGAGCCGCTCCGCGAGGTCGGCGTCCCGCACCGGCGCGCCGGGCTCGATCTCCCCGGCGACGATGGCGTCCCGGATCACCTCGTAGGCCCGGTCCCTGAGCAGGGTGCGGGGTACGGGCCGGATAGTGTCCATGACTGAAATGTTAGATGTCAGTATCGATGCCGACAAGGGGCCTGTCCGGCACTCCCGCCGACTCCCGGCCCGTCGCGGGCGAGGCCGTGGCCCGCACTCCCCACGCGGTGCGGGCCACGGCCTCAGGCCGCCCAGGGCCAGTCGGCGTCGCGGGATGCCTCGATCAGCGGAACCATCCGGAAGGCCGCGTCCGAGAGCCCTCCGAACGTGTGCCGGTCGCCCTTCCCCGACGGGCCGTGGCCCGCCCGGTATCCGGCGAGGTTCCAGGTGTAGACCGGCACGCCGGCCGGGACCTGCTCGGTCGGGTCGCCCCGGTGGTGGTGCGTGTACTGCTCGTCGGTGACGATCAGCACCCGGTCGTGCTTCTTGTAGTGCCGGCGCACCGCCTCCGTGGTGTCGGTGCCGCCCAGGTCGCCGAAGCGGCCGAGGATCTTCAGCACCGACTCGCCCGCGCGGAATTTCACCCGGTCGCTCGTCGAGCCGAACTCGACCAGGTCCGCCCGGTCGGCCCGCAGCGCAAGCGCCGTACCGAAGATCGCCGCCGCGTCGGCCCGGGTGAGCTCCGACCGGTCGGACAGCCGCGACCAGAACATCGAGCCCGAGCGGTCCACGAGCACCAGCGTCCGGCCGGGCAGCGCGGGCACGTTGGCCAGTGAGTGGCCGAGCGCCCGCTCCAGGGCGTACGACCAGCGCAGCGACGGCGCGTGCTGGTAGGCGGCGAGGTACCGGAAGGGGAACTGCCGCGAGCGGGCCACCTCGGCCGGGTCGCTGATCCGCGCGGCGACCCGCTCGGCCACCTCGTCCGAAACACCGGCCTCGTCGAAGTTCCGCAGGTTGCGCACGAGCGCCGTGGCGCCCATGGAAGGGATCACGGCCTCCCAGGCCGCCTTGTCCATCGGCCCCTGCAGCCAGCCCGCCAGCGCCTCCCACGTCATACCGGCCGCGGCCAGCCGCTCGGCACCGCCCTCGGCGGTCACGACCGCACGCCGCTCCTCGACGGGCAGCGCCATCAGCTCGCGGTGCGCGGTGAGGACGCGGTCCGACGCGGGCGGCACGGCGGTGTCCGGGTGGTGGCGACGGTCGAGGGCGTACCGGAACAGCTCGCCCTGCCACGGCTTGTCCGGGTCCGGGGTCGCGTGTACGAGGTTGAGGATGTCGCCGAAGCGGTAGCCCTTGGAGGCGGTGTCGTACTTCAGCAGTGCCTTGCCGTGGTAGAGCCGGCGTACGGCGTCGGCGATACCGCGCTTGACCGGCTTCGGCACGTTCCGGCCGTACATCGTCGTCCAGTACGCGAGCAGTTCGCCGGGCTCGTCGGGCCGCTGGAGAACGGACGCGACGACCTGCCGGTTGGCCGGGCCGTCGGTCGCACCCGCGTCCAGGCGGGCCTTGACGTACTCGGCGGCGCCGACCAAGGAGGCCGTGCGCAGGTTGCCCGCGCCGCGCAGCCAGCCGAGCAGGCCGGCCGTCCACTCCGGATCGGTGACGGCGAGTTCACGCACGAGCCGCTGGAACCGATCGTCGCGGTCGGCACCGGTCTCGTAGAAGGTCTGCTGTGAGACGAAGTGGGACACGGCGAGCAGGAAGAGCTCGGAGCGGGCGTCCCGCTCACGGCCCCGGCCGCCCTCGTACGTCCGCAGCACCCGCCCGGTGGACGTCACGCGCGAGACGGGACGCGCGCGGGCTGCCTTGCTATTGAATCGTGCCATGGTGAATTCCCCCGAATTCGTTCGTGTTTCGCGAGGGACGCTGCATGCGGAAAAAGAGGTGGGTGCCCGAGGACAGAAGTCGGCGACGGACTAATTCAGATGCTCTACCCACTTGAGCTACAGCGACCCGAAGTCGCTGACGGGACTCGAACCCGCAACCCTCTGATCCCAGGAAGTAACCGTTGCCTTCGCACCGGGCACCCACCACATGCCGCGCCTCCCGAGATCAAGTCGGCGGCGGCGTCGGATTCTTTGGAAGAGAAGTAGCCGCTGCCATCGCACCGGGAGGTGCGTGACGTTGTGATCTCACTGTAGGAGGCGCGCATTGGAAACTGCGAGCGAATTTATGACCGCTTCCGGCGCTTCCAGGGACCGGTGATCCCGAGCAGGAGCCCGGGGCCTGAATGCCGGCGTAGAGGGTTGTGCCGTCGGGCGTGCAGGTGACCCCCGCGAACTCGTTGCACGCCGGCTCCTCTTCGGCGCCGACGTTCAGGTCGTTCCGGGCGATCGGGTATGTGCGGCCGCTCTCGGTGGTGCCGAACGGGTGCGAGACTCCCTCGCCGTCCTCGGCCGGCACGATGCCGCCGTACGTTCCTGTGCGGCTCCGCCGCGTGGGCGCGACGAGCCACGACGGCGCCGCGCCCGCGAAACGGCATCAACCACCCTGTTGCGACCGCGCCTTGAAGGCCGCCTTCCGAGCCTCCTTCGCGACCTTCTTGTCGGGATGCAACCGCCCCATCGCCTCCAGCACATCAGCCGTAGCGGGATGCTCGACCCGCCAGACGGCCTCGAAGAACCCACCGTGCTGCTGAGCGAGCCCCTCCACCAGCGCCCGCAGCTCCTCGGAGTTCCCCTCCGCTGCCAGCTGCGCGGCCACCGTGTCGATGGTCAGCCAATACACCATCGCTTCCGACGGCGCGGGCACATCCACCGCACCGTGCTCCGTGAGCCAGACACGGGCGAGACCGCCCAGCTCGGCATCGTCGAGCACCTCCCGCAGCGCGGGCTCGGCCGAAGCACCCACCAGGGACAACGCCTGCTGACACCGCAACCGCCGCAACGGCGCCCCGGTGTCCGCGCCCCGTGCCGCCGCCAGCAACTCCCGTGCCGCGGCGAGCGCTTCCCGGCGCCGAAGCCATTGCTCGGTCTCGGCCTGCGCAGCACCCGGCGGGAAGTCCGCCGTGCCGTCGAGCAGCGCGTCGGCCCCCTTGTCCGCGAGGTCGCCGACGGCCGGTGCGTCGAACCCGGCCTCCAGCAGCCGGGCGCGCATGCCGTACAGCCCGAGCGGGGTGAGCCGGACCAAGCCGTAGCGGGAGACGTCGGTGTCGTCGACGGGTGCCGCGGGCTCCTCGTCGGCGTCGGCCATGAGCGCCTCGTCGACGGGCTGGTACGCGACGAACCCGACCGGTTCCAGCATCCGGAACTGGTCGTCGAGCCGCATCATCGCGTCGGAGACCTGCTCCAGGACGTCGTTGGTGGGCTCGTCCATGTCACCGGGCACGATCACCGAGGCGGCCAGGGCCGGCAGCGGCACCGGGGTGCCGGGCGTGTCCTCACCGGCGGTCAGCAGATAGAGGTTGCCGAGCACGCCGTCGAGGAACGCGGCCTCGCCCTCGGGGTCCCAGCCGAGGGCGGAGAGGTCGATCTCGCCCTCCTCGTCCACGAGCCCGTCCAGGTCGGGCACGCTCGCGTCGGCGAGGACAGTCTCCAGGGCGGAGAGCCACACGGTGAGCACGTCCTGCGGCGAGCCACCGGTGAGCAGGGCCAGATCCTCACCGGCGGTCACGGTGCCCTCGTCCTCGTCGACGACCTCGACGAGCCCGGCGTCCACGGCGACCCGCCAGGCCTCGCTCGCGTCGGCGGCGGCGTCGTCCCCGCTCAGCCCGAGCGCCTCGACGGCCGCGGGCAGCTGCTCGTCGACGAGCCCTCCCCCGGCGTCGACGCGGGTGTCCGGCCCGGCCCAGCGGGCGAGCCGGGCGGCCCGGGACAGCAACGGCGTGGACAGCGCGTCGCGCGCCAGCTCCGCTTCGGGGTGCAGCCGCACCGGTGGCAGGGGGGAGCTGTCTGACATCGGCTGTTTCTCCTATGGGCCTGTCGTTTGGATCACGCCGCAGACGCGGGGTCTGGCACGCATGCTGCCGCGTTGTGTCGGTTGCCGACTCCCCACGCTCGGCTGCGCTCGCGCGGGAGGGACCCCATCGCGTCGACGCCCTCCTTCGCCTTGCAGCTGCACGCACCGGACCCCGCTCACCGGCATCGAGCAGCACCGTCGGTTCGCTGCGGCCTGATCCGAACGACAGGCCCTGGCGCGCCTCAGGTGACTCAACCGCTCAGCCTAGACGGATTTCCACCCATGCCGCCCACTTCATGTCCCCGTCAGCCGCCGTACATGGCCGAAACCTTGACAAGTGACATGAGCAGGCTGGAGATTGACGCGCGTAGAAGTCGGCGGACACTTGTTCACCGGGGCCGGCCCCACCAGGTCCACCCGTCCACCGTTCTCTACGCGCGTCACCGCATCCGCCCCACAGGGAGCGGCAGTCAGCCATCCCGTCCTTCTCCGCCCTCGTCCCGGCGCCCTGTCACGTCCCCGGAGGGAACCCCGTTGCCGAGCAAGTCGTCCGCGCGTCTCGCCGCGCTCACCGTCGCCGCCGCGTGCTCCGCGGCATCCACGATCGTCCTCACCAGCCCCGCGCACGCGGAGTCGGTGCGCATCCACGACATCCAGGGCAGCACCCGGATATCCCCGTACGCGGGCAAGCAGGTCACGGACGTGGCCGGAATCGTCACCGGCATCCGGACCTACGGCTCGTCCCGCGGCTTCTGGATCCAGGACCCGAACCCGGACGCCGACCGGGCGACCAGCGAGGGCGTCTTCGTCTTCACCGGCTCCGCCCCGAAGGGCGTGGCCGTCGGTGACGCCGTCACGGTCAGCGGCACGGTGGCGGAGTTCGTCCCCGGTGGCGCCACCTCCGGCAACCAGTCGCTGACGGAGATCACCAAGCCGACCACCGCGGTCGTCTCCAGCGGCAACGCGCTGCCCGCGGCCACGGCGATCACCTCGCGCTCGGTTCCCGCCGCCTACGCCCCCGCCGGAGACCCGGCCGCGGGCGGCTCGGTCGACGCGCTCCCCCTGAAGCCCTCGAAGTACGCCCTGGACCACTACGAGGCGCTGGAGGGCATGTCCGTCCGGGTCACCGACACCCGCGTCGTCGGCGCCACCGACCCGTACACCGAGCTCTGGGTGACGGTGAAGCCGCACGAGAACCGCAACCGCCACGGCGGCACGGTCTACGGCTCCTACGCCGCCCAGAACACCGGCCGCCTCCAGATCCAGTCCCTCGGCCCGACGGCGGACTTCCCGAAGGCGAACGTGGGCGACACCCTCAGGGGCAGCACCGCCGGCCCCCTGGACTACAACCAGTTCGGCGGCTACACCCTGGTCGCGAGCGAACTGGGCACGCTGAAGAGCGCTGGCCTGGAGCGCGAGACGACCCGCAAGCAGCGCTCCTCGGAACTCGCCGTCGCCACCTACAACGTGGAGAATCTCGACCCGGCCGACGACACGTTCGCCGCCCACGCCTCCGCGATCGTGAACAACCTGAAGTCGCCCGACATCGTGTCCCTGGAGGAGATCCAGGACAACAACGGCGCGCAGAACGACGGCACGGTCGCCGCCGACCAGACCCTCACCAAGCTGATCGACGCGATCGTCGCGGCCGGCGGCCCGACCTACGACTGGCGCTCGGTCGACCCGGCCGACGGCACCGACGGCGGCGAGCCGGGCGGCAACATCCGGCAGGCGTTCCTGTTCAACCCGGAGCGGGTCTCCTTCGCGGACCGCGCGGGCGGTGACGCCACGACGGCCACCGGCGTGACGAAGATCCGGGGCAAGGCGCACCTGACGCTCAGCCCGGGCCGCGTCGCCCCCGCCGACGAGGCATGGAAGAACAGCCGCAAGCCGCTGGCCGGCGAGTTCGTCTTCCGCGGCCGCTCGGTCTTCGTGATCGCCAACCACTTCAACTCCAAGGGCGGCGACCAGGGTCTGACCGCCCGGTACCAGCCGCCGTCGCGCAGCTCCGAGACACAGCGCCACCGTCAGGCCACCGTGGTGAACGCCTTCGTCAAGGACATCCTCGACACCCAGAAGAACGCGGACGTCATCACGCTGGGCGACATCAACGACTTCGAGTTCTCGCGGACCGCGAAGCTCCTGGAGGGCCGCGGCGAACTGTGGTCGGCGATCAAGTCGCTGCCCAGGAGCGAGCGTTACTCCTACGTCTACCAGGGCAACAGCCAGGTCCTCGACCAGATCCTGATCAGCCCGTCGATCCGCCGCGACTGTGACTTCGAGTACGACAGCGTGCACGTCAACGCGGAGTTCCACGACCAGATCAGCGACCACGACCCGCAGATCCTGCGGTTCCGCCCCTGAGGAGCCCGGGGCCGGCCGAACGCGCTGTTCGGCCGGCCCGCTCTCAGGGCACCGGCCCGATCAGGGCACCAGCCCGAGGACGTGGTCGTAGCGGCTGACGGAGCCGCCGGGCCGGAGGCCCGGCCAGTTCTGCACGCGCTTCCACTGCTCGGTCGCCGAGCCGACCCCCTCCCCCGGCGCCGCCATGGCATCGATATGGGCCTGGGCGCTCTCCCACTCGGCGTAGTTGAGCACCCGCGTGCCGTCGGTGCTGAGGTGGAAATGGGCGGAGATGCCGCCGGGGTGCGCTTCCGGTTCGCTCTCCAGGGCCTCGAACACCGCGTCGACCCAGGCGCGTTGCCGGTCCGTGTCGGGCCCCTCGAAGCGGACGTCGACGATGACGACGCATCCCGGGGCGGGCGCCGCCGCGCCTTCCTGCCCGACACTGCGATAGTGCCGGTACCGCCCCAGCTCCACCCGCTCGATCCCCGGCACGGCGGTGTCGATCTCGTCGACGCGGTCCTGCCGGTGGGTTTTCACGAACGCCTCGAAGGCCTGCTCGCTCCTCCACTGCGAGTAGTGCAGCAGGGTGTCCCCGTCATGCCCGGCGTACACGTGGTACCCGAGCAGGTCGGCGGTCGGCCAGGGCCGCCGCTCCCACGTCCGCGCGATCGCCTCGACGGCCTGCCGCTGCCGCTCGGGGGTTCCCAGACGCCAGGTGCTGAAGAGGGGGGCACCGATACGAGGGTCGGTGGGGTCGGGGTGCTGTTCGGTCCGACGGCTCATGGAACGCTCCAGTTGTGTGCGCGACTGCCTGCACACCCCACTGTTCAACCTCGACCAAACTTGAGGTCAAGCGGTGTTCGGCAGGCCGCGCCCCTGGATGTCCGCGTCCGAATGTCCGCGTCCGGATGGCCGCAGAGGCCGCCGCTCAGTGGTGCCCGTGCACGTACCTCCACCGCAGCACCCCGACGGCCACCACGCCCGCGGCCGCCCCGGCCACGAGCACCGGCCGTGGATGCCGCATCCCTGCACGCACGACCGTCCGCACCGGACGGGGGCCCGCATGCGTCGCCCGGCCCTGGACCGCATGCCCCGCCTGCGACGCGCTGCTGCGCAACTGCACCGTCACCGCCCCGGCCTTGTCCCGCAGATCGGCGGCCCGGGCCAGCGCACGCCCCTTCACATCGACCTTCCCGGCCAACTCCTCCACGGTGTTCCCGAGTTCGCTCCGTGTCTGCTCGATCTGCCGCCGCAGTTCATCGGGCCCCTTGGCCCCACCCGCCGGCTTCGTCATCGATGCGCCCTTCCCTTGATCTCCTCCACGTCCGCCTTGACGCTGCCGATCGTCTCCTCAGGCGTGGGGGGCGCGGCCCGCCGCAACTGCCCCCGCCCGACGGCCGCCAGCACGGCCGCGATCACGAACAGCACGCCCGTCACGATCAGCGCGGCGGCCCACACGGGCAGCACCAGCGAGAGTGCGGCGGCGCCCGTACCGGCCAGCGCGAGGAACCCGGCGTACGCGACGGCACCCGCCGCACCGAGCAGCCCGCCGCCACGCCCCGCGCGCCGCCCCTTCTCGGTCAGCTCTTCCTTCGCGAGCGCCACTTCCTGCCGCACGAGCCGGGAGGCCTGCTCGGCGGCCTGATTGACGAGCTCACCCACGGAGTGGTGGTCGTCGTGCACGACCCGATGATCCATGGTTTCGGTCACGGTGTTCCGCCTCCTCTCGAAGTAGGAACCCCCGAGTACCCGCCCGCCCACCGGCTACCCGTGCGCTCCGGCCACACGCCGCCGCGCCCGGGCCGCGCCGGGGACCGGTCGTGCCGAGCCCGGGACAGCGCGGCCCGGACGACCGGTTCGGTCACCGTCGGCCCAGGCACCCGGCGCCCGCACCGCACCCGCCCGCGCGACCCACCGATCGGCTGCTCCGCCAGCTCCCGCAGCAGACCTATCTCGTAGCGGACCTTAACAACACCCGGTAGCAGAATTAAGTGGAGCTACATGGTCGGCAGGCCGACACTACCCCCATGACCACACCCTTCGGCCGCGCCCTCTGCGCGATGATCACCCCGTTCACCGCCTCCGGAACCCTCGACCTCGACGGCGCCCAGCTCCTCGCCGCCCACCTGGTCGGCAACGGCTGCGACGGCCTCGTCCTCTCCGGCACGACGGGCGAGTCCCCGACCACCACGGACGCCGAGAAGTCCGCCCTCGTCGCTGCCGTCCGGGAGGCGGTGGGCGACCGGGCGAAGGTCCTCACCGGCATCGGCACCCCCGACACCCGCCACACCACCGAACTGGCCCGTGAGGCGGAGAAGGCGGGCGCGGACGGCCTGCTGGTCGTGTCGCCGTACTACAGCCGCCCCCCGCAGGACGCGATCGAGGCCCACTTCCGTGAGATCGCGGACGCCACCGGACTCCCCCTCATGGTCTACGACATCCCGGCCCGCACCGGCTCCCGCGTCGAACCCGAGACGATCCTCCGCCTCGCCGAACACCCCAGGATCGTCGCGGTCAAGGACTGCTCCTCCGACTTCCTGGGCGCCCAGAAGGTGCTGGCCCGCACGGGCCTGGCGTACTACGCGGGATGCGACGAACACAACCTCGCGCTGTACGCCGTGGGCGGTACGGGCTACGTCAGTACGGTCGCGAACGTGATCCCGGACCATCTGCGAGCGGTCCTGGACGCGTTCGACGCGGGCGACACCGCCCGGGCGGCCCGCCTCCAGCAGCGGGCCATCCCGCTCGTCGAGGCGATCATGTCGGCGGGTCTGCCGGGCACCGTCACGGCCAAGGCGCTCCTGAACGCCCTGGCCCTCCCCGCAGGACCGGTCCGCGCCCCGCTCCGGCCCGCGCCCCCGGCCACGACCGACACCCTGCTGTCGCTCCACGCGGACCTGGCCGGGCCCTGATCACCGCTCCGCGAACACCGGCTCCCACCGCCCCTTGGTGTCGTTTTTGGGAGACCGGAAGTCGCTGAGCGGGATCGTCTTCTCGTCGCCGACGGTCACCAGCACCAGCCGCTGACGGAACTCGTTCCCGTCCCGCCCGATGTCCCAGGCGACGAGCGAGTTCCCGTCCGCCCAGGCGAGCAGCTGCTGCCCGCGCACCTCGCGCTGCTTGCCGGTGCGGGCGTCGAGGACGAAGGACGACGTCTTCCACTTCCGCCCCGCGAACGGACCGGCGACGAGCTGCCCGTCCGGAGACGCCCCCGCCTCGACGCTCCAGTCGCGGTACTGCTCCAGCGCCGGCGGGGGAACCTCCCCGCCGGTGAAATCGTAGAACTTCTCACCGGGCTCGGTGGGCATCCCCGACCAGACGAGACGGCCGTCGCGGGTGAACGCGAAGTCCTGGCGGGGGTTGATGAAGGCCTCGGGGTTGTGCGCACCGCCGCCGATCTCCACTCCCGCCCATGAGCTGCTCCCGGACGCCACGTCGATGACATGGAACCCGGTCCGGTCCGACTGCGTGAACGGGGGCTCCCAGCCCTCCGCCCCGTCGACCTTCTCCCGCTGGTCGGGATTCTCGCTGTACGTCGTCGCGACGAGCTTCCTGCCGTCGGTGGAGAACTCCACTCCCGCCACCGGATGGTCGACCGGGATCCACCGCTTGACCTGACCGCTCGCCAGATCGAGCAGCCCGATGCGCGGCACGGGCAGGTTCCGCTCCAGGACGGCGGCGGTCGTCATCCCGGGAGCGACCGCGACGTACGACCACCGGTCGTCCTTCGCGTACTTCTTCGTCTTCGGGTTCAGCAGCCAGTACGTGCGCTGCTCTACGGCCCGGTCGGCGGACTGCTCGACGTTCTTCGTGGTGAAGTACGCGGCCAGCGCGACCCGCCCGGCCGCGATCATGTCGCGCGGCGGCGACTGGTCCGGGTGGGGGGTGATGTCGGTCTGCTCAGCCCTGCCCGAGGGGCGCACGTCCTGCTTGCCGGAGTCCAGGACGGGCACCGCCACGACGACGGCGATCACGGCTGCGGCCGCCGCGGCGACACTCGCGAGCCGTCGGCTGCGGCGGCGACGGCGTACCGACAGCACCCGGTCGGCGAAGCCGGGGCCGGTGGGCTGCTGCCCCTCGGCCTGGTCGCGCAGTGCGTCACGCACGAGTTCGTCGACGTTCACTGACGCACCTCCACAGGCGAGTAGTCGGGGGAGGGCCGCTGCTCGGCGGCGGCCGGGCCGAGAGCGGCCAGCTCGGGCGCGAGGACGCGCAGCCGGGCGAGGGAACGATGGGTGGCGGACCGCACGGTGCCGACGGAGCAGCCCAGGATGCGGGCCACCTCGCTCTCGGGCAGATCCTCGAAGTAGCGGAGCACGAGCACGGTGCGCTGCCGCGCGGTCAGCCGGGCCAGTGCGCCGCGCATCACCAGACGCAGCTCGGCTGCGCCGGAGGCGTCCGGCTGGGCGCCGGTCTCCGGCGGTTCGGCGACGCTCAGTTCACGCCTCGGCCACTTCAGCCGCCAGCGGCTGACCTGCTGTCGGTAGAGGATCTGCCGGACGTAGGCCTCGGGTTCGTCGATGCGGTGCCAGCGGCCCGCAGCCTTGATCAGCGCGTTCTGGAGCAGGTCCTCGCCCGCGTGCCGGTCGCCGCCGCTGAGCAGGACCGCGGTCTTCAGCAGCGCGGACGACCGGTTCGCCACGAACTCCCGGAAACTCTCCTGCGCTTCGGCATCCATCGTCACCTTCGCTCTCCCCCGGGGCGAACCCTGTGTCCACCCCCGTACTCCCTGTGACGCGTGCGGGGGCGCCCCGCTATGCCACCGGCCGGGAACAATGACGGGACGGCCCGCACCGCAGGTGACTGCGGTGCGGGCCGTCCCATGTCCTCTGCCGGCTCAGTTCCAGGCGTACCCGTCACCGAACAGCAGCGTGTGCTCCAGCACGTCCTCCGCCGGATCGTCGATCTGACCGACGTTGACGTTGATCAGACCGACCCGGTGGCCGTTGTGGGAGTCCGTGTTGGTCTCGTCGGCGTGCGCGGCGCCCGCCGGCAGCCAGCACACCGCCAGCACCGCGGCCACCCCGGCCAGCCTGCGCCCCACGGCCCGCCCCCGCTCGTTCCTCATGCCCCGGTCCTCGTTTCGTCGGTTCGGCGTCTGATCGGACACTGCGTCCACCCGTTCATCTGCCAAAAGCACCGCGAGGTCACGCCGGGTCATCCGTACGGGATCGGCGCGGGACCGTCAGTTGTGGCTGTGGAGGATCTCGTTCAGACCGCCCCAGACCGCGTTGTTCGGCCGGGCCTCGACCGTGCCGGTGACCGAGTTGCGGCGGAAGAGGATGTTGGAGGCGCCGGACAGTTCGCGGGCCTTGATGATCTGCCCGTCGGGCATGGTGACACGGGTGCCCGCGGTGACGTAGAGACCGGCCTCGACGACGCACTCGTCGCCCAGGGCGATGCCGACGCCCGCCTCGGCGCCGATCAGGCAGCGCTCGCCGACGGCGATGATGACATTGCCGCCGCCGGAGAGGGTGCCCATCGTGGAGGCGCCGCCGCCGATGTCCGAGCCGTCGCCGATCACGACACCGGCGGAGATGCGGCCCTCGACCATCGAGGTGCCGAGCGTGCCGGCGTTGAAGTTGACGAAGCCCTCGTGCATGACGGTGGTGCCCTCGGCGAGGTGGGCGCCGAGGCGGACCCGGTCGGCGTCGGCGATCCGGACGCCCTTGGGGGCCACGTAGTCCGTCATGCGCGGGAACTTGTCGACGGAGGTGACCTGGAGGTGCAGGCCCTCGGCGCGGGCGTTGAGCCGCACCTTCTCGAGGTCGTCGACGGCGACAGGGCCGAGCGAGGTCCAGGCGACGTTGGCGAGGAAGCCGAAGATGCCGTCCAGGCTCTGGCCGTGCGGCTTGACCAGGCGGTGGGAGAGCAGGTGCAGACGCAGATAGGTGTCGTGCGCGTCGATCGGCTTCTCGTCGAGCGAGGCGATGACCGTGCGGACCGCGACCACCTCGACGCCCCGGCGGGCGTCCGGGCCGATCGCCGCGGTCGCGCCACCGCCGAGCAGCTCCGCGGCGCGCTCGGCGGACAGCCGCTCGGTGCCGGACGGGCCGGGCTGCTCGGCCAGCTCGGGCGCGGGGAACCAGGTGTCGAGAACGGTGCCGTCGGCGGCGATCGTGGCGAGGCCGGCGGCCACGGCGCCGGTCGTGCGAGGAGCAGTCGTGTCGGTCATGAGGGCAACCTAACCGGCGGACGCCGATGGATGCGAACCCGTACGGGGCCATCTCACGGGACGGGCGGTATCCGCCCCCCGAAGACGCCCCTCAGCAGCACGGACACCGGGCACGGACGACTCTCTGACAACCGCTCCTCCCAACACGCCGCACCTGCTCAACTGCCCGGCCGACCCGCTCCCCCGCCCGGCCGCGACGACCACTCCTCCCAACACTCCCCACCTGTCCAACCGCGCGGCCGACCCGCTGAAACCACCGGCCTCATCCGGCCGCCCCGGCGAGCACCCGCCCCAGCAGTTCCCGTGCGTACTCCTCGTCGTACGGCACCCCCGTCAGCAGCACCTGCAGGCAGAGGCCGTCGACGACCGCCACCAGTGCGCGCGCGGTGACGGGGTCCGTTCGCAGGGACAGCAGCTCGGCGACCCCCTCGGCCCACTCGGCGGCGACGGGCCGCAGGGCGGGCCGGCGCAGGGCGGCCAGGTACAGCTCGCACTCCAGCTCCACACCCGTGCGGTCGCCGGAGAGCCACTCGCCGATCCACCCGGCGAGTTCGGTGGCCAGATCGGCGCGGGGATCCTCCAGGCCGCCGCTCGATGCGATCACCTTGGCGAAGCCCTCGTTGGTCTGCCGCAGCGCGGCGACCAGCAGCTCGTCGAGGGTCCGGAAGTGGTACGTCGTGGAGCCGAGCGGCACGTCCGCCTCGGCGGCGACGCTGCGGTGGCTCAGTCCGGCGATGCCCTTGGAGCCGACGACCCGGATCGCCGCGTCGATGATCCGCTGCCGCCGCTCGGGGTCATGGCGCCGGGGCATCAGTGCGCACCTCCCAGGTTCAGCACCACGACCCCGACGATGATCAGGGCGATCCCGGCGGCCTTGGCGACGGTCATGCCCTCGCCCAGGAAGAGGATCCCGATCGTGGCGATGGCGGCGGTGCCGGCCCCGGCCCAGATCGCGTAGGCCGTGCCGACCGACACGGTCTTCAGGGTCTGCGCGAGCAGCCCGAAGGAGAGGACGTAACCGGCGAGGGTGAGCAGCGAGGGGCCGAGCCTGCTGAACCCGTCGCTGTACTTCATGGCGGTGGTAGCGCCCACTTCGGCGGCTATGGCCCCGGCCAGCAGCAGATAACCCATGTGTACGAGCGTACACAGCATCTGTACGACCGTACGCAACGGCGGTCCGGGTATCGGTGAGAAACCGCTCTCACCAAATGCGCCACAGGCGCCCCACCAGTCAACTACGGTGTCCACCGATCACACACCGGGCCCCCACAACTGCGCCGCCGTCAAGGGTGCCCCGCCGGAGGAACAGCGCATGTCAGAACAGAAGTCCCGGCCGCCGCAGGACCGCCCCTGGGAGAGCGGCTGGGCCCCGGACACCACCCGGGCACCGGGCACCCGACGGCTCTGGCTGGCGGGCACGCTGGCCCTGGCCACGATCACCGCGTGCGTCACGGCCATCACCGTGATGGACCGGGAGGCCGGCGAGCAGGAGAACCGGGCGGCCGAGCCGACCACCCTCGGCAGTTCGGCCCCGGGCGGCCTGATCTCCTTCGCGACCCCGTCCGAGGGCGGCGCCGAGAAGGCCGGCGCGGACCGCGCCCACCCGACCCCCACCCCGACCGGCAGCGCTCCCACCGCCGCTCCGAGTCCGACGCCCCGGAAGAAGACCCCGAAGCCGCCGACGGCGTCCCCGGCTCCCTCGAAGAGCCCGAAGCCCCCGTCCTCCTCCGGCATATCCATACGCGCGGTCAACTGGTCCGACCGCTACTGGCGGGTGCGCGACGGTTATGTGCGCCTCGACCAGGTCGGATCAGGCTCCGAACAGCGCGAGGACGCCACCTTCCAGCGCGTGGCCGGCCTCTCCGACTCCTCCTGCTACTCCTTCACCACCGCGGACGGCCGCTACCTCCGCCACCGCAGCTTCGTCCTGGTCGCCAACAGGAACGACGGCTCGTCCCTCTTCCGCCAGGACGCCACGTTCTGCCCGCGCGTCTGGTCCCGCTCGGGAACGCTCACGCTGGAGTCGGTCAACTACCCGGGCCGTTTCCTGCGCCACCGCAACTTCCAGCTCCGCCTGGACCCCTTCGAGAACAGTCACCAGTACTACGCGGACGCGTCGTTCGAGATCGTGTCCGGCCTGGACTGAACATGCGTGAGGGCGGCACCCGGAAAGGGTGCCGCCCTCACGCATGTCAGTGGACCCTCAGACGTTGAACCCGAGAGCACGCAGCTGCTCACGCCCGTCGTCCGTGATCTTGTCGGGACCCCACGGCGGCATCCAGACCCAGTTGATGCGCAGCTCGTTCACGAGGCCGTCCGTGGCGGACTTCGCCTGGTCCTCGATGACGTCCGTCAGCGGACAGGCCGCCGAGGTCAGGGTCATGTCGAGCGTCGCGATGTTCGCGTCGTCGATGTGGATGCCGTAGATCAGGCCGAGGTTGACGACATCGATGCCCAGCTCGGGGTCGACCACGTCGTACAGCGCCTCACGGACCTCTTCCTCCGAGGCCGGCTTCATCTCAACGGTCTCGCTCATGCCGTCGTCTCCTTCTCGGCGTCGGCTCCGCCCAGCACCTGGGCCGTCGCGTCCTTCCAGGCCATCCAGCTCAGCAGGGCGCACTTCACCCGGGCCGGGTACTTGGACACCCCGGCGAACGCGACCGCGTCCTCCAGGATCTCCTCCATCGCGTCGTCGGGTTCGAGCTTCCCCTTGGACTGCATCAGCTCCAGGAAGGTCTCCTGGATCTTCCGCGCGTCGGAGAGGTCCTTGCCGACGAGGAGGTCGTTCAGTACGGACGCGCTCGCCTGGCTGATCGAACAGCCCTGGCCCTCGTACGAGACGTCCTCGATCGTGGTGCCGTCGTACTTCACGCGCAGTGTGATCTCGTCACCGCACGTCGGGTTGACGTGGTGCACCTCGGCGTCGCCATCCCGCAAGCCCCGCCCGTGCGGGTTCTTGTAGTGGTCCAGGATGACTTCCTGGTACATGGAGTCCAGTTTCACCGTCTAGCACGCCCCTCAGCCGAAGAAGTTCCGTACGTGCTCCAGGCCGTCGACCAGTGCGTCGATCTCGGCCGGCGTGGAGTACAGATAGAACGACGCTCGCGTGGTCGCAGGAATTCCGTACCGCAGGCAGACCGGCCGCGCGCAGTGGTGTCCGACCCGGACCGCGATGCCCTGCTCGTCGAGGACCTGGCCCACGTCGTGCGGGTGGATGTCCCCGAGGGTGAAGCTGATCGCCGCGCCGCGCTCCTCGGCCGTGGTCGGGCCGATGATCCGCAGGTCGGGGACGTCCAGCAGCCGCTTGACCGCGTACTCGGTGAGCGCGTGCTCGTGGGCGAGGATCTTGTCCATGCCGATCGAGTCGAGGTAGTCGATCGCCGCGCCGAGGCCGACCGCCTGGGCGATCGGGGGCGTGCCCGCCTCGAACTTGTGGGGCGCCGGGGCGTACGTCGAGGAGTGCATCGACACCGTCTCGATCATCTCGCCGCCGCCGAGGAACGGTGGCAGGTCCTCCAGCAGCTCCTGGCGGCCCCAGAGGACGCCGATGCCGGTCGGGCCGCACATCTTGTGACCGGTGAAGGCCACGAAGTCGGCCTGCAGGGCCTGCACGTCCAGCGGCATGTGCGGCGCGGCCTGGGAGGCGTCGATGCACACCAGCGCACCGACCTCCTGGGCGCGGCGCACGATCGCCTCGACGGGGTTCTGGGTGCCGAGGATGTTGGAGACCAGCACGAAGGAGACGATCTTCGTCTTCTCCGTGATGACCTCGTCGATGTTCGACAGGTCGAGACGGCCGTCGTCGGTCAGGCCGAACCACTTCAGCTTCGCTCCGGTGCGCTGCGCGAGCAGCTGCCACGGCACGATGTTGGAGTGGTGCTCCATCTCGGTGATGACGATCTCGGTCTCGGCGTCCACGCGGTAGGGCTCGTCGGCCCAGCCCAGCATGTTCGCGACGAGGTTGAGCGACTCGGAGGCGTTCTTGGTGAAGATCACCTCGTCGCGGCTCGGCGCGTTGACGAACGCGGCGACCTTGTCGCGCGCGCCTTCGTACAGCGCCGTGGCCTCCTCGGCGAGCACATGCACACCGCGGTGGACGTTGGCGTTGTAGCGCTCGTAGTACTCGCTCAGGGCGTCCAGCACCTGGCGCGGCTTCTGGCTCGTCGCCGCGTTGTCCAGGTACACGAGCTTCCGGCCGTCGTGGACCTGGCGGTCCAGGATCGGGAAGTCCTTGCGGATCGCCTCGGTGTCGAGGAGGCCCGGCAGCAATGTCACGCGGATGCGCCGCCCTTCGTGTCGACTCCGTCGTGCTTCGCGTACGCCTCGTAGCCCTCGTTCTCCAGCTTGTCGGCGAGCTCGGCGCCGCCGGACTCGACGATCCGGCCGCCGGAGAAGACGTGCACGTAGTCGGGCTTGATGTAGCGGAGGATACGCGTGTAGTGCGTGATCAGCAGGGTGCCGACCTCGCCCGTCTCGCGGACGCGGTTCACGCCCTCCGACACGACGCGCAGGGCGTCGACGTCCAGCCCGGAGTCGGTCTCGTCGAGGACCGCGACCTTCGGCTTGAGCAGCTCCAGCTGGAGGATCTCGTGGCGCTTCTTCTCACCGCCGGAGAAGCCCTCGTTGACGTTGCGCTCGGCGAAGGAGGGGTCGATGTTGAGGCGCTGCATGGCCTCCTTGACCTCCTTCACCCAGGTGCGCAGCTTGGGGGCCTCGCCGCGGACGGCGGTGGCGGAGGTGCGCAGGAAGTTCGACACGGAGACACCCGGCACCTCGACCGGGTACTGCATCGCGAGGAACAGTCCGGCGCGGGCGCGCTCGTCGACGGACATCTCCAGGACGTCCTCGCCGTCGAGGGTGACGGTGCCGCCGGTGATCGTGTACTTCGGGTGACCCGCGAGGGAGTAGGCGAGGGTCGACTTGCCGGAGCCGTTGGGGCCCATGATGGCGTGCGTCTCGCCCTGCTTCACGGTGAGGTCGACGCCCTTGAGGATCTCCTTCGTGGCGTTGTCGGCCTCGACGGTGACGTGCAGGTCTCGGATTTCAAGCGTTGCCATGGATGCCTCAGGACTCCTGGGTGAGGGAGACGAGCACGTCGTCCCCATCGATCTGTACGGGGTAAACGGGGACGGGGCGCGTCGCCGGGAGGGCGTCGGGCTTGCCGGAACGGAGGTCGAAGCGCGAGCCGTGCAGCCAGCACTCGATGTGGCAGTCGTCGACCTCGCCCTCCGACAGGGAGACGTTCGCGTGCGAGCAGATGTCGTGGATCGCGAACACCTCGCCCTCGGTCTGCACGATGGACACGGGCGTGCCGTCGAGTTCCACCCGCTTCGGGGTGTCCTCCTCCAGCTCACCGAGCCCGCAGGCGCGTACGAAGGTCATGCGTCCGCCGCCTCCAGCTCCTCCTCGATCTTGGCGATCAGTCGCTCCTCGATGTCGGGGAGCCCGATCTGCTGGACCAGCTCGGCGAAGAAGCCGCGGACCACCAGTCGGCGGGCCTCCTGCTCCGGGATGCCGCGGGCCATGAGGTAGAAGAGCTGCTCGTCGTCGAAGCGGCCGGTCGCCGAGGCGTGGCCGGCGCCGACGATCTCGCCGGTCTCGATCTCGAGGTTCGGTACGGAGTCCACCCGCGCCCCGTCCGTGAGGACCAGGTTGCGGTTCATCTCGTACGTGTCCGTGCCCTCGGCCTTGGCCTCGATGAGCACGTCGCCGATCCACACCGCGTGCGCGTCGTCGCCCTGGAGCGCGCCCTTGTAGACGACGTTCGACTTGCAGTGCGGGACGTTGTGGTCGACCAGGAGGCGGTGCTCCTGGTGCTGGCCCTGGTCGGTCAGGTACAGGCCGAACAGCTCGGCCTCGCCGCCCGGGCCGGCGTACTGCACGCGCGGGTGCAGTCGGACGAGGTCGCCGCCGAAGGTGACGACGACCGACTTGAAGGAGGCGTCGCGGCCGACGAGCGCGTTGTGCTGGGCGACGTGGACGGCCTTGTCGTCCCAGTCCTGGACGGAGACGACGGTGAGCTTGGCGCCGTCGCCCAGGAGGTAGTCGACGTTGGCGGCGAGCACCGCGTCACCGGTGTGGTCGATGACCACGACGGCCTCGGCGAAGGCGCCCAGCTCGATCACCTGGTGGCCGAAGGCGGTGCCGCCCTCGCCGTGCACCGCGATGCGGATGGGCTCGGTGAGGACGGTCTCCTTGGGGACGGTCACGACCCCGGCCTTCTCGAACGCCGAGTAGGCCTGGGCGGCGACGCGGTCCGCCGGGGTGCCGGCCTTGCCGAGCCGCGCGTCGTCGCGGCCGACGGCCTCGACGGTGACGCCCTCGGGTGCCTGCACGTCGATCTTCACGCCGTTGCCGGTGGCGACGGCGGTGCCGTCGTGCAGGCCGCGCAGGCGCTCCAGCGGGGTGAACCGCCACTCCTCCTCGCGGCCGTGCGGGACGGGGAAGTCCGCCACGTCGAAGGACGGCGGCGCGCTCATGCGCGTGGCGACGGTCGACTCCGCGGCGACCGCGATCGAGCCCGCGGTCGTGGATCCCACGGGTGGGGGTCCCCCCGCTCGAGCGGAGCCGAGAGTGGGGGAGTTCTGGGCCTCAGCCATGGCTGTCGTAGTGCTCTCTTTCGGGAGTGGGACTTCTGCTGTCGAGGGGGCGGTCAGCCGACCGCGCCTTCCATCTGCAGCTCGATCAGCCGGTTGAGCTCCAGCGCGTACTCCATGGGGAGCTCCTTGGCGATGGGCTCGACGAAGCCGCGCACGATCATCGCCATGGCCTCGAACTCGCTCAGGCCGCGGCTCATCAGGTAGAAGAGCTGGTCCTCGGAGACCTTGGAGACGGTCGCCTCGTGGCCCATGGACACGTCGTCCTCGCGGACGTCCACGTAGGGGTAGGTGTCTGAGCGGGAGATGGTGTCGACGAGCAGCGCGTCGCACAGCACGTTCGACTTGGAGCCGTGGGCGCCTTCACCGATCTCGACCAGGCCACGGTACGAGGTACGGCCGCCACCGCGCGCCACCGACTTGGAGACGATGTTGGAGGAGGTGTTCGGTGCCATGTGGACCATCTTGGAGCCGGCGTCCTGGTGCTGCCCCTCGCCCGCGAAGGCGATGGAGAGGGTCTCGCCCTTGGCGTGCTCGCCCATCAGGTAGACGGCCGGGTACTTCATCGTCACCTTGGAGCCGATGTTGCCGTCGATCCACTCCATGGTCGCGCCCTCGTAGGCGACGGCGCGCTTGGTGACCAGGTTGTAGACGTTGTTCGACCAGTTCTGGATGGTCGTGTAACGGCAGCGGGCGTTCTTCTTGACGATGATCTCGACGACCGCGGAGTGCAGCGAGTCCGACTTGTAGATCGGGGCGGTGCAGCCCTCGACGTAGTGCACGTAGGCACCCTCGTCGACGATGATCAGGGTCCGCTCGAACTGGCCCATGTTCTCCGTGTTGATGCGGAAGTAGGCCTGGAGCGGGATCTCCACGTGCACGCCCGGCGGCACGTAGATGAAGGAGCCCCCCGACCACACGGCGGAGTTCAGCGACGCGAACTTGTTGTCGCCGACGGGGATGACCGTCCCGAAGTACTCCTTGAAGAGCTCCGGGTGCTCCTTCAGCGCGGTGTCGGTGTCGAGGAAGATGACGCCCTGCTCCTCCAGGTCCTCGCGGATCTGGTGGTAGACGACCTCCGACTCGTACTGTGCGGCGACACCGGCGACGAGGCGCTGCTTCTCCGCCTCGGGGATGCCGAGCTTGTCGTACGTGTTCTTGATGTCCTCGGGCAGGTCCTCCCAGGACTCCGCCTGCTTCTCCGTGGAGCGCACGAAGTACTTGATGTTGTCGAAGTCGATGCCCGAGAGGTCCGAGCCCCAGTTGGGCATGGGCTTCTTCTCGAACAGGCGCAGGCCCTTGAGGCGGAGCTTGGTCATCCACTCCGGCTCGTTCTTCTTGGAGGAGATGTCCCGGACGACGTCCTCGTTGATGCCGCGCTTGGCAGAGGCGCCGGCCGTGTCGGAGTCGGCCCAGCCGTACTCGTACTTGCCCAGGCCCTCGAGCTCGGGGTGGGCAGTCTCCGTGGGGAGAGTCATGCGGGGTTCCTCCCGGCCGTGCTTGCAGATGCGTTGTGGGAAATCTTGGGGATGAACGTCGTGCAGACGCCGTCGCCGTGCGCGATGGTGGCGAGCCGCTGTACGTGCGTACCGAGCAGCTCGGCGAAAAATTCCGTCTCCGCCTCGCACAGTTGCGGGAACTGCTCGGCGACGTGGGCGACCGGGCAGTGGTGCTGGCAGAGCTGCTCACCCTGCTGAGGGTGGGGCGCGCTGCGCGCCGTAGCAGCGTACCCGTCGGTACTCAGGGCCTTGGCCAGTGCTTCGGTCCGCTTCTCCGGCGGGGCGGCCTCGACCGCCCGGCGGTAGGCGCCCGCCTGTGCGGCGATCCTGGCGCGGGCGAACGCGGCGATCGCCTCGTTGCCGCCCTCGCGGTCGGCGATCCAGCGCAGGGCGTCCGCCGCGAGCGTGTCGTAGGACTGGTCGAAGGCGTCCCGGCCGCAGTCCGTCAGGGCGAACACCTTGGCCGGCCGGCCGCGGGTCCGCGCGCCGTACACCCGCTGCTCGCGCGCCTCCACGACACCGTCGCCCGTCAGGGCGTCGAGGTGCCGGCGCACGGCCGCCTGGGTGAGGCCCAGCCGCTCGGCGAGTACGGCGACGGTCGAGGGGCCGTGGTCCAGGATGGACCGCGCGACCCGGTTGCGGGTGGACCGCTCCCCGGTCGCCAGCTCCTCGTGAGGTGCCTCGCCGACGTTTTTCACAACGCCATTGTTGCGTAATTCCTCCGGACCCGGCAAGCCGCGTGCGCCGGACCCGGGGTGCCCTGCATCACTTAGGCAAACCTAATCTGACCTGCGGAAACGATCTCTGATCGATCAAAGAGGTAGCATGCGGCAGCCGCTTCGGGGACACTCCGGAACCATGCCCACACCCCCTCCGACCGGCCCTCTTGTCACCCGCGAGACGCTCCGGACACAGCTCACCGAGCTCGGTGTACAGCCCGGTGAGACCCTCCTCGTGCACTCCTCGCTCAGCGCCCTCGGCTGGGTGAACGGCGGTGCCGTCACGGTGGTGCGGGGACTGCTCGACGCCCTCGGCCCACAGGGCACGCTAGTGGTCCCCACCCAGACCGGCGACCTGTCCGATCCGGCCCTGTGGAGCAACCCGCCCGTACCCCCGCAATGGTGGGCGGCCATCCGGGCCACCATGCCCGCCTACGACCCCCGGATCACGCCCGCCCGTGGGGTCGGCGTCGTCCCGGAGACCGTGCGGAACTGGCCCGGCGCACTGCGCAGCGCGCATCCGCAGACCTCGTTCGCCGCGCTCGGCCCGCGTGCGGCGGACGTGCTCGACGGGCACGCACCCGCCTGCCGGCTCGGCGAGCGGAGCCCGCTGGCGAAACTGGAGGCGATGGGCGCCCGGGTGCTGCTGCTCGGCGCCGGCTACGCCTCCTGCACGAGTTTCCACCTCGCCGAGTACCGGATCCCGTCCCCGCGCGTCGCCGTGGGCCGGCCCGGTCCGCAGGGCTGGGAGACCGTCACCGAGGTGTCCATCAGCTCGGACCGTTTCGACGAGCTGGGCTACGACTTCGAGCGGGACCGTCCCGTGGTGCGCGGCAAGGTCGGGGCCGCCGAGGCGCGGCTGTTCCCGGTGAAGGACGCGGTGGACTACGCCGAACGGTGGCTCGCGGTGCACCGGCCGCGCGAGGAGGGGTAGCCGCACCCGCCGGTCCGGGCCCCCGCGCGCGTCCCTAGACTCTGGACCCATGCGAAGTGAGCCCGTGGTCCAGGTCCAGGCCCTGGTGAAGCGGTACGGCACGAAGACCGCGGTGGACGGGCTCGACCTGGTGGCCCGGACGGGTGTGACCGCCGTGCTCGGCCCCAACGGGGCGGGCAAGACGACCACGGTCGAGACCTGCGAGGGGTACCGGAAGCCGGACTCCGGCACGGTGCGCGTCCTGGGCCTCGACCCGGTGAGACAGTCCGCGGACCTGCGGCCCCGCATCGGCGTGATGCTCCAGTCCGGCGGCGTCTACTCCGGCTCCCGGGCCGACGAGATGCTCCGCCACGTGGCCATGCTGCACGCGCACCCCCTGGACGTGGACGCGCTGACCGAGCGCCTGGGCCTCGGCTCCTGCGGCCGTACGACGTACCGGCGGCTGTCGGGCGGGCAGCAGCAGCGGCTCGCGCTGGCCATGGCCGTGGTGGGACGCCCGGAGCTGGTCTTCCTCGACGAGCCGACCGCCGGGCTCGACCCGCAGGCCCGCCGCGCCACCTGGGACCTCGTCCGGGACCTGCGCGCCGACGGCGTCTCCGTGATCCTCACCACGCACTACATGGACGAGGCCGAGCAGCTCGCCGACGACGTGGCGATCATCGACGCGGGCCGGGTCATCGCCCAGGGCTCCCCGGAGGAGCTGTGCCGGGGCGGTGCTGAGAACACGCTCCGCTTCTCGGGGCGGCCGGGCCTGGACGTGGGCTCGCTGCTGAAGGCCCTGCCCGCCGACTGCTCGGCCGCCGAGCTGACGCCGGGTTCCTACCGGGTCGTCGGCAAGGTCGACCCACAGCTGCTCGCGACGGTCACCTCCTGGTGCGCCCAGCACGGCGTGATGCCGGAGAAGATCTCGGTCGAGCGGCACACCCTGGAGGACGTCTTCCTGGAGCTCACCGGCAAGGAGCTGCGCTCATGACCGCCACCGGCACCGGGACGTACACGCCGCAGCCCGGCGCGGCGCCCCTCCCCCGCATGATCGCGGCCCAGGCCCTGCTCGAAACGAAGATGCTGCTGCGCAACGGCGAGCAGCTGCTGCTGACCGTCGTCATCCCGGCCCTGCTCCTGGTGCTGTTCAGCACCGTGGACATCATCGACACGGGCGCCGGCGAGACCGTCGACTTCCTCACCCCGGGCGTCCTCGCGCTCGCGGTGATGTCGACGGCGTTCACCGGCCAGGCCATCGCGACCGGCTTCGAGCGCCGCTACGGCGTGCTGAAGCGGCTGGCCTCCTCGCCCCTGCCCCGCTGGGGCCTGATGACGGCGAAGACGCTCTCGGTCCTGGTCACCGAGGTGCTCCAGGTGATCCTGCTCACCGTGATCGCCTTCGCGCTCGGCTGGTCACCGCAGGGCGACCCGGCCGCCGTGCTGCTGCTCCTGGTCCTCGGCACGGCGGCCTTCTCGGGCCTCGGGCTGCTGATGGCCGGGACGCTGAAGGCCGAGGCCACACTGGCCGCGGCCAACCTGGTGTTCCTGCTGCTGCTCGTCGGCGGCGGGGTCATCGTGCCGCTCGACAAGTTCCCCTCCGGCGCCCAGGACGTGCTCGGTCTGCTGCCGATCTCGGCCCTGTCCGACGGACTGCGGGACGTGCTCCAGCACGGCGCCGGGATGCCCTGGGGCGATCTGGGGATCCTGGCCGTCTGGGCGGTCGCGGGGCTGGCGGCGGCCGGGAAGTTCTTCCGCTGGGAGTAGAGGAGGTGCCCTGTGAGGGACCCTCGTGAAAGCGTGCACAAGCGGCGGCCTACGATGGTTCGCGTGCCAAACGTGACCCGCGCCGACGCTCAGGCCGCCCTGCGCAACCCGCTCGCCTTCATCGCCGCGCGCTGGACCCCGGAACCCCGGACGGTCCGGCGTGCGGCCCTCTCCGCGCTCCTGATGGCGGTGCTCATCGTCGTCACCGGAGGCGCCGTACGGCTGACCGGCTCGGGCCTGGGCTGCCCGACCTGGCCCAAGTGCACCGACGACTCGCTCACCACCACCAGCGCGATGGGCTTCCACGGCGCCATCGAGTTCGGCAACCGCATGCTGACGTACGTGCTGTGCGCCGCCGTCGGGTGGGCGATCATCGCCGCGCGCTCGCAGAAGCCGTACCGCCGCGGCCTGGTCCTGCTGGGCTGGGTGCAGTTCTGGATCGTGATGAGCAACGCGGTGCTGGGTGGCATCGTGGTGCTGGTCGGTCTCAACCCGTACACGGTCGCTGCCCACTTCGTGGCGACGTCCGCGCTCATCGCGGTGGCCACGGTGATGTGGCAGCGCACCCGTGAGGGTGACGCGGCGCCGCGTCCGCTGGTCGGCAAGGCCGTGCGGCAGCTGGTGTGGTTCCTGACCGCGGCGGCCGCTGCGCTCATCCTGGTCGGAACCGTCGTCACGGGCGCGGGCCCGCACGCGGGCGACTCCAGTGAGGTCGAGCGGATGCCGGTCGACTGGGAGACGGTCAGCAAGCTGCACGCCGTGCTGGCGTGGATCGTAGTGACGCTGACGTTCGCCCTGTGGTTCGTCCTCAAGGCGGTCGACGCGCCGAAGAACCCGCTGGCCCGGACCCGTGAGCTGTTCCTGATCCTGCTCGCGCAGGGCGTCATCGGTTACGTCCAGTACTTCACGGACCTGCCCGAGGTCCTGGTCGGCCTGCACATGCTGGGCTCGGCCGTGATGTGGATCTGGGTGCTGCGGGTGGTGCTGTCGCTGCGCGAGCGGTCCGAGGCCGGCGCGGATCTGCCCGGGCCCGCCACCGAGGCCGCCCTGACCAAGGCCTAACCGAGCCCGTACACCCTGTGGGCGTTTCCCGACGCCAGCATGCCCGCCACCCGCTGGGCGTCGGCCAGGGACCACGCCCCGTCGGCGACCCAGGTGCCGAGCACGCGTCCCAGGGCCTCGCGGAACAGGCGGGCGCCCACGAGGTGCAGCTCGGGCAGGCCCTGCGCGCCGGTGGAGAAGAGGAGCTTGCCGAAGGGCGCCAGCTCCAGGACCTCGGCGAGGACGGTCGCGGCCCGGGCGCCCGTGCGGACCAGGGCGGCGCCGCAGTCGACGTGGACGTGCGGGAAGACGGCGGCGAGATGGGCCGCGTTCCGGTGGTACGGGTAGCCGTGCAGCAGGACCAGGTCCGTGCCGAGCCCGGCCGTGGCCCGCGCGAAGTCCGTCAGCAGCACCGGGTCCGTACGGTCGGTCCGCAGCCCCGGCGCGCCCAGCCCCGCGTGCAGCTGGAGCGGCAGACCCGAGGCGACCGCGCTCCACAGCAGATGCCGCAGCAGCACCGGGTCGCTCAGCTCCCCGCCGACCCCGCGCCCGGCGAGCCAGCGGCCGGCCGCCCCGCGCACCTCCCCCGGCCCGGGCGGTTCCGGCACGAGCGCGAGGCCGTGCCGTACGCCCGCGACCGAGGTGAAGGCGACGGCGTTCGCGGCGGCCGCGTGCACCGACTCGGCGAGGTTGGCGAGGAAGGACTCGACGGTTCCGGAGGTGTCGGCGACCTGCTCGGCGAGGAGTTCCAGGCGCACGATCTCGCGGGCCTCGGCGGCTCCGGCACAGGCCAGCTCGCCGGGATCCGTCAGATCGCCGGGAAGGCCGGTGTCGACCAGGTACATGGTGATGCCGCTGCCGCGCAGGAGCCGGCGGCCGGACTCCAGGACGCCCAGCTCCCGGCGGCGGGCCAGGTAGCGGGCGGGCGTGCAGTGCGGTTCGAGGCCCAGCAGGGGCGGGCACCAGCGCCGCACGGCGAAGCCGGTCTGGGTGTCGAAGAGGGTGGTGCCGGGGGCGGGTGGGCCCTCGGTGTGGCTGAGCTGGGCCTCGAAGGTGCCGAGGCCCAGCTCCTTGCGGAGTACTCCGTGGCAGTACTGGTCCACCAGTGACGGCGTTTCGATCATCCGGGCCTCCCGGTGTGGACCCTGTGGTTCTCAAGGGTCCTAACGGGTGCACCGGGTTCGAGGTCGCGGTCCGGGCCTTGTGTGGTTGCTCGCGCAGTTCCCCGCGCCCCCAGGAACCAGAAGCCGGTTGCTCAGCCGTTCTTCGGGCCGCCCACCTGGATGCCCGCCATCCGCGACCACTCGTAGGGCCCCGTCTTGACCTTGGCCGCGAATTCGCCGTCGAAGGACTCGTGGGTCGTGATGCCCGACTTCTCCACGGCCTTCTCGGCGATCTCGTAGGAGGGGGCGACCAGGTCGCCCCAGTTTCCGTCCTCGCCGACCAGGACGATGCGGGCGCCGCGCTGGCCGAGGTAGGCGACCTGGCCCTCGGCGCCGCCGTGGGCCGCGGAGAAGGAGGAGATCTGCTGGGCCAGCCGGGCCACCTTGCGCTCGGCCTTCGGGTCAACCTGCTGCGTGTCTGCCATGGCCAGGATGCTACTCACGGGTAGGTCATCCCGCGAGGGCAGGGCGGTGTGACGTACGTCAGCGCAGGAACGGGTCGACCGCGACCGCCACGAACAGCAGCGAGACGTAGGTGATCGACCAGTGGAACAGGCGCATCTCCTTCAGCTTCGCGCCCGTCACCTCCGCCTTCGCGCGGTTCTGCAGGCCGTGCGCCTCCCAGAGCCAGAAGCCGCCCGCGACCAGTGCCACCGATGTGTAGAACCAGCCCGTGTAGCCGAGCGGGGTCAGCAGCAGCGAGACGGCGACCATGACCCAGCTGTAGATCACGATCTGCTTGGCGACGACCTTGTTGGAGGCGACCACCGGCAGCATCGGCACGCCCACGCGCGCGTAGTCCTCCCTGACCTTCATGGACAGCGGCCAGTAGTGCGGCGGCGTCCAGAAGAACATGACGAGGAACAGGATGACCGGCGCCCACGACATGGAGTTCGTGACCGAGGACCAGCCGATCAGCACCGGCAGGCAGCCGGCGATGCCGCCCCACACGATGTTCTGCGAGGTCCGGCGCTTGAGGATCATCGTGTAGACGACCACGTAGAAGAGGAGCGCGCCGAGGGAGAGCCAGGCGCTCAGCCAGTTCACGGTCAGGCCGAAGAGCAGGGTGGAGGTGATCGCCAGGGTGATGCCGAAGGCGAGACACTCGCGCGGGCTGACCATGCCGGTGACCAGTGGCCGCTGTGAGGTGCGGTCCATCAGCGCGTCGATGTCGCGGTCGATGTACATGTTGAGCGCGTTGGCGCCGCCCGCGGACATGTAGCCGCCGAGACACGTCAGCAGCACCAGCGTCAGGTCGGGCACGCCCTGCTGCGCCAGGAACATCACCGGCACCGTGGTGATCAGCAGCAGCTCGATGATCCGCGGCTTGGTGAGAGCCACGAACGCCTTGACACGGGCCCCGAACGGCCGGTGGGCCGGGCTCTGGTCCGCCCCTAGCATCCCCGCTGGACGGGATTCAACGGCCGTCACGCACACCCCTACAGAGACATCCCAGCAAGCCTCGTCCCTGTGAAGTCCCGGTAAAGGCTCGCGCGTACCACGCCACTTTAGACGTTGCCCAGACTCGGACATTCGCGGGGGTCGGCTCGTGTTGGAGGGGGGCTTCCGAAGGGCGCGCCGAAGCTCGATTGAGCACCCGGATGAGCGGCTCCGTATTCACCTGTCGAATGCGGTACGGCCCAGTCAGGAGGCGGACCGGGATCAGCCCCGGCACTCTGGAGTGACTCGAAAAAACGCACGTCCCACGGGGGTAGGCTCGACTGCGGCCGGTGGGCGCCCCGATACACCGGCATCCGACATGTGGAGAGGAGCCCTGACCCAGGGTGAGCACCAAGCCGACCACCACAGACCTCGAGTGGACCGAGTTGGACCAGCGGTCCGTCGACACCGCGCGTGTCCTGGCCGCCGATGCCGTACAGAAGGTCGGTAACGGCCATCCGGGTACGGCGATGAGCCTGGCGCCTGCCGCCTACACCCTCTTCCAGAAGGTGATGCGGCACGACCCGGCGGACGCCGACTGGGTCGGGCGGGACCGCTTCGTGCTGTCCGCCGGCCACTCGTCCCTGACCCTCTACACCCAGCTGTACCTGGCCGGCTTCGGCCTGGAGCTGGACGATCTGAAGTCCTTCCGCACCTGGGGTTCGAAGACCCCCGGGCACCCGGAGTACGGGCACACGACCGGTGTGGAGACGACGACCGGCCCGCTCGGGCAGGGTGTCGCCAACGCGGTGGGCATGGCGATGGCCGCCCGCTACGAGCGCGGCCTGTTCGACCCGGAGGCCGCCGAGGGCGAGTCGCCGTTCGACCACTTCGTCTACTGCATCGCCGGTGACGGCTGCCTGCAGGAGGGCATCTCCGCCGAGGCGTCCTCGCTGGCCGGCCACCAGAAGCTGGGCAACCTGATCCTGCTGTGGGACGACAACCACATCTCGATCGAGGGCGACACCGAGACGGCCGTCTCCGAGGACACCGCCAAGCGCTACGAGGCCTACGGCTGGCACGTGCAGCGGGTGGAGCCGCAGGAGAACGGCGACCTGGACCCGGCCGCGATCTTCGAGGCGGTCCAGAAGGCCAAGGCCGTCACGGACCGGCCGTCGTTCATCGCGATGCGCTCGATCATCGCCTGGCCGGCCCCGAACGCGCAGAACACCGAGGCCGCGCACGGCTCGGCGCTGGGCGACGACGAGGTCGCGGCGACCAAGCGGGTGCTGGGCTTCGACCCGGAGCAGTCCTTCGAGGTCTCCGACGAGGTCATCACGCACACCCGCAAGGCGCTGGAGCGGGGCCAGGCGGCCCGCGCGGTGTGGGAGAAGGCGTACCAGCAGTGGCGGGACAACAACCCCGAGCGAGCGGCCGAGTACGACCGCGTCGCCAAGGGTGAGCTGCCCACCGGCTGGGAGGAGAAGATCCCGGTCTTCGAAGCCGGCAAGGGCGTGGCCACGCGTGCCGCCTCCGGCAAGATCCTCCAGGCGCTCGGCGGGGTCATCCCCGAGCTGTGGGGCGGCTCGGCCGACCTGGCGGGCTCGAACAACACCACGATCGACAAGACCAGCTCCTTCCTCCCGGCGGACAACCCGCTGCCGGAGGCGGACCCGTACGGCCGCACGATCCACTTCGGTATCCGCGAGCACGCGATGGCCGCCGAGATGAACGGCATCGCGCTGCACGGCAACACCCGGATCTACGCCGGCACCTTCCTGGTCTTCTCCGACTACATGCGCAACGCGGTGCGGCTGTCGGCGCTGATGCACCTGCCGGTGACGTACGTGTGGACGCACGACTCCATCGGCCTCGGCGAGGACGGCCCGACCCACCAGCCCGTCGAGCACCTGGCGTCGCTGCGTGCCATCCCGGGCCTGAACGTCGTGCGCCCGGCGGACGCGAACGAGACGGCCATCGCCTGGCGCGAGATCCTGGGGCGCTGGACGAAGGAGTTCGGCAAGGGCCAGCCGCACGGTCTGGCGCTGACCCGTCAGGGCGTGCCGACGTACGAGCCCAACGAGGACGCCGCCAAGGGCGGTTACGTCCTGTTCGACGCCGAGGGCGGCGACGCCGAGGTCATCCTGATCGCCACCGGCTCGGAGGTGCACGTCGCCGTCGAGGCGCGTGAGCAGCTCCAGGGCGCCGGCGTGCCCACCCGTGTGGTGTCCATGCCGTCGGTGGAGTGGTTCGAGCAGCAGGACCAGGGGTACCGGGACAGCGTCCTGCCGCCGTCCGTCCGGGCTCGTGTCGCGGTGGAGGCCGGTATCGGCCTCACGTGGCACAAGTACGTGGGGGACGCCGGCCGCATCGTTTCCCTGGAGCACTTCGGTGCTTCGGCCGACGGCAAGGTCCTCTTCCGCGAGTTCGGCTTCACTCCCGAGAACGTGGCCGCCGCCGCGCGGGAATCGATCGCCGCAGCTCAGCGCTGACGCTCATATACGACACGTAGGAGATGGAATTTCCATGACAGACGCACTCAAGCGCCTCTCCGAGGAAGGCGTGGCGATCTGGCTGGACGACCTGTCGCGCAAGCGGATCACGTCCGGCAACCTCGCCGAGCTGATCGACCAGCAGCACGTCGTGGGCGTCACCACCAACCCGTCGATCTTCCAGAAGGCGATCTCACAGGGCGACGGCTACGACACGCAGCTGACCGACCTCGCCGCCCGGCGGGTCACCGTCGAAGAAGCCATCCGCATGATCACGACGGCGGACGTCCGTGACGCCGCCGACATCCTGCGCCCGGTCTTCGACGCCACCGGCGGCAAGGACGGCCGGGTCTCGATCGAGGTCGACCCGCGCCTGGCGCACAACACGCGGGCGACGGTCGCCGAGGCCAAGCAGCTCGCCTGGCTGGTGGACCGGCCCAACACGCTCATCAAGATCCCGGCGACCGAGGCGGGCATCCCGGCCATCGCCGAGACCATCGGCCTGGGCATCAGCGTCAACGTCACGCTGATCTTCTCGCTGGAGCGCTACCGCCTGGTCATGGACGCGTTCCTGGAGGGCCTGGAGAAGGCCAAGGAGCGCGGCCTGGACCTGTCGCAGATCCACTCCGTGGCGTCGTTCTTCGTCTCCCGCGTGGACACCGAGATCGACAAGCGGATCGACGCGCTGGGCACCGACGAGGCCAAGGCCGCGCGCGGCAAGGCCGGTGTCGCCAACGCCCGTCTGGCCTACCAGGCGTACGAGGAGGTCTTCTCCTCGGACCGCTGGAGCGCCCTGGAGAAGGCGGGCGCCAACAAGCAGCGTCCGCTGTGGGCGTCCACCGGCGTCAAGGACAAGGCGTACAAGCCCACCCTGTACGTCGACGAACTGGTGGCTCCCAACACGGTGAACACCATGCCCGAGGCGACCCTGTTCGCCACGGAGGAGCAGGGCGAGATCCGCGGCAACGCCGTCTCCGGCACGTACGAGCAGGCCCGCGCCGACCTCGACGCGGTCGAGAAGCTCGGGATCAAGTACGACGACGTGGTCCGGCTGCTGGAGGAGGAGGGCGTCGAGAAGTTCGAGGCGTCCTGGACCGACCTGCTGAAGTCGACCGAGGCCGAGCTCAAGCGCCTCGCCCCCTCGGAGGGCTGAACAGGTGTCGAGCAGCAACCCGCTGCGTGACCCCGCGGACCGACGGCTCCCGCGTATCGCGGGGCCGTCGGGCCTGGTCATCTTCGGCGTCACGGGCGACCTGTCCCGTAAGAAGCTCATGCCCGCCGTGTACGACCTCGCCAACCGCGGTCTGCTGCCGCCGGGCTTCTCGCTGGTGGGCTTCGCCCGCCGCGAGTGGGCGCACGAGGACTTCGCACAGGAGGTCCACGACGCGGTCAAGGAGCACGCCCGCACGCCCTTCCGCGAGGAGGTCTGGCAGCAGCTCATCCAGGGCATGCGCTTCGTGCAGGGCACCTTCGACGACGACGACGCGTTCGAGCGGCTGCGTTCCACGATCGAGGAGCTGGACAAGGCGCAGGGCACGGGCGGCAACTTCGCCTTCTACCTGTCCGTGCCGCCCTCGTCCTTCCCGGTGGTCATCCAGCAGCTGAAGAAGCACCAGCTGGCCGACCAGACGGGCGGCTCCTGGCGGCGCGCTGTGATCGAGAAGCCGTTCGGCCACAACCTCGCCTCGGCCGAGGAGCTCAACAAGGTCGTCCACGAGGTCTTCGCCCCGGACCAGGTCTTCCGCATCGACCACTACCTGGGCAAGGAGACCGTCCAGAACATCCTGGCGCTGCGCTTCGCCAACACGATGTTCGAACCGATCTGGAACCGGTCCTTCGTGGACCACGTGCAGATCACCATGGCCGAGGACATCGGCATCGGCGGCCGGGCCGGCTACTACGACGGCATCGGCGCCGCCCGTGACGTCATCCAGAACCACCTGCTCCAGCTCATGGCCCTGACGGCCATGGAGGAGCCGGCCTCCTTCGACGCGGACGCGCTGGCCGCCGAGAAGACCAAGGTCCTCGGTGCCGTGAAGCTGCCGAAGGACATGGGCCGGGAGACCGTGCGCGGTCAGTACTCCGCGGGCTGGCAGGGCGGCGCGAAGGTGATCGGCTATCTCGACGAGGACGGCATCAACGACTCGTCGAAGACCGACACCTACGCCGCGATCAAGCTGCAGATCGACAACCGCCGCTGGGCGGGCGTCCCCTTCTACCTGCGCACCGGCAAGCGGCTGGGCCGCCGGGTGACGGAGATCGCCGTCGTCTTCCAGCGGGCCCCGCACTCCCCCTTCGACTCGACGGCCACCGAGGAGCTCGGTTCCAACGCGATCGTCATCCGCGTCCAGCCGGACGAGGGCGTCACGGTCCGCTTCGGCTCCAAGGTGCCGGGCACATCGATGGAGATCCGGGACGTGTCGATGGACTTCGCGTACGGCGAGTCCTTCACGGAGTCGAGCCCGGAGGCGTACGAGCGTCTGATCCTGGACGTTCTGCTCGGTGACTCGAACCTCTTCCCGCGTACCGAGGAGGTCGAGCTGTCCTGGAAGATCCTCGACCCGATCGAGGAGTACTGGGACAAGAACGGCAAGCCCGCCCAGTACCAGGCCGGTACGTGGGGGCCCGTCGAGGCGGACGAAATGCTCGAGCGAGACGGACGGAGCTGGCGCCGGCCATGAAGATAGACCTCACGGACACCACCGCCAGCAAGGTCAACAAGGCGCTGGTACAGGGCCGCCGGGCGATCGGCACCCCGGCGGTCGGCATGGTGCTCACGCTGGTCATCGTGACGGACGAGGAGAACGCCTACGACGCGCTGAAGGCCGCGAGCGACGCCGCGCACGAGCATCCCTCACGCACGCTCGTGGTCATCAGGCGCGTCTCCCGCTCGCCCCGCGACCGCACGCAGTCCCGTCTCGACGCGGAGGTCCGGGTCGGCGCGGACGCCGGCTCCGGCGAGACGGTCGTGCTCCGGCTGTACGGCGAGGTCGCCGACCACGCCCAGTCGGTGGTGCTGCCGCTGCTCCTGCCGGACGCCCCGGTGGTGGTGTGGTGGCCGGTGAACGCGCCGCTCGACCCGGCGAAGGACCCCCTGGGTGCCCTCGCGCAGCGCCGCGTCACCGACACGTACGCCTCCGAGCAGCCGGTACGGGACCTGGCCACCCGGTCCCGGGCCTACACGCCCGGTGACACGGACCTGTCCTGGACGCGCATCACCCCTTGGCGTTCCATGCTGGCGGCGGCCCTCGACCAGGTCACCTGCGAGGTGCGGGCCGTCGAGGTGGAGGGCGAGGAGTTCAACCCGAGCTGCGAGCTGCTGGCGATGTGGCTCGCCGACCGGCTGGACGTCCCCGTCAAGCGCTCGCTGTCCGGCGGCCCCGGTCTGACGGCGGTGCGGATGGACACCAACTGCGGCCCGATCAAGCTGGACCGTGCCGACGGCTCCCTGGCGACGCTCTCCATCGAGGGCCAACCGGACCGGGCCGTGGCGCTCAAGCGCCGGGAAACCGCCGAGCTGATGGCGGAGGAGCTGCGGCGGCTGGACCCGGACGACACGTACGCGTCGGCGCTGCGGTACGGGGTGGACCGGCTGAAGTCCTCGTCGTCGGGGCAGTCGATCCCGTCTGCCCCGTCGGTACCGTCGGTGCCCAAAAGTGAAGGGCGAGCAGGACTCGCCCTCCCCGCTCCCGTTGAAGCGGCTGCGAAAGCACCCGCTGCGGAAGCGACGGCGCAGGCACCGGTGAAGGCGGAACCGCCCAAGCTGGAGCCGGTACGGAAGGCGACCACGAAGTGAGGGCGACGACGAAGTGAGTACGGCACCACAGCTGGTCGTGCACCACGACAAGGAGCTGATGGCGCAGGCCGCGGCGGCCCGGCTGATCACCAAGATCGTGGACGCGCAGGCCTCCCGGGGCTCGGCGTCCGTGGTCCTGACGGGCGGCCGCAACGGCAACGGCCTGCTGGCCGCCCTCGCCGCGGCGCCCGCCCGGGACGCGATCGACTGGAGCCGACTGGACCTCTGGTGGGGCGACGAGCGGTTCCTGCCCGAGGGCGACCCGGAGCGCAATGTCACCCAGGCGAGGGAGGCTCTGCTCGACTCGGTGCCGGTCGATCCGAAGCGGGTGCACGCGATGCCCGCGTCGGACGGGCCGCACGGCACCGACGTGGACGCGGCGGCTGCCGTGTACGCGGAGGAACTGGCGCGGGCGGCCGGCCCGGAGAACCACGGCCCCGTGCCCACGTTCGACGTGCTGATGCTGGGCGTCGGGCCGGACACGCATGTCGCGTCACTGTTCCCCGAGTTGCCGGCGGTCAGGGAGACCGACCGCACGGTGGTCGGCGTCCACGGTGCGCCGAAGCCGCCGCCGACCCGGGTGACGCTGACGTTGCCTGCGATCCGAGCGGCGCGTGAGGTGTGGCTGCTGGCGGCCGGGGAGGACAAGGCGCAGGCCGCGGCGATCGCCCTCTCGGGGGCGGGCGAGATCCAGGCCCCGGCGGCCGGGGCGTACGGCCGCAGCAGGACGCTGTGGCTGCTGGACGGGCCGGCGGCTTCGCAGCTGCCCCGCTCCTTGTACCCGCCGGCGTCTCCCTGAACGCCTTCGGGCCCCCACTTCGTAGCGAAGTGGGGGCCCGACTTGCATGCGCTACTTCACCGATCCCGCCATCACGCCCTGCACGAAGTGCCTCTGGAACGCGAAGAACACGACGACGGGGACGACCAGGGACACGAACGCCCCGGGCGCCAGGACGTCGATGTTGCTGCCGAACTGCCTTATCTGCGACTGGAGTTGCACGGTCAACGGCTGTGAGGAGCTGTCCGCGAACAGCAGCGCCACCAGCATGTCGTTCCACACCCACAGGAACTGGAAGATGGCCAGGGAGGCGATCGCGGGCCGTCCCACGGGCAGGACGAGCCGCGTGAAGATGCGCCACTCGCTGCCCCCGTCCATGCGGGCCGCCTCCAGCATCTCCTTCGGCATTTCCGCGAAGTAGTTCCGCAGCAGGAACACCGCGAAGGGAAGGCCGTACGCCACGTGGAAGAGCACGACACCGGGGATGGTGCCGAACAGGCCCAGCTGCCCGAAGAGTTTGGCGACCGGCAGCAGACCGATCTGCACCGGCACCACCAGCAGCGCGACCACGACCAGGAAGACCGCCTCCCGCCCGGGGAAGTCCAGCCACGCGAAGGCATAGCCCGCGAGCGCCGCGAGCACCACGACCAGCACCGTCGTCGGCACCGATATCAGCACCGTGTTCCAGAACGCCTGCGTGATCCCGGCGTTCCCGAGCAGCGACGAGTAGTTGTCGAAGGACAGCTGCCCGGGGCTGGAGAACACCGTCCACCAGCCGCCCTTCGCCGTGTCCTCGGCGGACCGCAGCGAGGACAGGAACAGCCCGGCCAGCGGCGTCATCCACACCAGGCCGACCACCACGAGGAAGGCCTGGACGACGCCGTTGCCCAACCCGCGCCGAACCGCGTTCATCGTTGACTCCTTCGGAAACGGCGGACGTTGAACACCATGGCCGGGACGACCAGCAGCAGGAGCAGCACGCCGAGCGCACTGCCGAGCCCCTGGTTGTTGCCGCCGCCGAACGACACCAGCCACATCTGCGTCGCGAGTACGGTCGCGTCCTCCTGCACGGGCCCGGGCGCGATGATGTAGACGAGGTCGAAGACCTTCATCACGTTGATGACGAGGGTGATGAAGACGACCGACAGGACGGGTGCCAGCAGGGGCACCGTGATCCGGCGGAAGATCTGCCACTCGTTGGCGCCGTCCATCCGCGCCGCCTCCAGGGCGTCCCTGGGCAGCGTCGACAGTCCCGCGCCGATCAGCACCATGGCGAAGCCGGTCCAGATCCACAGGTAGGCGCCGATGATCGCCGGGGTGACCAGCGCCGGACCGAGCCAGGAGACACCCTCGTAGGGCGGGGCGAAGTTGGAGGACGGGAGTTTCACCTCGTAGGAGCCGGGTTCGAGCCCCTCGAAGCGGAAGGAGCCGTCGGCGGCGGTGGTCGCCGAGGCGACCTGCTCGCCGTCGCGGACCGCCTCGACCTTCATGTCGGGCAGTCCGCTCTCCCGCCGGTCGACCTTGCCCTGCTCCCCTCCCCCGCCGGGCGTGAAGTCCAGGTAGACGACCCCGCGCAGTTCGTCGGCGGCGGCCTTCCGCCCCGCCGCCGTGTACGCCGGCTCGGCCCCGCCCGGCAGGTCGCCGGGCTGCACGCCGACCAGGCCCAGCGCCACCGCGTCCCCGGGGGACACGCGGGCACTCGTGCGGTACGAGCCGTCCTTGTCCTTCGTCAGGCCCTGCCCGTCACGCCCGCGGGCCGTCGGGTACGAGGACTGCTCCTCGAAGGCGTCGTGGACGGAGACCACCGCGGCGTTGAGCACGCCCTTGTCGGGGTCCTCGTCGTAGGCGAGCCGGAAGATGATGCCGGCGGCGAGGAAGGAGACCGCCATCGGCATGAAGAGCAGCAGCTTGAAGGCGGTCGCCCAGCGGACCTTCTCCACCAGCACGGCGAGGATCAGCCCGAGTCCGGTGAGCAGGGCCGGGGCGATGACGACCCAGATGGCCGTGTTGCGGACGGCCTTGAGGGTCGCCGGGTCGCGGAACATCTCGGCGTAGTTGCCGCCGCCGACGAAGCTCGTCCCGGAGGCGTCGAAGAAGCTGCGGCCGATGCTGAACAGCACGGGGTAGACGACGAGCGCGCCGAGCAGCAGCAGCGCGGGCAGCACGAACAGCAGGGCGATGATCTTCCCGCGCCGGCGCAGTCGCCGGGTGCGGTCGGCGACCGGGCCGGGCGGTGGGGAGCTCGTCTCTTGGACGAGGGTCGCTGTCATGGCGTATCAGTCCTGGTAGGCCTTGGCCGCCGCCGCCTCCAGCTTCGCCGCGGTGCCCTTCGGGTCCGACGGGTCGCGCAGGAAGTCCTGGAGCAGCTTCCACTCGCCGGTGCCCTTCGTGCCACCGAACGCGGCCGGGGCCTGGTCGGACATGTCGAAGCGGACCGAATCCCCGGCGTCGACGAGGGACTTGGCGGTGGCGCGGGTGACGTCGTCGCCGTAGGAGGCGAGGTCGAGCTTCTTGTTCGGGGAGAGGAAACCGCCCGCCTCGGCCCAGACGGCGGAGGCCTCGGGGGTCGCGAGGTACTCCAGGAGTGCCTGGGCGGCCTTCTGGTTCTTGCCGTCCTTGAGGACGACGGCGGCGTCTCCGCCGCTGACGACCGGTGCCTCGCCGCCGCCGACGGCCGGGAACGGGAAGAAGTTCGCGTCCTCGCCGACCTTCTTGCCGAACTGGTCCTTGGCGACACCGGCCACGAAGTCGCCCTCGTAGACCATGCCGGCCTCGGGTTCCGGCCCGAAGACCTTCTCGACCGAACCGGGGAAGTCGGTGTTCAGGGCGCCCTTCTGGCCGCCGGCGATGAGCTGCTTGTCCTTGAAGAGCTTGCCGAGGGTGGTGAGGGCGTCGACGACGGACGCGTCGGTCCACTTCAGCTTGTGTGCGGCGAGGGCGTCGTACTTCTCGGGTCCGGCCTGGGAGAGGTAGACGTTCTCGAACCAGTCGGTGAGCGTCCAGCCGTCCTGTCCGGCGACGGAGAAGGCGGCGAGGCCGGAGTCGGACACGGTCTGCCCGGCCTTCAGCATCTCGTCGTAGGTCTTCGGGGTCTTGACGCCGGCCTGGGCGAGGGCGTCGGGGCTGTACCAGACGGTCGACTTGTGGGCGGCCTTGAAGTACAGGCCGTAGAGGGTGCCGTCGACGCTGCCGTACTCCTTCCACACGGGTGCGTAGCCCGCGTCGACGGACTGCTCGGTCTTCTCCGACAGCGGCTTGAGCCAGCCCTTCTGCGCGAACTGCTTGAGTACGCCGACCTGCGGGACCATCACGACGTCGGGGGCGTTGCCGCCCTCGATCTTGCTGCCGACGACGGTGGAGACGTTGTCGCCGGTGGACGTGAACTGCGTCTTGGCGCCGGTCTTCTCGGTGAAGGCGTCCAGCACCTTCTGGAAGTTCTTCTGCTCGGTGCCGGACCAGACACCGGCCACGGTGATGGTCTGGCCGTCGAGCGCCTTGTCGCCGCCTCCGGCCGCGACGGGGCCGCCGCCGCAGGCGGTCGCGCCGAGCGCCAGGACGAGGGTGGTGCAGCCGGTGAGCAGGGTGGTACGTCGTCGCATCATCGTTGATGTCCCTTCGGGGAGTTGACTTGCGGGGAGTTCAGGAACGGATCCACCAGGCGGCCGTCGAGCCGGAGAGCACTCCGGGCGGGCAGGGGCCGCTGGCGAGCAGAGGGGAGCCGGGGACCGGCGCGGGGGCGGGGGCGGTACCGAAGTTGACGGCGCAGACGAGGTCGTCGCCGCGTTCGAAGGCCAGGACGCCGGGCGGGGCGTCCAGCCAGCGCAGCGTGCCCTCACCCAACTGCGGGAGGGCGGCGCGTAGTTGGAGGCCGTCGCGGTACAGGTGCCAGAAGGAGCGGGTGTCGGCGAGGGCCCGGTCGGTGGCGTATTCGGCGAAGTACTCCGGTTGCGGGAGCCACGGCTTGGCGCTCTCGACGCCCGGGGTGAAGCCGAACGGCGAGGCCTGGCCCGACCAGGGCAGGGGGACCCGGCAGCCGTCGCGGATGCGGGCCCGGCTGCCGGTGCGGCGGAAGATCGGGTCGGTGAGCACGTCGTCGGGCAGGTCCACGACCTCGGGCAGGCCGAGCTCCTCGCCCTGGTAGATGTACGCGGCGCCGGGCAGGGCCAGCATCAGGAGCGCGGCGGCACGGGCGCGGGCGGCGCCGAGGCCGCTGCCCTCGGTGGCGGGTTCGCCGTAGCGGGTGACCGTGCGGACCTGGTCGTGGTTGTTGAGGACCCAGGTGACGGTCGAGCCGGTGCCGGCGATGTCGTCCATGGCCTCCGAGATGACCTTCTGGAAGGCGTCGGCGTCCCAGGAGGCGCTGAGCAGGTCGAAGAAGAAGGCCTGGTGCAGCTCGTCGGGGCGGACGTACTGCGCGTGCTCGCGGGCGGTGGGGACGGACACCTCGCCGACGAGGAGGCGTTCGCAGCCGTCGCGCTCGGTGTACTCCTCGCATATGGAGCGCCAGCGCCGCCACACGTCGTGCACCTCGGGCTGGTTCCAGGCGAGCGGGTTGACCGAGTCGCGGGTACGGGCGTCGGCCTCGGGGTCGTCCGAGTCGGGCAGCTCCGGGTGCTTGTAGAGGCCGGCGGCGACGTCGATGCGGAAGCCGTCGATGCCCCGGTCCAGCCAGAAGCGCAGGACCCGGTCGAACTCGGCGCCGATCTCGGGGTTGCGCCAGTTCCAGTCGGGCTGCTCGGGCGCGAACATGTGCAGGTACCACTGGCCGGGCGTCCCGTCCGGCTCGGTCACCCGGCTCCAGGCGGGGCCGCCGAACATGGAGTGCCAGTTGTTGGGCGGCTCGGACCCGTCGGGACCCCGGCCGTCGGCGAAGTGGAAGCGGGCCCGGGCCGGGCTGCCGGGTCCGGCGGCGAGCGCCTCGCGGAACCAGGGGTGCTCGCTGGAGCAGTGGTTCGGGACGATGTCGAGCAGCACCTTGACGCCGAGCCGCCGCGCTGCCCCCACCAGCTGGTCGAACTCGCCGAGGTCGCCGAAGAGCGGGTCGACGTCGCAGTAGTCGGCCACGTCGTAGCCGTGGTCGTGCTGCGGCGAGGGATAGAAGGGGCTCAGCCAGATCCCGTCGACGCCGAGCTTCTTGAGGTACGGCAGTCCGGCCCGGACGCCGGCGAGGTCGCCGATGCCGTCGCCGGTGCTGTCGAGGAAGCTGCGGACGTAGACCTGATAGATCACTGCGTCACGCCACCAGTGGTGCCTGTTCAACCCATCGACCTGTCTCTGAGAAGGGCAGCGGTTATGCATGCATGTTAAGTAGCCGTGTCGAGAGGGTGTCAATGAAAAGGCAGAAGCAACTGACTGATTGAGGCGCGGAACCAGGACTTATCGGGCACCATGAGGCAAGATGAGATCCCCGCGTTACCTAACAAGTAACTAGAGGGGTCCCCGAGAGTGGAGCTAGCGGTGCGAGATGACCGCGAGCTCTCGCGCCAGCCGCCGCACCGCCGCCGCGGGCGTCCGGTGCCCGGCCATCGCGTCGTGCACGACCGCCTGCACGACGAGACTGACCTGGTCGTACCGCGGGCTCTTGGGGCGCGGCTCGGCCGCGAGCACACTCGTCCGCAGAGTCGGCAGGTACGGGAACCTGCGGATGAGAGCCGGATCCTGGTAGAGATCCGCCCGTACGGGCGGCAGCGCGCCACGGGTGAGGACCTGGCGCTGGACGCGCTCACTGGTGAGGTACGCGATCAGGCGGGCCGCCGAGTCGGGGTGCCGCGCGTGGGCGCTGACGGCCAGGTTGGAGCCGCCCAGGACGCTGGTTCCCGGCCCGTCGGGTCCGGGCAGGGGCACGGCGCCGATCTTCCCGGCGACCTTCGAACCGGGGGCGGAGGCACCGACGTAGGCGTAGGGCCAGTTCCGCAGGAAGAGCAGCCGGCCGTCCTGGAAGGCCTGTTTGGACTCCTCTTCCTTGTACGTCAGCGCTTCCCGGGGGATCCACCCCTCGCGCACCCCACGTGCCAGGAACCCGATGCCCTCGCGGGCCGCCGCCGAGTCGACGGTGACGCGCTCGCCCTCGTCGCCGAGGATCGACCCGCCCGCCGAGTAGACGGCCTCGGCCGCGTTGACGGTGAGGCCCTCGTACGGCAGGAACTGTCCGGCGTAGCCGTCGAGGCCGTGCTTCGGGGCGATGGTCTTCGCGTACCGCTCCAGCTCCGCCCAGGTGCGCGGTGGCTCGACGCCCTCCTTCGCTAGGACGTCCTTGCGGTACAGGAGCAGGCCGGCGTTGGTGACGTACGGGACGGCGTAGAGCTGCCCGTCGTAGGTCGCCGTGTCCACGACCGGCTGGAGGAAGGTCTTCAGCGGGAAGCGGTCCCGGGGCAGGGGCCTGATCCAGCCCGCCGCGGCGAACTCCGGGGTCCAGTTGACGTCGATGTTGAGCACGTCGAACCGGCTGCGGTCGCCGTCGCGCAGGTCGGTGACCATCTGGGCCTGGGTCTCGTCGGCCGAGTCCGGCAGCTCGACGAGGGTGACCTTCTCGCCGGGGTGGGTGCGATTCCAGCCCTCCAGCAGGGGGCCGAGGTAGCCGGTGAGGTCCCCGGCGGTGGCCAGGGTGAGGGGGCCGCGACCGCTCTCAGGGGGCTCGCCCGCCTGCGCTCCGGCGGCAACGTAGCCTGTCAGGACCACGACCAGAACGAGAAGGCCCCTACCCGCGGCATGGATCCACCGCATAGGTTCCTCCCTGTACACCGGCGCTGGGCACCCTTGCCCGGAATCAGAGGCCATGTATACCTGTTAGGTATGGGCGATACTAGGGCCTGGAGCACATTGGACCGGACAGGAGGACTGCACGCGTGCGCCTGCCCCTCCTGGCCCTCCTCGCCCGCGGGCCCGCCCACGGCTACGAGCTCAAGCAGGACCTTGAGCAACTGCTGGGCTCCGCGTACCCTCAGCCGAATGTCGGCCAGATCTATGTGACCCTCGGCCGCCTCGAGAAGTCGGGACTGATCGAGGGCGAGGACGTGGCGCAGTCCAGCCGGCCCAACAAAAAGGTCTACCACCTCACCGACGCCGGGCGGGAGGCGCTGCGCGCCTGGTTCGAGGAGCCCGAGGACGAGCCGCGGGTGCGGGACGAGTTCTTCATGAAGCTGGCGCTCGCTCCGCAGACCGGTCTCGCCGAGCAGATCACCCTGATCAACCAGCAGCGGCGCCAGTACCTGAACACCATGCGGCAGCTGTCGAAGCTGGCCGCCGCAGAAGACCGCGACAACCGCATCGCCCAGCTGCTGATCGAGGGCGCGATGCTGCACCTGCAGGCCGACCTCGACTGGCTGGAACGGTGCCAGGAAGAGCTGGAGGAGCTGGAGTGAGCGACGACCGTCCGGCTCCTGTGCTGCGCGCCGAGGGCCTGGTCAAGACCCACCACGGCGAGGGCGCCCCAGCGCATGCCGTGCGCGGGGTCGACCTGTGCGTGCGGCAGGGCGAGTTCGTGGCGATCACCGGCCCGTCCGGCGCCGGCAAGTCGACGCTGCTGCATCTGCTCGGCGGGCTCCAGCGGCCGGACGCGGGCAGCATCTGGCTCGACGGCGAGCCCACCGACACCTACGGCGAGGCCCGCTGGGCGGTGGAGCGCCGCAAGCGGATCGGGATCGTCTTCCAGTTCTTCAACCTCGTCTCGAACCTGTCCGTCGCCGACAACGTGGAACTGCCCGCCCTGCTCGCGGGCACCTCGCCGAAGCGGGCGCGCGCCGAGCGTGAGGCGCTCCTGGCCGAGCTGGGCCTGACGGGCAAGGAGCGCAGCATGCCGGGCGAGCTGTCCGGTGGTGAGCAGCAGCGCGTCGCCCTGGCCCGGGCCCTGGTCAACCATCCGCCGCTGCTGCTGGCCGACGAGCCGGCGGGCAGCCTCGACAGCAAGGGCACCCGCGAGGTGATGCGGCTGCTGTCCCGCTTCCACCAGCGCGGCCAGACGATCGTGCTGGTCACCCATGACGCCCGGCTGGCGAGTGCCGCGGACCGGGTGATCAGCTTCTTCGACGGCCGGATCGCCGACGACGCGGAACTCGACGGCGGCGCGACCCCGCCGCGCCGCGCCGGGATTTCCGGAGTGCTGGAGCTCAAGGACTGACATGCGCGACGTCCACGACGACTGTGCGGCCCTGCGCGTCCACGACCGCGCGGCCCGCGGGCCGAGGGGCTGAGGCCCGTGCGAGCCACCCTGCGCTGGGCCCACTCCGATTTGCGCACGCACCGCGGCGAGGCGCTGTTCCTCGTCCTCGCCACGACGGGCATCGTCGCCTCCCTGCTGCTGGCCACGGCCCTGTTCGGCTACGCGACCAACCCCTGGCAGCGCGTCTTCACGCAGTCGCACGGCGCTCATGTGTGGCTGCACACCGACAAGGCGGCCGACACCGGGAAGCTGACCGGGCTGGACGGCGTGGACACCGTCGCCGGCCCCTATCCCACCGCCGCCGTCACCGTCTCCGCGCGCGGCAGCCGCGCCTCCGTGGAACTGCGCGGGACACCGGAGCGGCCCTCGGTCGGCCACCCGCCGATCGTCTCAGGCCACTGGCTGGACCCCTCGGCCCCGAACGGCGTGGTGCTGGAGAGCCGTCTCGCGCGGGCCCTGCTGGCCGAGCCCGGCGACACCCTCACCGTGCCCGGCACCGCCCGCGAGCTGACCGTCGTGGGCGTCGCCGACAGCGCCGAGCCGCGCTACCGGCCCGGTGAGCAGCCAGGCCTGGTCTGGGCACTGCCATCGGCCGTTCCCGACCCCGGCGGCCAGGTGATCGGGCTACGGCTGACGGACCCGGGCGACACCTCCTACATCGTCCAGCGCGCCGTGACGGTGCTGGGCTCCGGGGCGATCGGCGAGGTCTCGACCTGGCAGCAGGCGCGTGCCGAGGCGCAGGGCGACAACCGGCTGCTCGGCCAGGTGCTGGGGCTGTTCGGGCTGGGAGCGCTGGTCGCGGCCGGGTTCGCGGTGCACGGGGCGATCGGCACGCGTATCCGCGGACACCTGCGCGACCTCTCCGTGCTGAAGGCCATCGGCTTCACTCCCGGCCAGGTCGTCCGGGTCTTCCTGCTCCAGCACCTCGCCTACGCCCTGCTCGGCGCCCTGGCCGCCGCCGGGCTCGCCGAGGCCCTGGGCAGCCGGATCCCCGGGCGGCTCGGGGACGCGGTCGGCGTGTGGCAGGGGCTGCCCGGCCACACCGTGGCGCTGATCGTGGTGCCGGTCGGCGCGGTGCTGTTCATCGGCGCGACCACCGGCCTCGCCGCCTGGCGGGCCGGACGCGTGCCTCCGGTACCGGTGCCTCGCCCCGCCACGACCTCGGGCGGACGGCTTTCCGGTGTGGCGCGCCGGGCCCTGGGCATGCGGATTCCGCCCGCGCTGGTGCTGGGCTGGCACACGGCGTTCACCCGCCGCCCCCGCTCCCTGGCCACGGTCGCCCGTCTCACGCTGCCGCTGCTGCTCATCGTCGTCGCGATGAGCGCCTGGACCACCATCGACCGATTCCACAGCGAGCCCGAGCAGGTCGGCCTGCCCGCCGCGCTCAGCGTCCGCGCCGACGCCGGGCGCAGCGAGCAGCAGATCCGCACCCTGCTGGAGCGCGACCCGGGGGTGGCCGCCGCCTACCCGGGCGTCGAGACGGCCGCCCTGGGGCCGAGCCAGACGGCGACCATCGCGCTGCGCGGCCTCGGCACCCACCGGGACCCCTACCCGCACACCCTCGCCGAGGGCCGCCCCGCCCGGGGCTCCGACGAGGCCGTGGCCGGACAGGGGCTGCTCGACCTGCTGGACGCGCGGGTCGGCGACTGGGTCCGGATGACCGTCGGCGACCAGCCGCTGATCCTGCACATCGTGGGCCGCAGCATCGAGCCGGAGAACGCCGGCCGGGTCATCTCCACGTCCCTCGACACCCTCCGTGAGAACAACCCGGGGCTCCGCCCGACCCTCTACGAACTCCGCCTTCACCCCGGCGCGGACCCGCGGGAGGTCGCCGACCGGCTCACCACGGCCGGAGGCGGCCACCTGGACGTGCATACGGTGGCCAACCCGGCGGACGGGCTGTCCCCCCTGCGCGCGGTCGTGGCCGGGCTGATCGCCGTGCTCGCCCTCATCGGGCTCATCGAGTTGCTGACCGCGATCGGCGGGACCGTCCGCGAGAGCGAACGGGACCTGCTGGCCCTGAAGGCCATCGGTCTGTCCCCCCGGCAGATCACGGCGATCACCGTCACGGCCACCGGCCTCACGGCCCTTGCGGCCGTCCTCGCCGCCACCGCCCTGGGCCTGCCCCTCGCCCACTGGCTGATCGATGCCCAGGGCCGCTCCAGCGGCATCGGCGCGGGCCTCGCCCAGGGCCCCTCCGCGATCCTCGTGGTGCCGCTCGGGGCGGCAGCGGTCCTCTGCGCCGCCGCGCTGGCAGCCGTCCCCGCGGCCCGGGCGGCCCGCCGGCGCCTCGCGGACACGCTGAGCGCGGTGGCCTGACCTCGACTCCGGTCAGCCGCTGTAAGGGGGCTGCGGGTTGTACGGCGGCTGCGGGTGCGGGGCGTACGGATGCTGCGGGTTGTACGGCGGCTGCGGGTGCGGGGCGTACGGATGCTGCCCGCCCGGCATGTGGGGCCGGCCGTGCGGGTTCGCCTGCGGCGGCAGGTACGGCGCTCCCGCCGGGGGCATGCCCGCGGGAATCGGCGGGACCGGCCCGGGCGCCGGTGCCTGCGTCGCCGGATGGGCCTTCAGCCGGATCCCGTACCGTCGCTTCAGCCGCCCCATCTCCAGCAGTGCGATGGCGGTGACCGTCACCGGCGCCCCCAGGATGAAGATGATCCCCAGGGTGAGGCTGAGCCCGTGCAGATCACCGGTGACGAGGTCCGGGACGGCCATCAGCCAGCTGGTCACCACGGCGAGCAGCGGTGGCAGACAGCGGTGCACTGCCGCCGTGCCGAAGAAGTTGCCGGAGACCCGCACCGCTCCGTAGGCCGTGAAGATGAGCAGCCACATCATCGTCAGGCCGACCCCGATGATCACGGCGGGGTTCGCCGTCCCGTTCACCGTCTGCACCAGCACCAGCACGGCGGCAACGCATCCGACGAACAGCAGGAGCAACAGGAGGGAGTTGACCAGGGGCACGCGCAGTTGCCGTACGGTGCCGCCGCGCCGCCAGACCCAGAGCATCGCGCCGACCGTCAGCGGGGTGAGGAAGAGCAGGACGACGGAGGCCGTCATCGCGTTCTCCAGCAGCTCCCTGAAGTCGAAGCCGCCCTCGATGAAGGTGAAGACCCCGAGGGACGCCACCGCCCCGGCGATGACGCGGAACCTCTTGAGCCGCTCCACCGACGGATCGAGCGGCTGCGGTATCCACGCGGGGTGGAACACCGCCCGCGCCACGTCCTGGGGTTTGAGCAGGGACCGGGCCGTCAGGGCGCCACCGGTCCAACTTCCGCGTGTGCGTGCCACTTCGCGCTCCCCCGAGCACTCGCCGTGATGATCGTCCGGGAGTCTACGGGAAGCGGACGGCGCGCTGCCGCCCGCCTTCCCGTCCGGCTCTCGTCACTGCCGGCCGCGCAGTTCCCGGTAGGTGGCGACCAGCGCCGTGGTGGACGCGTCCAGGCCCTCGACCTCGGCGCCCTCGGTCAGCGCGGGCTCGACGCGCTTGGCGAGCACCTTGCCGAGCTCGACGCCCCACTGGTCGAAGGAGTCGATGTTCCACACCGCGCCCTGCACGAACACCTTGTGCTCGTAGAGGGCGACCAGCTGGCCGAGGACCGACGGGGTCAGCTCGGGCGCGAGGATCGTGGTCGTCGGGTGGTTGCCCTGGAACGTCTTGTGCGGCACCAGTTCCTGCGGCACGCCCTCGGCCCGTACCTCCTCGGGCGTCTTGCCGAAGGCCAGCGCCTGCGTCTGGGCGAAGAAGTTGGCCATCAGCAGGTCGTGCTGCGCCTTCAGTTCGTCACCGAGCTCGGCGACCGGCCGGGCGAAGCCGATGAAGTCCGCCGGGATGAGCTTGGTGCCCTGGTGGATGAGCTGGTAGTAGGCGTGCTGCCCGTTGGTGCCCGGCGTGCCCCACACCACCGGCCCGGTCTGCCAGTCCACCGGGTTCCCGTCGCGGTCCACCGACTTGCCGTTGGACTCCATGTCGAGCTGCTGGAGGTAGGCGGTGAACTTGGACAGGTAGTGGCTGTAGGGCAGCACCGCGTGCGACTGGGCGTCGTGGAAGTTGCCGTACCAGATGCCCAGCAGGCCCAGCAGCAGCGGCACGTTGGACTCGGCGGGCGCGGTCCGGAAGTGCTCGTCGACGATCCGGAAGCCGTCGAGCATCTCCCGGAAGCGGTCCGGGCCGATGGCGATCATCAAGGCCAGGCCGATCGCGGAATCGTAGGAGTAGCGGCCGCCGACCCAGTCCCAGAACTCGAACATGTTCGCTGTGTCGATGCCGAACTCGGCGACCTTCTCGGCGTTCGTCGACAGTGCGACGAAGTGCCTGGCGACGGCGTCGTCGTCACCCAGCGCGGCCAGCAGCCAGGAGCGCGCCGACATCGCGTTGGTGACCGTCTCGATGGTGGTGAAGGTCTTGGAGGCGATGACGAACAGCGTCTCCGCCGGGTCCAGGTCCCGTACCGCCTCGTGCAGGTCGGCGCCGTCCACGTTCGACACGAAACGCACCGTCAGCGCCCGGTCGGTGAAGGCCCGCAGCGCCTCGTAGGCCATCGCCGGGCCGAGGTCGGAGCCGCCGATACCGACGTTGACGACGTTCCGGATCCGCTTGCCGGTGTGCCCGGTCCACTCGCCCGAACGCACCCGGTCCGCGAAGGCGGCCATCTTGTCGAGCACCGCGTGCACGCCGGGTACGACGTTCTCGCCGTCGACCTCGATCACGGCGTCGCGCGGGGCGCGCAGCGCGGTGTGCAGCACGGCCCGGTCCTCGGTGGTGTTGATCTTCTCGCCGCGGAACATGGCGTCCCGCAGCCCGAAGACATCGGTGGCGGCGGCCAGTTCACGCAGCAGCCGCAGGGTGTCGTCGGTGACGAGGTGCTTGGAGTAGTCGACGTACAGGTCTCCGACCCGGAGGGTGTACGCGGTGCCGCGGCCGGAGTCGGCGGCGAACAGCTCGCGCAGCCGGATGTCGCCCAGCTCCTCACGGTGCTTGGCCAGTGCCGTCCACTCGGGCGACTGGTTGAGCCTGGTACGGCCGTCTGCGTTCATCTCGGAGTTCAGCCTTCTTTCCTGTCCTGCCTGCGTAGCCTGCCCCGCTGCCGGTCCCAACCTAGTTGATCAGCGCGTGACATCGGCTGTCGTGGCGCCGTCCGCCGGCTCGGCACCAGATACGTTCACCTGGCGCACCGGTATCAGTGCGACGACGGCGAGGGCGAAGAAGGCGGCCGTGAGCAGGGGTGGGGTGTGCGGCCCCCGGGCGGCGGCGACGGCACCGCCCAGCAGGGCGCCGAGGGGCACTCCGGCGAAGGCCAGCGTCCGGAAGGCCGAGCTGACCCGGCCCAGGAGCCCGGCGGGGCTGCGCTCCTGCATGAGGGTCGCGGTGTTGACGTTCCACACCATGCCCAGGAGCCCGAAGACGGCCAGCGCGCCCACCAGCACGGCCAGGCTGCGTACGGTGCCCATGACGACGAGCAGCGCGGTCTGCACCGAGCCGGCGAGCAGCACCGACCGGAGCCGGCCGAGCCACGCCACCAGCCGGCCGTTCACCACTCCCCCGGCCAGGCTGCCCAGCGTGAAGGCGGTGCCGGCCGCCGCATAGCCCGCGGGGCCCGCCCGGAGCCAGTCGGTGACGAGGACGACCAGCAGGGCGATCAGGGTGCCCATGCCGATGTTGCACAGGGCCGTGGCGGCGCACAGGGCGCGCAGGGCGCGGTCGCGCCAGAGGGTACGCAGGCCCTCCGCGATCTCCCGGCGCAGTGTGCTGCCCGCCGGTCTGGGCTTCCGGCCGGACTCGGCGGCCGGCAGGGAGGCGATCAACGCGGCGGCCAGGAGGTAGGTCACGGCGTCGGCCGCGAACGGCACGGCCGCTCCGGATGCCAGCAGCAGCGGCACGACGGGCCCGCCGAGCAGACCGCCGGCGATGCGCTGGCCGGTCATCAGCCGGGCGTTGGCGCTGCCGAGCGCGCCTCGGTCGACCAAGGTGGGCAGCAGCGCCGTGGCAGCGTTGTCGAAGAGGGTCTGAAGGGTGGTGAGGGCGACGGCCAGCACGATGAGCAGACCGATCGAGGCGTGTCCGAGCGCGACGGCGACCGCGAAGGCGGCGACCAGCAGCCCCCGTAACGCGTCTGCCATCCACATGGCCCGCCGCTGGTCCACCCGGTCGGCGACGGCCCCGCCGAGCAGGCCGAAGACGATCCAGGGCAGATAGCCGCAGGCCGTGACGGAGGCGATGAGCAGCGGATCGTCGGTCAGGGTGACGGCCAGCAGGGGCAGTGCGGCTGTCCGCAGCGCATCGCCGAAGCTGGACAGCACAGCGGCACTCCACAGCCGTCCGAAGCCCCCGCGCCACGCGGGCGGAGCGCTGCTCCCCACCTCGACCGTCGCCACCGCTCCCCCTCATGGTTCGTCCGATGCACAAACCGTAGAGGGCACCACTGACATTGGTACTCGTAGCGGGTTCCGGTGGTCGTGGGTCTGCCACTGACTGACAACCGGCCGGCGGTGACGGCGGGGAAGCAGCTCCGGCCGGGCACCTGCTGGTGCCGGCCGGTCTCGACTTCTAGATCTCGCCCCGCAGTTTGGCGAGCGCCTCGGCGAGGATGGCCTCGCCGTCAGCGTCGCTGCGCCGCTCACGCACATACGCCAGGTGCGTCTTGTAGGGCTCGGTGCGCGGCGGGTCCGGGGGGTTGTCCCGGTCCTGGCCTGCCGGAAAGCCGCAGCGGGGACAGTCCCAGGTATCGGGCACCTGCGCGTCGCTGGCGAAGCTCGGCTGGGTCTCGTGTCCGTTGGAGCACCAGAAGGAGATGCGCAGCCGCGGCGCGGACTCGCCGCGCTCGGCCTCGCCCATCGGCCCCGCCCCGACCCGGCTTCCCCGGATCGCGTTGCCACTTGCCACGGTCGTAACTCCCTGCGTGATGGTGCCGCGAAGCGAGTCGGCGTTCCGCTTCGCTGCGAGCGCCTCAGTCTACGTAAGGCCCAACGCGCGTCCAGTGATTGGAGTTACAACCCTCACACCTAGACGCAAGCCCCATGATAGGCCGCGCTCAGCTGCGCGTACCGAACATGGGGCCTTACGTACGGGTTCCGTGCGGATTGCGGCTCGGTCAGTTGTTCACCTTCATCAGGATGCCGAGCACGATGATGCACGCGAACCACAGCAGACCGATCACGACGGTGATCCGGTCGAGGTTCCGCTCGGCGACCGAGGAGCCGCCGACGGAGGACTGCATGCCACCGCCGAACATGTCGGAGAGGCCGCCGCCCTTCCCCTTGTGCATCAGCACCAGCAGCATCAGCAGCAGGCTGAAGACGATCAGGGCGATCGAGAACCCCAAAACCACGGCTGGACCAACTTCCTCGGATTCGGATGACGACGCGGGGCCCAGCACAGCGCTGGACCCCGCAAGGGTACGACGGATCGTCGCTACCGCATACTCGCTGTTTACCGGGTCGCCTGCGGGGCGCTCCGAGCCGGTGTCGAGAGGCCGACCGTGCTCAGCCCATCGGGCCTCCGCGCGCTCGTCCTCTCGACACCGGCCGCGCCCCTTCGGCTCACTGGTCGCGGAAGCGCACGATCTTGACGAACTCGTCCGCGTCCAGCGAGGCGCCGCCGACCAGGGCACCGTCGATGTCGGCCTGGGCCATGATCTCCGCGACGTTGCCCGCCTTGACCGAGCCGCCGTACTGGATGCGGATCTTGTCGGCCAGGTCCTGCGAGTACAGTTCGGCGATCTTGCCGCGGATCGCCGCGCAGACCTCCTGGGCGTCCTCGGCACCGCAGACCTTGCCGGTGCCGATGGCCCAGACGGGCTCGTAGGCGATCACGACGGTCTCGGCCTGCTCGGCGGGGAGGTCCTTCAGACCGCCCTCGACCTGGGCGAGGGTGTGGGAGACGTGGTTGCCCGCCTCGCGGACCTCCAGCTCCTCGCCCACGCACAGGATCGGGGTCAGACCGTGCTTGTAGGCGGCCTTGACCTTGGCGTTCACCAGCTCGTCGGTCTCGGCGTGGTACTGGCGGCGCTCGCTGTGGCCGATGGCGACGAACGTGCACTTCAGCTTGGCCAGCATGGGGCCGGAGATCTCGCCGGTGAAGGCACCGCTGTCGTGCGCCGAGATGTCCTGGGCGCCGTACTTGATCTTGAGCTTGTCGCCGTCGACCAGGGTCTGCACGGAGCGCAGATCGGTGAAGGGCGGCAGGACGGCGACCTCGACGGCCTCGTAGTCCTTGTCGGCCAGGGCGAAGGCGAGCTTCTGGACGTGGGCGATGGCCTCGAGGTGGTTGAGGTTCATCTTCCAGTTGCCCGCCATCAGCGGCGTACGCGTGCTCATATGGGGTCAGTCCTCCAGTGCGGCGAGGCCGGGGAGCGTCTTGCCCTCGAGGTATTCGAGGGAGGCGCCACCACCGGTCGAGATGTGGCCGAATGCGTTCTCGTCGAAGCCCAGGATGCGGACGGCGGCGGCTGAGTCGCCGCCACCGACCACCGTGAAGGCCTGGGAGTCGAGGAGAGCCTGGGCGACCGCCTTGGTGCCCTCGGCGAAATCGGGGTGCTCGAAGACGCCCATGGGGCCGTTCCAGAAGACGGTGGCGGCGTCGACGATCTTCGAGGCGTACAGCTTGCGGGACTCGGGGCCGATGTCCAGGCCCATCTGGCCGGCCGGCATGGCGTCGGCGGCGACCGTGGTGGGCTGGGCCGGCGCCTTGGTCTTGAGATCCGGGAACTCCGGCGCGACCACGACGTCCACGGGCAGGACCAGCTCGACGCCGTTCTTCTCGGCGCGCTCGACGTACTCCCGGACGACCGGGAGCTGGTCCTCCTGGACCAGGGAGGAGCCGATCTCGTGGCCCTTGGCCTTGAGGAAGGTGAAGACCATGCCGCCACCGATGAGCAGGCGGTCGGCCTTGCCGAGCAGCTGGTCGATGACCGCGAGCTTGTCGGACACCTTGGCGCCGCCCAGGACGACGGCGTAGGGCCGCTTGACGTCGTCGGTGAGCTTCTTCAGGACGCCGACCTCGGTGGCGATGAGGTGGCCGGCGTAGTGCGGCAGCCGGGCCGGGAGGTCGTACACGGACGCGTGCTTGCGGTGCACCGCACCGAAGCCGTCTCCGACGTAGACGTCCGCGAGGGCGGCGAGCCGGTCGGCGAAGGCGCCGCGCTCGGCGTCGTCCTTGCTGGTCTCACCGGCGTTGAAGCGCAGGTTCTCGACGACCGCGACCCGGCCGTCGGCCAGGCCGGCGACGGTGGTCCGGGCGGACTCGTCGACCGTGTCGGCCGCGAAGGCGACTTCCGCCCCGAGGAGTTCCCCGAGGCGCGCGGCGGCCGGGGCGAGGGAGAAGGCCGGGTCCGGGGTGCCCTTGGGGCGGCCCAGGTGGGAGGCGACGACGACCCGGGCGCCGGCGTCGGCGAGGGCCTTGACCGTGGGCAGCACGGCGCGGATGCGGCCGTCGTCGGTGATGCGTGTGCCGTCCAGCGGCACGTTCAGGTCGGCGCGGACGAAGACCCGCTTGCCCGCTACCCCTTCGGTGAGGAGTTCGTCGATCGTCTTCATGAGGGGACTCCTGAAAGAGCTCGTAAGCGCTCGAAAGTGCTCGTGATCGAACAGCTCTGATCTGTACGTGAGTCAGGGCTCGGGCGGCGCGTCCTCGCGCCGCCCGAGCCCTGCTCTCACATGGACGTGCCTGCTCGGTTGATCAGAGCTGGTTGCCGACGAAGACCGTAAGGTCCACGAGGCGGTTGGAGTAGCCCCACTCGTTGTCGTACCAGCCGATGACCTTCACACTCTTGCCCTCCTGGACCATGGTCAGGGAGGAGTCGAAGGTGCAGGACGCCGGGGCGTTCACGATGTCGGAGGAGACGATCGGGTCCTCGGTGTACTCGAGGATGCCCTTCAGCTCGCCCTCGGCCGCCTTCTGGAAGGCGGCGTTGACCTCTTCCTTGGTGACCTCGCGGCCGAGCTCCAGCACCAGGTCGGTGACCGAGCCGGTCGGGACCGGGACGCGCATGGCCATGCCGTCCAGCTTGCCCTTGAGCTGCGGCAGTACCAGCGCGGTGGCCTTGGCGGCACCCGTCGTGGTCGGAATGATGTTCTCGGCGGCGGCACGCGCGCGACGCAGGTCCTTGTGCGGGAAGTCCAGGATGCGCTGGTCGTTGGTGTACGCGTGCACCGTCGTCATCAGGCCCTTGACGATGCCGAAGTTCTCGTCGAGGACCTTCGCCATCGGCGCCACACAGTTGGTGGTGCAGGAGGCGTTGGAGATGACGTGGTGGTTCGCCGGGTCGTACTGGTCCTGGTTGACGCCCATCACGATGGTGACGTCCTCGTCCTTGGCCGGGGCCGAGATGAGGACCTTCTTCGCGCCACCGGTGATGTGCTTCTCGGCGTCGGCCTTCTTGGTGAAGATGCCCGTCGACTCGATGACGATGTCGACGCCCAGCTCGCCCCACGGGATGTCGGCGGGGTTGCGCTCGGCCAGGACCTTGATGGTCTTGCCGTCGACCGTGATCGTGTCGGCGGTGTGCGTGACCTCCTGCTTGAGGCGGCCCAGGATGGTGTCGTACTTCAGCAGGTGGGCGGTGGTCGCGGTGTCACCCAGGTCGTTGACAGCCACGATCTCGATGTCTGCACCCTGCTCCAGCAGCGCGCGGAAGTAGTTGCGACCGATACGACCGAAGCCGTTGATGCCTACGCGGATCGTCACGAACCGATCTCCTCGTTGGTACGCCGGCCACGAGGTGCCGGCGAGCTCTGTTTGGGATGTCCCCGACCGCCTACGACCCTACCTCTCTGAAGCACTGGTAGTGACATTCAGATGCCTCATACACGGCAGGGCGGTCCGTACCCGCCAGTAGGGGTACGGACCGCCCACGGCCGAAAGCGGAACCACTCGATTTCGCTAGCGCACGAGTTCCCCGTTGACCAGGGATGTCACCCGTCCAGGGAGGCGAGGGCCTTCCTCATCAGTGCCGTCCGGTCGGCCGCCGCGGTGACGTGCTCCAGGCCGAAGCCCAGCAGCACGGTGTCGTCCGTGGTGACCGCGCCGTACGTCTGGAACAGGGCGCCGGTGCGTGCCCAGTCCTTGAGGACGGCCGGGCTGCCCTCGGGCGGTCCGGCGACCTTCCAGGCACCGAGCGAGGTCTCGAATCCCTCGGTCTCCTTCGCCGTGCCGCCGACGACGAGCGAGGCGTCGTCGGCGAGGACGCCGTGCCCGCCGCTGCCCGGGTCGGTGACGTAGCTGATCGAGACCTCGACCGTCCTGCCGGCGTAGGCACTCAGATCGAAGTTCACCTGCTGCCAGCCGTCGGAGGCTCCGGTGAGGCTGTTCCAGGTGCCGGTGGTGCCGGTCGCGGTGCAGCCGCCGTCCGCCACGGTGAGGTAGTGCTTCAGCCAGGGGTGCTCGTTGACGTAGAACCCGGCCTGGCACTCCGCGGGAACGGCCGTTCCGGTGGCGCCGCCCGCCTCGGGAAGGGTCGTCCAGTCGTCGGCGCCCGTGGTGCGGGCCTCGACGATGGCGTGGTCGTAGCCGGACTCGGTGTCCCAGAGGAGCTGGGTGCGCAGGGTCGGCTTCTCGGCCGCGGGGGTGCCGGTGAGGTCCACGGTGCGGGTGAGGCGCTTGTAGGAGTCGTCGGTGTGGACGGCGGCGGCCATCGACGATCCCGCGTACGGGCCGTACGGGTTGACCGTGCCGGCGAACTGCCCGGCGCCCTTGCTCGCGAATTGCGGGAACGCGTCGGTACCCAGTTCGTCGGAGGTGACGCTGTAGGTGCCGGCCCGGTCCAGCGGGTTGCCGGGGGCGGCGCCCAGCGGGCCGGTGACGCCGCCCAACTCGCCGGAGCCGGTGAAGCCGGTGGCCCCGGGCGTGGCGGTGCGGGTGTAGGCGCCCAGGTAGTACTGGCTGAAGTCGTCCGACAGCACACCGCCGCCGAGGTCCACGTTGCCGCCGGCCTGCTCACCGGCCTCGATCAGCCGGCCGCCCTCGTTGAGGAAGGCCCGCAGCTGGAGCTGGGTGGCGACGCCCGGGACGCTCGCGCCCGTGTAGTGGACGACCGTGTCGAAGTGGCTCAGCACGCCCAGCGCGTCCGGTACGCCCTGCTCGGCCACGTCCCACACGACCGCCTTGCGGCCGCTCGCCTTGAGCGCGTCCACGTACGTCTGCGCCTGCGTGGCCGCGGCGCCCTCCTCGGCTACCACGAGGGTGTTCGCCCGGGGCCGCTCGGCGACGGTGTAGGTGAAGCGCTCGCTGGAGACCTTCTTGCCGTTCCTCGCCTCGCCGGTGAACCACACCTCGACCTTGTCGCCCGGCTCGCCGTCCTTGACCTTCGCCCGGTACTCGTCGAAGTAGAGGTTGTCCTCACCGCCGTAGGTCTCGCCCCCCTTCCACGGCTTGAGCGCCATGTCCTCGGTGCGGCCGCCGTTCACGCGGTACTTGAGCTCCTTGTCGCGCACGGACTTCCGTACGACGACGGAGACCTCCTGGTCGGCGCCGCGGGAGTACGACGTGCCGAACGCGGCCGGGGTGAAGTCGGCGGCGTTCAGGCCGACCGACGACGACGGCCGGTCCGGACGGGCGGCGGACTCGGCGACGGAGAGCGCGAACGGGACGTTCTTGGCGTACTCCTGCTGGATCAGCTTCTCGTCGTCCGGGAAGGTGAAGACCGACTGGCAGTCGGCCGCCTTCCACTCGTCGTCGGGGTAGAGGTCCGAGACGGTCTGGCAGGTCGACATCTCGGGGGTGAACATCGCCAGGCCGTTGACGTTCGCCGCGTGGCCGTCCGCCTCGCCGTTGGTGGTGTACAGCTCGGAGGAGAGCTGCGGGTGGTAGCCGGGGATCGCGGAGTTGTCCGGGGTGCCGGCGAGGGCCTCGTACAGGACGTCGTCCGGGGTGTGCGTGGCCACCTGCCAGCCGACGCCGTAGAGGAGGAGTTCGGCGGCGGAGTGGTAGTTGATGCCGTACGTGAAGCCGATCCGCTTCTGGAAGGCGTCCAGGGCCTTGGTCTCCGGCTCGGAGTTCGGACCCGCGCCGCGGTAGGTCTGGCTGGTGGGATTGGGGGACGAGCCCTCGTCGTCGTAGCCCCACTTGTAGGCGAAGTTGCGGTTGAGGTCGACGCCGTCGCCGGTGGTGATGGTGCCGTCGCCGTTGACGTCCCGCAGGTTCTTGCGCCACTGCCGGTTGGCGGGGTCGGCGAAGGTGTAGTCGTAGCCGTCGGGGTTGGCCGACAGCAGGAACCACAGTTCGGTGGAGTCGACGATCTTCTTGACGCGCCGGTCCTTCTTGTAGTTGTCCAGGTAGTGGTGCATCAGGCGCCGGGTCATCTCCGGCGTGATCCACTCGCGCGCGTGCTGGTTGGACATGTAGAGGACGGAGGGCTTGGAGCCGTCCTTCGTCTTCTTCGCGCCCTTGGTGAGCTTCAGCGCGAGGATGTCCTGGCCCTTGATCGTCTTGCCGATGGAGACGACCTTGGTGAGACCCGGGTTCTCCTGCGCGGTCCGCAGGAGTTCCTCCCGCAGGCCGCCCTTGCCGCTGTACGGGCGGAACACGCCCTCGGCGGCGTCCTCGACACGGGCCTCGGCCCGGGCGGAGATCTCGTGCTCGGTGAGGCCGACGCCCTGCTTCTCCAGCTTCTTCGCCTGCTGGTCCGTCAGGTAGACCTCGACGGTCGCGGTGCCCTTCTCGGGCACTCGCTCACTCAGCTCGTGTCCGTCCTGGCCGGCGGCCAGCAGCAGGGGTACCTGCTTCTGGGTGACCTCGGCGCGGAACACCTTGACCTCGTCCGGGTCGGACGGGTTCGGACTTCCCGGTTGTGCCTGGGCGATGGGTGCGAAGCTCGCTCCGCCGATCAGGAGCGCGCCGACGGCGAGGATCGATCTCGCTCTTCGTCTCATGAACCCCCCTAGCGTGGGTCCGCCACAGCAGCGAACAGATGCCAGGCTCATGACAGTCCATGATCGAGTCAAGGGCGCCTCAGCGACACGCGAAAGCCGGTGCCGGTCACCCAAGTGGGCGTCGGCACCGGCTTCTTGACGTCGCGTGGGATCAGCCCACCAGGTTGTCGGCCAGCTCGTCGCTGAGGTTGGCCTCCGTGCCCGGGATGCCGAGGTCGGAGGCGCGCTTGTCGGCCATGGCCAGCAGGCGGCGGATCCGGCCGGCGACCGCGTCCTTGGTCAGCGGCGGGTCGGCGAGCGCGCCCAGTTCCTCCAGGGAGGCCTGCTTGTGCTCCATGCGCAGCCGGCCTGCGGCGGCCAGGTGCTCGGGCACGTCGTCGGCGAGGATTTCCAGGGCACGCTGTACCCGGGCACCCGCGGCGACGGCCGCGCGGGCCGAGCGGCGCAGGTTGGCGTCGTCGAAGTTGGCGAGCCGGTTCGCCGTGGCGCGCACCTCGCGGCGCATCCGGCGCTCCTCCCAGGCCAGCACCGACTCGTGCGCGCCGAGGCGGGTCAGCAGGGCGCCGATCGCGTCACCGTCCCGGACGACGACCCGGTCCACACCGCGCACCTCACGGGCCTTGGCGGCGATCGACAGCCTGCGGGCGGCGCCGACCAGGGCGAGCGCGGCCTCGGGGCCCGGGCAGGTCACCTCCAGGGAGGAGGAGCGGCCGGGCTCGGTGAGCGAGCCGTGCGCCAGGAACGCGCCACGCCAGGCGGCCTCGGCGTCGCAGGTGGCCCCCGAGACCACCTGCGGCGGCAGGCCGCGGATCGGGCGGCCCCGCCCGTCGACCAAGCCGGTCTGGCGCGCCAGCTGGTCGCCGCCCGCCACCACCCGCACGACGTAGCGCGAGCCGCGGCGCAGGCCGCCCGGAGCCATCACGATCAGTTCGGAGCTGTGGCCGAAGATCTCCAGGATGTCCCGCTTGAGACGGCGGGCCGCCATCGCCGTATCCAGCTCCGCCTCGATCACAATCCGACCGCTCACCAGGTGAAGGCCGCCGGCGAACCGCAGGATGGCGGAGACCTCCGCCTTTCTGCAGCAGGTCCGGGTGACGGGGAGCCGGGAGATCTCGTCCTTCACCGCTGCCGTCATCGCCATGGGCCGATCCTTCCATGCATCCGAAAAATACGGTCGTACGCGGCGGCCAACAGCTCCGGGTCGTGCCTCGGGGTTCCGTCGGGTCCGGCCACCGGCGCCAGCTCGACCGCGGCCCCGAACCGTTTGGCGGCATCGGTCAGGGAGTCGCGGTCGGGCACGGCGGCCTCGTCGGCCAGCACCACGTCCAGGGCGAGTTTAGGGGCGTGTCGTCCCAAAACCTCCAAATGACGCTGCGGGGAGAAGCCGTCGGTTTCTCCGGGTTGCGGCGCGAGGTTCAGGGAGAGCACCCGGCGGGCCTTCGTCCGGCTGAGCGCGTCCAGCAGCTCGGGGACGAGGAGGTGCGGAATGACCGAGGAGAACCAGGAGCCGGGGCCGAGCACCACCCAGTCCGCGTCCAGGACGGCCTCGACCGCCTCGGGCACCGCCGGCGGGTCGTTCGGCACGAGGTGCACGGACTGCACCTCACCCGGGGTGAGGGCGACGGTCGCCTGGCCGCGGACCGTGTCGACCTCCTCCGGACGCGCCGGGTCGTGACCCTTGACCAGGGCCTGGAGCTCCAGCGGGACGGCGGACATCGGCAGCACGCGCCCCTGGGCGCCCAAAAGCCGTCCGACCAGGTCGAGGGCCTGCACATGGTCGCCGAGCTGCTCCCACAGGGCGACGATCAGCAGGTTGCCGACCGCGTGTTCGTGCAGGTCGCCCTGAGACTGGAAGCGGTGCTGGATGACCCGGGCCCAGGTCTGGCCCCAGTCGTCGTCACCGCACAGCGCGGCCAGAGCCTTGCGCAGGTCTCCGGGCGGCAGCACGCCGAGCTCGTCGCGCAGGCGTCCGCTGGAGCCGCCGTCGTCGGCCACGGTGACGACGGCGGTGAGGTCGCCGGTGATCCGGCGCAGCGCGGCGAGCGAGGCGGACAGGCCCATGCCGCCGCCGAGGGCGACGACCTTGGGCTGGGTGCCCCGGCGGCGCGCTCTGCCGCCCCGGGCCTCGGCGGGCCGGGCGGCCTTTCCGCCGTTGCCCTCGGGCACCACCCGGCGCAGCCGGCTCAGCCGCGGTGTACGTCGTGTCATTCGCGTCCCATGTCCCGGTGTACGACCACCGTCTCCACGCCCTCGGCGGCGAGCCGGGCGGCGAGCTTCTCCGACATGGCGACCGAGCGGTGCTTGCCGCCCGTGCAGCCCACGGCGATCGTCACATAGCGCTTGCCCTCCCGGCGGTAGCCGGTGGCGACGAGCTGGAGGAGCTCGGTGTACCGGTCGAGGAACTCCTTGGCGCCGGGCTGGTTGAAGACGTAGCCCGCGACCTCGTCGTTCAGGCCGGTGTACGGGCGCAGCTCCGGGACCCAGTGCGGGTTCGGCAGGAACCGGCAGTCGACGACGAGGTCGGCGTCGACCGGCAGGCCGTACTTGTAGCCGAACGACATGACCGTGGCCCGCAGCTCCGGCTCCTCCTCGCCGGCGAACTGGGCGTCCATCTTGGCGCGCAGCTCGTGCACGTTCAGGCTGGAGGTGTCGATCACCAGGTCGGCGTCCCCGCGCAGCTCGCGCAGCAGCTCACGCTCGGCGTCGATGCCGTCGACGATGCGCCCGTCGCCCTGCAGGGGGTGCGGGCGGCGCACCGACTCGAAGCGGCGGACCAGGGCATCGTCGGAGGACTCCAGGAAGACGATCCGCCGCGTGACGTTCTTCGCCTCCAGGTCGGCGAGGGACTCGCGGAGGTTGTCGAAGAAGCGGCGGCCGCGGACGTCGACGACGACGGCGATCCGCGCCACGTTGCCCTGGGAGCGGGCGCCGAGCTCCACCATGGTGGGGATCAGCGCGGGCGGCAGGTTGTCGACGACGAACCAGCCGAGGTCCTCCAGGCACTTCGCCGCCGTGGAGCGCCCGGCTCCGGACATGCCGGAGATGATCACCAGCTCGGGGATGGCCGCGTCCGGGGCCGGGGCCTTCTCGTTGGGTGTGCCCGTACTCACCTGTGCTCCGTCTGTGGCTTGCTCTGTGCGGCCGTCGTGCTCGTTCACATTCATGTCTCCTGCCCCCGTCGTTCGTCCGGGGCTCCCATCGTCACGGGTTCCCCGCTGGAACCCATGGTGCCGGGTTCCTCCTCCATGATCTCTCCCGTCGCCGTGTTGACGGCGGGTGCGGCCGGGGCCGAGCCGGCGAGGGCCACGGCGATCGTCTCGGCCGTCTTGCGGCCTATGCCGGGGACCTCGCAGATCTGGTCGATGGTGGCGGCTCGCAGTCTCTTCAACGAACCGAAGTGCTTCAGAAGTGCCTGCTTGCGGGTGTCCCCCAGGCCGGGGACGTCATCCAGGGGGCTGGAGCGGAAGCGCTTGGACCGCTTGGCGCGCTGATAGCTGATCGCGAACCTGTGGGCCTCGTCACGGACGCGCTGGAGCAGGTACAGGCCCTCGCTGGTGCGGGGCAGGACCACCGGGTCGTCGTCGCCGGGCAGCCAGACCTCCTCCAGGCGCTTGGCCAGGCCGCACACGGCGATGTCGTCGATGCCGAGTTCGTCAAGGGCGCGCCGGGCCGCCGCGACCTGCGGGGCGCCGCCGTCGACGACGACGAGCTGGGGCGGGTAGGCGAACTTCTTGGGGCGGCCGTCGTCCTCGGTGAGGGTGCCGGCCATGGTGAGCTCGCCGTCCTCGGTGCTCTCGGGGGCCTCGCCGTCGGTCCACTCGCCCGTCTTCTCCTTCTCGGCGAGATAGCGCCGGAAGCGGCGGGTGATCACCTCGTGCATCGAGCGGACGTCGTCCTGTCCGGCGAAACCCTTGATCTGGAAACGCCGGTACTCGCTCTTGCGGGCGAGCCCGTCCTCGAAGACGACCATGGAGGCCACGACGTCGTCGCCCTGGAGATGGGAGATGTCGTAGCACTCGATCCTGAGCGGGGCGCTGTCCAGGTCGAGCGCGTCGGCGATCTCCTCCAGGGCACGCGAGCGCGTGGTCAGGTCGGAGGCCCGCTTGGTCTTGTGCAGCACGAGCGCCTGCTGGGCGTTGCGCTGCACGGTCTCCATGAGCGCCCTCTTGTCGCCGCGCTGCGGGATGCGCAGGGAGACGCCCGAGCCGCGCCGGCCGGCCAGCCACTCCTGGACGGGCTCCACGGGGTCGGGCAGGGCCGGGACGAGGACCTCCTTGGGGACGGCGTCGCCCGTCTCCTCCCCGTACAGCTGCTGGAGGGCGTGCTCGACGAGGGCGCCGGTGGTGATCTCCTCCACCTTGTCGGTGACCCAGCCGCGTTGGCCGCGCACGCGTCCGCCGCGCACGTGGAAGATCTGGACGGCCGCCTCCAGCTCGTCCTCGGCGACCGCGATCAGGTCGGCGTCGGTCGCGTCGGCGAGCACGACCGCGTTCTTCTCCATGGCCTTCTTCAGGGCCTCGACGTCGTCGCGCAGTCGGGCCGCCCGCTCGTACTCCATCTCCTCGGCCGCCTCGGCCATCTGCTTCTCCAGGCGGCGGATGTACGTGTTGGTCCGACCGGTCATGAAGTCGCAGAACTCGTCGGCCAGTTCGCGGTGCTCCTCGGCGGAGACGCGGTCGACGCAGGGCGCCGAGCACTTGCCGATGTAACCGAGGAGGCAGGGACGGCCGGTCCGGGCGGCGTTCTTGAACACGCCGGCCGAGCACGTGCGCACGGGGAAGACGCGCAGCAGCAGGTCGACCGTGTCACGGATCGCCCACGCGTGCGCGTACGGCCCGAAGTAGCGGACCCCCTTCTTCTTGTGACCGCGCATCACCTGCACGCGCGGGTACTCCTCGTTCATCGTCACCGCGAGGTACGGGTAGCTCTTGTCGTCGCGGTACTTGACGTTGAACCGGGGGTCGTACTCCTTGATCCACGAGTACTCCAGCTGGAGCGCCTCGACCTCCGTGGACACCACCGTCCACTCCACGGACGCGGCAGTGGTCACCATGGAGCGGGTGCGCGGGTGCAGGCCCGCCAGGTCCTGGAAGTAGTTCGCCAGGCGCTGGCGCAGGCTTTTCGCCTTTCCTACGTAGATCACCCGGCGGTGCTCGTCACGGAACCTGTAGACCCCCGGCGAGTCGGGGATCTCACCCGGTTTGGGGCGGTAGCTGGAGGGGTCGGCCATGTCTCACACCCTACTGGCGAGCACCGACAGTCCGACGCGGCCCGGGCCACGATCACCGCCCCGGCGAGGGGCAGTTTCCAACGGCATGTCCCGCCCCGGGGTTACGGCCCCCCGGGAGCGGGAATGGGGCTCACCCACGGGACACGACGACGTCCGGCGGACGGAGTCCGTCCCGGTGCAGGCACAGGTTGTCGGTGCGGACCGTCGTTCCCGGTGCGGAGCAGGCGGGCCACGGGTCGGAGGGCTGCGCACATGAAGCAGATGCGGATCGAGAAAACCCGGCGGGCGGCCCGTACCCGCCACTACACGGACGAGCCGTTGGCGCTGCGCGACGCCCTGGACCCGCGCGATCCCGACATCGCGCGCGCCAAGCGCCTGGCCCTCCGGGAACAGGGCGGAAGCGACCACTCCTAGAAGCACACATCCACAGCGAACGCCCGGGGCGCACGCCCCGGGCGTTCGCATGTCCGGACGGCACCGGCGGGTGCACGTACGTCACCGTCCGGCATCAGGTGTTGTCGGGACCAGGTCAACACGCTTCAATGCGGGGGAACTCGGGGCCCTGAACGACGGCGTACGCATGTGAAGACCTGCCCCGCGCCGGAGGGACTGCACCCGGGCGGCCCGCGCGAACGGTCTGACCAGCCGTCGCCGACTCACAGAGAGGCCCCTGCATGCCGCACGCCCCACAGCACGCGGACGTCGCCACCGCGGAACTGGACTCGGCCCTGCGAGGCGGCCCCTTCCACGTCGCCCTGCGGGCCGCGATCGCCGCCCGCGGGCTGCCGCTGCAACGCGTGCAGCACCATCTGTCCCGCCACGGGGTGAAGGTCGGCGTCACGAGTTTGAGTTACTGGCAGCAGGGGGCCAGGCGTCCGCAGCGCCCCGAGTCGCTGCGGGCCGTACGCGCGCTGGAGGAGATCCTGGAGCTTCCCGAGGAGTCGCTGATCCGGCTGCTCGTCGAGTCCGGGGACGGCCCGTCCGGGCTGCGGCCCGCCGCCCGCTCCTACCGCTCCCTCGTCGAGGCCTCCGGTGTGCTGGACCAGTTGCTGGCCGAGCTGGACTGTCCACCGGACGGGGGCCTGCACACCCTCGGCCACCACGAACGGCTCCGGATCGGGGCGCGGCGCGAACTGGCGGAGCGCGAGTCGCATCACATCGTGCGCGCCCACCGGGACGGCATCGACCGCTTCGTGGCCGTCCACCACGGCGACCGGGGAGCCGTGCCCGAGCGCATGCGGGTGCACGCGCTGGAGAACTGCCGTACCGGCCGCGTCCGTTGGCACCACGACACGGGAGTGCTCGCGGCCGAGCTGCTCTTCGACACCCGGCTGCGGGCCGGGGAGACCTTCCTGTTCCGCTACGGCGTCGAGGACGGCACAGCGGATGCGTCACGCGAGTACGTCCGCGGCTTCGACTCCCCCGGCGGCCAGTACGCCCTCCAGGTGTGCTTCGACGCGGCGGCCCTGCCGGTGCGCTGTCACCGCTTCGCCCAGCACTCGGCGGCGGCGCCCCGCAGCGGATGCCAGGACCTGGCACTGAGCGGCCGGCACCGGTCCGTCCATCTGGTCGAACCACGGGTGCGGACGGGGTACCTCGGAATCGGCTGGGACTGGGAGTAGCGGACGGGGCCGGAAACGCCCTCAAGCCCTGCGACCCGGCGTCGGACGTAAACGATTGCGCAAACGTTTACGTCCGGCGCTTCATGCGATATCTTCCCCGGCGAAAGCGCCGTCAGCGGAGGAGGGAACGTCCATGGCGACCATGGCCGACGTCGCGCGGAGCGCCGGTGTCTCCGTGGCGACGGTCTCGCACGTGCTGAACGACACCCGGCCCGTGCTTCCCCACACCCGCCAGGCGGTCCTGGACGCCGTGGAGGAGCTCGGCTACACCACGAACACACTGGCCCGTTCCCTGGTGACGGCCCGCACCCGGTCCATCGGGCTGGCGGTCTCGGCGATCAGCAACCCGTACTTCACGGAGATCCTCCAGGGCGTCGAGGCCGCCGCGCTGGAGGCCGGCTACAGCCTGCTGATCGCCGATCCGCACGACGACCCGGAGCACGAGCGCAAGGTCGTCCAGCTGCTGCACGAGCGCCGGGTGGACGGCGTGATCGTCGCGCCCTCGGCCGATCCGCGCGGGCTGCTCGCCTACCTGGGGCGGCACGGCGTACCGGCCGTGTTCCTGGACCGGCTGGTGGACGGGCCCGGGACCGACGGCGGTCCGCGCTTCGACCAGGTGTGTGCCGACAACGCCGAACCGACGTCCCGGCTGGTAACCCACCTCGCCGGGCTAGGTCACCGGAGGATCGGGCTGGTGGCGGGGCGGCCGGGGCTCAGCACCACCAGCGAGCGGATCACCGGCTACCGCAGCGGTCTCGCGCTCGCGGGGCTGCCCTACGACGGGCGGCTGCTGGTGCACGGCGATTCGGAGTCCGCCGGTGCCGGGCAGGCCACCGAGGCCCTGCTGTCGCTCGGCGTGCCGCCCACCGCGCTGGTCACCGGCAACAACGCCATGACCATCGGCGTGCTGCGAGCCCTGGGCGCGCACGGCCTGTCCGTGCCGGAGGGCATCGCCTTGTGCTGCTTCGACGACTTCGCGTGGGCGGACCTGTTCTCGCCCCGCCTCACCGCGATCGCGCAGCCCGGCAGGGACATCGGCGCCCGGGCCGTCCGCGTGCTCCTGGAGCGTCTCGCCGAGCCGGACCGGCCCGCCCGGACCGTGCGCCTGCCCTGCGCCTTCGTCCACCGCACGTCGTGCGGCTGCCCCAGCCCGTCCGAGGAAGGAACCCTGTCGTGATCGTCGTCGCCGGTGAGGCTCTGATCGACCTGGTACCGCAGGGCACGGGTGCCCTGGCGGCGCTGCAGCTCGGCGGCGGCCCGTACAACACGGCCGTGGCGCTGGGCCGACTCGGCTCCCCCGCCGCCTTCTGCTCCCGGGTGTCGTCCGACGCCTTCGGAGAGGCCCTGCTGGACCGGCTGCGCGCGACCGGGGTCGGCGTGTCCTCGGTGCAGCGGGGCGCCGAGCCGACGACCCTCGCGGTCGCCACGGTCGGCTCGGACGGCTCGGCGGCGTACTCCTTCTACGTCGACGGGACGGCGGACCGGCTGTTCGAAGCACCCTCCGCGCTGCCCTCCGGCACCCGCGCGGTGTCCTTCGGCACCTGTTCGCTGGTGCTGGAGCCGGGGGCGAGCGCGTACGAGGAGCTGATGCGCCGGGCGAACGCGCAGGGCGTGTTCACCGCGCTGGACCCGAACATCAGGGCCGGGCTGATCCCGGACGCGGACGCCTACCGGGCGCGGTTCAAGAGCTGGCTGCCGTCCGTGTCGCTGCTGAAGCTGTCGGCGGAGGACGCCGAGTGGCTCGGGGGCACGCCCCGGGAGTGGCTGACGGCCGGCCCGGAGGCGGTGGTGATCACCCGGGGCGGCGACGGACTGACCGCGTTCACCGCCGACGGCGGCGAGTACGCGGTGCCGGGCGAACGCGTGGAGGTCGTGGACACGATCGGCGCGGGCGACACGGTCAACGCGGCGCTCTTGCACGGGCTCGCCGTACGCGATGCCCTCAGCGCCCGGGCGCTGGCCGAGCTGGGCCCCGGCGGTTGGACGGAACTGCTGGGCTTCGCGGCCCGCGCGGCGGCGATCACCTGCTCGCGAGCCGGGGCGGAGCCGCCGTACGCGCACGAGCTGGTGAGCTGATCCGGGCAGGCGGCCCCTCCGGCGGCTGGGGCGGGACTGGGTGCCTTCAGCCGGTCTGCCCCATCGCCACCGCCCGCAGGGCGCCGGGGCGGCGGCCGTTGAGCCGGTCCAGGGCGGCGGCCGTGGCGTCGTCCGCGGGCAGGTGGATGACGAGCCGCTGCCCCTCGTCGGGAAGCGCGAGCGTCTCCTGCAGCAGCTGCAGGGAACCGGCCTCCGGGTGCTCGATGTGCTGGGAACCCGTCCGCCGCGGTGCCATGGTCAGATCGGCGAACCGGTCGGTGAAGTCCGCGCCCGCCGTCACGGTCAGCTCGTCCGCCAGCTCGGCGAGGTACGGGTCCCTCAGGGGGACGCCGTGCCGGAGCCGGGCGACGAGGTCGTCGGCCACCCGGTCCCAGTCACGGTAGGCGCTGCGCGCCCGCTCGTCGGTGAACAGGTACCGGAGCAGGTTGGGCCGCTCGTCGTCCAGCATGCCGAGGGGACCGGCCAGCCGCTCGTACCCGGCCGTGTGGGCGAGGACGTCACCGATCCAGTTGATCACCAGTGCGGGAGCCGGCTCCAGGCGGTCCAGCACGGCCCGTACGGTGGGGCGCGCCGCGCGGCTGAGCGTCGGCGCCGCCGCACAGATCAGCGTGTCGTCGCCGCTCGCCTCCTTGGTCAGGCGGCGCATCAGCATCCGGTCGTTGAGGGAGAGGTTCAGGGCATCGGCGAGAGCGCCGAGCACCTGGGCGGAGGGGTTGCGGTCGCGGCCCTGTTCCAGCCGGGTGAGGTACTCGACGCTGACGCCGGCGAGTGTGGCCAGTTCGGCTCGCCGTAGGCCCGGAGTACGGCGCCGGGGGCCGGTGGGCAGGCCCGCCTCGGCCGGGGTGACGGCTTCGCGCCAGGTGCGCAGGAACGTGCCCAACTCGTTGTCGCTCACCCGCCGAACGTACAGCGCCCCGGGGTGCGGAGGGTGGCCCCGTCACTACCAGGCTCCGGCCGGTCTCCCTTCGGGGCCGCGCGGCCACCAGGGTGGAGGGCATGACGAATGACACCGCCACCACCGCCCTGCCGCTGGCCTCCGGTCAGTGGGCCCTCGACCCGTTCCACTCCTCCGTGAACTTCACGATCCGGCACCTCGGCATCGCCAAGGTGCGGGGGCGCTTCGAGCGGCTGGAGGCCGAACTGTTCGTCGGTGAGCGGATCGAGGACGTACGTGTCTCCGCGACCGTCGACCTGGCCTCGGTCAACACCGGCAACGCGGACCGGGACGCGCATGTCCGGGCCGCCGACCTGCTGCACGTGGAGAAGCGCCCGACGATGACGTACCGCTCGACGAGGGTGTCGGGCGAAGGTGAGGACTGGACCATGGAGGGCGAGCTGACGATCGGCGACGTGACCCGCCCGGTGTCGTTCGCCGTGGAGTTCGGCGGGCTGGTCGAGGTGCCCATGGACGGCAGCCGGCACGCCGGGTTCGAGGCGACGGGCGAGATCCGGCGCGGTGACTTCGGGCTGGACTTCGCCCCTGGCCTGCTCGGCGAAGTGGTCAAGATCCAGCTCGACATGCAGTTCGTGGAGCCGAAGAGCGCCTGACACCCCTGAACGCGCCGTGCCCCACAGGCAACGTCCTGTGTGGCACGGCGCGTTCAGTGGGATACCTCAGTCCTTGCCGGCCCGGGTCGTCTTCTTCGCAGCGGCCTTGGTGGTCTTGGCCGCCGTCTTCTTGGCGGCCGTGTTGTTGACCGTCTTGGTGGCGGTTGTGCGGGTCGCTGCCGTCCTGGCCGCGACCGTCTTGCGGGCGGTCGTCTTGCGCGGCGCCTTCACCGAGGACGCATCGCTGACGCGGTCGGCACCGAGGACCTCACGCAGGAACTTGCCCGTGTGGCTGGCCGGGACCCCGGCCACCTGCTCGGGCGTGCCCTCGGCGACGACCAGACCGCCGCCGGCGCCGCCTTCGGGGCCCATGTCGACGATCCAGTCGGCGGTCTTGATCACGTCGAGGTTGTGCTCGATGACGATGACCGTGTTGCCCTTGTCCACCAGTCCGGACAGGACCGTCAGCAGCTTGCTGATGTCCTCGAAGTGCAGACCGGTGGTCGGCTCGTCCAGGACGTAGACCGTACGGCCGGTGGAGCGCTTCTGCAGCTCGCTGGCGAGCTTCACACGCTGCGCCTCGCCGCCGGACAGGGTCGTCGCGGCCTGGCCGAGGCGGACGTAGCCGAGACCGACGTCCTTCAGCGTGTTGAGGTGGCGGGCGATCGCGGGGACCGCCTCGAAGAACTCCGTGGCCTCCTCGATCGGCATGTTGAGGACCTCGGCGATGGACTTGCCCTTGTAGTGGACCTCCAGGGTCTCCCTGTTGTACCGGGCGCCGTGGCAGACCTCGCACGGGACGTAGACGTCCGGGAGGAAGTTCATCTCGATCTTGATGGTGCCGTCGCCCGCGCAGTTCTCGCAGCGGCCGCCCTTGACGTTGAAGGAGAAGCGGCCGGGCATGTAGCCGCGGACCTTTGCCTCGGTGGTCTCGGCGAACAGCTTGCGGATGTGGTCGAAGACGCCGGTGTACGTGGCCGGGTTGGAGCGGGGGGTGCGGCCGATGGGCGACTGGTCCACGTGCACGACCTTGTCGACGAGGTCGTCGCCGTCCACGCGCGTGTGCCGCCCCGGCACGCTTCGCGCGCCGTTCAGCTCACGGGCCAGATGCGTGTACAGGATGTCGTTGACCAGCGTCGACTTGCCGGAACCGGACACGCCGGTGACGGCGGTGAACACGCCCAGGGGGAACGAGACGTCGATGTCCTGGAGGTTGTTCTCCCGGGCGCCGTGCACCGTGAGCTGCCGGGACGGGTCCAGCGGGCGGCGGATCCCGGGGAGCGGGATGGCCTTCTTGCCGGACAGGTACTGACCCGTCTGCGACTCGGCGTTGGCCAGGAGCTCCTTCAGGGAGCCGCTGTGCACCACCTTGCCGCCGTGCTCACCGGCGCCGGGGCCGATGTCGACGACCCAGTCGGCCATCTTGATCGTGTCCTCGTCGTGCTCGACGACGATGAGCGTGTTGCCCATGTCGCGCAGCCGGACCAGGGTTTCGATCAGCCGGTGGTTGTCACGCTGGTGCAGACCGATCGACGGCTCGTCGAGCACGTACAGGACGCCGACGAGGCCGGAGCCGATCTGGGTGGCCAGGCGGATGCGCTGAGCCTCGCCGCCGGACAGGGTGCCGGCCGCGCGGTTCAGCGAGAGGTAGTCCAGGCCGACGTCGACCAGGAACCGCAGCCGCTCGTTGACCTCCTTGAGCACGCGCTCGGCGATCTTCTTGTCGCGGGCGGTGAGCTTCAGCTCGCCCAGGAAGTCCGCACAGTCGCTGATCGACATCGCGGAGACCTCGGCGATGGACTTGCCCATGACCGTGACCGCGAGGACGACCGGCTTCAGGCGCGTGCCCTGGCAGGTCGGGCAGGGCACCTCGCGCATGTAGCCCTCGAAGCGCTCGCGGCTGGAGTCGCTCTCGGCCTCGCTGTGCCGGCGCTTGACGAAGGGGACGGCGCCCTCGAAGGCCGTGGTGTAGCGGCGCTCGCGCCCGTAGCGGTTGCGGTAGCGGACCTCGACCTGGGTCTTGTGGCCGTGGAGCAGGGCCTTCCTGGCGCGCTGCGGCAGGCCGCCGAAGGGGATGTCCGTGCGGAAGCCCAGCGCGTCGGCGAGGGCGCCGATCAGACGGCCGAAGTAGTCCTTGGTGTGGCCGTGTGACCAGGGGTGGATGGCGCCCTCGTCGAGGCTCTTGTCCGGGTCCGGGACGATCAGCTCCGGGTCGACCTCCATGCGCGTGCCGATGCCGGTGCAGTCCGGGCAGGCGCCGAAGGGCGAGTTGAAGGAGAAGGAGCGGGGCTCCAGCTCCTCGAAGGACAGGTCGTCGTACGGGCAGTACAGGTGCTCCGAGTACATGCGCTCGCGCTCGGGGTCGTCCTCGGGGAGGTCGACGAAGTCGAGCACGACCATGCCGCCGGACAGGCCGAGGGCGGTCTCCACGGAGTCGGTGAGACGGCGCTTGGCGCCGTCCTTGACCGTGAGGCGGTCGACGACCACCTCGATGGTGTGCTTCTCCTGCTTCTTCAGCGTGGGCGGGTTCGACAGCTGGACCGTCTCGCCGTCCACGCGCGCGCGGGAGTAGCCCTTGGTCTGGAGGTCGGAGAAGAGATCGACGAACTCGCCCTTGCGCTCGCGCACCAGCGGCGACAGCACCTGGAAACGGCTGCCCTCCGGCAGCTCCAGGACCCTGTCGACGATGGCCTGCGGGGACTGGCGCGAGATCGGGCGGCTGCACTCGGGGCAGTGCGGCTTGCCGATGCGCGCGAAGAGCAGGCGCAGGTAGTCGTAGACCTCGGTGATGGTGCCGACCGTGGAGCGCGGGTTGCGCGAGGTCGACTTCTGGTCGATGGAGACGGCCGGGGAGAGGCCCTCGATGAAGTCGACGTCCGGCTTGTCCATCTGGCCGAGGAACTGCCGGGCGTACGAGGAGAGGGACTCCACGTAGCGCCGCTGCCCCTCCGCGAAGATGGTGTCGAAGGCCAGCGAGGACTTGCCCGACCCCGACAGGCCCGTGAAGACGATGAGCGAGTCGCGCGGGAGGTCGAGCGAGACGTTCTTGAGATTGTGCTCGCGCGCTCCACGAACGATGAGACGGTCGGCCACGCCGGTCCGCACCTTTCTTGAGAGAAGTGACAGGGGCGGGGCCCCCGTCTTTCTCAGACTAGGGGGAGCCACTGACAACGCCGGTCGGATTCACGGGTTGCCAACAAACCCCGGCTCTCCAGCATGCCCGACGCCACGTCCGACCATATAGCACGTGCTTTCGAATTACGGCACTGCTTCACCACCTTCACCCGAAGGAGTGGCGGAGCTAGGGTCAGCACCATGATTGATCACGCTCATGACCTGGCGTCTGTACGGGACGCGACGGAGCGGCTGCTGAGCGCAGTCGGCAAGCTGGACAACGCGTCTGTGACGCAGCCGTCACGGCTGCCCGGCTGGAGCCGTGGCCATGTCCTGGCCCACCTGGCGCGCAACGCGGACGCCCTCGTGAACGTGCTCGAAGGGCGCCCCATGTACGTCTCCGGCGAGGCCCGGGACACCGACATCGAGCGGGACGCCCCCCGCGCCCTCGACGTCCAGCTCGCCGACCTGCGCGAGAGCTCGGCCCGCTTCCAGGAGACCGGGGACGCTCCCGCGGACTGGTCGCGCACGGTGGAGCTGCGCAACGGCGTCACGGACTCCGCGTCCAGGGTGCCGTTCCGGCGGTGGGTGGAGGTGGAACTGCACCACGTGGACCTGGGAATCGGATACGAGCTGGAGGACCTGCCGGCGGAGTTCACCGAGCGGGAGATCGACTTCCTCGCCGACCGGTTCGCCGGACACCCCGACGTACCGGCCACCCGGGTCACGGACGGTACGCGCGCGTGGAGCACCGGACGGCAGCCGGGCGGGCAGGGGCCCGAGGCGACGGTCACCGGCCCTCCGGCCGACCTCCTGGGCTGGCTCGCCGGCCGCCGCGACGGATCCGCGCTCGCCTCGGCCGGCGGCCCGCTTCCGGCGTTGCCGCCGCTATAGGCTGGCGGACATGACGTACAGCGGAGAGGTGACGGTCGGCGGACCGGCCGATGTGCACGAGCTCAAGGACCTGATGATCACCAAGATCGCGGTGGGTCCGATGAACAACAACGCCTATCTGCTGCGCTGCCGGGCCACGGACGAGCAGTTGCTGATCGACGCCGCGAACGCGGCGGACACACTGCTCGGCATGATCGGTGGCGACGGCATCGCGTCCGTCGTCACCACCCACCGGCACGGCGACCACTGGCAGGCGCTCGCCGAGGTGGTGGCGGCCACCGGTGCCCGCACGTACGCGGGCCGGGAGGACGCCGAGGGCATCCCCGTACGGACCGACGTGCCGGTCGACGACGGCGACACCATCCGGGTGGGGCACGTGGAACTCACCGCACGCCACCTGGTCGGGCACACGCCCGGTTCGATCGCCCTCGTCTACGACGACCCGCACGGGCATCCCCACGTGTTCACCGGGGACTGCCTGTTCCCCGGCGGTCCCGGCAGGACAACACGTCCGGAAGAGTTCAACTCCCTCATGGATGGCCTGGAGACCAAGGTCTTCGACGTCCTTCCCGACGAGACGTGGGTCTACCCCGGCCACGGCAACGACACCACCATCGGCACGGAGCGGCCCCACCTCGCGGAGTGGCGCGCAAGAGGCTGGTAACCGTCCAACGACGACCGCCCCCGTTTCGAACCGAAGAGGGGGCGACGCGCGTTCAGGCCCGTCGGCGCTCGATGAGCGCCATGCTCCACGGACGGTTGCGTCCAGAGCTCCGGCTCCGGGTCTGCCGGCGGGCGGACAGATGGATGGCCCCCACTTGGTCACCAAGACCGGGCGGGGGGCCATCCGCATGTCCGGCTCACAGATCCGCGGTGTCCCGCACGTCAATCTCGCACTCCAGATCGGGAATGACATCGAGCTGTTTCTTCACCGCCTCACGGACATCGCCGGTCAGCGAGACCGATACGCCGGCGGGGACGTCAGGAGCGTCCGATCGGTTGACAGAGGCTACGATCGCATCCGGATCCACATCCTCCAGCGCGTGGAGAACGTCGTCGACACGGTCGTTCCGCACAGTCGTCGAGACGTAGGTACGGATAGTCATGGTTGTCTCCCTGGTGGTAGCCCCGCTCTTCCGGCCCGCCGCCCGCCGTCCTCGTCGGGCGGGTACGAACACGGGCGGAAGCCATGCCGCCAGCCTCACCCCGGCAGAGGCAGAGCGCATCCGCACCGGTTTGCGCGATCACGAGAAGCCGCTGGCCCATCGCTCGCCCTGTGCATGGCACTTCGACGTCAGTCCCCGACCCGTATGGCCGGAGGCCACGTGCGCTGGCCGTGGTCAGCACTCGGCGCCCTTCGGGAAGCCTCTCGGCCGACCCGCTCGTCGGCGGCGCGGAACAGCACGGCGAGCGGCAGAATAACCCTGCCGGTGAGAACGATCGCGGTGAGCCGGTCGCCGAAGACCAGGCTGCCGACGACCGCCGCGGTGAGCGGTTCCACCGAGGCGACGACGGAGGCCGTGGTCACCCGTAAGACGCAGAGGCCGAACAACGGGTACGCCAGCGCCGTCGGCACGGCCCCCAGGTAGAGGATCAGGCCCGCGGTCCATGCCGGACGCTCCATGTCGGGCAGGAGGCCGTCCAGCAGAGCCGTCGGCAGAAGGCACACCGTGCCCACCGCGAAGCCGGTCACCGTGGACTCGAACGCGCCACCGCGTTCTCTCGGCCGGCGAAGCGGCCCAGCAACGTCACGCCCGCGTAGCCGGCGGCGGAGAGCAGCGCGTATCCGATACCCAGGAGGGGAGCGGGGCCGATGCTCCCGTCCGCACCCCCCCATCAGCAGCACCAGACCGGCGACGCCGCTCGCCACCGCGACGGTTCCGGCGGCGCCGCTGCGCTCGCCCAGTGTGAGCCGGGCTCCGATGGTGACCAGTACCGGACCCGAGCCCAGGGTCACCGCTGTGGCCACGGTCAGCCCGGCCTGCTGCACGGAGGCGAAGTGGCCGTCGGGGACGCTCCCGTCTCATTCAGCACCAACCGAGACCTGGAGCGGATCCCAGCGCCGTGGCCCGCCGCCCATGAACGCAGGGGAACGCCCCCCATACACCCACCAACACAGCGGCCCGTCCACGGCGGGCCGCACGCGCTGGTGACCATGGGCCGCCGCTCCATGACGGCGCGTTGGACAAAGACCAGAACAACGAGCAGGTGTCTGACTGCCGCCAGGGTTTCAGCCCGGTCAGCGAGCTCGCGATGGCGGAGCGGGCCGGGCCAGGCGGCCCCTCCGCCTCTGCGCAGCGGCTGTGCCGCTCGGCGCCGCCGGGTCGGCCCGCGCAAGGCTCACGAGCACTGGGCCACTGCCGCCCGGTCGGTTCAGGGCTTCTCACCGTCACGGTCGACGAGGGACTGGGTCATCTTCATCTCGCAGAATGTGACCTCGCCCTTCTTGTACGAGCGCCCGGCCGACGAGCCGTCCTCATACTTCTCCTCGTAGTCGCGCACCGCGACCGACTGGGTTCCCTGGTACTGGAAGGTGTCGGGGTCGAGGAGGTACTCCCGGCGCTGAACGGCCTTGCTGCCCAGGTCCGGGTATATGGCGATGGCGTCATGCCCCATGGGGTCCTTCACCAGGTGCGGCACCACCTCGATTCGGGGGTCCGCGGCGAGGGCCCGGTACAGCTTGGCCATCCCCTGCGGATGCACGGGATAGGCCTCGTCGAGGGTCGCCAGGAGCGCGAAGGTCTCGACCTGCTCACGCGTCAAGCCGGTGTCCTTGCCCATGGGGAACATGTCCGCCGCCTGCTTCCGGATCTCGGCGGGATCGTCCGGCAGCGAGGCGAGCAGACGATACAGCCGCCGCTGCGAGGGCTCGGTGTCGCCGTCCTTGTCGTCCTCCCTCACGGGGCTGTCGTACTGGACCCACTCCTCGCTCACCTCGGGCTTGGCATCGGGCGCCGCGTCCGACGCTCCGGATCGGCACTGCGCGGTCTTCAGGTAGACCCACTGGCCGTCGCGCGGATGCAGATCCGGCTGCTGCGACACCACTTCCGCCGCCTGCCCCAGGAGTGCCGTCGCGGACGTCAGGTCGGGGCCGGCAGGCTGCACGCCGCGCTCGGGTCCACCGCCACCGACGAGCATGGCCACCATCACCGCGATGGTGATCACCGTCGCGGCACCTCCCGCAGCCGTCACGCGCCAATCCAGCCGCATCCTGCGGGCAGAGCCCTGCTGCGCTGCTCCCAGCAGCTTCTGGCGGCCGGGAACCAACCGCGCCCGGTCCGGCGTCGGCGCATCGGCGCGCCACTCGTGCAGCTTGGTCATGTCATCCATGGGTTACCGCCTCGTTGTGGTCGCTTACGAGGGTGGGGTCGGCGCCGAGCGCCTTCCGCATCTTGCGCCGCGCCCGGTTCAACCGGGAGCGGACCGTGCCGACCGGCACCCCGAGGGCGTCGGCACACTCCTGGTAGGTGAGGTCCGCCCAGGCGACCAGCAGCAGCACATGCCGGTCCTTCCCGGGCAAGGCCGCGATCGCCCCGGCCAGCGCCTGCTGCGAGGCCTCGGCCGTCACCCGCTCGTCGGCCCGTTCCGACCAGGACTCGGCCACCGGGTCGACGCCGGTACGGGCCAGCGCCCGCAGCGCCCGCACCTCGGAGCGGCGGTGGCTGCCGATGAGGTTGCCCGCGATGCCGTAGAGCCATGGCCGGGCACTGGCGCGCGCGACGTCGTAGCGGGCGCGGTTGCGGAATGCGATGAGGAAGGTCTGCGCCGTGATGTCGTCGGCGTGGCTGTCGCCCAGCCGGCGCATCACATACCAGTGGATCTCGGCGGCGTGTCTGTCGTAAAGCCTGGCGAATATCTCCGGCCGCTCCAGGGATTCCTGGATGACCAGCGCGTCGTCGGTGGGTGGCTCCCCCACGAGGCCCTCGCTTCTTCGTGCAGTAGGAGTGGATTGCATTCCACCCCCTGTTGTCCGAAGCGGCCAGGAGGGTTCACGCACAGGTGTTGAAACCGTTTGCACGGAGATGCGGCAGCTCGTGTGCCCGGACAGCCCACGAGCTGTCGTCACCAGAATCCGTGACAGCAGCACTCCACTCCGGAGGCTTGAGACATGGTCATGCTCAGGAGCGCTCACCCAGGCGCCAACACCAGGCCCTACCGGGAGAGTCGGGCACTCTGGTCGGAGACACGACAGCTGTTCAGGTTCGATTCGGCAACCTTCCAGGGCGACGCCCGAGGTCGGTTCCGTGGCCTTCCAGGGCGCTGGTTCGACAGCGCGACCTTCTCCGGCGACATCGGGTTCCCCGGCGGTGTGGGCAACCGAAACAAAGACCCGATGGCTTTCGCCAGTCTCCTCCACGACGTCGAGACCAAGATCTTCGGCGCCCTCCCGGACGAGACCTGGGTCTACCCGGGGCACGGCAACGACACGAGCCTGGGCGCGGAGCGCCCGCACCTGCCGGAGTGGCACGCGCGCGGATGGTGAGGCGCGCGCCGGGGGCTGTGAGGCACGGGCGTGAGGTACGGGCACGGCGCGGTGGGTGGCTGCGCGGGTGGTGAAGGGCTCGCGAGGCGTCGTCGCGTTGCACCTGCGGGGCGCCTTGGCGTTGCGCGCGGGGCGCCGTCGCGCTGAGGGGCGAGCCGCGCACGCACCCCGTGTGAATCGTTCACACACGCCGGTGTCGCACACGCGCTCCCCGCGAACCTAGTTGCGCAGTCAACTGATACCAGCCCCGCGCAGGATGACGGCTCCTGGGCGGATGGGCCGCCGGCCTGTCGTTCCCCGCCCTCGGCCGGCGGCCCCGGCACCAGGGCCTGGAGGGCGGCCTGACGCTGGATCGCGGCACCGCAAGAGCAGGGCTGTAAGGGGCACCCGCCCAGGCAGGCGGGCCTTACCGGCGACGGCTCACGCGTCCGCCTTGCCCGCCCCAGCCAGCGCCGCGACACGCTCCACACCGAACACGTACCCCTGCACGCCGCAGCCCGCGATGACCCCGTCGGCACGCAGCGAGACGTACGAGTGGTGCCGGAACGCCTCGCGCTGGTGGATGTTGGAGATGTGGACCTCCAGCACCGGCAGGCCGTCACAGGTGTTGAGGGCGTCCAGGATGGCGACGGAGGTGTGCGAGTAGGCACCGGGGTTGATCACGATGCCGCAGTGGTTCAACCGCGCCTCCTGGATCCAGTCGACCAACTCGCCCTCGTGGTTGGACTGGCGGAAGTCGACGGATCCGCCGTGCGCGGCCGCCGCCTTGGCGCACAGGGCCTCGACGTCGGCGAGGGTGTCGGAGCCGTAGATCTCCGGCTGACGCTGGCCGAGGAGGTTCAGGTTGGGCCCATTGAGGATCATGATCGGGGCGTGGGCCAGGGTGCGGGGCACGGTTCCTCCGGTCCGTTCAGGGTCGCGCGGCCCGTGGCGGACCGCCGCTCACAGCCGGTTTATCACGGTGCGCGCAACGACCTCGCCCTGATGCCGCAGGCCGGTCATCACAGTGCGCGGACCGACCTCGCCCTGGTGCCGCAGGCCGGTTCATCACGGTGCGCGGACCGACGTGTCATCGAGGGCCGCACCTGGGGCGGCTGCCTGGAGATCGTCGGCCGGCTACTGATGGCCGACCGGGAGATCGCACACGATCTGTCGGAGTACGACGGCGGCGTGCTGCTCCTGGAGACCTCGGAGGGCATGCCGAGTGCCACGGAGGTCTTCTCCACTCTGCGGAGCATGGGCGAACGCGGGCTGCTGGGGCGCTTCCCGGCCCTGCTGATGGGCCGGCCGAAGACATGGTCCTTCGAGCGGCCCAACACCCATGAGGATGCCGCTCGTTTCGCGGCCGACCAGCGGGAGGCCGTCCTGCGCGCCATGCGGACCTATGCCCCCGACACCACGATCGTCTTCGACGTGGACCTCGGGCACACCGATCCGCAGCTGGTGCCCGTACGGCGGCACCGTGCGCGTGGACGGACCCGCCCTGCGCATCACGGTCACGTACTGAGCGCCCCGAGCCTCCCGCGTGTCGCGGCGGCTGGGCATGCCGGTGTCGGGGCGGCCATGTGTGCTCCTGCCACACCGGCCGGGTGTGCTCGTGCCACGCCGGCTGCGCGCACACACGTGCGTGAGCGTTTGCGCGGGCCTACGGGTTGATCGCCAGCTCCAGGTACGCCGCGAACAGCACCAGATGGACCCCGCCCTGGAGCGGTGTGGCCCGGCCCGGCACCACGGTCAGCGAGGCGACCACCACGGTCAGGGCGAGCAGCACCATGTGGGTGGCGCCCAGGCCGAGCACCAGAGGACCGGAGAGCCATACCGAGGCGAGGGCGACGGCGGGGATGGTCAGACCGATGCTGGCCATGGCCGAGCCGAGGGCGAGGTTGAGGCTGGTCTGCACCCGGTCGCGGCGGGCGGAGCGCAGCGCGGCGATGGTCTCCGGGAGCAGCACCAGCAGCGCGATGATCACGCCGACCACGGCCTGGGGCAGTCCGGCTGCCTGCACCCCCGACTCGATGGTCGGCGAAACGCCCTTGGCCAGACCGACCACGCCGACCAGGGCGAGGCCCAGCAGTCCCAGACTGGTCAGGGCGGTACGGGCGGTCGGCGCCTCGGCGTGCTCCTCGTCGGTGATCACCTCGCCGTGCCGGGTGATCGGCAGGAAGTAGTCCCGGTGGCGCCGGGTCTGGGTCGTGACGAACAGGCCGTACAGGACGAGTGAGGAGAGCGCCGCGAAGGTCAGCTGGACGGTGGAGAACTCCGGCCCCGGCTTGCTGGTGGTGAAGGTCGGCAGGACCAGGCTGAGAGTGGCGAGGGTTGCGACGGTCGCGAGTGCGGCGCCGGTGCCTTCGGGGTTGAACACGGCTGTGCCGTGCCGCAGTGAGGCGACCAGTAGGCACACGCCGACGATGCCGTTGCATGTGATCATCACGGCCGCGAAGACTGTGTCCCGGGCCAGTGTCGCGCTCTTGTCCCCGCCGTCGATCATCAGGGTCACGATGAGGGCGACCTCGATGATCGTGACGGCGACGGCGAGCACGAGGGACCCGAACGGTTCGCCGACCCGGTGGGCCACCACTTCGGCGTGATGCACTGCGGCCAGGACGGCGCCCGCTAGGACCAGCGTCACCAGCACGACGATTCCCGCCGGCAGATCACGCCCCCAGGTGAAGACCAACAGAACGGCCGCGAGCAGGGGAACCAGAGTCGTCCACTGCGCCGTGAGCGGCCTGCGCCGAGCGGTCATGCCGTGATCGTCGCAGACGCGAAGAGGCCCCGCAGTGCGGTCGCGTGATGCCCCTGGGCCTGTGCCGCGGTGCTACTCGAGGTCACGGGCGTCCACGAGGTCGCAGTTGGTGAACACCCGCTCGTTGAGGGAGAGGGCGTCCAGTCGCTCCGCCATCCGGCTGGTTCCGGGATCGTCACTGTTACGCATGGCCTCCTCGAACGATGCGAACTCGATGAGCGCGAGATAGCGGTTGGGGCGGTCCCGGTCCTTCAGGAGCATGCTGTGGGTGGGGCCGCCCGGCCGGCCGGCGGAGCGTTGCCCGGCCTCCTCGATCATCTGCCGCATCTCCTCCAGGCGATCGGTCTCGAAGTCGATGATCTGCACGAATTTCATGGTGCCTCCAGCCGGACTCGGCGTCCCCGGTGGAGGGAACGCACCCAGGAACAAGCAAGCACCAGGAGCGGTGGTCGGCAATTCGCCGAGCACCGCTCCTGAGCATGCTTCACCTGGATCCGATATGGCCGGACGAGGTCAGACGTCGATGCTGTCCTTGGTGACGCCGTCGCTCTTCCCCTGCGCCGCCTCGGCCGCCGCCTGCTTCTTGGAAGCTCGCAGGCTGGTGATCGTGGTGACGATCAGGACTGCGCAGATCACGCCGAGCGAGACCGGAATGCTGATCTCCGGGACGTGCACCCCGGACTCGTGCAGCGCGTGCAGCACCAGCTTGACGCCGATGAAGCCCAGGATGATCGACAGTCCGTAGCTGAGGTGGACCAGCTTCCTGAGCAGGCCGCCGATGAGGAAGTACAGCTGGCGCAGACCCATCAGGGCGAACGCGTTGGCCGTGAAGACGATGTACGGGTCCTGCGTCAGGCCGAAGATCGCGGGGATGGAGTCGAGGGCGAAGAGCACGTCGGTGGTGCCGATGGCCAGCATCACGACCAGCATCGGGGTCATGACCCGCTTGCCGTTCTCCTGGATCCACAGCTTGGTGCCGTGGTACCGGTCGGCCACACCGAAGCGGCGCTCGGCGGCCTTGAGCAGCTTGTTCTCCTCCCAGTCCTCGTCGTCCTCGTCCGCCCGGGCCTCCTGGATGAGCTTCCAGGCGGTGTAGATGAGGAACGCGCCGAAGATGTAGAACACCCAGGCGAAGCTGGCGAGGATCGCCGCACCGGCCGCGATGAAGATCGCTCGCAGGACCAGGGCGATGAGGACACCGATCAGCAGCACACGCTGCTGGTACTGCGACGGCACCGCGAACTTCGCCATGATCAGGACGAAGACGAAGAGGTTGTCGACGCTGAGCGACTTCTCGGTGATGAAGCCGGCGAAGAACTCACCGGCGGGCTGGCCACCGGCGAACAGGAGCAGGCCGAAGCCGAAGAGCGCGGCCAGGACGATCCAGACGACCGTCCAGATCCCGGCTTCCTTGATCGAAACGTCGTGCGGCTTGCGGCCGATGAAGAAGTCGACCGCGATAAGGGCCGCGAGGCCCACGATCGTCAGGACCCATAGGGTCATGGAAACATCCACTGCGCCTCCGGCAGTCGTAACGGCAAATGTCAGCGTCGTCGCTGCCGGAGGTCTCTTCCACCCAGAGACGGGCCGACGCCCCGGGATCTGGCCTGATCCGTATTGACGGGTACGCCGCAGCAGACAGGGAGTACTCCCCTCCGTGCCGTCAACAGTAGCCTAAACACCAAGAACAGGTAAAGCGCTTGGCAAAAGAAAGGCCAAAACCCCTGCTCAGGGCGCTTTACGAGAACTTGGTGCGGGCGGTGGCCACCTGGGAGAGCACCTGTTGGAGGATCAGGCTGCCGGGCGGCACGAGCGACGGCTCGTACGTCCAGGCGTGACCGACCCACGGGTCGGCGAGGTGGTCGTCGGCCACCGGCGTCAGTCGCAACAGCGAACGCCACAGCGGGGCGAGCAAAGGCCCGTATCCGGAGGACTGCTCACGGTCGGCCACCATCATCAGGTGGACGCCGAAGGCGGGGCCCTCGTCGGCGAGGTAGCGCAGCTGATTGACGGCCCGGTCGTCGAAACCGTGCGGGAAGTCGTTGACGATCACAAGCTGCTGGGAGGTGTCGAACCCGGGCGGCAGGGAGTCGGCGGCGCCGCCCCGGACCGCCATCTGCACCAGGTCGACCCGCTGGGTGAGCCGGCCCAGCACGTCCGCCACCCCGGCGGCGCCGAGCGCGGGCGGTGCCGCGAGCACACCGGTCCGCACGAGGGGCGCCAGCGGCTGTGCCCCCGAGCCGGCCGGGTCGATGACGTGGACGGTGAACTCGCCCGCCGGGTACACGGCGAGCAGCCGAGCCGCGTGCGCGACCGCCGTCTCCAGGGCGAGACGGCTCATGGCGTGGGAGTCGGTGAACGAACCGTCGGACGATCCGGCAGATCCGCTGTCGATCCACAGGCCGCGCTCCAGCGGCAGCCGGACCAGCATCGGGATGCGGATCCGGTCGGCCTCGGGGAGGTGGAGGTCGCCCAGGCGCAGGGCCATGGGGATCTCCATCGGCACCCGATAGGCGTGCCACGCCGGGCTGTCCCAGCGGGCGTACGCGGGTGGCAGTGCCGGTTCGACGACGTCGGCCTCGGCAGCGAGCTGCGCGAGGTCCCGGTCGAGGGCCTCCTGGGCCTGGGCGACGAGCTGGGCGTACCGGGCCCGGGCCGCCTCGCGGGCGGCGTCGCCCTGCCCACCGATCCGGCTGCGCGGGTCGGAGAGGACCTGCTCCAGCTCCGTGTCCATGCGTGACTCGGCGAAGTCGGCAGCGCTGCGGTAGGCGGCGGTGGTGCGGGCCAGGTCCTCGAACATGCCCCACACCTGGTTGTAAAGCCGCTCCTCCATCGACCAGCCGGTCGCGTCGCCCGCGACGGGCCGTGCGGGCTGCCCGGGTTCGGCCGGGGGCACGGTCGGCGGCGGGGGCGGCGCGGCGTTCTGGCGGCGCGGGTGGCTGTAGTCGATGGGGCCGCCGGACGTGGGCGCGGACGGCTGGGTGACGGCGTCATGATCCGGCGCGGAGCCGGGATACGACGGCTGTTGCGGGGCGGGCTGCCCGGGACCGCCGGGTGTCCGACCGCCGTACGGCGGCATCGGCGGCACGGGAGCCGGCTGAGGGGCGGTACCGGCCTGGTCCGGGCCGAGGGCGGGAGCCGCCGCCTGCCGGGAGCGGTCGCCGTCCGCCGTGCGCGGCGGGGGCGCCTGCACCGAGCGGGCCAGCCCCTGGGACACCGCGTCGTTGATGCTGCGGGCGAGCTGGTGGGCCTGCGGCAGCTCCTGGTCGGTGAGGAGTTCGGCGAGGCCTCCCGCGTAGCCCTGGCCGACGGCGCGCACCTTCCAGGCGCCCTGCCGGCGGTAGAGCTCCAGGGCGACGACGGCCGACTCGGCCTCCAGATCGGTGATGGTGTAGCTGGCGATCTCGCCGCCGTCGAGGCCGGTGACGGCGACGAAGGGGGCCGCCACCGCGCCGAAACGGACCGGCCCCGTCCCCCCGGCGGGCAGGGCGAGCAGCACGCTCACCCGGTGGACGGCCTCCGGCACGGCGTCCAGGTCCACCGCGAGACGATGGTCGGCGGCGGCCTGCCGGGGAACCTCGAGACCCGGCTGGGTGGGTGCGCCCGGGTGGGCCACCCACTCCGCGCCGTGGATCCGGCCGTTCTCGTCGCCGAGCGCGGCCACGGCCACGATCGGCGTACCGGCCGAGATCCGGATCTCGAGACGGGCCTGGGAGAGCGGGTGGTTCTGCCCCCGCACCAGCTCGGCCGTCATCGCCTTCGTCCCCCATGTGTCGTTGTGTGGAGTCGGGTACTGCTCGCCGGGCCCGCCGGTCCGGGTTCGGCGCTCCGGGCCCGCCGGTCCGGGTTCGGCGGTCCAGGCCCCCGGTCCGGCTGCAGCGGTCCGGCTGCAGCGGTCCGGGTGCGGCGGCCCGGGTGCGCTCAGAGCACCGGCAGGATCGTCGGCATCAGGTCCTGGAAGGTACGGCCGTTGGCCGGGTTGCCCAGGGCCGTCATCGTCCAGCCCGGACCCGTGCGGTGGACCTTGGCCATGATCTGGGCCGTGTACTGGCCACCCCCGGCGAGCGTGTAGCGGGCGAGCTCCTGGCCGTTGGTCTCGTCGACCAGGCGGCAGAAGGCGTTCTGCACCTCCTGGAAGGTCTGGCCCGTGAAGGAGTTCACGGTGAAGACGATCTGGTCGATGTGGACCGGGACCCGCCCGAGGTCGACGAGGATCGCCTCGTCGTCGCCGCCCTGGCCGACACCGCCGACGAGGTTGTCCCCGGTGTGGCGCACCGAGCCGTCGTCGCTCACCAGGTGGCGGAAGAAGACGACGTCGACCGGCTGCTTGTCCGCGAACAGGACGGCGGAGGCGTCGAGGTCGATTTCCCGCGTGCGCGAGCCGAACAGGCCGCGCCGGGGAGCCGCCTGCCAGCCGAGACCCATGCGAACCGCGGTCAGACTGCCACCGTCGTTCTTCTGCAGACTGATGGCCTGACCTTTGGTCATGTTGACGGTCACGCGCTGATTCCCCTCTCGAACGTCCCCTGTTGCCGCGTCGTCGCGGTTGACCAGAACCCTACGCAGGGGCACTGACAGCGACGTACCCCGCTCCGCACTTTGTGTCGGTCTTGCAACACTGCGCGTACGCGGCGCGCTGTCAGGCCAGGCCTGCCTCCTTCATCTGGCGCAGCTCCTTCTTCATCTCGGAGACCTCGTCGCGCAGCCGGGCCGCGATCTCGAACTGGAGCTCCGCGGCGGCCGCCCGCATCCGCGCGGTGAGCTCCTCGATCTGCCCGGCCAGTTCGGCCGCGGGGCGGTCGGTCGGCACCGTCTCCTTGGCCTTGCCCTTCGCGGACTTGGCCGTCCCGGCCTTGCCGAGGGTGGGCACGGGCGCCTTGGTCCCCCCGCCGTCCTTCTTCGCCTTGCGGTAGCCCGAGCCGAGCAGCTGCTCGGTGTCGAGGTCCTCGCGGGCGATCTGGGAGACGATGTCGTTGATCTTCTTGCGGAGCGGCTGGGGGTCGATGCCCCGTTCCGTGTTGTACGCGACCTGCTTCTCGCGGCGCCGGTTGGTCTCGTCGATCGCCTTCTCCATCGCCGGAGTGATCTTGTCGGCGTACATGTGGACCTGGCCGGACACATTGCGCGCGGCGCGGCCGATGGTCTGGATCAGGGACGTGCCGGAGCGCAGGAAGCCCTCCTTGTCGGCGTCCAGGATCGCCACCAGGGACACCTCGGGCAGGTCGAGGCCCTCGCGCAGGAGGTTGATGCCGACCAGCACGTCGTACTCACCGGCGCGCAGTTCGCGCAGCAGCTCGACCCGGCGCAGTGTGTCGACGTCACTGTGCAGGTAGCGCACCTGGATGCCCAGCTCCAGGAAGTAGTCCGTGAGGTCCTCGGCCATCTTCTTGGTGAGCGTGGTGACCAGGACGCGCTCGTCCTTCTCGGTGCGCTGCCGGATCTCGTGCACCAGGTCGTCGATCTGGCCCTCGGTGGGCTTGACGACGACTTCCGGGTCGACGAGGCCGGTGGGGCGGATGATCTGCTCGACGTAGCCGTCCGAGCGGGACATCTCGTATTTGCCCGGGGTGGCCGACAGGTAGACCGTCTGGCCGATGCGCTCCTGGAACTCCTCCCACTTCAGAGGGCGGTTGTCCAGGGCGGAGGGCAGCCGGAAGCCGTGGTCGACGAGGGTGCGCTTGCGGGAGGCGTCGCCCTCGTACATGGCGCCGATCTGCGGGACGGTGACATGGGACTCGTCGATGACGAGGAGGAAGTCGTCCGGGAAGTAGTCCAGCAGGGTGTTGGGCGGGGAGCCGGGCAGGCGGCCGTCGAAGTGCATCGAGTAGTTCTCGACGCCGGAGCAGCTGCCGATCTGGCGGAGCATCTCGATGTCGTACGTGGTCCGCATGCGCAGGCGCTGGGCCTCCAGCAGCTTGCCCTGCTTCTCCAGCTCCGCGAGGCGCTCGGCCAGCTCCTTCTCGATGTCGTTGACCGCCCGCTCCAGGCGCTCGGGGCCCGCGACGTAGTGGGAGGCGGGGAAGACGTAGAGGTGCTCGTCGTCACTGATGATCTCGCCGGTGAGCGGGTGCAGGGTGGACAGCGCCTCGATCTCGTCGCCGAACATCTCGATGCGGACGGCCAGCTCCTCGTAGACCGGGAAGATCTCGATGGTGTCGCCGCGGACGCGGAAGGTGCCGCGGGTGAAGGCCATGTCGTTACGCGTGTACTGGATGTCCACGAAGCGGCGCAGCAGCTCGTCGCGGTCGATCTCCTCGCCGACGCGGAGGGAGACCATGCGGTCCACATACTCCTGCGGGGTGCCGAGGCCGTAGATGCAGGAGACCGAGGCGACCACGACGACGTCACGGCGGGTGAGCAGCGAGTTGGTCGCGGAGTGGCGCAGGCGCTCCACCTCCTCGTTGATCGAGGAGTCCTTCTCGATGTAGGTGTCCGACTGCGGGACGTACGCCTCGGGCTGGTAGTAGTCGTAGTACGAGACGAAGTACTCGACGGCGTTGTTCGGGAGCAGCTCGCGGAACTCGTTCGCCAGCTGGGCGGCCAGCGTCTTGTTCGGCGCCATCACGAGCGTGGGGCGCTGGAGCTTCTCGATCATCCACGCGGTGGTGGCGGACTTGCCGGTGCCGGTCGCGCCGAGCAGCACGACGTCCTTCTCCCCCGCCTCGATACGCCGGGCGAGGTCGGCGATGGCCGTCGGCTGGTCGCCGTTGGGCTGGTAGGGGCTGACGACCTCGAAGGGCGCCACCGTGCGTTCGATCTTTGAAACGGGCCGCATGGGATCCACCGTACGACCCCGCACTGACAACGGGCTCTGATCAGCGGTTCTGGGGGGTGCGGGGCCCCCGGTGCTCCACGGTGCGGCGGGGGCGGAACCGCAGGCGGTGGGCGGCGTGGTGGACGTGGGTGTGGGCGGGGATGCCGGGCTTGTGCTCGACGGGGGCGACGGTGGGTTTTCCCATGACCATCAGCGGGTCGAACATCACGACGACGCCCGCGAGGAGCAGGAAGGCGAGCGGGCCGATCAGCATGGGCGCCAGCAGGGCCGCGGGCGACTCTCCCGAAGTGGGTTCGGCCGTGCCGTGCAGATGGACGCTGAGGGCGGCCATGCCGGTGTAGTGCATGCCGCTGACGGCGAGGCCCATGACGAGGCCGGCGCCCACGCTCCACAGGAAGCCTCTGACCTGGCCGGCGGCCCACAGGGCGGCGGTTGCCGCGCCCATGGCGATGGCGACGGAGATGCCGACGGTGACGATGTCGTACTCCAGTTTTCCGTCCAGGCTCATGCTGGCCATGCCGAGGTAGTGCATCGACGCGATGCCGAGGCCCGTGATGGTGCCGCCGGTGAACAGGGCCGCGCCGCGGGCTCCCTTGTAGCCGACGATGAAGATCCCGACACCCACCATGACGATCGCGACGGCCAGGCTCGCGAAGGTCATCGCCTTGTCGTAGTGGATCGGGGTCCCGCGGACCGTGAAGCCGATCATCGCGACGAAGTGCATGGTCCATATGCCGGAGCCGATGGCTGCGGAGCCGAGGGCGAGCCAGCCTGGGCGCCATGAGTGGGTGACGAGCATCGACCGCGTGGTGCAGCGCAGCCCCAGGGCACCACCGAGGCAGGCCATCAAGTAGGCCACGAAGGGTGTGACCAGGCCATAGCTGAATCCGTCGATCGTGCCCTGCATGCGCGGCTGCCCTTCCCGCCCGTGTACGTCCCGCAATTCCTGATGTGCGCCCCCTCCCAGGACCGCACGAGCGGTCAGGGTTGACGCAGAGAGTATGACCCCCACCGGAATGGTCGAACGACTTTCCGGCAAAGAAACACGCCCCTGCCGCAGTTGTGCGGTACCAGTGAGCGGAGTTGGGTCATCTCCGTTCAACGTGTGGCCATCCTGTACCCATCTCGCGTTGACCCTCTGCTGTCACAGTTGTGCTGTCTGTGATGTCGCCGATCGCTCGTCGCGAGGAGTACGCATGCACGCGCGCGCTGTTGCCGCCTCTACCACCGCGCTCCTGGGGACCGCCGCACTGTTGTTCCCCGCCGCCCCCGCACAGGCTGCGGAATTCAGCACGTCGCCGCTGGTCATCGCACACCGGGGGGCCTCCGCGTACGCGCCCGAGAACACCCTGGCCGCCGTGGACAGAGCAGCGGAAATGGGCGTCCGCTGGGTGGAGAACGACGTGCAGCGGACCAGGGACGGCGAGCTGGTCGTTCTTCACGACGACAACCTGCGGCGTACCACCGACGCCGAGGAGGTCTTCCCTGGCCGGTCTCCGTGGAAGGTGAAGGACTTCACCGCCGCGGAGATCGCCCGGCTGGACGCGGGCAGCTGGTTCGGACCCGCGTACGCGGGCGCGCGCGTGCCGACGCTGGAGCAGTTCGTGCACCGTTTGGAGCGGCATCACCAGAAGCTTCTCCTGGAGATCAAGAATCCGGAGCTGTATCCGGGCATCGAGCGGCAGACGCTGAAGGTCCTCAGCAACGAGGGATGGCTCGACCGGTCGCATCTGAAGGGCCGGCTGATCGTGCAGAGCTTCAGCGCGGACAGCGTGCGGACCGTGCACGAGCTGAAACCCGGCGTGAAGACGGGCCTCCTGGGGACTCCGCCGGTGTCGGACCTGCTCGACGTCGCCGAGTTCGCCGACCAGATCAACCCCTCGTACAGTTCGCTCTCCCCGGCGTACGTGTCCTCGGTGCAGGCGTTCGACGGACCGCACGGCAGCCGGCTGGAGGTCTTCGCCTGGACGGTCGACGACGCCAGGACGGCCCGACGAATCGCCGGGTACGGGGTCGACGGGATCATCACGAACAGGCCGGATGTGGTGCGGAAGGCCGTGGGCGGCTGATCCCGGAAGCCGGGCGGGCGGCGTTGTCAGTGGCGGGTCCTACTGTGGGGCGCATGGACAGCCGAGGGCAGGTCGAGCCGCGGATCGTGTGGGCGGTCGTCGAGAGCGGGATCGGGCCGTTGCTGCTGGCCGCGAGCCCGGGCGGCCTCGTCAACGTCGTGTTCCACGCCACGGACCCGGTGCGGGACCGGGCGGTCGAACGGCTGGCGTCGCGGCTCGGCACCGAGCCCGTCGAGGCGCCCGGTTCCCCGCTGCTGGCCGAGGCGATACGTCAGGTCGAGGCCTACTTCGCGGGTGAGCGACGCGACTTCGACCTGCCGCTCGACTGGTCGCTGATCTCCGGCTTCAACCGGAAGGTCCTGCGTGAACTGGCCTCGGGCGTGCCGTTCGGCACGGTCGTCGGGTACGGCGACCTGGCCGGGCGGGTCGGCAGGCCGGGCGCCGCCCAGGCCGTGGGTATGGCGATGGGCGCCAATCCACTGCCGGTGGTGGTGCCCTGTCACCGGGTCGTCGAGAGCGGCGGCGGCATCGGTGGCTTCGGCGGCGGCCTGGAGACCAAGCGGAGGCTGCTCGCCCTCGAAGGGGTGCTTCCCGAGCCGCTCTTCTGATACGGCGCCCCGCAGCCCCGCCAGTCGCCGGGCCGGGCCGCCCGGGGTCGTCATGCTGCCTGTCCGGGTCAGCCGTAGTGCCGGGCCTGGTCAGTCGTAGTGCCTGGCCTCGAAGACGTTGCCGTCCGGATCGCGGAAGTAGAAGCTGCGTGTGGCTTTGCCCCGGGCTCCGAAGGAGCCGTGCGCGAGGTCGGACATCGGTACGGAGTGGTGCGCCAGCCGGCTCAGGAGGGCGTCGAAGTCGCCGCACGGCAGCGACAGACAGACGTGGTTGACCGGGTGCCCCGCACTGTCGGCGGAGCCGGGCAGCATCGTCATGCGCTCCGCGAAGCTCAGCGGCATGAGATCGAGGATGGTCTCGTCGTTGACCCGCACGGACGGGAACGGCACCTCACCAGCCGCGAATTCAGCGAGCCTGACGGCCTCCATGCCGACGGCCTTCTCGTAGAAGTCGGCGGCGGCGAGCGGGTCGCGCACCCAGAGGACGACGTGGTCGAGACGTGCTATGTGGTCCGTCATGCACTCCAGGCTCGTTACGGCGCCGTCGGCCCGCAAGGGTTTGGCCCGGCGCGCCGCCCGCCAGAGATGAGGGAGGGGAACGACTGACCGACCGACAGGAGGCAGGCGCGTGGTGCTGGTGGTGTCCGAGGAAGTGCGGGAGGCGATCGACGCGCGCCGCCCGGTCGTGGCTCTGGAGTCCACGATCATCGCCCATGGGCTGCCACGGCCCCGCAATCTCAAGGTGGCGCTGGAGCTGGAGACTGCCGTGCGGCAGGAGGGCGCGGTGCCCGCCACGATCGCCGTGCTGGACGGGTGTCCTCATGTGGGCCTGGACAAGGAGCAGCTGGAGCGGGTCGCCAACGAGGACGGGATCCGCAAGCTCGGCCACCGTGACCTGCCGCTCGCGGTGGCGTCCGGGGCGAGCGGGGCGACCACGGTGTCGGCGACCGCGCTGCTGGCGGCGCTGGCCGGCGTGCGGGTCTTCGCGACGGGTGGGCTCGGCGGGGTGCACCGGGAGTGGACGCTGACGCAGGACGAGTCGGCCGACCTGGGACTGCTGGCGCGCACGCGCATCACGGTGGTGTGTGCCGGGGTGAAGTCGATCCTGGACGTGCCGGCGACCCTGCAGCGGCTGGAAACGCTGGGTGTCGCGGTGGCCGGTTACGGCACGGACCGGTTCCCCGGGTTCTACCTCTCGGACTCGGGGCATCCGGTGGACTGGACGCTGGGGACGCCGGAGCAGGTGGCGGGCGTCATGGTGGCCCAGGACGCACTGGACGGGCCGGGGTCGGCGCTGATCGTCGCCAACCCCGTCCCCGAGGAAGAGCAGCTCGATCCGGACCTGCACGCACGCGTGCTCGCGGACGCGCTGCGCGCCTGTGAGGAGCAGGGGGTCACCGGCCAGGCGGTCACGCCCTTCCTGCTCGACTATCTGGTGCGGCACACGGACGGCGCCTCCCTGAGCGCCAACCTGGCGGCGGTCCGCGGCAACGTACGCCTGGCGGCGCGGATCGCGGCGGCCTGGGCTCGGGGATGACGGCGGACGGCGGGCCTGGACGGGGAGGCGGAACGGGCTCAGGGGGAACGGACTCCGTGGGTACGGGCGCGGGCCGGGGGTTGCTGGTCGTCGGGGACGTCATCACGGATGTCGTCGCGCGGCACGCGGGGCCGCTCGCGGCCGGCACGGACACGACCGCGTCGATCCGGACGGTGGCGGGCGGTGCGGGCGCCAATGTCGCGTGCTGGGCGGCTCACCGGGGAGCGTCGGATGTACGGCTGCTCGGGCGGGTCGGGACGGATGCGGCTGCCTGGCACGAACGGGAGCTGGCCGCCCAGGGGGTGCGGCCGCAGCTCGTCGTCGACCCGTTGGTGCCGACCGGCACGGTGATCTGCATGGTCGACGGGGGCGCTGCCGCGGAGCGGACGTTCCTCACCGACGGCGGAGCGTCGATGCGGCTCGCACCAGCAGACTGGTCGGACGCGCTGCTCGACGGCGTGGCCAGGCTGCACCTGTCGGGTTACCTCCTGTTCTCCGAGTCGAGCCGGGCTCTGGTGACGGTGGCCCTGACAGCCGCACGCGCGCGTGGAGTGCCGGTGAGTCTTGACCCGGCTTCGGCCGGGTTCCTGGCGGAGCTGGGCGCCGAGCGGTTCCTGGAGCTCGTCGAGGGCGTGGGCGTACTGCTGCCCAGCCGGGACGAGGCGTGCCTGCTGACCGGGCTGGCGGACCCCGCCGAGGCGGCGGCCGAGCTGAGCCTGCGCGTGCCGCTGGTCGTCGCCAAGCAGGGGCACGAGGGAGCAGTCGTGGCACGCTCGGGGAAGGTACGCGCCCGCGTCCCGGCCGCACCGGCGACGCCCCGGGACACGACCGGCGCCGGTGATGCCTTCACCGGCGCGTTCCTCGCCGCCCTGCTCGCGGGCGCCGGGCCGGAGGACGCCGCGGCGGAGGGGTGCCGGGCGGGCGCGCGAGCGGTGGAGCGGGTGGGCGGCCGACCGCCGCTGCCCGGCTGACGACCCTGCCGCTCGCTCTGCTATTGCTTCCGCCCCCACGCCGAGATCATCGGCGCCGTCGTCAGATCGAGCGCGCCGGACGTGACATTCCCGAGGTGCCGGTCGATTTCCTGGTCCGTGGCGAGGCCGGCCGTGACGAGCTGGTCGCGGATCTGCCGGATCGTGGCGGACTCCAGGGCCGCACAGGCCGGCGAGGTGAGGGGGAAGTAGGCGTCGGCCTGGACCCGGGCCAGTCCGGCGTCCCGGAGCAGCCGCGGCAGGGTGCGGCCGCACGGCAGGTCGGTCCCGCGATCGGCGAGCAGACTGCGGAAGCCCTGCCGCAGCCGGTTCGCGAGTTGCTGTTCGGGGCCGTACTCGTCGGGGCAGAGCAGGGGCTGGAGGGTGGGGTCGGCGTCCTCGACGAGGAGGCGGCCGCCGGGGCGCAGCGCCTTGACCATGGACCGCAACGCCCGTCCCCGGTCGGTCACCTGGACGAGGGCGAGGCGGGCGTGCACCAGGTCGAACCCCTCCCCCGGCGGCTCCTGGGCGCCGAGGTCGTGGGCCTTCACCTCGACGGGTGGCCGGGCTGCGGAGGCGAGCCGTGACGTGTCGGTGTCGGTCGCGACGACGCGTCCGGTCGGGCCGACCTTCTTCGCCAGCCAGGACATTACGGTGGTGCCGGCGCCGACTTCCCAGCACCGCCAGCCGGATCCGATGCCGAGCGCTTCGAGGTGCCGGAAGGTCGTGGGATCGAAAAGAGCGGCGAAGGCGCTGAAGTGCTCTGCCGCCTCGGTCTGCCGGTGGTCGAGGAGGTACCCGTCGGTTCGCGTCATGCCACAATCATCCCAGTTGTCCGACTTATCCGTACTCGTCGACGCTCCGGCACGGAACCCCGCTTCGCCCGGGAGACCCGCTTCGGCGCGGAAGGCCGCTTCGGGCGCTTCCCCGCCGAGAACCGCCCGGCACGGGAATGCGTCGACGCACAAGGGCCACGGGCCTCAGAGCGTCGTCCGTCCACAGCCGGGAACCAAGCGGAACGAGTCGTTTCCACAGGCTTACCCGCAGCTCACGCAGGCCTGGCAGACTGGCGCGGCAAGGCGCAGGAACGGCGCGAGAGGTTCCACGCAAGGAGATCCGGATGTCCATGGCAGGGAATCTGCGGAAGGTCACGAGCCTCGGCGGCGTCGGCGGTCTTCGCAGGGTGGCCCGGCTGGCCCGGCGGCGCCCGCGCGTCGACCTGAGTCACCCGGCCCGGTCCCCGCTGGGCTCCTCGGTGGTGAACTGCGTGACGTACCGGGACGGCGTCCGCACCCCCGCGCGCGGCGATCTGGTGGACACCGTGCAGCGGGTGCGCAAGAGCCGGGAGGGCTTCGTCTGGCTCGGTCTGCACGAACCCACCGACCAGGAGTTCGCCGGCATCGCCGAGCTCTTCGACCTGCACCCGCTGGCCGTCGAGGACGCGATCGAGGCTCACCAGCGCCCCAAGCTGGAGCGCTACGACGAGACACTCTTCGCCGTGTTCAAGACGGTCTGCTATGTCGAGCACGAGGAACTGACGGCCACCAGCGAGGTGGTCAACACCGGCGAGATCATGCTGTTCGTCGGCGCCGACTTCGTGATCACGGTGCGGCACGGCCGGCACGGCTCGCTCGGCCCGCTGCGCGAGGAGCTGGAGTCCGATCCCGGCCAGCTGGCCAAGGGCCCGTCGGCGGTACTGCACGCGATCGCGGACCACGTGGTCGACGACTATTTGACCGTCACGGACTCGGTGCAGGGGGTCATCGAGCAGGTCGAGACGGACGTGTTCTCGGAGACCGGCGCGCGGACGGACCCGGGGCGCATCTACCAGCTCAAGCGTGAACTGCTGGAGCTGAAGCGGGCGGTGGTGCCGCTCAGCCGGCCGCTCGAGGATCTCGCCACCCGGCCCATCCGGGCGGTCGACCCGGAGATACAGGCGTACTTCCGTGACGTCTCGGACCATCTGCTGCGGGCGAAGGAGCAGATCGCCGCCTTCGACGAACTGCTGAACTCCATCCTGCAGGCGCACCTCGCGCAGGTGACGGTCGCGCAGAACGAGGACATGCGGAAGATCACGGCGTGGGCCGCGATCGTCGCCGTGCCGACGATGGTCTGCGGGGTCTACGGCATGAACTTCGACCACATGCCGGAACTGCACTGGCGGTACGGCTACGGCATGGTGATCGGCCTGATATCCGTCGCGTGTCTTGCCCTGTACCGGGGGTTCCGGCGCAGCGGCTGGCTCTGAGGCGGGGCGTGACCCGCGAGGGACTCCGGAGCGCCGGCGGGGTGATGAGCGAGGTCAGTGCATGGCGGTCGTGGCGTAGACGCTCTGCGCCCAGGATGCGATCTGGTCCTTCGCGAGGTGCCGGGCCAGGTCGGCTTCGCTGATCATGCCGACCAGGCGCTTGTCCCGGATCACGGGCAGTCTGCGGATCCGGTAGTCCTGCATCTCGCGCAGCACCTCGCCGACATCGGCGTCCGCGTCGATCCAGCGGGGCGTTCCCTTGGCCATCTCGCCTGCCGTGACCCGGGCGGGGTCGTGGCCCATGGCCACGCAGCCGACGACGATGTCGCGGTCGGTGAGGATGCCGCAGAGCCGCTCGTTCTCGTCGCTGATGGGCAGGGCCCCGACGTTCAGTTCGCGCATGAGCTGGGCTGCGCGGTCGAGGGTTTCGTGGGCGGGGATCCACTGGGCGCCGCGGTGCATGATGTCTCCGGCGGTGGTCATGGAGTACCTCCCGGTGCCGGACGGCCGGCGCGGCGCGGGCCGCACCGCGAGTCCCGGCGCCCCTCATTCTCGCCGGGCCGCGCGATGACCGCACACGGAGGCCGGGAGGGGGCCCGCCCAGGCCCGGCCGCAAGCTCGTCATCCGCCCGGCGCCGGGGGTCGAGCCCCTGGCTCAGCCGCCCCACGCCGGGCGGCGCGGATCGTCGGCCCGCACCAGGACGTCCGCCGTCCTCAGCGGGTCGCTCTCGTCCTCGTAGCGCTCGAAGGCCGCGAGGGTCCAGTGCTCCGCCTCGGGGGTGCGGCGGCGCAAAGCGCCCGGGGAGAGGAGGACGTGGACGCTCAGATCGAAGGGGAACCAGTGCCGAAGGAGGAAGGGCCCGTGCAGCAACAGCACGCCGCCCGGCGGGAGTTCGACGTAGGGGCTGCGGGTGGCGCGGTCGGCGGCCGGGTCCCACAGGTCGGGCAGGACGCGGCCGTCGCCGTCGGCTTCGAGCGGGCCGAACACCTCGCGCCACAGGGCGCCGGTGTCGTACCAGCCGCCGTAGTAGGTCTCGACGTCCTGGTGTCCGTATTCGAGCCGTACGGAGGCGGGGCGGAGAAAGCCCTCCGTGCCCACGACGAGCGCCGCGCGGCCGCGTATGCGCAGCGCCTCACTGACGCGGTGGGCGAGGCCTCCCGGGCGGGCGGCGGGGGCCCCGTCGATGGCGATGCGTGGCCAGGGACTGCCGTCGGCGGGCTTCAGGTCGAGCAGGCGTTCGGCGAGCAGGTCGCCGAGCCGTTCCCAGGTGATCGCTTCGAATCGCACACGGCCCATGATGCGTCAGGCCGGGGCAGGAGGCGTCCCGCCCCGGGGGTGCCGTCCAGAGGCGCGGACCGGATCGCCAGGGTCTGTCGTGGCGTGCGTAGTTCGCGCTGCCGTCAGGGGGAATGAACCCCCTATGGTCCCCCGCGCGACGCTTCCGCCTCTCACCGGACTTCTCGTCTTCCAGCCCCTCACGCGGCGGTACTGCGCCGAGTGCCGGCGAGGACCGCTGCCGCTGCTCGTCCTCGAGGACGGCGCCCCCCGCTGCCTCGACTGCGCCGACCTCGGGCATCTGGTGTTCCTGCCGAGCGGCGACACCGCACTGACGCGCAGATCGCGGGAGGAGAGCACGCTGTCGGCGGTGGTCGTGCGGTTCAACCGGCGCAAGAGCCGGTACGAACGGCAGGGAGTGCTGGTCGAGGAGGCGGCGCTCGCGCGGGCCGAGCAGCGGTGTCTCGCGGACGCCGAGGCGCGACGGCGGCGCCGGGTGCGGGACGCGCGGCGGCGGACGGCTCAGGACGCCCTGTTCGCGCAGGCGTTCGCGGCGGAGATACTCCGGCTGTTCCCCGGGTGCCCTGCCGCTCGGGCGCGGGCCATCGCCCTGCACGCCTCGGAGCGGGGCAGCGGGCGGGTGGGCCGCAGCGCGGCGGGGCGTGCGCTGACCGAGAGCGCGGTGGCCTCGGCGGTCGTGGCGTCCGTACGACATCTGGACACGCCGTACGACCGGCTGCTGATGAGCGGCGTGCCCAGACACGAGGCGCGGCGGCGGATCGCGGCGACGGTGGCGGCGGTGCTGCGGGGGTGGACCGAGGCGTCGCTCGGTTCCGCGGGGTGACCGACGTGAGAGGCACCGGGGCGTGCGTCATGCCGTCGGCACGGCCGTTCGATCGCGCGTGGACGTTCGCTTATGCCGCCGCGCCGTTCGGCCATGGTCACCGTGCTCGTACGGGCATTCACTAGGGGCGAGGAAGGGTGCCGGGCGGGATTCCGGCTGGACAGCGGGAGAGAGACATGATCGACGGACCGTATTTCGTGCTGACGGTGCTGGGGGCGCTCGGGACCGGTCTGGTGGCCGGGGTGTTCTGCGGGTTCTCGACTTTCGTGATGCGGGGCCTGGGCATGCTGCCGCCCGCGCAGGGGGTCGCCGCGATGCAGGCGGTCAACGTGGCGGCGGTGACGCTGCCCTTCATGATCGTGTTCCTGGGGTCGGCCGTGCTGTGCGCGGTGATCGCCGTGGTGACGTTCGTGCTGTGGCCGGACGAGGGGACGGTGGAATTGCTGGTGGGCAGCGCGCTGTACCTGTTCGGGTCGTTCGGGCTGACCATGGTCGCGAACGTGCCGCGCAACGACGCCCTGGCCGGGCTGGAGCCGGGCACTCCGGAGGCAGCGGCGTACTGGCCGGTGTACCTGCGCGGGTGGACGCTGTGGAACCACGTCCGCACGGCGGCCTCGGCCGCGGCGGCGCTGGCGTACGTGCTGGCGCTCACCTGACGCCCGTGCCACGCGGCGGGCGGGCACCGGCCGGGAGGCGGACGTATCGTGGCGAAAGAGTGCCGCCGACGAGTGAAGTATGCCGCCCGACGGCACACGGCCTGTCCCACGCGCACGCAAGGAAGACGGCCATGGCCGATCCCAAGGGTTTCCTGACCACACCCCGCCAGGACTGGCCGCGCAGGCCGGTCGAGGAACGGGCGCACGACTGGGACGAGGTCCACGTCCCCGGGGCGCTGCTGCCGATCATCAGCAAACAGGCCGACCGTTGCATGGACTGCGGCATCCCCTTCTGTCACGACGCCTGTCCGCTGGGCAATCTGATCCCCGAGTGGAACGACCTGGTGTCCAGGGAGGACTGGCGGGCGGCCGCCGACCGGCTGCACGCCACGAACAACTTCCCGGAGTTCACCGGCCGGCTGTGCCCCGCGCCGTGTGAGGCGGGCTGTGTGCTGGCGATCAACCAGCCGGCCGTCACCATCAAGAACGTCGAGTGCGCGATCGCCGACCGGGCCTGGGAGGAGGGGTTCGCGCCGCCGAGGCCGCCGGAGCGGCTGTCCGGGAAGACGGTCGCGGTGATCGGCTCGGGCCCGACCGGGTTGGCCGCGGCGCAGCAACTGACGCAGGCCGGGCACACGGTCGCCGTGTACGAGAGGGACGACCGGCTCGGCGGGCTGATGCGGTACGGCATTCCCTCGTTCAAGATGGAGAAGCGTCATCTGGAGCGGCGGCTGGAGCAGATGCGGGCCGAGGGGACGAAGTTCCGGACGTCGACGGCGGTCGGGCGGGACATCGGGGCCGGCGAACTGCGGACCCGCTACGACGCCGTGGTGCTGGCCACGGGGGCGACCGCGTGGCGGGAGCTCCCGGTGCCGGGACGGGAGCTGACGGGTATTCACCAGGCGATGGAGTACCTGCCGCTGGCCAACCGGGTGCGCGAAGGTGATCTGGAGACGTCTCCGCTGTCGGCAGCCGGTCAGCACGTCGTCATCGTCGGCGGCGGCGACACCGGGGCGGACTGCCTGGGCACGGCCGTCCGGGAGGGCGCCGCATCCGTGACCCAGCTGGACATCTACGCCCTGCCGGACGCGGAGCGCGACGAGGACACCGAGCCCTGGCCGACGTATCCGATGCGGATCTACCGGCTGTCCGCCGCCCATGAGGAGGCACGTGACCTGCGGACCGCCCCGGTCGCGGACGCGGATGCGCGGCTGTTCGCGGCGTCCACGCTGCGCTTCGACGGCGACGCGCAGGGGCGGGTGCGCTCGCTGCACCTGGTCGAGGTGGACGCCCGGCGCCGTCCGATGGAAGGCACGGGGCGGACGCTCCCCGCCGACCTCGTGCTGCTGGCCCTCGGCTTCTCCGGGCCGGACCGGGAGGACGGGCTCGTCGACCAGCTGGGGCTGGAGATGGAGCCGCGCGGGACGATCGCGCGGGACTCCGGGTTCGCCACGAACGTGCCCGGGGTCTTCGCCGCGGGGGACGCGGCCCGGGGGCAGTCGCTCATCGTGTGGGCGATCGCCGAGGGGCGGGCGGTGGCCGCGGCCGTCGACCGTCATCTGACGGGCACTGCGAGGCTGCCGACGCCGATCGGGCCGTACGACCGGCCCAAGACGGTGTAGCACCCTGCCGCCGGGCCGCCTTGGGCCGCCGGGCCCGAGGGGCGGGCGGTGGCCGCGGCCGTCGACCGTCATCTGACGGGCACTGCGAGGCTGCCGACGCCGATCGGGCCGTACGACCGGCCCATGGCCGCGTAGCACCCTGCCGCAGGGGCCGCAGGGGCCGCAGGGGCCGCAGGGGCCGCCCACGGATGTCATCGATCGTCCGTCCCCGCGACCTTCCCCGTCGACAGCGCCAGCCGGTTCCAGGTGTTGATCGCGAAGATCAGGGCGAGCACCTGGGCGAGTTCCCGCTCGTCGAACAGTGCGGCGGCGCGCGCGTACACATCGTCCGGGACGCCGGCGTCGGCGATGAGGGTCACCGCGTCGGTGAGGGCGAGAGCCGCCTGCTCCCGTTCGGTGAAGAAGTGACGGGCCTCGCGCCACACGGCGACCATGTGCAGCCGGTCCTCGCTCTCGCCGGCCTTGCGGGCGTCGTTGGTGTGCATGTGCAGGCAGTACGCGCAGTGGTTGAGGTGCGAGGAGCGGATCTGGATCAGCTCGACGAGGGCCGGGTCGATGCCTTCGCGGGCGGCGGCGTCGAAGGCGATGAGGGCCCGGAAGGCCTTCGGGGCGGAGGCGCCGAACTCCGGCCGGGCGGACGTCGGGTGGATGCTGCTCGTGTTCGCGGTCGTCGTCATACCCTTCAAGTTACGAGCTGGAAAGACCCGCTGTAGGGTGCACTTTCATGGTGACATCCTGGGTCAATTCCGCGGAGCGGATCGGGTCCGACCTGCATCTGGAGCTGACCGGGCCGGGCGGCCGGCGGGCGGCGCTGATCAGGGCCCTGCGCGAGGCGGTGCGCAGTGGGCGGCTCGCCCCGGGCACGCGACTGCCGCCGTACCGCTCGCTCGCGGCGGACCTCGGCGTCGCCCGCAACACGGTGGCGGACGCGTACGCGGAGCTCGTCGCGGAGGGCTGGCTCACCGCCCGGCAAGGCTCCGGCACCCGGGTCGCGGAGCGCGCCGAGCCGCTGCGGCCCGCCGCCCGCGTGCCCAAGAAGGCACCACCACGCGCGCGTGGCCCCCGGCACGATCTGACGCAGGGCACACCGGACGTCTCGGCGTTCCCGCGCACCGCCTGGCTGGCCTCCTACCGGCGGGCCCTGCAGCAGGCGCCCAACGAGGTGTTCGGCCCGGGCGACCCCGCCGGCCGGCCGGAACTGCGGGAAGCGCTCACGGAGTACCTGGCACGGGCGCGTGGCGTGCGGACCGAGCCGGGCCGGATCGTGATCTGCTCCGGCTTCGCGCACGCGCTGCGGCTGCTGTTCGGCGGCGTCCTGCGCGGTCCCTTGGCGGTGGAGGCGTACGGGCTCGGGTTCCACCGGCACGTCCTGGCCGCGGCCGGAGTGCGGACGGTACCGCTTCCCCTCGACGAACACGGCGCGCGGATCGACCGGTTGGCGCGCGAGCGGGCCGTGCTGCTCACGCCGGCGCACCAGTTCCCGACCGGCGGCCCGCTGCACCCCACGCGCCGGGCCGCCGTGATCGACTGGGCACGCGCGCGTGACGGTCTGGTGCTGGAGGACGACTACGACGGGGAGTTCCGCTACGACCGCAAGCCGGTCGGCGCCGTCCAGGGGCTCGACCCCGAGCGCGTGATCCACATCGGTTCGGTCAGCAAGAGCCTGTCGCCGGCGGTGCGGCTGGGCTGGATGGTACTGCCGGAGCGGCATGTCGAGGTCGTTCTCGCCGCCAAGGGCGAGCGCGAGGCGTGGGCGAGCGTCCTCGACCAGCTGAGCCTCGCGGACTTCATCGCTTCGGGATCGTACGACCGGCACATACGCCGGATGCGGCAGCGCTACCGCGGCCGCCGGGACCGGCTCGTCGCGGCGCTCGCCGAGCACGCGCCGCACGTCGAGGCCACCGGCATCGCGGCCGGGCTGCACGCCGTGCTGCGGCTGCCGCCCGGCACCGAGGCGTCCGCGGTCAAGGCCGCCGCCTGGCAGGGCGTCGCCCTCGACGGCCTCGCCGCGTTCCGGCACCCGGAGACGGACATGCCGGTGGGCGACGGGCTCGTCGTGGGGTACGCGACCCCCTCCGAGCACGCCTATGGGCCGGCCCTGGAGGCGCTGTGCGGTGCGCTGCCGCCACCGTGACCGGCCCGGGGCCTCCGTGAGTGCTACGGCTTGCGCCCCCGCCCCGTAGGCCCGCGGGCGTACATGAGCACTACGGCTTGCGCCCCACCGCCCCACCGCCCCGTAGGCCCCCCGGCCTCCGCAAGCACTACGGCTTGCGCCCCACCGCCCCGTATCCCGGGATCACCCCGTCGTCCTGCCCGGGCACGGGCTGCCCCAGCTCCGGGTGCCAACGGTGGGGCACCTCGACGCCGGGCTCGACGAGGTCGAGGCCGTCGAAGAAGCGGGTGAACTCCTCGCGGGAGCGCAGGGCCAGGGTGACGCCCGCGGCGCGCAGTTTCTCGGTGGCCGCCTTCGACTCCTCCGGGGTGAAGTCGGCGGTCGCGTGGGTCATCACCAGGTAGCTGCCGGAGGGCAGTTCGGCGAGCAGCCGCCGGACCAGGTCGTGGGCGCCGTCCTCGTCGGAGACGAAGTGCAGCAGCGCGACGAGCGACAGCGCGACGGGCCGGGTGAGGTCCAGGACCTTCCGCGCGCCCTCCAGGATGGCGTCCGGGTCACGCACGTCGGCCTGGAGGTATTCGGTCGCGCCCTCGTCCGTGCCGCGCAGCAGGGCCGCCGCGTGGGCGAGGACGATGGGGTCGTTGTCGCAGTAGACGACCCGGGCGCCGGGCGCGGTCTCCTGGGCGATCTGGTGGAGGTTGGGCTCGGTGGGGATGCCGGTGCCGATGTCCAGGAACTGCCGTACCCCGCTGCCGGCCAGCCAACGCGTGGCCCGGTGCATGAACGCGCGGTTGACCCGGGCCATCACCGGCACCCGCGGGTCGAGGGTGAGCATCTGCCGGCCCATCTCCTCGTCGACCGGGTAGTTGTCCTTGCCTCCGAGGTACCAGTCGTACATCCGCGCGGGATGGGGTCTGGTCGTGTCGATCTGGACGGCCGACGTGGGGTCCTGCCCGGTCATGAGGCACTCCGTAGGGCACAGAGGGTGGTCAATTCAGCACCAGCGATGAATGGCAGCGTAGGACGTCGAGCGGCAGCAGAGGCAATCACGTCAGGACAGCAGGAAGTCCGCCTTCCCCGACTTCGCCCCCTCGATGAAGGCCGTCATCTCGTCGGTGGTGTAGATCAGCGCCGGGCCGTCGGGGTCGGTGGACTGCCGGACGGCGATCCGGCCGTCGGCGAGTTTCATCGCCTCCAGGCAGTTGCCTCCGTTTCCGCCGCTCCACGGCTTGTGCCAGCCCTCGCTGCCCAAGTCACGCGCGGGCATGCCGTTGTAGACGTGTTTGCGCGGCTTGATGCGATCCATTCACAGCTCCTTGCGGAGATCCCGGAGGATCTCCTTCGTGCGATGTGCCGTAGCGGCCTGCGCCGCCATGCGGTCCATGACCTCCAGGTGGGTCGCCACCTCGGTGCGCGCGTCGAGATAGACCGCGCCGGTCAGGTACTCGCTGTAGACCATGTCCGGCAGTTCGGGCATGGCGAATCGGAACAGCACGAACGGCCCGTAGGTCCCCGGGTGCGGCCCGCTGGCGAACGGGGCGATCTGCAGCGTCACGTTGGGCAGCTTCGTGGCGTCGAGCAGCTTGTCGATCTGGGCGCGCATCACCTCCGGGCCGCCGGCCGGGCGACGCAGCACGGTCTCGTCCATCACGACCCACAGTCGGGGCGCGTCCTCGCGGGTGAGCAGGTCCTGGCGCTGCATGCGCAGGGCGACATGACGCTCGATGTCCTCGGGCCGGGTCTGGCCGATGGCGCCCGACCGGAGCACCCCGCGCGCGTAGTCCTCGGTCTGCAGCAGCCCGGGGACGAAGTGGGGCTCGTAACTGCGGATGACGCTTGCCGCGCCCTCCAGGCTCACGTACATCGAGAACCAGCCGGGCAGGATGTCGTGGAAACGCTGCCACCAGCCGGGCCGGTTGGCCTCCTCGGCCAGCTGGACGAAGGCCTCTGCCTCCTCGTCGGAGATTCCGTAGGCCTTGAGGAGCAGTTGCAGATAGGGGATTTTGAGCGCGACCTCGGCCATCTCCATACGGCGGACCGTGGCGGGGGCGACGCGGAGGATGCGCGCGGCCTCCTCGCGCTTCATGCCCGTGCGTTCCCGCAGGTCCAACAGGCGTCGGCCGAGCACGACCTGACCGACCGTCGGTGCGGACCGCGGTTCACTCACGCTCCACCTCCACGAAGAGTTCTGACGAGCCGGCCACGAAGGAACGCTGACAGCCCGGCGGCGCCATTCGAGGATCCCTTTCGAAGAATCGATCCGAACAAACGTTTCGAACGAACCTTCGACGATCTCAACTGGCGCCGCGCCGGGTGCTGTTGCGAGCAGTGTGCCACGGCCTTCCAAACCGTCACCCAGCACTCTGCAATTTTCAGAGTGACACTTGCCAAGTGTTCACGGCGGGGCGATAGTGGCAAGCGTGATTCCGTCCGCCGCGCCCTTAGGAACAGACGCCGCCGCAGGCCCTCCCGGGCTCGGCGCCGCCATGGAAGAGGCCTCCCTCGGGGCCGCTGCCAGGCGCCGGTTCCGTTTCGAGCTGGCCGCACACGCGGGTTCTCCCGCCCAGGCCAGACGCCTGACGCGAGCCCGGCTGACCGGCTGGTCGGTGTGCGAGGACACGTGCGACAGCGCGGCCCTGGTGGTTTCCGAGCTGGTCACCAACGCCATCGTGCACACGGCGAGCACCCACATAGTGTGCGAGCTGCACGACGGTGACGACCTGGTGCGGATAGCCGTGCACGACGAGGGCTGCGCCCCTGGCCAGCCGCACGCCGCGAGCCGGACCCGGCCCGAGGAGGAGCACGGGAGGGGACTGCTTCTCGTCGACGCCCTCTGCCATTCCTGGGGTGCCCACGAGAACGGCCCCGGACTGCTGGTCTGGGCGGAGCTGCCCCGCACGGCGGACACCTCGCACGAGCCGGACGGACCTCGGGGCGACCTGGGCTGGGGCGCCCGACCCAAGCGCGGCCCGTCCGACGACCCGGACGACAGGGACGGGACCCACCGGGCACGGCACACGAGGGGCGTCCCTGGGGTTCCCTCGCAAGAGCGCCGCCGAGAGCGGGGGCACGCGTGAGTCCCGCACGGGGAGGCATCATGCTGAACCTGGACACGCTGGTGCGCGTCCGGCGCGGGCTGCGGACGTCCGGCCCGGCCCTGCGGCTGCCCGTGCCCGACGGCATGACCGCCCCGCTCGGCTGCGACGCGGTCGCGGTCCCCGCCCACGTCGGCCCGCTGATCATGCCCCGGCTGCCCCGCGTGGGCTGCGTCTACGCGGACGAGACGCACTGGTGGTGGCTGGTGCCGTCCGACTCCGACCACGCCCTGGAGTGGCCCGCACCGGCGCGGTACGCCACCGGCGCGGCCGTCCCGGACCTGGTGGAGGTCCCCGACCTGATCCACCGCCCGGACGGCACCCTTCCGTACACGCCGCCGATCCCCCTCTACCTGGCGCTGTGCCGCGCGACGGGGACGGCCCCGTCCTGGTCGCGTCCGGTCAGCGCGTAGACGCGCCCTGACTGATCCCGGCCCGGCTCCGGCCCCCGGACGCGGTTCCGGCCCCGGCGAACGACCGCCCCCGTACAGCCGGCCTGCACACCACCACCCCCGCACCACCCCGCACCCCGCGCGCCGCCCCGCACCTCCTTCCGGCCAGGTCGTGCGCCCGCGCGCATCCGGCGCCCCGGGCTGCGCCCTGCCCGGGGCGGTTTCCGCCCCGCAATAGTGGGCCGCTCACGGACGGGGCACGAGGCGGGGAGGTCGGTCGACGGTGGGGAAGAAGCGGACCGCGCCGGAGGTGTCCGAGTCGGAGCGGTTGCTGTTCGGCGGACCACTGCGCTACGACATGGGCTGGAACCAGCACGCCGACGCGTTCCTCGAGCTGAACTTCCGCGCCATGATCACCCGGCTGCCGTCCCTGCTCGCGTCCAGCCTCCGGCTCGCCCGGCAGGCGGACCGGGGCGCGGCGCGGATCGTGCTGGCCGCCGAGGCCGGCCGGGGCGCGGCGCAGGCGGTGAGTCTGCTCGCGGTGAACACGGTGCTGGCCCGGCTGATGGGCGGCGGGGAGATCGGCGACCGCCTGCGCGGGGCCGTCCCCGCCCTGGTGACGGTGGCCGTCGTGATGTTCCTCGCGGCCCTGCTGCGGGCCGCCAGCACCTACGCCACCGGCCGGCTGGAGCCCAAGGTCGAGCGGGTGGCGACCGAGCGGTATCTGGAGCGGGCAGCGGCCGTCGAGCTGGCCGCGATCGAGGACCACGCCTTCCACAAGCTGCTGGACACCGCACAGTACGGCGCCGCCTCGGCACGCCGGATGATCTCCTACGGGACCCGCGTGATCAACGCGATGATCTCGCTGGTCGCGGCGGCGGGCGTGCTGACCGTGCTGCACCCCGCACTGCTGCCGCTGCTGGTGACGATGACCCTGCCGAGCGCCTGGAGCGCGCTGACCGTCGCCCGGCGGCGCTACGAGTCCTTCCACGCCTGGGTGCAGCACGCCCGCGCGGGCCGGCTGCTCGGGAACCTCCTGATCGAGCCCGAGGCGGCCCCCGAGATCCGGGTGCACGGGGTCGGCTCCTTCCTGCTGCGGCACTTCCGCGCGATGTCGGAGACGGCCGAGGCCGAACAGGCCCGCCTGGCGGGGCTCGCCGCCCGCACGGGCCTGATCGCGGCGGCGTTGACGGGCCTGGCGACGGTGGCCACGTACGCGACGCTGGGCGGGCTGCTGCTGGCGGGCGCGATGGCCCTGTCGGTCGCGGGCACGGCCGTGATCGCGATCCGGACCGGCTCGCAGAGCCTCGACACGCTCGTGGTGGAGGTCAACGCGCTGCACGAGGAGGCGCTCTTCGTCGGGGACCTGCACCGGCTGTACACCGAGGCGGACCAGTGGGCGATCCCGGCGGGCGGTGCGCCGCTGCCGGAGGATCCGCGTGAGATCCGCTTCGAGAACGTCACCTTCCGCTACCCGGGCGACTCGGCCCGCCCCGCTCTCGACGACGTGACGCTGAACCTGCCGCTGGGCCGGATCGTGGCTCTGGTCGGCGAGAACGGCTCCGGCAAGACGACCCTGGTCAAGCTGCTCGCCGGGCTCTACAAGCCGGAGCGTGGGCGGATCCTGTGGGACGGCGTGGACGCGGCGACCGCGGACCGGAACCGGCTGGCCGAGCGGATCGCGATGGTGGCGCAGGACTTCAAGCGGTGGCCGTTCACGGCGCGGGTGAACGTCGCCCTGGGGCGCCCTTCGGTGCCCGTGTGCGAGGACCGGCTGGGCGCGGCGGTCGCCGACGCGGGGGCGGAGACGGTGGTCGCGGACCTGCCGCGCGGGCTGGACACGCTGCTCGCCCGCAACTTCAGCGGCGGTCACGAACTGTCGGGCGGCCAGTGGCAGCGGCTGGGCATCGCCCGGGCGGCCTACCGCAGGGGCCGCATCCTGATCGTGGACGAGCCGACGGCGGCCCTGGACGCCCGGGCCGAGCTGGAGGTCTTCGAGCGGATCCGCGCCCTGGCCGACAGCGGCCAGACGGTCGTACTGATCACCCACCGGCTGGCGTCCGTACGGCACGCGGATCTGGTGCACGTCCTGGACCAGGGGCGGCTCGTGGAGTCCGGGACACCGGAGGAGCTGCTGGCCACCGGCGGCGTCTACGCCGAGCTGTACGCGCTCCAGGCGGAGCAGTTCGCCTCGTCACCCCCGTCGGCCAGGAAGGTGCCGGCGCCGAAGGCGGGCTGACGGCACACGTCAGGCGGTGGCGTCGGCCACGTCCCCGCTGCGCACGATCACCAGGAACATGTCCGTGGCGAGGTCCATGACGACCTCGGCGGGCAGGCCTTCGCTGCGCCGCGCCTGCGCGAACTCCTCCGCAGGCCAGGAGCCACGCGGCCCACCGGCGGGAAAGCGCTCGAGCACCGTTCGCCCGTTCACCCTGCACCTCCATGTAGCGCTGTACTCGTAGAGTTAAACGCCAACCATGGGGTGAACGGCTCGCGAAGTGACGGTACTGAGACGTAGTTGACATGCGTTCACCGCTAAGTGTGACCAACTTCTCAGCCTCTTGGCCTATATGTTCACTTTCCGTATCGGTCGTCGCACTCGTCGTGATGTCGGATGCGCCCACTTCTCGCAGGCGCCCCACGGGTCGACGCGCGCCCCTTGCGGGGTTCCTTCCACTCCTCCTGACGGCCCAGCGCGGTGAGGTCCGGCAGGTCGGCGGCCGAGCCGAGGCCGTCGAGGCCGCGCCCGTATGTCGAGTAATGCACCATTTGGTACCGGAATGTGGAGCAGCTGTGGCAGCGCCCGTCCCACTCGGGCGCGAACATGAACTGCATTTCCCGGATCGCGGAAGTCCGCGGAGCGCGTGCCGTCGGGTGTCAGGTGTCAGGTGTCGTACTGCTGGATGCGCCGGCCGTGGCTGCGGTCGACGAGTGCGGGCAGGCGCTCCTCCAGTTCCCGTACCACCGCCGGCACGTCGATCGTCAGCAGCTTCCGGTCCCGCATCAGGATCCGTCCGTCGACGATCGTGGTGCGGACGTCGGCGGAGCGGGCGCTGTGCACGAGGGTGGCGGCGAGGTCGTGGACGGGCTGGGTGTGCGGCCCGGTGAGGTCGACCAGGACGATGTCGGCCCGTCGGCCGGGCGCGATGCCGCCGGCGCTGTCCCCGAGGCCCACGGCACGGGCGCTCTGCAGTGTGGCGTGGTGCAGGGCCTGCCGTGAGGTCAGCCAGCGAGGGTCACCCTCGGCCGATTTCTGGACCAGCGAGGTGAGGGCCATGGACTCCCACACATCGAGGCTGTTGTTGGAGGCGGCGCCGTCGGTGGCGAGTCCCACGTCGACGCCGATGTCGCCGAGGGCGCGGACCGGTGTGGTGTCGGGCCAGGCGAACTTGAGGTAGCCGCGGGGCGCGCTGGCGACGGCCGTACGACCGTCCGACCGCTCCAGCAGGGGAAGGTCCCTGTCGACGATGCCGGTGCCGTGCGCCAGGAGCAGGTCCGTGTGGAGGATGCCGGTGCGTTCCAGGACCTCGATCGGGGTGACGCCGTGGCGGGCCAGGCTGGTCTCGGTCTGGTCCCGGTTCTCGGCGGCGTGGAGGTGCACCGGCAGGCCGTGCGTGCGGGCGAGCTCGGCGGTGGCGGCGAGGTCGGCGTCGTCGACCGTGTAGGGGGCGTGGGGTGCGAGCGCGGTGGTGATCCGGCCGTCGGCCGCGCCGCGGTGGCGCAGCGCGAACTCCAGCGACCGCTCCCGGCCTTCGGGGCCCTGCGAGGAGAAGAAGGCCTCGCCGAGCAGCGCCCGCATGCCGGATTCCTCGACCACCCGGGCCACCGCGTCCATGGCGAAGTAGTGGTCGGCGAAGCAGGTGACGCCCGCTCTGATCATCTCGGCGCAGGCGAGCCGCGCCCCCAACTCGACGTCCGTCGCCGTGAGGTTGGACTCGACGGGCCAGACGACGTCGTTGAACCACTCCTCGGTCGGCAGGTCCTCGGCGAGGCCGCGCAGCGCGACCATCGGCGCGTGCGTGTGGCAGTTGATCAGGCCGGGCAGGGCGACCTGGCCGCGGGCGTCGATCCGCTCGGCGGCGGGCAGATCCGCGGCCGCCGCCGCGGTGGTGACGGCCTCGACGATGCCGCCGCGTACGACGATCGCGGCGTCCTCGGCGAACCCGATCCGCTCTTGATCGTCGTGTACGAGGACGGTACATGCGCTGATGATGAGCTCGGCGGGACTGTCCGCGGCAGAAGGCGTCACCACGCCAACGTACGACGGCGTCGTAGGGCGGCATGAGCCGAACCGCACATCCCGTCACGGCTCTGTCGTGGGGCGGGCCGGGCGCACACCCCTGGCCTCACCATCCCCGTCTGCCGGCTTCCGAAAGGAACCCGGCATGCTCCTCGGCACCTGGAACCTACCGGCGGCCGAGTTACCGCAGACCCGCAGGACGCCCGGCAAGCCTGCACTCACAGCGACCCCCGGGTCGGGGCTAGCCGGCCAGGGGTGTGCGGGGCGGTGGGCGTAGTCCCACCCGCTCTCCCCGGCGGGAGAGATCGGTGAGGGCGGCCGCGAGGCGCTCCTTGTGGTGGGGCCCGATCCGGCCCGTGTCGTCCAGGTGCACGGCGCAGGCGGTCGTGGTGTCGACGAGGCGTTCCAAAAGGTCGGTCACCTCGTCCGCGCCCTCGGTGTGCCGGGCGAGGGCGGGCAGTTCGTGCGCGGCCAGGGAGCCGGCAGACCGGGCCTCGGCGAGGGTGCGGTAGGCCTCGCGGCGCAGGGTCCAGCGGGTGGCGCGGTGGTCGGAGGAGGTGCCGGAGGTCCCGATGCGCGGGGCGTCGGCCTCGTCGAGGACGTGCGTGAGGTAGGCGTACGCGGCGTCACTCGCCGCCGTGAGCCGGGCGCGCACTCCCCCGCCGCGCTGGCCCGGCATCGGCAGGTGCCCGACGATCAGCACGATCGCGCAGGCCAGCAGCGTCTCGCCGATCCGGCCGGCGGAGGCCTGGGGCTCGCCGCCGACCATGACGAGCGCGAGGACCAGGACGGTGGCGACGGCGGTCTGGGCGGCGAAGTGCCGGGTGGCCACGGGTATGAGCGCGCCGCTGAGGGCGACGAGCGCGATGAGCCCTTCCGGGTGGGGCAGGACTGCGGCGAGCCCCGCGAAGAGCAGCGCCCCGAGGACGGTCCCGGCGGCGCGGTTCAGCACCCGCGAGGCCAGCGGTCCCAGATCGGGCTTGACCAGGAACACGGCGGTGGCGGGCAGCCAGTACCAGTGCTCGTGCTGCCCGTACCACTGACTCTGGTGCAGGGCCTGGGCGACCGCCGAGCTGGCGCCGAAGCAGAGGGCGACGCGGAGCCCGTACTCGCGTCCGGCACTGCCGAGAACGGCGCGCAGCCGGTCCCCGGCACTGCGAGGACGGGTGTGCAGATCATCACCGCCCCGGCCCTGGTCGAACACCTCGGCGGCGTGCAGGAGGGCGTCGTCGAGCGCGCGCAGGGCGGGTGCCGAACGGGACGGGGCGGGCAGCGGCCCGGTGTGGGTGTTGCCGCGCACGGCGGAGGCGAGCCGCCGGGGGCCTTGGGAGGCCCGCTCGGCGATGGCCTCCTCGGCCCAGGCGAGTGCGGTGGCGGCCTCGGCGAGGGGGAGAGCCGCAGCGTACTGCGCGTGCAGCCGGCGCTCGGCGGAGGAGGAGGCGTACCTGCGCAGCCTGGGCCCGGTGAGGGCGTCCTGGGCGTGGTCGAGGGCGGCGGTCAGGGCGGCCCGGCGGGGGATGGCGTCCGGCCCGCCGACGGCGTCTAGCAGTTCGGCGACGGCCTCGTACACGCGGGCCACGGCAGCGCGCTCCCCGTCGAAGCGGAAGTCACCGGTGAGGGAGCCGGGCGTGGGCAGGACGAGCCGCAGCACGAGCAGCCATCCCGCCCCGGCGAGATAGGCGAGCGCCCGCTCCCAGCCCGGCTCGGGCAGGGGCATCCCGGCGCCGACCGCCGAGCCGACCAGCAACTGCGTCCCGACGGCGGACGCGACGGGCCCGACGGCGCTCATCCCTCCGGCGACGAGCCCGACGACCGTGAGAACCACGGTGAGCACGACCGCCCCGGTCTGCTGCCCGGTGTACGTCCCGGCCACGAGCCCCAGCGCACCGCCCAGGGCGGGCACTCCGATCCGCCGGACGGAGACGCGCCGGCTCCCGGGCCGGTCGTTGATGCCCGCCAGCATGGCGGCGATCGCGGCGACGACGCCGAGGGAGGTGAGACCGGTCTGTACGGCCAGGAGCAGCAGCGGCCCGGCGGACAGGGCCCCCCGTGTCACCGCGCTCCAGGGAACCGGCCCCCGCTGCGCGCTCAGGGCGTGCGCGAGCCAGGGCGGAAGGTGCGGGGTGATGCGGCGGGACACGGGGCTCCTGTCGTCTCGACGAGGGCAGGGGAAAGCCTTCGGGCGACGGCGGCCGGGGCGGGGTGTGGCTGCCCACGGTAGGCGGGGTTCCTGGAGAATAGGTTTCCGGAACGTGTCGGACGGCCCGGAACCGGCGTTCTTTATGTACGCAACCCGGAAGCGGACGCCCGGCAACCTTTCCGGCCCCGGCGACCACTGGTGAGTCGTGAGCGCGCGTTCTCCTGAACCACGCAAGGACTCGAAGGACTCATCCGTGGCATCCGCATCCCATCGCCGTCCCCTTCGCAAGCGGCGCACGGCCCTCGCCTGGACCGTCGCCGTGGCGGCCGTCGGACTCCTCGTCTCGTTCGTGATCGCCCTGCGCCCGGGCGGCGAACCGGACACGGTACGGACGGCGGCCGAGGCGTCCGCCGGAACCCGGCCGAGCGCCTCGCGCACGGCACACGATCCGGCACCGGCTCCGAAGCCCTCCACGACCTCCCCGTCCTCGACGGTCTCCCCGTCCTCCGCCACTCCCACCGCGACCGCCACACCGGCGCGGCCCTCGCCCGCCGCCACCCGCTCGTCCGCACCGCGTCCGGCGTCCGGCACCGCGCCCCTGGCGGGACGGATCAAGCCCGGGACCACCTACACCGGCGTCGCCACCCATTACGACGCCAAGGACGGTGACGGCGCCTGCCTGTACGGCCCGAGCCCCGACCTGATGGTCGCGGCGATGAACCACACCGACTACGAGACGTCCCAGGCGTGCGGTGCGTACATCCTGGTCCGCGCCGCGAGTGGCGCCTCCGTCACCGTCCGGGTCACCAACGAGTGCCCGCTGCCCTGCGCCCCCGGGCAACTCGACCTCAGCAAGGAGGCCTTCGCGAAACTCGCCGGTCTCTCCGCCGGCCGGATACCGATCACCTGGAGCCTGCTGAGCCCCGGCACGTCCGGCACGGTCTCGATCCGCTACAAGACCGGCTCCAGCCGCCACTGGTGCGGCATCCAGGCACTCGGCCACCGCAACCCGCTGGCCCGGCTGGAGGTCAGGAGCGGCGGTGGCTGGACCCGGTTGACGCGTACCGAGTACAACTACTTCCTCTCCCCCGGCGGCACCGGCTGCGGCGGCTCCCTCAGGCTCACCGACATCTACGGCGAACAGCTCACCGTCGACGGCCTCCCGGTCCGCCCGGACACCGTCCAGCCGACCCGCGTGCAGTTCACCCGGCGGTGACGGCGCGAACGGCCCGGGCGAGGAGCGTCTCCGCGTCGGCGACGGCCCGGTTGAGCGCGGCCGGGCCGTCCCGCCAGTTCCGCACGACGTGTCCCGCGGCGGGCTCCTCGGCAGGTGGGGTCCGGGGAAGCGTAGGGGGAGGGCCCGGCCGCCGGGAACCGAAATACGGGTGCGTGCGCGTGCCGGGGCACTCATGATCGGTGGGTTGTCCTGTCGCCGTCCGCAGATCGGAGACCTCACGTGATCCGCCGCGTCACCGTCCCGGCCCTCTTCCCGCCGCCCACCTACTCCCACGTGTCCGTCGTCGAGGCCGGCACACGGCTGGCCTTCCTCGCCGGTTCCGTCCCACTGGGCCCGGACGGCACTCTCGTCGGGCCGGGGGATCCGGTGCGGCAGGCCGAGCAGGTCATCGCCAACCTGCGGGAGCAACTGGAGGCCGTGGGGAGCGATCTGGCGCACGTCGTGGCGACCGACGTGTACGTGGTGAGCGGTGAGCCGGCCGTACTGTCCGCCGTCTGGAGTGTGGTCGAGGCGTCCGGCCTCAGCGCGGGTCCGCACTCCTCGACGCTGATCGGCGTGGCGTGCCTCGGGTACACGGGGCAGCTGGTGGAGATCACGGCGACAGCCGTCGTTCCCGAGTAGGCGAGGACCGCCATGTTGATCGAGCACCGCGGGCGGCGCCCCGTCGTCCCCGAGTCCGCGTACGTCGCCCCGACGGCCGTCCTGTGCGGGGCCGTCGTCCTCGGTGAGCGCAGCCGGGTGCTGCACGGGGCCGTGCTCACCGCGGAGGACGGCGAGGTGCGGGTCGGGGCGGACGTCGTCGTGATGGAGAACGCGCTGGTGCGGGGGCGGTCCGCGCACCCCGCCGTGATCGGTGACGCGGTGCTCGTCGGCCCGCACGCCCATGTCAACGGGGCGACCTTGGAGGACGAGGTCTTCGTGGCCACCGGCGCCTGCGTCTTCCCGGGGGCCGTCGCGGGCGCCGGCTCTGAGCTGCGGATCCACAGCGTGCTGCAGGTCAACTCCGTGCTGCCGCCCGGCACCGTCTTGCCCATCGGCTGGATCGCGGCGGGCGCGCCCCGGGCCCGGCTCTTCGCCCCCGGGGAGCACGACGAACTCTGAAGCGCGCAGGTTCGTAGATTCCCGGACCACCTTGCGCACGAACCCGTCCGTCGTTCGGTTCATTCTGCCCGCCTCGGCTGCGAGTTCACGCGAGCGCGGCACCGGGTCGCTCGTCCGACAGCAGGAGAGCGGGGTGTCGGGCAGCCACGGGGCTGCCCCGGCGTGGTCGGGACTGAAGCCGAAGGGCGGGGTATCGCCGGACCAGGGCATCGGCACACGGCAGCCGTCGCGACCGCGGTGGGTATGCCCCGAGCGACGCCCGATGGGGTCCTGCAGCGCTTCATCAGGCAGGTCCTCCACTTCCCACAGGCCAAGTTCCTCGCCCTGGTAGAGGTAGGCGCACCCCGGAAGAGCCAGCGTGAGCAGAACGGCCGCACGGGCCCGACGCGTTCCCAGATCCACGTCGAACGGACCGGCGAGAACGTGATCGGCGAGGTCGTGCACCGGGCCGTTGGTCTGCGGCCGCCCGTAGCGGGTGAGGTGTCGTATGACGTCATGGTTGGAGAGCACCCAGGTCGCCGGTGCGCCGACGGCGCCCATCGTCGTCAGGGAGCTGTCGATGGCGGTGCGCATGTGCGCCGCGCGCCAAGGGGTTGTCAGGTAGTCGAAGTTGAAGGCGGTGTGCAGTTCCCCGGGCCGGGTATAGCGGGAGAGGCGTTCTGGATTGCGCGCACACGCCTCGGCGACGAACACGCGGGGCTCGGCATAGGAGTCGGCCACCGCGCGCCAGTCACGGAAGACTTCGTGGATTCCCTCGCGGTCCCAGTGTGGATTCCCTCGCGGTCCCAGTGTGGATTCCCTCGCGGTCCCAGTGAGGATGGCCTGGATGGGCCGCCGATCCGATGAGTTCGATGTCTGCCGGGCCCAGGTCCGGCAGACCGGGGGCCTGATCATGGCGTGCGCGACGTCGATGCGGATCCCGTCGACGCCGTGATCGAACCAGAACCTGAGGACCGACTCGAATTCCCGGCGAACCTCGGCATTGTCCCAGTTGAGGTCGGGCTGTTCAGGCGCGAACAGATGCAGGTACCACTCTCCGGGCATGCCGTCGGGCTCGACGACCCGGGTCCACGCCGAACCACCGAAAACACTCCGCCAGTTGTTGGGCGGCAGGTCACCATCCGGCCCGAGGCCCGGCCTGAAGATGAAACGGTCGCGCCCCACGCAGCCGGGACCGCCGGCCAGCGCCTCGCTGAACCAGGGGCGCTGCGAGGAGGCGTGGTTGGGCACCAGGTCGATCAGGATACGCAGCCACAGAGCGTGGATCTCCTCAATCAGTGCGCGGGCCTCGGGCAGGCTCCCGAACGTGGGATCGATGGCCCGGTAGTCGGTGACGTCGTAACCGCCGTCGGCCATCGGAGAGGGGTACAAGGTGTTCGACCGATAGGTGTGGAGAGAGAAGACCTCCGCCAGGCCGACAGCATCGCGTCCCGGAGTCCGGGAACGGGTTTCGGATTCCCCATGAACCCGCAGATTTACGAGTCCCACTCGCAGAATCTGCGGGTGATTGCGGGAATCTCACGCTCACGTGGGACGCCTCGAACACGGGTCTCCTACCTGTCGACTTCGCCCGATCGCGCTCCTGGTGTCCACCCAGGAACCCGTGCGTACTCCAGTTGGCAGATCCAGGAGGCGCTGGACTTCCCCGGCACGGTGTACGGCATCCCGCGGGGCACGTCGATGCGGGAGGTGATGGCCCGGCAGGTGGGGTTCTACGGAGCCCATCACGACGACGTCACCCTCGACGGCCCGGCATGAGCTACCGCCCGGCGGGCCTGCCCCACGTCCTCGGTTTCGGGAGCGGTTCGGCGTAGCTCCCCACCCGGCTCGTGGTCAGCCCCAGTGCCACCAGGGACTCCGCCAGTTTGACCGCCGCGGCGACCCCGTCGACGACCGGCAGGCCCAGCTTCTCCCCGACGGCCCGTTGCAGCCCCGTCATGCCTGCGCAGCCGAGGACGAGCACTTCCGCCCCTGCCGCGCAGGCCCGTTCGGCGGCGGCCAGGAACGCCGTCTCGGTGCGTTCGTCGTCGCCGAGGTCGAGCACGTTCAGGCCCGTTCCGACGACCGCCGCGCAGTTCCGCCTGACGCCCGCCGTCTCCAGACTGTCCTCGATCTGGCCGCACGAGCGCTCCAGCGTGGTCACGACGCCGTAGCGGCGGCCCAGCAGGCAGGCGAGGTGCGCGGCGGCCTCGGTGATGTCGACGACCGGTACGTCCACCAGCTCCCGCACGCCCTCCCGGCCGTGCTCCCCGAATCCGGCCATGACCACGGCGTCGTACGGCGCTCCGTCATAGGTTCGCAGCGTGTCCAGGACGGCCGCGGCGGACAGGTAGCTGTCGAGCCAGCCCTCCGCGGACGCCGGTCCCCAGGCGGGGGTCAGTCCGGTCACGGTGGTGCCCGGGCCCGCGGCGGCCCGGGCACCTCGTACGATCTCCTCGGTCATCTCCTGCGTGGTGTTGCAGTTGGTGACGACGATTCGCACGTCTCTCAGACCTCCGCGGTGGCGCGTTCGGGACGGCACAGGGCGGCGTACAGCCCGGCGGCCAGCGCCGTGCCGATGAACCAGGAGTACGGGGCCACGTCGCTGAAGGTCTTCACCAGCGCGAGCACCGCCGCGACACCGGCCGCGGGCAGGAACGCCCACAGCGCCTTGGGGTTGACACCCTTGCGGTAGTAGTAGCGGGCGCCGGGGGTGGCGTCGAACAGTTCGTCCACGTTCACACGGCCGCGTTTGACCCAGTAGTAGTCGAGCATGATCACGCCGAACAGCGGGCCGAGGAAGGCTCCGAGGCCGCCGAGGAAGTAGTTGACGACCGTCGGGTTGGAGAAGAGGTTCCAGGGGGTGACGAGCAGCGCCGCGACGGTGCTGATCATGCCGCCGACCTTGAAGGTGATCTTCTGCGGCCACACGTTGGCCAGGTCGTACGCCGGTGACACGAAGTTGGCGACGATGTTGACGCCCATGGTGGCGATGGCGAAGGTCAGCGCGCCCACCACGAGCACCCAGGTGTTGCCGATCTCGGCGACCAGGTAGGCCGGGTCGGTGATCTCCTTGCCGAAGACCTCGAAGGCACCCGCGGTGACGATGACCGACACGATCACGAAGGCCGTGGAGTTGATGGGCAGGCCCCAGAAGTTGCCGCACCTGACCGACCTGTAGTCGGGCGCGAAGCGGGAGAAGTCGCAGAAGTTGAGCATCAGTGTGCCGTAGGTGGCGAGGACCAGGCCGATCGCGCCGAACCACTGGCGCCACTGCTCGCCGACGGAGACCGGATGCGGGGTGGAGGTGAGCGAGATCGTCCAGCCGGCCTTGTAGAGGATCCACACGGCCAGCGCGATCATCACCAGCCAGATCGCCGGGCCGCAGAAGTCCTGGAACTTGCGGACCGATTCCATGCCCCGGCTGATGATCGCCGCCTGCACCAGCCACAGCGCGATGAAGGAGACCCAGCCGAGCGCGTCCAGGCCCAGGAAGGAGTTGTGCGTCCACGACTCCAGGCTCGGCCAGGCCGCCAGCAGCATCACGTTGACGGCGACGGACGCGAGGTAGGTCTGGATGCCGTACCACATGATGGCGATCACGGCCCTGATCAGCGCCGGGATGTTGGCGCCCCAGATACCGAAGGCGATCCGGCTGACCACCGGGAAGGGCACGCCGTGGCGCTGGCCGATCTTCCCCATCCAGTTCATGCCGATGTAGATGATCACGAACCCGACGAGCAGGGACGTGAAGATCTGCCAGACGTTCATGCCGAGGAAGAGCAGTCCGGCGGCGAAGGTGTAGTTGCCGAGGTTGTGGACGTCGGACATCCACATGGCGAAGAGGTCGAAGACCTTCCAGTTGCGCTTCTTGGCGGGCGCGAGGTCTTCGTTGGTCAGCCGGGGATCGGGAACGAACGCTGGGGTGCCGGTCTCTGCGGCACGGTCGGCGAGGGACACGGGGCCTCCACGAGCAAGGGGGACGACGGAGGACTGCTCCGCAGGACGGTAAGGGGACGCCCCGCGAGACGTTTTGGTATACCAAACTGCGCCATGGTCTCCCCGTCAACCGTTCTGACCGATGTCGCTCTCGTTAACGCTGCGTAAAACACACCTCGCGTCGACGAAGATGGGCTGCATGACGAAGATCGAACCCCTCGGAGCGATACGCGAACGCGTCACGGCCGATCTGCGCCAGGAGATCATCGCGGGCAGCCTCCGTCCCGGCGACCGCCTGGTCGAACGCGAGCTGGCGGAGCGTTTCGGTGTCTCGCGGGTGCCCGTCCGGGAAGCGATCCGGGCCCTCGTGGCCGAGGGCTTCGTCCACTTCGAGACACCCCGACGCACGGTAGTACGCCGTCTCACCCCGACCGACGTCAAGGAACTGTTCGAACTGCGAGAGGCCTTGGAGGTCTACGCCGCCGGACTCGCCGCGTCCCGCGCCACACCGGAGGACCTGGCAGAAGTCCAGGAACTCGTCGACCGCGCGGCCACCGCGACCGAGGCCGGGGACGCCGAGGTGATCACCGACGTCAACAGCCGCCTGCACGACCGCATCATGGCGATGGCGGGCAACAGCCTGCTGACCGAGGCCCTGGAACCGGTCGCCGGCCGGCTGCGCTGGATGACCCGGCGCAACGAGGAGTGGCCGCAGCTCCTCGTGGAGCACCGCGAGCTGTACGAGGCGATCGCCTCGGGCGATCCGGACCGGGCCCGCGCTCACGCGCTGACGCACGTACGGACCAACTACCGCTCCACGGTCCGCCACCTGTTCGGCGAGGAGGCTCCCTAGGGAGTGCCGGCGGACAGGCCCGCCGCTCGCCCCGCCGTGCGCAGGACCTCGCGCAGCATCGTGGGGGTGAGCCGGCCGGTGAAGGTGTTGCGCTGGCTGACGTGGAAGCAGCCGAAGAGTTCCAGGCCGTCGAGGGGGTAGCGGGCGCCGTGGGAGAAGGCGGGGCGCGGCCGGGGCACGGACCAGCCGGCTGCGGCGAACGCGGGCAGCGCGGCCTGCCACCCGAAGGCGCCGAGTACGACCACGGCCCGCAGCGTCGGGCGCAACAGCCGCAGTTCCTGCACCAGCCAGGGGCGGCAGGTGTCCCGCTCCTCGGGGGTGGGCTTGTTGGCGGGCGGGGCGCAGTGCACGGGCGAGGTGACCCGCACGCCGTACAGCTCCAGGCCGTCGTGGGCGTGCTCGGCGGTCGCCTGGGAGGCGAGGCCCACGTCGTGCAGCGCCTCGTAGAGGACGTCTCCGGAGCGGTCGCCCGTGAACATCCGGCCGGTGCGGTTGCCGCCGTGGGCGGCGGGGGCGAGTCCCACGATCAGCAGCCTGGCGTCCGCGGGCCCGAAGCCGGGCACCGGCCGGCCCCAGTACGTCCAGTCCGCGTAGGCGGCCCGCTTGGCACGGGCCGCCTCCTCGCGCCAGGAGACCAGCCGCGGGCAGGCCCGGCAGTCGGCGATGCGCCGGTCGAGGAGGGTGAGTCCGCTGGCATCCATCACTCCACCGTAGGCGCAGGCGGGGGCACAGTCGTCACGAGGGCCAGATCCACGCGGGCCGGTGCGGACTCGCCCTCCGCCGCCGTTCAGACGCCGGTGACCTGCACGGCCCGTTCGTCGCTCCGGCGCAGCCAGAGCAGGGCCCCGGCCAGCAGTACGGCGCCCGTCAGGAGCCAGGGCAGGGGGCCCGGCCGCAGCACCCCGACGGCCAGCCCCGTGAGCGCTCCGACCAGTTGCTGGGCGAGGGACTGGACGGACAGGGCGGTGGCGCGGCCCGCACCGGCGACCCGGCGGTGCAGCAGGGCGTTCTCGTTCGGGGCCGCCGCGCCGAGACCGAGGTAGACCAGCCCGAAGCCGAAGGCCGCGAGGGCCGTGGCCGCCGGGTGGACGGAGGAGGCGGTGACCCCGAGCAGCAGCAGGCCGCCCGCACCGGCCGCGAGGCTGACCAGCACGGCACGCTCGCCACTGCCCGCGATCCGGGCGGTGAGCGGCGCGAGGTGGCTGCCGAGGCCGGAGCAGACGAAACCGACGCAGGACAGTGCGGCATAGACCATCGCTCCGGAGGCGTTCGAGCCGGTCAGCGCCGTGGTACGGCCCGGTATGAGCAGTTCGATGGCGGCCAGGGCGCTTCCGGCGGCCGCGGCCGCGAGCAGGATCCGGCGGACCAGCGCGTCACGTCCGCCCAGCCGGAGTCCGTCGGCGATCGTGACCGGGACGCCGCGCAGCACCGAACGCAGAGTGGTCGGCGCCCGCGGGGGCTCCCGCAGGGCGGCCAGCACGTAGGCGACGAACACGGTCTTCAGCGCGGCTCCCAGCAGCAGGGGGACGGACAGCGGCAGTACCGCCCCCGACGTCGCCTCACTCAGCCGGGCACCGAGGTCGGGCCCCAGGCCGAGCAGCCAGGGCAGGGCACCGCCCAGCAGGATGCCGGCCGCGAGCGCGGCGGAGGTCGCGGAGCCGCCCCGTGCCAGGCCCGTGCGCAGCTCGGCGTCCGGGCCGGAGCATGCCTGGACGGTGTCGACATACCAGGCCTCGGCGGTTCCGCTGGCGAGGGCCCGGGCCACGCCCATGAGCACCATGCCGGCGGTGAGCAGCCAGGCGGTGGTACCGAGGCCGATCAACGCGAAGGCGACGGCGCCGAGCCCACCGGCCGCGGCCAGCACCGGCCGACGCCCGAGGACGTCCGAGAGGCCTCCCGTGGGCAGCTCCAGTGCGGCGACGGTCAGCGAGTGCGCGGCGAACAGCCCCGCGACCGCGGCGAGGGACATGCCGCGCTCGGTGAACAGCAGGACCATCGTGGCCATGCTCAGCCCCGTGGGCAGCCACAGGAGCGCGCAGACGGTGACGTACCGGCGGCGAGCGGCCAGTTCCCCGGGCGGCTCGGTCATGAGCGGCGTCACGGGTTGAGATCTTCGGCGTCGCGGTCTTCGGGGCCGCCGTCATCGGGGGTGACGTCATCGGGGGTGACGTTTTCGGGGGTGACGTTTTCGGGGGTGACGTTTTCGGACCCGCGGCCGTCAGGGCCGCCGTCCTTGACCCCGCGGGCTTCCGGGTCGCGGGCTTCCGGGTCGTGGGCGGCGGGTTCGTGGGCGGCGAGCGGGAGTCCGGCTGCGACGAACACGACGTGTTCGGCCCGTGGATCGTCCGCGTCCCGCGCGGTCAGCTCCTCCAGCTTCCCGGCGACGGTGTCGAAGAGCTCTGTGAGCGACGCGGCCGTCAGCCGGGGCATGAGGTCGGTGATCCCGGACGGCTCCACCCACTCCTGGCCGATCCGCCCGGCGGCCAGGTCCGCCTCGTAACGGGCGAGGGATCTCTCCAGGTGCTCGATCTGCCGCCGCCGCGCCAGGCCGACGAAGGCCCGGCCCGCCTCGGTGGACTCCATCGACTCGTTGCTCCAGGACGTGAGGGTGTGCAGCGCCCGCCAGCGCCGCTCCCGCCCGTCGCGGTGCTCGGCCTCGGCGATGAACGCGTACTTCGCCAGCACCCGCAGGTGGTAGCTGGTCGACGCCGACGACTCCCCCGTCCGCGCGGCCAGCTCACTCGCCGTGGCGGGCCCGTCCTGCCGCAGCAGCCCGAGCAGCTGGATTCGCAGGGGGTGGGTGAGCGCCTTGAGGGCGGCGGTGTCGCGCTCGGGATCGAGTACGCGCTTGTGCTCGTCGCTGTCCATGCCGGGAGATTAGGCCGCCGGACGACTTAACAAAAGAGTTTTTGCAAAATTTGTTTGGCAGAGTCCGTTCGGGGACCGATATTTCGCCCGGTGGGGCCGTTCGGAGGGCTAAGGTCGGGTGCATGGCTTCTCAGGGTGCGCAGTACGGCAGGACGGACGGGACCGAAGACCCGGCGGCCGAGTCCCCCGAGTCCTCCGAGTCCCCCAAGTCCGCCGGCAACTCAGCGGTTGGCGATATCCAGCCCTCGGACCCGAAGACCGCCTCGGCGATCGCCGCTGCCGAGGCCGCGGGCCCGCAGGGCGGCACGACCGTCCGCGTCGACAGCTGGATCTGGTCCGTACGCCTCGTCAAGACCCGCTCCATGGGAGCCACCGCCTGCCGGGGCGGCCACGTGCGCGTCAACGGCGAGCGGGTGAAGCCAGCACACGGAGTCCGCGTCGGTGACGAGGTGCGTCTGCGGCACGAGGGCCGCGAGCGGGTCGTCATCGTCACGCGGCTGATCCGCAAGCGGGTCGGGGCGCCCGTGGCCACTCAGTGCTACGTCGACAACTCCCCGCCGCCCCCGCCCCGCGAGGCCGTCGCGCCCGCCGGCATCCGCGACCGCGGCGCGGGCCGGCCGACGAAGCGCGACCGGCGCGACATGGAGCGCCTCCGCGGCGCGACGGGCCCCGGCGGCGTGCCCGGCCTTGGCCCTGGTCCGGGCGGCAGCCCTGGCGCGGGCTTCGGCAGCGGCTCACGCCGACCGAGGCCGTGAACAGACCGAGGCCGTGAACAGACCGAGGACCGACGCCACCTCCAGAACCGGCGCCACCTCCAGAACCGGCGCCACCTCCAGGGACCGGCACCAGGGACGGGCCCTCGGCTTCTCCCCGCCGTGACTGGACGGAGCCGTATGCGACACGGCTCCGTCCGGTCACGCCCGCCGTAGCAGCAGCCGAAGCAGATCCGCGTTGTGCCCCCGCCGTGCCCACGCGATGAGGGTGAGCGGCACGATCAAGATCACCGGCGTCGCCGCGTACTGCCCGTCGAAGACGGATATCTGCACGACGAACGCGCCCACCATCAACGCGCCCAGCGCCATCGCCGCCACCGACTGGAGCACCGGGGTCAACAGGGCGATCGCGCCGGCCAGTTCGAGCGCGCCGATGGTGTACATCCCCGCGCTGCCCCAGCCGAGCCGCTCGAACGACTCGGCAGCCGACGCGTGCCCCATCAGCTTGGGCAGGGCGCTGGCGATCGCGTAGAAGAGGGCGAGCAGAACCTGCAGAGCGCGCAGGGCGATGCGGGCACGCCGCCCGCGAGCGGTCGCTGATTCGGCGATGACGACGCCGGCCGGGGTGGAGTCGGCGGTGACGGCAGCGTTGGTCTCGGGCATGGAGGTCTCCTGGGTGAAGCGGTCCGTGTGGTGTCGCGGTGTCGGGGTGTCGGAGAGGTAGACCGGCCCTCGTCCCGGAACTCATCGCCGCCGAGACGACGCCGAGCAGACCGTCACCGGGGCGCCCTCGCTCCCGCCGTCCCTCACGGACAGAGCCGTTGGAGACTTTCCCGTGGGTAAGGGGTCATCCGGCTCTTCGTCTGCAGGGTGCGGTAGAAGTCGGTCATCACGGCCGCGACCGGGGCGTTGCGGGTGAGGATCTCCGCGGCCCCGGGCGGCGCCCCGGTGGCTTGCCGCCCTTCGGCCCACGCCCGTATCAGCTCTCCCCGGATCTCCCAGTCTCCGCCGTACAGGGCGGTGATCAGCCAGTTCACGAGGTAGCTGGCCGTGTAGCAGCGGTCGTAGGCGCTGTGCTCGTCGTAGAAGTCGGCCTCGGGGCGCGTGAGGTCGAAGCGGGTGGACAGGGCGAGGCCGAAGTCGGCGAAGTACAGGCGCCGGCCGTCGGTGAGTATGTTCTCGAAGTGGGCGTCGAAGTGGAGCAGCCCACGGCTGTTCATGAAGGACGTGCCGGCCGCCAGCTCCTTCTCGGCCAGGGAACACGCCCGGTCGAGCGCCTCGTCACCGGCTTGCACCTGCGTCGTGAGCCATGAGTGCAGGGTTTGGGGCAGGTACTCGAGGAAGAGCGCGACGCTCGCGGAGGATCGTTGCAGGGCCTCGACCCGTCGCCGCACGCCCGCGCTCCCTCCCCAGTAGGCGACGACCTTCTCCACATCGGCGAGTTCCTCGGCCCGGTGGGGTTCCTCCTCCGGCAGCACCCTCCAGTGGTACATCAGAGGAAACCCCTGGAACTGCCCGGAGAGCACCCAGTTGGTGGTCATGGTGTGCGCGGAAACCTCTCGCCACGCTCCGAACGCGGGCCCTCCGATGCCGTACTGGCAGATCATCGGCAGTCCGAACAGGTTGGCCGTCGACCGGCGATGTTCGGGCCGCAGTTCCAGATCCGTGAGGGGCACGCGCTTCACGAAGACGGGAGTGCCGGACACGTCCAGCCGGGCCGATGGTCCGCCGATGCCGGTGCCCGACGGCGTGGCCCCGTCGACCAGTTCGCGCAGCTCGATGTCCCCGAGGAGCGCCAGGGACGTCGCGACCGTGTCGTAGTCACTCAGCCGCCCCGGATCCACTCCCCCAGGGGGGCCTTCACGCACCCCCACCGCCTAGACCGCCGACACCGCACGCACCGCCCGCACCGCCCGCACCCACATCCGATCCTCCGTCAGATATCGGTCCACCTTCAGGCCCGCCTCCTGAAGTGCCTCTTCGAACTGCTCCCTGGTCAGGGGTCGCGCCCGGAACGTCTGGGTCCAGACCGCGTCCGGGAACTCGTACTCCGCGCGCACCGAGTTGACTCCGTCTCCGGCCGGCTCCGACGACGCGATCCGCACGGTGAAGCCGCTGGGGTCCTTGCGCTCGCGCGGCACGTTCTCGTGGTAATCCTCGCCCTCCCGCTGGATCAGCACGCAGCCGCCCTGCGCGACATGACGGGCGCAGGTGCGCAGCATGCCGCGCCGCACCTCGGCGTCTCCCGTGTGCACGAGGAACGACGCGAGCAGCACGACGTCGAACGTCTCGCCCAGGTCCAGCTCCTCGATCGGGCCGCATATGGTCCGCGCGCCGCGCACGCGCTCCAGCATGCGGGCGGACTCGTCCACCGCTGTGACCGTGAACCCGCGCTCCAGCAGTGCGTGGGTCATGCGGCCCACCCCGCTCCCGAGCTCCAGGATGCGCGCGCCCTCGGGGACAGCGGCGGCGATGACATCCGGTTCGTCTCCGACGGGCAGCCGGGAGTAGAGCTCCACCGCGCAGCCGTCCGGGGTGATGGCCCCTGGGCCCGTCCCCTCGTACCCCTCACGCATTTTCATCTCCATGCCCGTCCAACGGGCAGCATCCGCACGCCCGTTCCCGTGACCGCGGTCTTCACCCGACCGAGTGAAGGCAACGACGCGGGCGGGGATTCGGAAGCGCGACGGATGCAGCGGCGACCAGCCGGGCCACACGTACCAGTGACCGCCCGCCCACAGGTGGTCCCCCACCGCCCGCTCCACCGTCGTGCGCCTCGGCAGACCCGGAACCGGCGGACACCGAGCCCGTCGCCTTCGTCCTAGTCTTCGGAGACCCTGACCTGCCGGTGGCCGCCGGGGGCGAAGCGTTCCGGGGACCGAACAATGTCGGTGTCCGGGGCAAGACGGTGCTTCAGCTGCGGGTCGAGCAGCCAGAATGGCGCACCGCCGTCCGGCCCCGGACGTGGTGCGTGAGCCACTGCGGGACCTCTACCTCTCCCGTAAAGTTGAAGGCAGGAGTGGTGATCGAAGGATGCGTACAGGCAGTGAACCGCGAACCGCCCGCAGTGCCCTGCGGGCGCGCTTCTGGCTGAGCGTGTGGGGGCTGGTCTGGGCGCTCTTCGGGACGGTGGCGTTCGCGCTCGCCGGGCGGAACGGGTGGGCCATCGCCTGCGGTGTGCTGCTGCTGATCGTCACGGTCGACCTGGCCGTCGTCCTCCGGCGCATCCGGCAGGGCCCGCACTACCAGCCGGGCCCCGGCATCCCGCCCTATCAGCCGCCGGACCGACGCCCCTGAAGCGGACGACGACGGATCACGAGTCGAAGTTCGCCGCCTTCAGGAACTCCGGCTTCGGGTCGAGCGCGGCCGCGAGGCGGAAGTGGCGCTTCGCCTGGTCGGGACGGCCCTGACGCTCATAGGTACGGGCGAGCGCGAAGTGCGCGAACGCGTTGTCCGGCTCCCGCTCCAGGACGATCTGGAACTCGAGCTCCGCCGGCCTCAGCTGCGCCGCGGCGAAGAAGGCACGCGCCCGCAGCAGCCGCGCAGCGGTGTTCTCCGGGTGTGTGGCTATGACCCGGTCGAGCAGCTTCACCGCGCCCCGCGGGTCTCGCGCCGCGAGCAGTTGCTCGGCGGCACGGAAGTCGATGACATGCGTCTCCGGGGTACGTCCGGTCGAACCGCTGGTCTCGGGCACGGCAGAGTCCTTCCCTCACTGCACGGGTTCAACGCCCCACGGGGTGCCGCTATTCCGCACCGGACGGCCGGGACGCCCGCGACCTGCGCACCAGCTCGGCCCACACGTCCTTCACGCGCTGCTCCAGCTCTTCCAGCGGGACGTCGTTGTCGATCACGATGTCCGCGATCTCCCGGCGCTGCTCGCGCGTCGCCTGGGCGGCCATCCGCGCGCGGGCGTCCTCCTCGGTCATGCCGCGCAGTCGCACGAGCCGGTCGAGTTGGGTCTCGGGAGCCGCGTCGACCACGATCACGACGTCGTACAGCGGTGCCAGGCTGTTCTCCGTGAGGAGCGGAACGTCGTGGATGACGACCGCGTCCTCGGCGGCTGCCTGCTCCAGCTCGCGGGAGCGGGTGCCCACCAGGGGGTGCACGATCGCGTTGAGGGTGGCGAGCCTCTCCGCGTCGGCGAAGACGATGGCGCCGAGGCGGGGCCGGTCCAGGCTGCCGTCCGCCGCGAGGATCTCCTCCCCGAAGGCCTCGACGACCGAGGCGAGCCCCGGCGTCCCCGGTGCGACGACCTCCCGCGCGATGCGGTCCGCGTCGATCAGCACGGCCCCGCACTCGACGAGCAGCCGTGACACCTCACTCTTGCCGGCACCGATGCCGCCGGTCAGGCCCACCTTCAGCATGTCCCGCAGCTTAGGCCCTGCCGCTGACAGGGCCCTCGTCCGGGCCGTACCGGGATCAGTTGTCGCCTTCTCGTTCCGCCAGGAACTTCTCGAACTCCTGACCGATCTCGTCCGCCGACGGGATGTCCACCGCCTCGGCGAGCATGTTGCCCCGGGTCTCGGCGCCCGCGACGGCGTCGTACTGGTGCTCCAGGCCGTCGATGAGCGCGGTGAGGTCCTCGTCGCCCTCGCGGATCTGCCGGTCGATCTCCGTCTGGGTGCGGTGGGCGTCCGAGCGCAGGGCGTGGGCGATGCCGGGCAGGACCAGTCCGGTTGCCGCCGTGATGGCCTCCAGCACCGTCAGGGCCGCGTCCGGGTAGGGGGAGCGGGCGATGTAGTGCGGAACGTGGGCGGCGACGCCCAGGACGTCGTGCCCGGCCTGGAGGAGGCGGTACTCGACGAGGGACTCTGCGCTGCCGGGCACCTGCGCCTCCTCGAACGGGCTTGAGTGCCCCGGGACGAGGTCGGTGCGGTTGCCGTGCGGGGTGAGGCCGACGGGCCGGGTGTGGGGGACGCCCATGGGGATGCCGTGGAAGTTCACGGAGAGGCGGACGCCGAGCCGCTCCACGATCTGCTTCACGGCGGCGGCGAAGCGCTCCCACTCCACGTCCGGCTCGGGGCCGGACAGCAGCAGGAAGGGTGCGCCGGTGGCGTCCTGCACGAGCCGTACCTCGAGGGCGGGGTCCTCGTAGTCGCTCCAGCGGTCGCGCTTGAACGTCAGCAGCGGGCGGCGGGCGCGGTAGTCGACGAGCCGGTCGTGGTCGAAGCGGGCTACCACCTGGTGGGGCAGCGAGTCGAGCACCCGGTCGACGATCTGGTCGCCCGTCTCGCCGGCGTCGATGTATCCGTCGAAGTGGTAGAGCATGACTAGTCCGGCCGACTCCTGGGCGAGCGCCATGTCGACGACGGCCAGCCCCTTCGGCTCCCAGGCGTACAAATCCTGCGGATCAAGCACAGTGACCGCTCCTCCTCGTGTTCACACTCCACAACACCGTTGCGGGCGTGGGCATTCCCGGAGGCGGGGAATTTCGATCTTGGCAGCGGGCGACGACCACCGAGGCAAGGGGCCCGGCGAACTGCGCGACGGCCTCCACCGGCCGGCAGCCGACCGATAGCCCGGCAAGCACTCAGGGCCCGACCTCGGAAGGTGCGACCCCGGCCAGCACTGAGGGCCCGCACCTCGAAAGGTGCGGGCCCTCAGTCAGGAACAGCTACTGCTCAGTGGGCGTCAGCTCTGCCCACCTGCCAGCTTCTCTCGCAGAGCGGCCAGCGCCTCGTCCGAGGCCAGCGCGCCGGAGTTGTCCGGGCCCTCGGAGGAGTACGAACCGCCGCCACCGCCGCCACCGCCGGACGCGGCCGGAGCGGCAGCCTCGCCACCCTCGGCAGCGGCCTTCTCGTCCGCTTCGCGGGACTTGATGACCTGCGCCTGGTGCTGCTCGAAGCGCTGCTGCGCCTCGGCGTACTGGGTCTCCCACGCCTCGCGCTGGGTCTCGTAACCCTCGAGCCAGTCGTTGGTCTCGGGGTCGAAGCCCTCGGGGTAGATGTAGTTGCCCTGGTCGTCGTACGACGCGGCCATGCCGTAGAGCGTCGGGTCGAACTCGACCGAGGCCGGGTCCGAACCGAAGGACTCGTTGGCCTGCTTCAGCGAGAGGCTGATGCGACGGCGCTCCAGGTCGATGTCGATGACCTTGACGAAGATCTCGTCGTTGACCTGGACGACCTGCTCCGGGATCTCCACGTGGCGCTCGGCCAGCTCGGAGATGTGGACCAGACCCTCGATGCCCTCGTCCACGCGGACGAACGCACCGAACGGAACCAGCTTCGTGACCTTGCCGGGCACGACCTGGCCGATCTGGTGGGTGCGGGCGAACTGCTGCCACGGGTCTTCCTGGGTCGCCTTCAGCGACAGGGAGACACGCTCGCGGTCCATGTCGACGTCGAGGACCTCGACGGTGACTTCCTGGCCGACCTCGACAACCTCGGACGGGTGGTCGATGTGCTTCCAGGAGAGCTCGGAGACGTGGACCAGACCGTCGACGCCACCCAGGTCCACGAAGGCACCGAAGTTGACGATCGAGGAGACGACGCCGGAACGGACCTGACCCTTCTGGAGGGTCGTGAGGAACGTCTGGCGGACCTCGGACTGGGTCTGCTCCAGCCAGGCACGGCGGGACAGGACCACGTTGTTGCGGTTCTTGTCCAGCTCGATGATCTTGGCCTCGAGCTCCTTGCCCACGTAGGGCTGGAGGTCACGGACGCGGCGCATCTCGACCAGGGAGGCCGGAAGGAAGCCACGGAGGCCGATGTCAAGGATGAGACCACCCTTGACGACCTCGATGACGGTACCGGTGACGATCCCGTCCTCTTCCTTGATCTTCTCGATGGTGCCCCAGGCACGCTCGTACTGGGCGCGCTTCTTCGAGAGGATCAGGCGGCCTTCCTTGTCCTCCTTCTGGAGAACAAGGGCCTCGATCTCGTCACCGACGGCGACGACCTCGTTCGGGTCGACGTCGTGCTTGATCGAGAGCTCGCGGCTCGGGATCACACCTTCGGTCTTGTAACCGATGTCGAGCAGGACCTCGTCCCGGTCGACCTTCACGATGACGCCGTCGACGATGTCGCCGTCGTTGAAGTACTTGATCGTCTCGTCGATCGCGGCGAGGAAGGCTTCCTCGTTACCGATGTCGTTGACCGCTACCTGCGGGGTGGTTGCGGTGGTCTCGGTGCTGCTCGTCATGTGGGAAAGGGCTCCGGTACGGACATTGAAGTCGTAGGTACTGCTACGCCGGGAGCCCGTTTCGCTCTGCAGAAGCCGGACAGCCAAGGAAGCGCCACTCAGAAACGGTGACGCCTCGACAACCGAGGGGACATACATACAGATGCGAGCGCAGCCTGCTACGTCTGAGGTGCGCAGGCCCGCAGCGCAACTTGTAGCATACGGGGGCAGCCGGGCAGGGTCAATGCGCGAAGCCGCCCACGCGGGGCGGATCGCCGCATACCCGGCACAAGTCATGTCGTCCGAGGCCACGCAGGCCGTACGACGCCCCCTTTGTGCCCCTTTGTGTCACCACCGGACCGGCTGGGCGGAAGAGCCCGCAGATTAATACGAGGGAGCCGATCATCCAAGAGTTCGAAGCGTCCGAACCCGAGGCCACCCGGCGTTCCGCCGATGACGCGGAAAGCTCCCGGGCCAATCGGGGCTGGTGGGACCGCAACGCGGACGAGTACCAGATCGAGCACGGCACGTTCCTCGGCGACGACCGCTTCGTCTGGGGGCCCGAGGGCCTGGACGAGGTGGAGGCCGAGCTGCTCGGCCCGCCGGAAGAGCTCAAGGGCCGACACGTGCTGGAGATCGGCGCCGGCGCCGCCCAGTGCTCGCGCTGGCTGACCGCCCAGGGCGCGCGCCCGGTCGCCCTGGACATCTCGCACCGGCAGCTCCAGCACGCGCTGCGCATCGGCGGTTCCTTCCCGCTGGTGTGCGCCGACGCCGCAGCGCTGCCCTTCGCGGACGGCTCGTTCGACCTGGCCTGCTCGGCGTACGGGGCGCTGCCCTTCGTCGCCGATCCGCGCCGGGTCCTGCGGGAGGTGCGCCGGGTGCTGCGGCCCGGGGGCCGGCTCGTCTTCTCGGTGACGCATCCGATCCGCTGGGCCTTCCCGGACGAGCCGGGGCCGGAGGGCCTGTCGGTGTCGGCTTCCTATTTCGACCGCACTCCATATGTCGAGCAGGACGACGAGGGCCGGGCGGTCTACGTCGAGCACCACCGCACGCTGGGCGACCGTGTCCGGGACGTCGTGGCGTCGGGCTTCCGACTGGTCGACCTGGTGGAGCCGGAGTGGCCCGTGTGGAACACGTCCGAGTGGGGCGGCTGGTCGCCGCTGCGCGGGAACCTGATTCCGGGGACGGCGATCTTCGTGTGCGAGCGGGGCGACGGGGGCTAGGGAGCCGGGGGCTCAGTCCGGCGGGGTGGTCTCGGGCCAGGCGGTGGGGTCCTCCGCCAGCCACCGGGAGACGATCTCCTCGGCGGCCCGCCGACCGCCGTGCTGCTTGATCAGGCCCTCCTTCGCAGCGCCCCTGACCAGTACCGTGCCGCCACCGTCGGCCGCGGTGACCGTGAGCGTGACGACGGCGGGGTTGAGCCCGCCGAGGCCGGTGCCCATCACCCCGCGGAGGGCTCGGCCACCGGGAACGGCGACGGTGGCGAGCGGTTGTCCGCAGCTCGCGAGCACCCGCTGCGCCAGGGCCGACGCCGCGTCCGGCGCCAGTTCGGTGCCGAGGCGGACCTCCAGCACATCCTTCTTCAGCCGCCGGGTCACGAAACGTGCTCCCGCGCCCCGGGCGCCCACGGCCTCGGCGAGGGCACCCGCGTGCGCAATGAGTGTCATGTCCTCATCCGGCAGCGGCATGCCGTGAGGGTAGCGGCTGTGCAGGAGACTGGGCGGGTGATCCGCAGTGACCTTCTCGACCAGCTGCCCGTGCGTTCCGCCCTGCCCGGACTGCGTACCGCGCTCGACGACCACGGTGTCGCGGTGCTCGTGGCCCCGCCCGGTACCGGTAAGACGACCCTGGTGCCGCTGGCCCTGGCAGGGCTGCTCGAAGAGGGACCGGCGCACCGGGTCGTCGTCGCCGAGCCGCGGCGGATCGCGGCCCGGGCGGCGGCGCGGCGGATGGCGTGGCTGCTGGGCGAGAAGCCCGGCGAGAGCGTCGGCTACACCGTGCGCGGGGAACGAGTCGTCGGGCGGCACACGCGCGTGGAGGTCGTGACGACCGGTGTGCTCGTCCAGCGGCTGCAACGGGACCAGGAGCTGGCCGGTGCCGACGTGGTGGTGCTCGACGAGTGCCACGAGCGGCACCTGGACGCGGACACGGCGGCGGCCTTCCTCTGGGACGTACGGCAGACGCTGCGTCCGGAGCTGCGGCTGGTGGCCGCCTCGGCGACGACCGACGCGCAGGGGTGGGCGCGGCTGCTCGGTGGGGCGCCGGTGGTGGAGGCGCAGGGCACGGCGTATCCGGTTGAGGTGGTGTGGGCGCCGCCGGTGCGGCCCGTACGTCCGCCGCACGGGATGCGGGTCGATCCGGCGCTGCCGGCGCATGTGGCGTCCGTGGTACGGCGGGCGCTGGCCGAGCGGGAGGGGGACGTGCTGTGTTTCCTGCCGGGTGTGGGCGAGATCGCCCGGGTCGCCGGGCAGCTCGGGGGACTCGGTGACGTGGAGGTGCTCCAGGTGCACGGGCGGGCTCCGGCGGCCGTACAGGACGCGGTGCTGGTGCCCGGGGAGCGGCGGCGGGTCGTGCTGGCCACGTCCGTCGCGGAGTCGTCCCTGACGGTGCCGGGGGTGCGCGTGGTCGTGGATTCGGGGCTGGCGCGCGAGCCGCGGGTGGACCACGCGCGCGGGCTGAGTGCGCTGACGACGGTGCGGGCGTCGCAGGCGGCCGGGCGGCAACGGGCGGGGCGGGCCGGGCGTGAGGCGCCGGGGGCGGTGTACCGCTGCTGGGCGGAGGCCGAGGATGCGCGCCTGCCGCGGTATCCGTCACCGGAGATCAAGGTGGCCGACCTGACGGCGTTCGCGCTCCAGGTGGCGTGCTGGGGGGATCCGGATGCGTCGGGTCTGGCACTGCTGGACGGGCCGCCGAGTGGGGCGATGGCGGCGGCGCGGGACGTCTTGACGGCGGTGGGTGCGGTGGACTCCGCCGGGCGGGCCACGGAGCGGGGCGTCCGGTTGGGCCGGGTGGGGGTGCACCCCCGGCTGGGGCGGGCGCTGCTCGACTCCGTCCCGTTCCTGGGAGCCGAGAGGGCTGCGGAGGTCGTGGCGCTGTTGAGCGAGGAGGCTCCGCGGGAGTACGGCGATGATCTGGCCGGTGCGCTGCGCCGTGCGCGGCGTGGGGGTGACGCCTATTCCTCGCGGTGGCGCGGTGAGGTCCGGCGGCTGCGGGCCGCCGTCGGGGAGATGTCCCGTACGCCCGCCCGTACCCGGCATCCGGAGACCGCCGGGACAGGAGGCCTCGGGACACTGTCGGAGGATCGGCAAGCGGGCCTCGTCGCCGCTCTCGCCTTTCCCGAGCGGGTCGCCAGGGCCGATGGCGGGTCGTATCTCATGGTGTCCGGGACGCGGGCGGAGCCCGGCGCGGGGAGTGGGCTGCGCGGCGCGGAGTGGGTGGCCGTCGCCGTGGCGGACCGTCCTGTCGGCCAGGGGCACGCGCGCGTGCAGTCGGGGGCGGTCGTGGACGAGGACGTGGCCCGGCTCGCCGCGGGCGCGCTGCTCGACGAGCGGGACGAGGTCCGGTGGGACGGCGGGGACGTCGTGGCGCGGAGGGTGGAGCGGCTGGGGGCCGTGGAGCTGGCCGTGCGGACGCTGAAGGACGCCGGTTCCGGGCTCGTGCGCGAGGCGTTGCTCGACGGGCTGCGGCGGGAGGGGTTCGGGCTGTTGCGGTGGTCGGCGGAGGCCGATGCCCTACGGCAACGGCTGGCGTTCCTGCGGCTCCATGTCGGTGCGCCCTGGCCCGACGTGTCCGATGACGCGCTGCACGCGCGCGTGGAGGAGTGGCTGGAGCCGGAGCTCGGCCGGGCGCGGCGGCGGGCCGATCTGGCCCGGATCGACGCCGGGCAGGCGCTCGCCCGGCTGCTGCCCTGGGCCTCCGGAGAGGCGGGGCGGCTCGACGAGCTGGCCCCGGAGCGGATGAGCGTGCCGAGCGGTTCGAGGATCCGGATCGACTACTCGCGGCCCGAGCAGCCCGTGTTGGCGGTGAAGTTGCAGGAGATGTTCGGGCTGCAGGAGTCGCCCCGGGTCGCCGGGGTGCCGCTGCTCGTGCATCTGCTGTCTCCGGCGGGGCGCCCGGCCGCCGTCACCGCCGATCTCGCCTCGTTCTGGCGGGACGGCTACCGGGGCGTGCGGGCGGAGCTGCGGGGGCGGTATCCGAAGCATCCGTGGCCCGAGGACCCGGCGGGCGCCGAGCCGACCCGGCACACCAACGCACGGCTCAGGCGCTGACCGACGACGGTTCCTCGGCCGCCGTGGCAGCCGGTCCCGAGTGGCGGCGGCCGCGTGCCTCCAGGTACAGCGCGAGGGCCAGCAGGAGGACGCCGAGGGTCAGGAAGCCCCAGGGCAGGTAGGACGTCATCAGCAGGATGAGCAGGCGCTGGGACTTCACCAGGTCGACGGTGTGGGTGATGTAGTCCTCGCGCATCTTCACGTGGCCGGCGAACGCCGTCACCTTGTCGCGGTCGCCGAGGAGAGCGCCGCCGCGCAGTTCCTCCCGGTGGATCTCCTCTCCGTACACGGGCGCGCCGGTGAGGGGTTCGACCCAGAACTTGCGGACCGTGGTGTACCAGCGGGTCGTGCCGGTCCGTGCCACCGCCTCGGGGGTGAGGCCCTCGACGGGCAGGGTCTTCGGGATCTTCACCTTGGTCCAGGGGATGGTCTGCTCGAAGTAGTAGACCTCCAGGCCGCGGAAGTCCTGGGTGCCCTCGTAGGTGATGGGCGCGGTGACGCGGGCCTGGGCGTCGAAGTACTCGTAGGCCCGTTTCTCCGTCAGGAACGGCCATTTGAACTCGATGCCCGTGCGGCGCACCGGGTCGCCGTCGACCATTTCGCCGGTGGCGTGGACGGGTTCCTGGGTGTGGGCGTCGAAGATGTAGCGCTCGGGGATCCTGGAGACCATCTTGCCGTCGGGCCCGACGACGTAGGACAGGCCGTCCCAGACGACGACGTCCCGCCCGGCCGACTCCTCGATCCGCTCGGAGGCCTCCACGTTGCCCTTGAGGGTCTGGACGATGGTGACCTTGGGGACCTTCTTCGCCCGCATGGTGCCGTAGTCGAGGAGGGTTGCGTCCTTCGCCTCCAGGACCATGTCCTGGTACTGGTTGGCGGGGACCTTGGCGAGGCGCGGGAAGGCGTACCAGCGCAGCAGCGGGGACAGGGCCGCGAAGAACACGGCGAGGGCGAGCAGGACCAGGCCGGCCTTGCGGCGCATCTCGGCCTCCCTCCCGGGCGGGCGGTCAGGGGTGTGCGGGCACGGTCGTCAGCAGCGGCTTCGGGGACGTCCCGCCCGATGGGGTGCCGATGGCGGTCAGCGTCAGGACCACGGCGAACGCGACGGCGAGACCGGTGGCGGCGGCGATGAGAGCGCGCATACGGAGCCTCCCCACGGGTGGTGACGAAGAGAACTGATACTCCGTCAGGTTTCTCGGCACCGTAGCAACGCGCGGCGGAGATGAGAACACGTTGCACGCACAACGACGCCCCTCCTCGTAAGAAGGGGCGTCGTGTGTCGTACCTGAGAGCTATGCGCTCGGACTGGCCGACGGGCTCGGCGAGGACGTCTCGGCCGCCGCCACGGTCAGTTCGACGGTGAGCGTCGCTCCGCCGGCCGTGGTGATGCGGAGCAGGAACGTGCCGGTCGTGTCGTCCGCGTACAGCTTCGGCAGCTTCAGCAGGCCCTTCGCGTCCGTCTTCAGCCCCGTGAGCGTGCGGACGGTCTTGTTGTCGGCGTCCTTGAAGTAGGGGCCCTTGTCGTTGGCGGTCGCGTCGTCCGCCGACGTGATCAGCGTGGCGGTGGTCGCGACACCGTCGGCGACGGCGCCCTGGTACGTGGCCTTCACCTCGACCTGGTCGGCGAACTCGCCGCCGGGGGCGCAGGTCAGTGCGGCGTCGCCGGTTCGGGCGAGGGCGTCCGCGGCGCGCTCGGTGACGGTGGCCTTGTAGTCGAGGCCCGGGACGGTACGGCCCACCACGGTGGCGCGGACGGTGACGGCGCCGGTCTTCTCCCCCGCCTGCAGGGCGGGCGCCACGGCCACGCCGGAGCTGTTGGTGGCGACCGTGGCCACGCCTTCACCGCCGGTGAAGGTGGTGTCCGTGTCGCCGACGATCGTGAAGCGGACCCTGACCTTGGCGACGGCCTTGCCGGCCTCCGTCTCGGCGCGGGTGCTGATCCGCTTGCCGAACGCGTCGCCGGCCATGGCGGTGAGCTTCGCGGTTCCGGCGTCCTCCAGGTGGTCCACCGTGTCGGTGGGGGTGGGAGTCGTCGCGGGCGGCGTGGACGGCGTGCCGGGCGGGGTGGTGGGTGGAGTGGTGGGCGGCTTCGGGGGCGTCGTACCGCCGCCGGGCTTGCCGGGCCTGTCGGGCCTGTCGGGCTCGGGGCGGTCGGACCCGGGCGTCGAGTTTCCGGGAGCGGTGGCGCCCGGTGTGGTGGCGCCCGGTGTGGTGGGCGTGGTGCTCGTTCCCGCGCCGTCGTCGCTGCGGTTGCCGGGAAGGGTGCCGGTGCCGTCCGGGACCTCGTGCGTGCCCTTGCGGTAGTACTCCAGCCACCTCATGACGAGGTTCAGGTATTCCCGCGAGTTGTTGTAGCTGAGGATCGCGCGGTCGAGGTCGCCCTGCTGGGACAGGTCCCAGCTGTTGCGGCACAGGTAGTGGCCGGCGGCGAGCGCGGCGTCGTAGATGTTGTTGGGGTCCTTCTTGCCGTCGTCGTTGCCGTCGCGGCCGGCCCAGGCCCAGGTGGAGGGGATGAACTGCATGGGGCCGACGGCCTGGTCGTACGAGCTGTTGCCGTCGTACGCGCCGTCGTCGGTGTCCCGGATGAGGGCGAAGCCGTTGCCGTCGAGCTGCGGGCCCAGGATCGGCTTGAGGGTGGTGCCGTCGGCGTCGACGCGGCCGCCTCGGGCCTGTCCCGACTCCACCCGGCCGATGGCGGCGAGGAGTTGCCAGGGCAGGTTGCAGCCGGGCTTGGCCTCGCGCAGCGCGGTCTCGGCCTTCTTGTAGGCGTCGAGGACGGTCGCGGGGATGCCGGCTTCCGTGACACCCGTGCCGCCCGGGCCGGGGCCCGTGGACGGTGACGGGTTCGGGCTCTTGAGCGGAGGCAGGTCCGTGTAGTACGGCGAGTTGCCGGTGGCGCTGCCGTCGGAGGCACCCGCTTCGGGTGAGGGGGTGGCGTCGGCAGCGGCTTGTCTGCCGTGGTCGTTCACACCCGGAGCCTGGGAAGCGGACAGGGCCGCGACCGCTACCGCGGCCACGGCGGTGGTCGCCGCCCCCTTGCGCAGCCTCCTGCCGAATTGCGCCGCCATAGAGTGAACCCCTCCCGTGGACGCCCGAGCGCCCGGTCTACGTCTGCAGTGTTCGCCCTGTTGTGACGATCCAACCGCCCGAGGGGTTGCCCTCCGACGGCCACAACTCTGTTCTCCTGCGTGCTCTGCTCTTTACCGCGTTCACCTGATCGACGCGCTCCCCGCGCGGCGACTCTGGCGACCCTACGGCAACTTCGTTTGCTCGGGCACCCGTTCGTGACCGATTTTCACCAGTTGGTCATGTGTGCCGCTTGACGTCGTCGGCGCAGCGGCATCCCGCATACTGGGCCACTGACCGCCGGGCTTCCCGGCCTGGTGCAACGACCGTCGCGAGGAGCCGAGTTGCCGTTCACACTGAGCCATGCGGCAGCCGTGCTGCCCGCCGTACGCACCGACGGCACCGGCCGGGGTCCGCTGGTGCCCGCCGTGCTCGTGGCGGGTTCTTTCGCGCCCGACATGACCTACTACGCGGCGAGTGTGCTGTCCGAGGCGATGGAGTTCGGTGACGTCACGCACGCCCTCCCGGGTGTCTTCACGGTCGATGTGCTCATCGCCTGGGCGCTGGTGGGGCTGTGGCTGCTGGTGCGTGAGCCGCTCGTCGCGTTGCTGCCCCGGGGCCGGCAGGGGAGGGTGGCGGCCCTGCTGCGGTGCGGGGCGCCGCGCGAGCGGGTGCGGCCGTCGCTGATGGCACGGTGGTACGTGTCCGCGGTGCTCGGTGCGCTGACCCATGTGGTGTGGGACGCGTTCACGCATCTCGACCGGTGGGGCATGCGGCTGTTTCCGGTGCTGGGCCGGGAGGTGGCGGGCTCGCCGCTGTACTGGTACCTGCAGTACGGCGGTTCGGCGGTGGCCGCGGTCGTGATCGCCGTGTTCGTGGCGCGTGCGCTGCGGCGGGTCCCCGTACGCGAGCCGGTGGGGATCCCCGTCCTCGCGGTACGGGACCGGTGGGCGGCCGCTGCCCTGATCGGCGGCTTCGCGCTGGCGGGGGCGGTGCAGCGGGCGTCGCGGTGGTGGGCGTACTGGGGCTCGGCCGCGAAGCCGTGGGAGATCATTCCGACGGTGTGCTTCGGCGCGGGCGCGGGACTCGTCCCGGCGCTGCTGCTCTACGCCATGGGGGTCAGGGCGCGCCGTCCGGTTCCGGTCCCCACCGGTCCGGCCCCTGCCGCCGAGAAGGAGCCGAGCCGCCCGGCCGCTCGCTGAGCGTGCTGTCCGTCGTGATGTACACGGTGATGGTGGTGTGCGCGGGGCGGGGGCGTGGGAGCAGGGTGAGGACTAGGGCCAGGTAGTCGCGGGCCAGTCGGGCCCAGCGGCGAGAGGGTTTGCCCGGGGTATCGGGGTTGCAGGGGGGCCGGGCGTCGGTGGGTCCGTTGCCGGTGAGGGCGGACAGATCGGCGACGGTCAGCGTGTTGTCGGCGCCGATGACGCCGGAGAGGGCGGCGAGAGCGTCGGTGCCGGTGAGGCCGGTGAGCGCAGCCAGAGCATCCCTGTCCATGACACCGGTGAGCGCAGCCAGAGCATCCCCGTCGACGACACCGGTGAGGGCGGCCAGAGCTTCACCGTCGGCGAGCGCGAGAGCGGCGGGCAGGTCGGCTGCACCGGGAAGAACCGTGGCAGCGGTCAGGGCGCCGGTGTCGGCGGAGCCGGTGGGCCGCCGCCTGCGGGTGGCCAGGCTCTGCCGGAGGTCCGCCGTCGCGTGGCGCAGGGCCGAGGTGAAGGTGACGGGGACGCGAACCGTACTCGCGGCGGCCTCGAACGCCGGGACCGGCGGCAGTGCCACGCCTGATGCCGTGCGGCGGAGGAGCGTGCGTATACCCATGCCCCGCATCTTTGCGAGCAGCATGGGTGAAGGCGCCTTCTCGGGGGCCACGCGAGTGACGGTTTCCGTAAGCGGGGCGGTACGGGTGGCCGGGGCAACCCGGTGTCCTGGCTGAGGCGTGTCCCCAGGGCCCGGCTGAGGGAAGACTCCGGTGCCTCGGGCGGGTGAAAGCCTCGGCATCTCCGGCCGGCACGGGGCCCGGGCCAGGGGTAACCCCCCGCCCACCCGGGCCACCGCGCCCACCCGCCCGGCGGGCTAATGCGCCGCCGACTCCCAGTCCGGGCCCGAGCCCACCGAGACGCCCAGCGGGACGCGGAGGTCGACGGCGTTCGCCATCTCCCGGCGGACCAGTTCCTCGGTGGCGGCCCGCTCCCCGGGGGCGATCTCCAGCACGATCTCGTCGTGGACCTGGAGGAGCATGCGGGAGGCGAGGCCGGCGTCCTTCAGGGCGTCGTCGACCTTGAGCATGGCGATCTTGACGATGTCGGCCGCAGTGCCCTGGATGGGCGCGTTGAGGGCCATCCGCTCGGCGGCCTCGCGGCGCTGGCGGTTGTCGCTGTTGAGGTCGGGGAGGTAGCGGCGGCGCCCGAAGAGCGTGGCCGTGTAGCCCGTGGCCCGGGCTTCGTCGACCGCCCGGCGCAGATAGTCCCGTACTCCGCCGAACCGCTCGAAGTACGCGTCCATCAGGGAGCGGGCCTCCCCCGCGTCGATGTTCAGCTGCTGGGACAGGCCGAAGGCCGACAGCCCGTAGGCCAGGCCGTACGACATGGCCTTGATCTTGCGGCGCATCTCGGCGTCGACCGCGGTCGGCTCGACAGCGAAGACCTGGGAGGCTGCCGTGGTGTGCAGGTCCTCGCCGGAGGTGAACGCCTCGATCAGGCCCGCGTCCTCGGAGAGGTGCGCCATGACTCGCAGCTCGATCTGGCTGTAGTCGGCCGTCATCAGCGACTCGAAGCCCTCGCCGACGACGAAGCCGCGGCGGATGGCGCGGCCCTCGTCGGTGCGGACCGGGATGTTCTGCAGGTTCGGGTCCGTGGAGGACAGGCGGCCGGTGGCGGCGACGGTCTGGTTGAACGTCGTGTGGATGCGGCCGTCCGCGGCGATCGTCTTGATCAGGCCCTCGACGGTCACCCGGAGCTTGGCCTGCTCGCGGTGGCGGAGCATGATCACCGGAAGCTCGTTGTCCGTCTGCGCGGCGAGCCAGGCGAGGGCGTCGGCGTCCGTGGTGTAGCCGGTCTTGGTCCGCTTGGTCTTGGGCAGGGCCAGTTCACCGAAGAGGACCTCCTGGAGCTGCTTGGGCGAGCCCAGGTTGAACTCGTGCCCGGCCGCCGCGTGGGCCTCCTTGACCGCTTGCTGGACGGCGCCGGCGAACATCTGCTCCATGGCCTCCAGGTGGGGCCGGTCGGCCGCGATGCCGTGCCGCTCCATGCGGGCGAGCAGCGCCGACGTGGGCAGCTCCATGTCGCGCAGCAGGTCGGCGGCGCCGACCTCCTCCAGGCGGCTCTCGAAGGCCTGGCCCAGGTCCAGGACGGCGCGGGCCTGGATCATCAGGGCCTCGGCCTCGGCACCGTCTTCCGCGCCGAAGGCGAGCTGGCCGTCGGCCGCGGCGGCCGGGGTCAGCTCGCGGTGCAGGTACTCCAGGGACAGCGCGTCCAGGTCGAAGGAGCGGCGGCCCGGCTTGACCAGGTAGGCGGCGAGCGCGGTGTCCATGCGCACGCCCTCGACGCTCCAGCCGTGCTCGGCGAAGACGCGCATGGCGCCCTTGGCGTTGTGGAGGACCTTGGGCCGGGCGGCGTCGGCGAGCCAGGCCACGAAGGCCCGCTCGTCGGCCTCGTCCAGCTCGGACGGGTCGAACCAGGCGGCGGGGCCTTCGGACGCGGCGAGGGCGACCTCGGCGACGGAACCGGCGCCGAGCGCCCAGGTGTCGACCGTGGCGATGCCGAGGGGCTGGGTGCCGTGCTCGGCGAGCCAGGCCGGCAGCTCGCCGGTGGAGAGCACCGTGCCGTCCAGCTGCACACCCTCGGTGCTGATCGGGGTGGTCTCGGCCTCCTCGGCGCCGGGGTCGACGGCGAAGAGCCGCTCGCGCAGCGAGGGGTTTCTGATCTCCAGGGTGTCCAGGACCATCGCGACGGCCTTGCGGTCGTAGGCCGCGCGCTCCAGTTCGGTGACGCCCTTGGGGAGCTCCACCCGGCGCTCCAGTTCGGTGAGCCGACGGTTGAGCTTGACGGATTCCAGGTGGTCGCGGAGGTTCTGGCCGGCCTTGCCCTTGACCTCGTCGACGCGCTCGACGAGCTCGGCGAAGGAGCCGAACTGGTTGATCCACTTCGCGGCGGTCTTCTCGCCGACGCCGGGGATGCCGGGGAGGTTGTCGGAGGGGTCGCCGCGCAGGGCCGCGAAATCGGGGTACTGCGCGGGCGTCAACGCGTACTTCTCGAACACCTTCTCCGGGGTGAAGCGGGTCAGCTCGGAGACGCCCTTGGTCGGGTACAGCACGGTGGTGTGCTCGCTGACCAGCTGGAACGAGTCGCGGTCGCCGGTGACGATCAGCACCTCGAAGCCCTCGGCCTCGGCCTGGGTGGCGAGCGTGGCGATGACGTCGTCCGCCTCGAACCCGTCCACCGCGAAGCGGGCGACGCCCATCGCGTCCAGAAGCTCGCCGATCAGCTCGACCTGGCCCTTGAACTCGTCGGGGGTCTTGGAGCGGTTCGCCTTGTACTCCGTGAACTCCTGGGACCGCCAGGTCTTGCGGGAGACGTCGAAGGCGACCGCGAAGTGCGTGGGCGCCTCGTCGCGCAGCGTGTTGGCGAGCATCGACGCGAAGCCGTAGATCGCGTTGGTCGGCTGGCCCGTCGCGGTGGTGAAGTTCTCCGCGGGCAGCGCGAAGAACGCTCGGTAGGCCAGCGAGTGCCCGTCCATGAGCATCAGTCGCGGCCGGCTGCCGCCGGAGGTCTGGTCGGTCGTCTTCGATGCTGTCTCTGCCACGCCCCCGATCCTGCCACGCCCCACTGACAGTAGGTCCCGGTCCCGCGGGTGCCGGGCCCGGCACATCCTCGCCGGGGACACCGCGCACCACCGATTCCGTCCGGTCCCCCTGTCCCGCCCGGGCCCGTTGTCACCTGCCCGTGCGAGGATCGGAGACGTACCTCACAGCGCAGTCGAAGGGGAGTGTGCGATGGCGTCGAAGCCGCCCAAGAGCGATCCGGTTCAGGACGCGCCGCAGGTCGCCGAGCCGAAGCGCGCGGCCGCGGGGCTCCCCGCGATCGGGCACACGCTGCGGATCGCCCAGCAGCAGATGGGTGTGAAGCGCACCGCGCTGACCCTGCTGAGCGTGAACCAGAAGGACGGCTTCGACTGCCCCGGCTGCGCCTGGCCCGAGCCGGAGCACCGGCACAAGGCGGAGTTCTGCGAGAACGGCGCGAAGGCCGTGGCCGAGGAGGCCACCCTGCGCCGGGTCACGCCCGAGTTCTTCGCCGCGCACCCGGTCGCCGACCTGGCCGGCCGCAGCGGCTACTGGCTGGGCCAGCAGGGCCGGCTGACCCACCCCATGTACCTCCCCGAGGGGGGTACGCACTACGAGCCGGTCACCTGGGAGCGCGCCTTCGACATCATCGGTGAGGAGATCGCCGCGCTCGCCTCCCCGGACGAGGCCGTCTTCTACACCTCCGGCCGCACCAGCAACGAGGCCGCGTTCCTCTACCAGCTCTTCGCCCGCGAGTTCGGCACGAACAACCTCCCCGACTGCTCGAACATGTGCCACGAATCGTCCGGCTCGGCCCTGTCCGAGACGATCGGCATCGGCAAGGGCAGTGTCCTGCTGGAAGACCTCTACCAGGCCGACCTGATCATCGTCGCCGGACAGAACCCGGGGACGAACCACCCGCGCATGCTGTCCGCGCTGGAGAAGGCCAAGGACAACGGCGCCGAGATCATCAGCGTCAACCCGCTGCCCGAGGCGGGCCTGGAGCGCTTCAAGAACCCGCAGACGCCGCAGGGCATGGTCAAGGGCGCCGCGCTCACCGACCTGTTCCTGCAGATCCGCATCGGCGGCGACCAGGCCCTGTTCCGCCTTCTGAACAAGCTGATCCTGGAGACGGACGGCGCGGTCGACGAGGCGTTCGTCCGCGAGCACACCCACGGCTACGAGGAGTTCACCGAGGCCGCCCGCGCCGCCGACCGGGACGAGACGCTCACGGCGACCGGCCTGACCGAGGAGGACATCGACAAGGCCCTCCGCATGGTCCTGGCCTCGCAACGCACCATCGTGTGCTGGGCGATGGGCCTCACCCAGCACAAGCACTCGGTCCCCACGATCAGGGAAGTCGTCAACTTCCTCCTGCTGCGCGGCAACATCGGCCGCCCGGGTGCGGGCGTGTGCCCGGTGCGCGGGCATTCGAACGTGCAGGGCGACCGCACGATGGGCATCTTCGAGCGGCCCGCGCCGGCGTTCCTGGACGCCCTGGAGAAGGAGTTCGGCTTCGCGCCCCCGCGCGAGCACGGCTACGACGTCGTACGCGCCATCCGTGCCCTGCGCGACGGCGAGGCGAAGGTGTTCTTCGCCATGGGCGGCAACTTCGTCTCGGCGTCCCCCGACACGGACGTCACCGAGGCGGCCATGCGCCGGGCCCGGCTGACCGTGCACGTGTCGACGAAGCTGAACCGCTCGCACGCGGTCACCGGCGCGCGCGCCCTGATCCTCCCGACGCTCGGGCGTACCGAGCGCGATCTGCAGGGCAGCGGCGAGCAGTTCGTGACGGTCGAGGACTCGATGGGCATGGTGCACGCCTCCCGGGGCCGCCTGGAGCCGGCGAGCCGGCACCTGCTGTCGGAACCGGCCATCGTCAGCCGCCTGGCCCGCCGCGTGCTGGGCGAGAACAGCCGCACGCCGTGGGAGGAGTTCGAGAAGGACTACGCGACGATCCGGGACCGCATCGCGCGCGTCATCCCGGGCTTCGAGGACTTCAACGCGCGCGTGGCCCGCCCCGGCGGCTTCGCGCTCCCCCACGCCCCGCGCGACGAGCGCCGCTTCCCCACCGCCACCGGCAAGGCCAACTTCACCGCCGCGCCCGTGGAGTACCCGCGGCTGCCCGAGGGCCGCCTGCTGCTGCAGACGCTGCGCTCGCACGACCAGTACAACACCACGATCTACGGCCTCGACGACCGCTACCGGGGCATCCGCAACGGCCGCCGCGTGGTGCTGGTCCACCCCGAGGACGCGCGGGCCCTGAAGCTGGCGGACGGCGCCTACGTCGACCTGGTCGGCGAGTGGAAGGACGGCGTGGAGCGCCGGGCCCCCGGTTTCCGCGTCGTGCACTACCCCACGGCCCGGGGCTGCGCCGCCGCCTACTACCCGGAGACCAACGTGCTGGTGCCGCTGGACGCCACCGCGGACACCAGCAACACCCCGGCCAGCAAGTCCGTCGTGGTGCGTCTGGAACAATCGGCGACCGACTGAGCGTTCGCTCAGTGACACAGGCAGCCGAGTGACGAGGACGAACGGAGCCGGGCCCGATGGGTGAGCAGCAGCATGTGAAGTTCCCGCAAGAGGTCATCGACGAGTACGCAGCGCTCGGCGTGGACCTCATGGCCCTGTTCTCCGCGGGCCACCTCGGCAACCGGATGGGCGTCCAGATCTCCGAGGCGTCGGCGGACCGGGTCGTCGGGACGATGCCGGTCGAGGGCAACACCCAGCCCTACGGGCTGCTGCACGGCGGGGCCTCCGCGGTGCTGGCCGAGACGCTCGGCTCGATCGGGTCGATGCTGCACGGCGGCAGCTCCAAGATCGCCGTGGGCGTCGACCTGAACTGCACCCACCACCGCGGGGCGCGCTCCGGACTGGTCACCGGCGTGGCCACACCCGTGCACCGGGGGCGCTCCACGGCCACGTACGAGATCGTGATCACCGACGAGGACGACAAGCGGGTCTGCACCGCCCGGCTGACCTGCATGCTGCGCGACGTGCGGCCGGGCGACGAGGAACTCATCAGCTCCGCGGGCTGATCGGACGCAGGGAAAAACCAGGAGGGGCGGTCGCGTTCTTGTCGCGACCGCCCCCGGGCATTTCACCGGCGCCCCCCCCCACCACGGGAGAAGACCCCTCCCACCCGCGCCAGGGTCTGTCCTGACCTCCGTACGCGCCCTCGCCGTCACCGCGGCGGCCTGCCTCACCGCGCGCCACCGCTCCGGCCCTCTCAACTCCCCTGGAAGGCCGGCCCGTTCCGGTTCGCCCGACCACCGGACACGCCCGGCGCCGCTACCGCCGGGATCACCGCCCGCACCGGCCGCCACACCCCCGGGCATTCACCCCGGGCACCGCCGTTTCCGTTTCCCGGCACTTCCCCCGGCCGCCGACCGTCCCAATTCTCGGCGTAACACTCCGTAACGCGCACGCAAAACAACGCCACAGATCCATTCACGGTCGCGCCCATGGCCCGGGACCTTTCCGATCCCTCCCCGGCCGCGCGCGGCCCGAGTACCGCACGATCTCAGCCATGGCCAACCGGAAGTGCGAGTTCTCAGAATGCGGACCTCGGCGAAAATCCCCCAAACCCGTCGAGAGGGCCCGCCGCCGAGACCGGACATCCACCCCGTCATAACAAGAAAGTCACAAGCCAGCCCACGCCGCTGCCCCTGCCCTTACCCCGGGCTTAGAGTCACGGCCAGTCACCGCCTCCATCGGGAGTTCGGTACCAGCGCGGCACTCACCCCCCGACCAGGGCGGGGCCTGCCTGTGAAAGGACTGATTGTGCGACAGCGTTCCTTGGTGATTCTTACCTCCGTGCTCACGACCGGAGCTCTGACTCTCACCGCCTGCGGCTCCCGAGACGACAGCGGTGACAAGGGCGGAGACAACGGGAGCGGCACCACGCTGACCATCGGCGTCGACGCCCCCCTCTCCGGTGAGAACTCCACCACCGGCCTCGGCATCCAGTACGGCGCCCAGATAGCCATCGACGACGCCAACAAGAACAACTGGGTCCCGGGCGTCAAATTCAAGCTCCAGGCCCTGGACGACAAGGCGCAGCCCGCCACCGGCCAGACCAACGCCACCAACATCGTCGGCAACAAGACCGCCGTCGGCGCCGTCGGCCCGCTCAACTCCGGCGTCGCCCAGACGATGCAGCAGGTGTTCGCCTCGGCCAACATGGTCCAGATCTCCCCCGCGAACACCGCCCCCGAGCTGACCCAGGGCAAGAACTGGCAGACGGACAAGAAGCGTCCCTTCAAGACGTACTTCCGCACCGCCACCACCGACGAACTGCAGGGCAGCTTCGCGGCCGGCTACGCCTACAACGGCCTCAAGAAGAAGAAGGCCTTCGTCGTCGACGACAAGCAGACCTACGGCGCCGGCCTCGCCAAGATCTTCAACGAGCAGTACAAGAAGCTCGGCGGCAAGGTCGTCGGCACCGACCACGTCAACACCGGCGACAAGGACTTCGGCTCCCTCGTCACCAAGATCAAGAACTCCGGTGCCGACCTGCTCTACTACGGCGGCCAGTACGACGAGTCCGCACTGATCACCAAGCAGCTCAAGGACGCCGGCGTCAAGATCCCGCTGTTCGGCGGCGACGGCATGTTCGCCACCACCTACATCGAGGCCGCCGGCAAGTCCTCCGAAGGCGACCTCGCCACCGCCATCGGCGTCCCCGCCGACACCCTGCCCGCCGCCAAGACCTTCATTCAGACGTACAAGGACAAGGGTTACAAGGGCGACTACGGCGCCTACGGTGCCTACGCCTACGACGCCACCACCGCCATCATCAAGGCCGTAAAGGCCGCCGCCGACGCCAACGGCGGCAAGGTGCCCACCGACATCAACGACCTGCGCTCCAAGGTCGTCGACGGTGTCCAGAAGGCCGACTTCGAAGGCCTCACCGGCAAGATCGCCTTCGACGAGTACGGCGACACCACCAACAAGCAGCTGACCGTCTACCAGGTCGAGAAGGGCGCCTGGAAGGCCGTCGAGACCGGCACCGCCGACCTGCAGTAACACCGGCCCCCCAGCAAGCCTCACCACGGGCCGCGCGGAAGGAGGACCCCGACCGCGCGGCCCGTTCTCACACCCCCACACAGAACGCGACCACGCACGCATCCAGTGCACACGACCACCAGCGACATGGAGGCCACGCGGTGAACACCCTGCCGCAGCAGCTGGCCAACGGGCTGCTCCTAGGCTCGATGTACGGGCTGATCGCCATCGGCTACACGATGGTGTACGGCATCGTCCAGCTCATCAACTTCGCGCACGGCGAGATCTTCATGACCGGGGCCTTCGGCGCCCTCACGGTCTACTTCTACATCCTCCCCGACGGCACCTCGATGGCCCTCGCCGTACCCCTCATGCTCCTCGGCGGAGCCCTCGTGGCCATCCTCATAGCCGTCGGAGCGGAACGATTCGCCTACCGACCACTGCGCGGAGCACCACGCCTGGCACCGCTGATCACCGCCATCGGCCTCTCCCTGGCCCTCCAGGAGGTCGTACGCAACTTCTACCCCGGCGCCGACCGCGCCCGCGCCTTCCCCGGCCTCGACGCCACCCACGACATCGGCTCCGTCACCATCAAGGACGCCGACATCTTCCTCATCCTCGCCGCCGTCCTCTGCATGTCCGCCCTCGCCTTCTTCGTGCGCCGCAGCCGCACTGGCCGCGCCATGCAGGCCACCGCGCAGGACCCCGACACCGCACAGCTCATGGGCATCGACACCAACCGCATCATCGTCATCGCCTTCGCCATCGGCGGCTTCTTCGCCGCCGTCGCCGCCGTCGCCTACGGACTCAAGTACGGCAACGTCGACTACCGCATGGGCTTCCTCATGGGCCTCAAGGCCTTCACCGCGGCCGTCCTCGGCGGCATCGGCAACATCTACGGCGCCATGCTCGGCGGCGTCGTCCTCGGCGTCGCCGAAACCCTCGCCTCCGCCTACATCGACGAGATCCCCGGCATGCAGCAGCTCGGCGGCCAGAGCTGGGCCAACGTCTGGGCCTTCGGCCTCCTCATCCTCGTGCTCCTCTTCAGGCCACAGGGCCTGCTCGGCGAGCGCGTCGCGGACAGGGCGTGATCACATGACCGAGACGACCAAGACCCCGACGCCGGACGCCGCCCCCACCCCGACGCCCGCACCGCACGGCCTCATCCCGCTGCCCACCGCGGCCGCCCGCGGCCTCCTGCTGACCGGCGGCACCGCCACCGCCGCCTCCGCGTTCCTCGCCTGGACCTGGACCGCCGAATTCCCCGGCGACCTCACCTTCAACGGCTACCCCGGCGGCCTGCAGTGGCTGACCTTCACCGCCGGCATCCTCACCACACTGTTCGCCCTCGCCTCCTACGGCATCCGCGGACTCGGCTGGCTCCTGCCCGGCCGCAACAACGCACCGCTCGCCCTCACCGCCCTCGGCGGCTTCGCCGTCACCTGGTTCACCGTCATCGCCATCAGCACCACACTCGGCGGCGTCGTCAACCTCGAACCCGGCGGCTGGATCGCGGCCGTAGCCTCCCTGCTGCCCGTCATCGGCGCCTTCGCCCTCCCCCAGGAGCGCACCGACGCCGACGGCACCAAGGAAGCCGTCAAGGCCTACATCGCCAAACCCGAGCACATCCCCGCCCCCCAGGCCACCGCACCCTGGATCCAGCGGGCCATGATCACCGTGGTCACCATCATCGGCCTCGGCGTCTTCACCTACGGCATCGACACCGAGTACGGCGAACTCTTCGTCGGCTACCTCTTCGTCGTCACCTTCACGATCTGGGCCCTGCACACCGCAGGCCTCCTCGACCGCTTCTCCGCACTCGTCGCCGGCAACCGCAGCTTCACCCTCGCCATGGGCTTCGCCGCGGCCATCGCCTTCCCCTTCACCCAGACCGACGACCACTACGCCAACATCGGCGTCAACATCCTGATCTTCGGAACCGTCGCCCTCGGCCTCAACATCGTCGTCGGCCTCGCCGGACTCCTCGACCTCGGATACGTCGCCTTCCTCGGCGTCGGCGCCTACACCGCCGCCCTCGTCTCCGGCTCCGAGTTCTCCACCATCTCCGGCGTCCACCTGCCCTTCTGGGCCTCCGCCCTGACCGGCGCCGCCGCATCCCTCGTCTTCGGCGTCCTCATCGGCGCCCCCACCCTGCGACTGCGCGGCGACTACCTGGCCATCGTGACACTCGGCTTCGGCGAAATCTTCCGCATCGCCGTCAACAACATGGACGGCCAGTCCGGACCCGACGTCACCAACGGCCCCAACGGAATCCCCTCCATCCCCGACCTGAACCTCCTCGGATTCAACTTCGGGCAGGCCCACGACATCGGCGGATTCACCCTCGGCCGCTTCGCCAACTACTACCTCCTGATGGTCCTCATCATGGCCATCGTCGTCCTGGTCTACACCCGAGCAGCGGACTCCCGCATCGGCCGCTCCTGGATCGCCATCCGCGAAGACGAGACCGCCGCCACCGCCATGGGCATCAACGGCTTCCGCGTCAAACTCGTCGCCTTCGCCCTCGGCGCCGCCCTCGCCGGCCTCGCCGGCACCGTCAGCGCCCACGTCACCTACAGCGTCGTCCCCACGCCCTACCAGTTCGCCGGCTCCACCCCGCCCAACTCCGCGTTCCTCCTGGCCGCGGTCGTCCTCGGCGGCATGGGCACCGTCGCAGGACCCCTCCTCGGCGCCGCCCTGCTCTACCTGCTCCCCGAAAAGCTCGTCTTCCTCCAGGAGAAGTCACTCCTCGCCTTCGGCATCGCGCTCGTCCTCCTGATGCGCTTCCGCCCCGAAGGCATCATCGCCAACCGCCGGCGCCAGCTCGAATTCCACGAGACCGGCCAACTCGACGTACCCAAACAGACCACGCTGACCGACGAACCGGCCGTCACCAAGGCGGGGGCATAGCCACGATGACCACACAGCCCACACCTGTACTCGAAGCCCGCGACGTCACCATGCGCTTCGGCGGCCTCACCGCCGTACGCTCCGTCGACTTCACGGTCAACGCCGGCGAGATCGTCGGACTCATCGGCCCCAACGGCGCCGGCAAAACCACCTTCTTCAACTGCCTGACCGGCCTCTACGTCCCCACCGAGGGCACCGTCTCCTACAAAGGCACCGTCCTCCCCCCCAAACCCCACCTGGTCACCCAGGCCGGCATCGCCCGCACCTTCCAGAACATCCGCCTGTTCGCCAACATGACAGTCCTGGAAAACGTCCTCGTCGGACGCCACACCCGGACGAAGGAAGGCCTGTGGTCGGCCCTGCTGCGCGGCCCCGGCTTCAAGAAGGCCGAACGCGCCAGCGAAGAACGCGCCATGGAACTCCTCGAGTTCATCGGCCTCGCCCACAAGCGTGACCACCTCGCACGGAACCTGCCGTACGGCGAACAGCGCAAGCTCGAAATCGCCCGCGCCATGGCCTCCGAACCCGGCCTGCTCCTGCTCGACGAACCCACCGCCGGCATGAACCCCCAAGAGACCAGAGCCGCCGAGGAACTCGTCTTCGCCATCCGCGACAAGGGCATCGCCGTCCTCCTCATCGAGCACGACATGCGCTTCGTCTTCAACCTCAGCGACCGCGTCGCCGTCCTCGTCCAAGGCGAAAAACTCGTCGAAGGCACCCCCGACGTCGTCCAGGCCGACGAACGCGTCGTCGCCGCCTACCTCGGCGAACCCTTCGAAGGCGCCCCCGGCCAAGCCGAAGCCGCCGAGGTCGAGGCCGCCGAAGCCGCCGCCGACGCGACCAGCACCACCAGCAGCACCAAGGGAGAAGCCCAGTGACCGCACTCCTCGAAGTCGAGGACCTCCGGGTCTCCTACGGCAAGATCGAAGCCGTCAAAGGCATCTCCTTCAGCGTCGAAGCCGGCCAGGTCGTCACCCTCATCGGCACCAACGGCGCCGGCAAAACAACCACCCTGCGCACCCTCTCGGGCCTCCTCAAGCCCACAACCGGGAAGATCCTCTTCGACGGCAAACCGCTGAGCGGCGTCCCCGCCCACAAGATCGTCGCCCTCGGCCTCGCCCACTCCCCCGAAGGCCGACACATCTTCCCCCGCCTCACCATCGCCGAGAACCTCCAACTCGGAGCGTTCCTCCGCAAGGACAAAGAAGGCATCGAAAAGGACATCCAGCGCGCCTACGACCTCTTCCCCATCCTGGGCGAACGCCGCAAGCAGGCGGCGGGGACGCTGTCGGGCGGCGAACAGCAGATGCTCGCCATGGGCCGCGCCCTGATGTCCCAGCCGAAACTGCTCATGCTCGACGAACCCTCCATGGGCCTCTCCCCGATCATGATGCAGAAGATCATGGCGACCATCTCCGAGCTGAAGTCCCAGGGCACGACGATCCTCCTCGTCGAACAGAACGCCCAGGCCGCGCTCTCCCTCGCCGACCAGGGCCACGTCATGGAGGTCGGCAACATCGTCCTCTCCGGCACCGGACAGGACCTGCTCCACGACGAGTCGGTACGCAAGGCGTACCTGGGCGAGGACTGACCTCCCGCACCGCCGTACGCCGAGAGGCCCGCTTCCCCTTCGGTCCAGAAAGGGAAGCGGGCCTCTCGCGTCGAGCTCTCAGCCGTTGTCGGCCTTCTTCTCATCCGCGTCCTGAATGACAGCCTCCGCGACCTGCTGCATCGACATCCGCCGATCCATCGACGTCTTCTGAATCCACCGGAAAGCCGCCGGCTCCGACAGCCCGTACTCCGTCTGCAGAATCGACTTCGCCCGGTCCACCAGCTTCCGCGTCTCCAACCGCAGCGTGAGGTCCGCGACCTCCTTCTCCAGCTCCTTCAGCTCCGTGAACCGCGAAACGGCCATCTCGATCGCCGGCACGACATCCGTCTTGCTGAACGGCTTCACGAGATACGCCATGGCACCCGCGTCCCGAGCCCGCTCCACCAGATCCCGCTGCGAGAACGCGGTCAGCATCAGCACCGGCGCGATGCTCTCCTCCGCGATCTTCTCCGCCGCGGAGATACCGTCCATCTTCGGCATCTTCACATCGAGAATGACAAGGTCCGGCCGGTGCTCACGAGCCAGCTCCACCGCCTGCTCACCATCCCCGGCCTCACCGACGACCGTGTACCCCTCCTCCTCCAGCATCTCTTTGAGATCGAGCCGGATCAGCGCCTCGTCCTCGGCGATGACGACCCGCGTCGTCAACGGAGGCACGTGCGACTGGTCCTCTTCAGGCACGTCAACAGGCTGGGGCGACTCGGGGGCACTCACGTGGGCTCCTCGTTACGGGGCAGGGCCGGTCTGCTCCCAAGAGCGTACCTAGCTGCACCGTCATGCGGTCACCCGGTACACTTCCCACAGTTCCACAGCCTGCCCGGTTGGAGGAATCTGGTCAGACTCGCGGTGCTCAAACCACCGTGCCTTCGGGCATGTGGGTTCGAATCCCACACCGGGCACAACATCAAAAAGCGGAGGGCCACGTTCGCGCGGTTCTCCGCTTTTTGCTGCTCAAGGTCACTTTTTGTGACCCACAGTAGCCGCATGCACTTCCATGGCACTGACGTGCGACAGAAAGCTCTCACCCTGCTGCGCGGCGGCGCGAGGAACGCGGACGTGGCCCGCAGCCTCAATGTGCCGCTGGGGACGGTCGGCTACTGGAAACACCTGGACCGCGCGAAGCGCGGCGAGTGTCCCGGGCGCCACGGTCCGAAATGCCCCCGGTGCGACGGTTCGGATCTGGACGAGCCCGCCTATTAGCCCGCCTATTCCTATTTGCTGGGCCTGTATCTCGGGGACGGACACATCAGCCACTACTCCGAGCACCGCGTACCCAACCTGATGATCACCTGCACGCAGTCATGGCCCGGGATCATGGACGCCTGCGAAGCGGCCATGCGGGCGGTCTTCCCCGCGAACTCGACCTGCCGTGTCCGCAGAACCGGCTGCAGCAACGTGAAGGTCTACTCGAAGCACCTGCACTGCCTGTTCCCCCAGCACGGTCCCGGCAAGAAGCACGAGCGGCACATCGCACTGGAGCCCTGGCAACAAGTCATCGTCGACGCCCATCCCTGGGAGTTCATCCGGGGGCTCATCCACTCCGACGGCTGTCGGATCACCAACTGGACAACCCGCATGGTCGCCGGGGAGCGCAAGCGTTACGAGTATCCCCGGTACTTCTTCACCAACGTCTCCGACGACATCCGGCAGCTCTACACCGACACCCTGGACAAGCTCGGCGTCGAATGGACGCTCTGCACCCGCAACGGCAACCCCTTCAACATCTCCGTCGCCCGCAAAGCCTCCGTCGCTCTCATGGACGCCCACGTGGGCCCCAAGTACTGACGACGCGCTACTCCGCGATGTGGTGGACCCGGACCATGTTCGTCGAGCCGGAGACTCCGGGCGGGGAGCCGGCCGTGATGACGACCGTGTCGCCCGGGCGGCAGCGGCCATAGCGCAACAGCAGCTCGTCGACCTGGTCGACCATCGCGTCCGTGGAGTCGACGCACGGGCCGAGGAAGGTCTCGACGCCCCAGGTGAGGCTGAGTTGGGAGCGGGTGGCCTGGTCGGGGGTGAAGGCGAGGAGGGGGATCGGGGAGCGGTAGCGGGAGAGGCGGCGGGCGGTGTCGCCGGACTGGGTGAAGGCGACGAGGAATGTCGCGCCGAGGAAGTCGCCGATCTCCGCGGCTGCGCGGGCTACGGCGCCGCCCTGGGTGCGGGGTTTGTTGCGTTCGGTCAGGGGTGGGAGGCCTTTCGCCAGGATGTCCTCCTCTGCCGCTTCGACGATGCGGGCCATGGTGCGGACCGTTTCGATGGGGTGTTTGCCGACGCTGGTCTCGCCGGAGAGCATGACGGCGTCGGTGCCGTCGATGACGGCGTTGGCGACGTCGGAGGCTTCGGCGCGGGTGGGGCGGGCGTTGTCGATCATCGAGTCGAGCATTTGGGTGGCGACGATGACGGGTTTGGCGTTGCGTTTGGCGAGTTTGATGGCGCGTTTTTGGACGATCGGGACCTGCTCCAGTGGCATTTCGACGCCGAGGTCTCCGCGGGCGACCATGATGCCGTCGAATGCGGCGACGATGTCGTCGATGTTTTCGACGGCCTGGGGCTTTTCGACTTTGGCGATGACGGGGAGGCGGCGGCCTTCTTCGTCCATGATGCGGTGGACGTCCTGGATGTCGCGGCCGGTGCGGACGAAGGAGAGGGCGATGACGTCGAAGCCGGTGCGCAGGGCCCAGCGGAGGTCGTCTTCGTCCTTTTTGGAGAGGGCGGGGACGGAGAGTGCGACGCCGGGGAGGTTGAGGCCTTTGTGGTCGGAGATGACGCCGCCTTCGAGGACCGTGGTGTGGACGTGGGGGCCGTCCACTGCGGTGACTTCGAGGCTGACTTTGCCGTCGTCGACGAGGATGCGTTCGCCTGTGGTGACGTCGGTGGCGAGGCCGGCGTAGGTGGTGCCGCAGATCTGGCCGTCGCCTTCGGTGCCGTCTTCGACGGTGATGGTGAAGGTGTCGCCGCGTTCGAGGAGTACGGGGCCTTCGGTGAAGCGGCCGAGTCGGATTTTCGGGCCTTGGAGGTCGGCGAGGAGGCCGACGCTGCGGCCGGTTTCGTCTGCGGCTTTGCGGACCCGGTGGTAGCGCTCCTCGTGTTCGGCGTGGCTGCCGTGGCTGAGGTTGAGGCGGGCTACGTCCATTCCGGCGTCGACCAGGGTTTTGATCTGGTCGTAGGTGTCGGTGGCGGGTCCTAGGGTGCAGACGATTTTTGCTCGGCGCATGGGACGAGCTTATGAGTTACCCACTGGTAGGGAATTGGTGGGGCGCGGCCACCCAACGGGCTGTGGGGTGAGTGCTCTTGACGCGTGTTGAATTGTGCGGTGGGGCGCTCTGATGAGCACTCGGCCGGAATTCGGTCGTGTTTTCGGATTTCCGCTCAGGGGGCTTACAGCCGCGGCGGCACCATCGTGAAGCGGGCGTTGATCTGGGCGTGGACGCGTTGGCGCTGGGGTTCGAGGTCGAGGGGGGCGGGGGTGTCCTCGGCGGCGCCGGCGTAGGCCGCTGAGCGCATGCGGCCGGGCGACTGGGGGTGGGCCGGCGGGGTGCTCTCGGCGCCGATGTCGGCGAGTTCGACGAGGGCGGACAGGGTGGTGCCGAGGGCGTCGGCGTATTCGCGGGCGCGTTGGACGGCTTCGTGTACGGCCTTCTTCCTGGCCTCGCGGTGGGCGGGTGAGTCGGGGCGCAGGGCCCACCAGGGGCCGTCGACGCGGGTGAGGTCGAGGTCGGCGAGGCGGGTGGTGAGTTCGCCGAGGGCGGTGAAGTCGGTGAGTTCGGCGGTGACGCGGACGCTGCCGTGGTAGGTGCGGACGCGCTCGCCGCGGCCGTGTTTGGTGAGTTCGGGGGTGATGGAGAAGGCGCCGGTCTCCAGGCGTTCGACGGCGTCGCCGTAGGACTTGACGAGGTCGAGGACGCCGGCGTTGCGGCGGGTGAGGTCGTCGAGGGCGGAGCGGCGGTCGCGGCCGCGGGCGGCGACGGTGATGCCGATGCGGGCGATCTCGGGGTCGACTTCGAGGCGGGCTTCGCCGCGGACGGCGATGCGGGGGGCCTCGGGTGTGCCGTAGGGGACGGCGGGCTGGGAGGCGTCTGGGGTGGCCGCGGTCATACGCCCCACTCTGTCATGTCTGGGCTGGTTGGCGGCCCGGGATGCGGGGGCCGAGTCACCAGATCGCAACCTGGCGGGTCTGTTGCGGCCGGTCATGTGCGGGTCAGAATCTACGCGCGTTATCTACGCGCGTCGTTCACAGATTCCGCGAGGAGCCAGACATGCCGTTGAACCGCCGGAAGTTCCTGGAGAAGTCCGCCGTGACCGGGGCGGGGGTGGCGCTGGCCGGTGCGGTCGCAGCGCCGGGTGCGCAGGCGGCCGAGGCGAAGCGCGGCGCCAAGCGGTACGCGTTCACCGTGCTGGGGACGACGGACCTGCATGGCAACGTCTTCAACTGGGACTACTTCACGGACAAGGAGTTCGACGACAAGGACCACAACGACGTCGGTCTCGCGAAGGTCTCCACCCTCGTCAACCGGGTCCGTGCGGAGAAGGGGCGCCGCAACACGCTGCTGATCGACGCGGGCGACACCATTCAGGGCACGCAGTTGTCGTACTACTACGCCAAGGTGGACCCGATCACGGCCGAGGGCGGCCCGGTGCATCCGATGGCGCAGGCGATGAACGCCATGGGGTATGACGCGGCGGCGCTCGGCAACCACGAGTTCAACTACGGCATTCCGGTGCTGCGGAAGTTCGAGCAGCAGTGCCGTTTCCCGCTGCTGGGGGCGAACGCGCTGGACGCGAAGACGTTGCGGCCGGCGTTCGCGCCGTACAGCATGCACCGGCTGCGTACGCCGTTCGGGCGGGACGTGAAGGTGGCGGTGCTGGGGCTGACCAACCCGGGCATCGCGATCTGGGACAAGGCGAACGTGCAGGGGAAGATGACGTTCCCGGGTCTGGAGGAGCAGGCGGCGAAGTGGGTGCCGAAGCTGCGGTCGATGGGCGCGGACGTGGTCATCGTGTCGGCGCACAGTGGTTCGTCGGGGACGTCGTCCTACGGTGACCAGCTGCCGTACGTCGAGAACGCGGCGGGGTTGGTGGCGGAGCAGGTGCCGGGCATCGACGCGATCCTGGTCGGGCACGCGCACACGGAGATCCCGGAGTACTTCGTCACGAACAAGAAGACCGGCAAGCAGGTCGTTTTGTCGGAGCCGCTGAAGTGGGGCCAGCGGCTGACGCTGTTCGACTTCGAGCTGGTCTGGGAGAGGGGCTGCTGGAAGGTCGAGAAGGTGGGCGCGAAGGTTCTCAACTCCAACACGGTGGAGGAGGACCCGAAGATCACGAAGCTGCTCGGGGACGAGCACGAGAAGGTCGTGGGTTACGTCAACCAGGTCGTCGGGACCAACGCGGCGGAGATGACGTCGGCCGAGGCGCCGTACAAGGACGTGCCGATCATCGATCTGATCAACCACATCCAGGCGGACACGGTGAAGCAGGCGCTGGCGGGCACGGAGTACGCCGCGTTGCCGGTGCTGTCGCAGGCGGCGTGCTTCTCGCGCAGTGCGCGGATCCCGGCCGGTGAGGTGACGATCCGGGATGTGGCGGGTCTGTACGTGTTCGAGAACACGCTGGAGGCGCGTCTGATGACGGGTGCGCAGATGAAGGCGTACCTGGAGTTCTCGGCGAGCTACTTCGTGCAGACGGCGCCGGGCGCCGCGGTGGACCCGGCGAAGCTGACGAACGCGAACGGCACGCCGGACTACAACTACGACGTGGTGAGCGGTCTGTCGTACGAGATCGACATCGCGAAGCCGGCCGGTTCGCGGGTGACGAATGTGCGGTTCGAGGGGCAGCCGCTCGCGGACGACGCGACGTTCGTGTTCGCGGTGAACAACTACCGGGCCAACGGCGGCGGGAACTTCCCGCATGTCGCCGCGGCCCGGTTGCTGTGGTCGAACTCGGAGGAGATCCGCAACACCATGATCGCCTGGGTGAAGGCGAAGGGTTCGATCGACCCGGCCGGTTTCGCGGGGGTGGACTGGAAGCTCACGCGTGAGGGCACGCCCGTCTTCTGAGGCGCGGCGCCGGTGGTGAGTGCCGGGTGTTTCGTCACCTTCGGTCGTCGACGAGCGGGGTCAGTGCCGGTGCCTCGCGGGGTGGCGGGACGTGTGCCCGCTGGGTGAGGCCGAAGGTGGTGAAGGCGGTGCGGGCGGGGAGTGCGTAGGCTTCCCCGCCCGTCAGGGCGTTGAGGATGATCGCGCTGCGCCAGGCGGCGAGTCCGAGGTCGGGGGCGCCGACGCCGTGGGTGTGGGTTTCGGCGTTCTGGACGTAGGCCGTGCCGGTGACGGCGGGGTCGAGGACGAGTCGGTAGTCCTCGTCGATGCGGGGGCGTTCCTGGTTGTCGCGGCGCATGTAGGGGTCGAGGCCGGCGAGGATCCGGTCGAGGGGGCGTTCGCGGTAGCCGGTGGCGAGGACGACGGCGTCGGTGGTGAGGCGGGAGCGGCTGTCCTGGAGGGTGTGTTCCAGGTGCAGTTCGACTTTGGTGGTGGCGACCCGGCCGGCGGTGCGGACCTGGACGCCGGGGGTGAGGACGGCGTCGGGCCAGCCGCCGTGCAGGGTGCGGCGGTAGAGCTCGTCGTGGACGGCGGCGATGGTGGCGGCGTCGATGCCTTTGTGCAGCTGCCACTGGCCGTCGATGAGCCGGTCGCGGGTGGGTTCGGGCAGGGCGTGGAAGTAGCGGGTGTGGTCGGGGGTGAAGTGCTCCAGGCCGAGCTTGGAGTACTCCATGGGTGCGAAGGCCTCGGTGCGGCCCAGCCAGTGCAGCTTTTCGCGTCCGGCGGGCCTGTTGCGGAGCAGGTCGAGGAAGATCTCGGCGCCGGATTGTCCGGTGCCGACGACGGTGATGTGCTCGGCGGCGAGGAGGGCGGTGCGGTGGTCGAGGTAGTCGGCGGCGTGCACGACGGGTACGCCGGGGGCTTCGACGAGGGGTTTGAGGGGGTCGGGGACGTAGGGCTCGGTGCCGATGCCGAGGACGACGTTGCGTGCGTAGGTCCGGCCGAGGGCTTCTGCTTCTCCTTCGGTGTCGAGCTGGGTGAAGTCGACCTCGAAGACGTCGCGTTCGGGGTTCCAGCGGACGGCGTCGATCTGGTGGCCGAAGTGCAGGCCGGGGAGGTTTTCGCTGACCCAGCGGCAGTAGGCGTCGTATTCGGCGCGTTGGATGTGGAAGCGCTCGGCGAAGTAGAAGGGGAAGAGCCGTTCGCGGGACCTGAGGTAGTTGAGGAAGGTCCAGGGGCTGGTGGGGTCGGTGAGGGACACCAGGTCGGCGAGGAACGGGACTTGGATGGTGGCGCCTTCGATGAGCAGACCGGGGTGCCAGCCGAAGGTGGGGCGCTGGTCGTAGAAGACGGTGTCGAGGCCGCCCAGGGGGTGGGCGAGCGCGGCGAGGGAGAGGTTGGCGGGGCCGATGCCGATGCCGACCAGGTCGCGGGGGGCGTCGGGCTCCTGGTGGGGGTGGGGGGTGGGGTTCATCGGGGGGTGTGTCCTTCCACGTGTGTGGCTCGGCTCGCTGCCGCGAGGTGCAGCAGGGCGGCCAGGTCGTCGGGCCCGGTGGCGGGGTTGAGGAGGGTGGCCTTGAGCCAGAGCCGGCCGTCGAGGCGGGCCCGGCCGAGGACGGCGCGGCCGTCGGTGAGCAGCGCGCGGCGTACGGCGGCCACGGTGGTGTCGGTGGCGCCGGTGGGCCGGAACAGGACCGTGCTGATGACGGGCTGGGCGTGCAGTTCGAAGTCGGGGTGTGCGTCGACGAGGTCGGCGAACTGCCGGGCGTGGGCGCAGACTTGGTCGACGAGTGTGCCGAGGCCGGTGCGGCCGAGGGTCTTGAGGGTGACGGCGAGTTTGAGGACGTCGGGGCGGCGGGTGGTTCTGAGGGACCGGCCGAGCAGGTCGGGTAGTCCGGCCTCGGTGTCGTCGTCGGCGTTGAGGTAGTCGGCGCGTTGTCGCAGAGGGGTGAGGTCGCGGGCGTCCCGGACGGCGAGGAGGCCGGCGGCGACCGGCTGCCAGCCGAGTTTGTGCAGGTCGAGGGTGACGGTGTCGGCTGCGTCGAGCCCGGTGAGGCGGGTGCGGTGCCGGTCGCTGAAGAGGAGGCCTCCGCCGTAGGCGGCGTCCACGTGCAGCCGGGCGTCGTGGTCGGCGCAGCGGGCGGCGATCTCGGGCAGCGGGTCGATGAGCCCGGCGTCGGTGGTGCCGGCGGTGGCGGCGACGAGCAGCGGGCCGTTCAGGCCGGTGAGGGTCTGGTCGAGTGCGTGGGGGTCGAGTGTGCCGTGCGGGGTGGGTACGACCACGGGCTGGGGCAGGCCGAGCAGCCAGGCGGCGCGGGGCAGGGAGTGGTGGGCGTTTGCCCCGCAGACGAGCCGGACGGATCCGCCGTGGGACTCCCGGGCGAGGAGCAGGGCGAGCTGGTTGGATTCGGTGCCGCCGGTGGTGATGAGGGAGTCGGGGCGTGTGGGTGTGCCGGTTCCGTGGATCTCGCGGGCCAGGGCCTCCGTGATCAGCCTCTCCAGCTCCGACGCTCCCGGGGCCTGGTCCCAGGAGTCCAGGGAGGGATTGAGGGCGGAGGCCGCGAGGTCGGCCGCGGTGGCCACGGCGAGCGGGGGGCAGTGGAGGTGGGCGGCGCACAGGGGGTGGGCGGGGTCGGCGGCGGTTTCGGCGAAGGCGTGGACCAGGGTGCGGAGGGCGTGCGGGTCGCCCTGGTCGGGGAGGAGGTCCCCGACCGCGTTCCGCAGCCGCGCCGCGACCTGGTCCGGGCCGCCCGCGGGCAGCGGCCCGCCGCGGGCCCGGGCGCCGGTTTCCAGCGCGTCGAGCACGGTGTGGAGCAAGGGCCGCAGGACGTGCGGGCCGTCGGGGCCCGATGCGAGGGGCGGCGTGCTCATGGGCTGACCTCCGGGGCGCGGATGGCGGCACGCCCGGACAGCCCAACGATCCAACCCGGGTGGAGGTACTTCTGTGCGCGGGGGTGGGTTCTCGAACCCGGCGGCGTGGTCCTCGCGCCGGGCCGATCTGTGCACGGGGTGGGGCCTCGAACCCGGCCATGTAATCCTCGACCCGGACCCATCGGTGCACGAGGTCGGACCTCGAACCCGGCCACATAACCCCCGACCCGGACCCACCCCTACACCAAGCCGGACCTCGAACCCGGCCGCATGACGCTCAGGCCTGGGCCGGGTCGGGTCTCCGTGGCCCCGGGCGGGAGGTGCGACCGGTCCGCCGCGATGGGCGAAGGCGCGCCGCCCCGGGCCCGCCCCGAGTCCGCCTTCAGGCCTCGCGGGCTCCCTGGACCCGCAACGCCCGCTTCAAGTCGTCCAGTTGGTCGACGAGTTTGCGGCGCAGCGCGGGGGTCGGGCCGGCGTCGTGCAGGCACGTCTCGCCGAGGTGGAGGTTGTCCGCGTCGACGGCGTGTGCGGGGAAGGCCCAGCGGCCCGCCGCCTCGGCCATGGCGGGGCCCCGGCGGTCGGCGAGGGCGACCGCGTCGGGGTAGTAGCGCGCGACGTACTCGCGTACCAGGTCGGCTTGTTCGGGCTGCCAGAAGCCGCGGGCGGTGGCGGTGAAGAGGTAGTTGGACAGGTCGTCGGAGTCGAACATGGCTTCCCAGGCGCGGGCCTTGGCCTCCGGGTCGGGCAGGGCGGCGCGGCAGCGGGCGGCGCCCTCCTGGCCGGTGGCGCTGGGGTCGCGTTCCAGTTCGGCGGCGATGGCGGCCTCGTCGGTCGCGCCGAGGACGGCGAGCCGGGCGAGTACGCGCCAGCGCAGCTCGGGGTCGAGTTCGGGGCCGCCGGGGACGGTGCCGTCGGCGAGCCAGGCGGCGATGGTGTCGGGGTGGGCGGCCACGTCGATGCGGTGGCGTACGGCGATCAGGCGCAGGCCGGGGTTGTCGCCGTCCTCGGTGCGGCGGATGAGGTCGCGGCACAGTTCGGAGAGGGTGGCGAGTGCGGCGGGCCGCTCCTCGGGGGTGAGGTAGCGGTCGGCGATGTAGGTGGAGGCGAAGGCCAGCACGCCCTGGACGATGGCGAGGTCCGTCTCCAGCGGGAGGTGCGCCCTGGCGGTCTCCAGGTAGGCGCCGGGGGCGAGTTCGCCGTCGCGGACGGCGTCCCGCAGGGCGTTCCAGACGATCGCGCGGGTGAGCGGCCGGGGCAGGCCGGACAGGTCCTTGCGGACGGTTTCGAAGGATTCGGGGTCGAAGCGGACCTTGGCGTAGGTGAGGTCGCCGTCGTTGAGGAGGAGCAGGGCGGGCCGTTTGCCGATGGGGTGGGCGTCGGTCTGCGGGAGGTCCAGGTGGAGGCTTTCGCGCAGGACGAGCTGTCCGCCGTCGTCGCCGAGGTCCCGGTCGTAGAGGCCGGCGGCGATGCGGTGCGGGCGGCTGCCGGTGCGGTCGACGCTGAGGGCGCAGGTGCCGTGCTCGCCGGGGGTGATGCGCGGGGTGAGGGTGTCGACGCCGGTGGTGCGCAGCCAGGCGTCGGCCCAGGCGGGGACGTCGCGGTCGGTGGCGCTCGCGAGGTTGTCGATGAAGTCGGCGAGGGTGGCGTTGGCGAACTTGTGCCGGGCGAAGTGGGTGTTGATGCCGGCGAGGAAGTCCTTCTCGCCGAGCCAGGCGACCAGTTGCCGCAGCGCGCTGGCGCCCTTGGCGTAGGAGATGCCGTCGAAGTTGAGCAGTGCGGCGGCGGTGTCGTCGACGGCTTCGGGGGCGACGGGGTGGGTGGAGGGGCGCTGGTCGGCGTCGTAGCCCCAGGACTTGCGGGTGACGCCGAAGTCGGTCCAGGTGTCCGTGAAGCGGGTGGCTTCGGTGAGGGTCTGGTAGCCCATGTACTCGGCGAAGGACTCGTTCAGCCAGATGTCGTCCCACCACTTGAGGGTGACGAGGTCACCGAACCACATGTGGGCCATCTCGTGGGCGATGACCATGGCGCGGGTCTGGCGTTCGGTGTCGGTGACGGCGGAGCGGTAGACGAACTCGTCGCGGAAGGTGACGAGGCCCGGGTTCTCCATGGCGCCGGCGTTGAATTCGGGGACGAAGGCCTGGTCGTAGGAGTCGAACGGGTAGGGCTCGTCGAACTTCTCGTGGTAGCGGTCGTAGCAGGCGCGGGTGACGTCGAGGAGTTCGTCGGCGTCGGCGTCGAGGTAGGGGGCGAGGGAGCGGCGGCAGTGCAGGCCGAAGGGCAGGCCGCGGTGCTCGGTGCGTACGGAGTGCCAGGGGCCGGCAGCGACGGCGACGAGGTAGGTGGAGATGAGCGGAGTGGGGGCCGTCTTCCATACGCCGTCGGCCTCGTGGGTGATGCCGTTGGCGAGGACGGTCCAGTCCTGCGGGGCCTTCACCGACAGTTCGAAGACGGCTTTCAGGTCGGGCTGGTCGAAGGCGGCGAAGACGCGCTGGACGTCGTCCAGGAAGAGCTGGGTGTAGACGTAGGTCTCGCCGTCGGTGGGGTCGGTGAAGCGGTGCATGCCCTCGCCGGTGCGGGAGTAGCGCATCCGGGCGTCCACGCGCAGTTCGTGCTCGCCGGCGGTGAGGTCGGTCAGGGCGAGCCGGTTGCCGTCCAGGGCTTCCGGGTCCAGGGGGTGTCCGTCGAGGGTGACGGAGCGCAGCTCGGCGGGCTTGAGCTCGACGAAGGTGTTCCCGTCCACGCGGGCAGCGAACCTGATCAGGGTGCGGGAGTCGAAGGTGTCGTCTCCGCCGGTCAGGTCGAGTTCGATGGTGTAGCGGTGGACGTCGAGGAGCTCTGCTCGGGTCTGCGCTTCGTCGCGCGTCAGTACGGACATGCGTGACATGCTGCCTGATGGCGTCGGCAACGCACAGAGGCGGATCGGTACGTGCCCAATGTCCGCTCTAGGCGCGGTCGTTTTCGAGCTCCCCGGCGTGCGCCCCCCTGGGCCGTTGTGTGGGCACGCGCGCGTCGGGGTGCGGCAGTCCGGGGCGGGGGTGTTCGGTGGTCCCGGTGTGCTCTGCGACGAGGGAGCGCAGGTGGTGCACTTCGCGTTCGAGGGCGAGGTGGCGCCGGTGGGCGTCGTGGAGGTAGCGGACCTTGGTGCGCAGGGCCCAGGGGTCCACGGGCTTCAGGACGAGGTCGGCGACGCCGAGCCGGAAGGCGGTGGTGGTCAGTTCGTGGTCGGCGCCGAAGCCGGTGAGCAGGATGACGGGGATGTGCTGGGTCTGTTCCACGCGCCGCATGTAGCGCACGACCTCCAGTCCGCTGACGCCGGGCATGCGCACGTCGAGCAGCAGCAGGCCGACCTGGCCGCGGAGGACCTGCTTGAGTGCCTCGTCGCCGCTGGTGGCCCGGCCGAGCTGGTAGCCCAGCGGGGCCAAGGCGCTCTCCAGCGCGTACAGCGTGTCCTCGTGGTCGTCGACGATGAGGATCCTGGTATCCGACGGCATGGCCCGACGCCCCTCCCTCGTGGAGGACCAGAGTAAGTCCGGGACGCTGACGTGGTGTGCTCGTCAGCTGACATGCTGTGCACAGGGCAGCATGTCGCGAGCGGGCCGTCGTGTCACTCCCCCGGGGCGTGCGCGAGGTCAGTTGGCGCCGGTGGCGGAGCCGTTGAGCGCTTCGTCCGCGATGCGCTCGTGGTGGCGGATGACCTCGGCGACGATGAAGTTGAGGAACTTCTCGGCGAAGGCCGGGTCCAGCTTGGCGTCTTCGGCGAGGGCGCGGAGCCGGGCGATCTGGCGGGCCTCGCGGGCCGGGTCGGCGGGCGGCAGCTGGTGGCGGGCTTTGAGGTGGCCGACCTGCTGGGTGCATTTGAAGCGCTCGGCGAGCATGTGGACGACGGCCGCGTCGATGTTGTCGATGCTGTCGCGCAGCCGGGCGAGCTCTTCACGGACGGCGGGGTCGGCGTCACGGGAACCGGTGTTGCTGGTGGTCATGGGGCGTCAGCCTACGGGGATCACGCGGGGTGGCAGTCGGTCGTCTCATTCTTCGGCGGTGGGAGCCGTTTGTGGAAGTAGACGTCCTCGTGGCCGCCGGGGACGCCCCGGATGCGGGCCCGTTCCCGGAAGCCGAGCCTCGGGTAGAAGCGGGGTGCCTGGAAGCTGTACGTGGAGACGATCATGTCGGTGCAGCCGCGCCGGGCCGCCTCGGCCTCCGCCGCGCGCATCAGCCGGCCACCCCAGCCGGTGTGGCGCTGGTCCTCGCGGACCCAGAGCATGTCCACCGAGCACAGGGTTCCCCAGGTCCAGGCGGTGAGCCCGCCGACCAGGTCGCCGGTGTCGTCGGTGACGCGCACGGAGAGGGGTTCGGTGACGGCGCCGTCGGCGGCGGCGGTGTTGAAGGCGGTCAACTCCTCGTCGAGCCGCTTTTCGAGGTCGTCGTCCTGGCCGCCCACCCGGAGCGTGGCGGCGACGGTGTGCTGTTCGCTGGTCACGGCGCGGATTCTGCCGGAGGCGCCGGGTGGTGACGACCGGTTTTCGCCGTCTGCGCGCCCGTCCGCGGCGGGTCGCGTCCTCGTACAGTGGAACCGGGTTCCGGGGCGTCCCTGGGGGTGAGGCGTGGCGAGCGACGGGCCGGTCGAGCACGGTTACCCGCATCTGGAGACGGTGCGGGCCGCCATCACGGCGCTGTACAAGCGGCTGTCGTACGACACCGTCCAGACGTTCGCGACGAGTGTCGTCCCCGCGGATGTGGCGTTCTGCGACACCGACGATCTGTATCTGGGGGCGCAGCGGGTGGCGCACGAGCTGGTGCGGCACTACCGGCTGCCGGATGCCCGGCTGGTCGTGAGTTTCCGGGAGATGCGGCACGCGGCGAACGTGGAGCTCGCGGCCGGGCCGGAGTACTTCGTGGAGCTGAACGACCGGTTCCGTGACCATCGGCGGGACATCGGGGCGGCCCTGGCGCACGAGGTGATGCACGTGTACCTGCATCGTCTGGACCTGTCCTTCCCGGGCGTCCGGGACAACGAGATCCTCACGGACACGGCGACGACGTATCTGGGCGCGGGCTGGCTGCTGCTGGACGCGTACCGGGAGGACGGGGCGTCGTCGCAGAAGCTGGGGTACCTCACGCCGGAGGAGTTCGGGTACGTGCTGGCCAAGCGGGCGCTGGTCTTCGGGGAGGACCCGTCGGTGTGGTTCACCAGTGCGCAGGCGTACACGGCGTACGTGAAGGGGATGGAGCTGGCCCGCGTCGACGAGCGGCAGCCGCCGCTGACGGCGGCGGGGTGGGCGGGGCGGCGGCGGTACGCCCGGGACCGGCGTCACGGGCCGTCGGATCCGCCGCAGCCGGGGGTGCGGTACGCGTTCTCCCCTGACGGGGGCGGGCGGTTGCGGGTGTCGTTCCCCTGCCCCACGTGCCATCAGCGGATCAGGGTGCCGGTACGGGGGCGGGTCCGGGCACGGTGTGCTCTGTGCCGGAGCGTGCTGGAGTGCGACACGTAAGGCGCGAGGGCGGAGCCCCCTTCTCGGAGCGCGCGAGGAGGGCTGCGCCGGGCCCCGCCGTCCAGGTCGCCGTTGCGAGGCGGCGTACGCCGGCGCCACGGTACCGCGCGCTGCATCTGCACGGGGTGGTCGGCTGCGGCGCCGAGTGCGGTCTGCCGCTGTGGCTGATCAAGGCGCACGCCGGGGTCCGGTCGTCAGTGCCGGTGATCGCCGCTGGTGATCTGCCGGTACTCCTCCACCGTCGGTTTCTCGATCCGCGCGTCGGGACCGAACATGGCCTTGGCGAGCCGGGCCCGCAGCCGCTCGGACCGTTTGACCCTGCGGCGGACGCCCCCCGCGTCGACCTCGCGCCCGACCTCGTACGGCGGGTTCTGCTCGTGCTGGGTGAGCGTGAACCGCTCGGCCTGTGCGAGGGGCTCGTGCACCTCGATGTACTCGCCGGTCGGCAGCCGCTTGATGGTGCCGGTCTCCCGGCCGTGCAGCACCTTGGCGCGGTCGCGGCGCTGCAGGCCCATGCAGATCTTCTTCGTGACGATGAACGCGGCGACCGGCAGCACGAAGACGCCGATCCGCACGAACCAGGTGATCGCGTTGATGGACAGATGCAGATGGGTGGCGACGATGTCGTTGCCGCCGCCGATCAGCAGCACCGCGTACAGGGTCAGCCAGGCCACGCCGAGGCCGGTGCGCACGGGCGCGTTGCGCGGCCGGTCGAGGATGTGGTGCTCGCGTTTGTCGCCGGTGATCCACGCCTCGATGAAGGGGTAGACGCCGAGGGCGAGCAGGATCAGGGGGAAGAGGGAGAAGGGGATGAACACACCGAGGACGAGCGTGTGCCCCCAGAGGTTGATCTCCCATCCCGGCATCACCCGGATCAGGCCCTCGGAGAAGCCGAGGTACCAGTCGGGCTGGGCGCCGGTGGTGACCAGGTCGGGGCGGTAGGGGCCGAAAGCCCAGACGGGGTTGATCTGGGCGATCGCGCCCATCACCGTCAGGACGCCGAAGACGAGGAAGAAGAAGCCGCCGGCCTTGGCCATGTACACCGGCAGGAAGGGCATCCCGACGACCGACCGTTCCTTGCGGCCGGGGCCCGGGAACTGGGTGTGCTTGTGGTAGAAGACCAGGATCAGATGGGCGGCCACCAGGCCCAGCATGATCCCGGGCAGCAGCAGGACGTGGACGGGGTACAGCCGCGAGATGATGTCGTCGCCCGGGAACTCCCCGCCGAAGAGGAAGAACGCCACGTACGTCCCGACGATCGGGATCGACAGGATGGCGCCGTGCGCGAAGCGGAGGCCGGTGCCGGACAGCAGGTCGTCGGGGAGGGAGTAGCCGGTCAGGCCGGTGATGATGCCGAGCATCAGCAGGGTCCAGCCGAAGACCCAGTTCAGTTCGCGCGGCTTGCGGAAGGCGCCCGTGAAGAACACCCGCATCATGTGCACCAGCATGCCGGTGATGAAGACGAGCGCCGCCCAGTGGTGGATCTGCCGGATCAGCAGCCCGCCGCGTACGTCGAAGCTGATGTCCAGCGTGGACTCGAACGCCCGGCTCATCAGGACGCCGTTGAGCTCGGTGTAGGAGCCGTTGTAGACGACCTCCTGCATGCTGGGCTCGAAGAACAGGGTGAGGTAGACACCGGTGAGGATCAGCACGACGAAGCTGTAGAGGGTGACCTCGCCCAGCATGAAGGACCAGTGGTCCGGAAAGACCTTGCGCATGTTGGCCTTGGCCAGGCCGTACAGCCCGAGCCGGCCGTCCGCCCAGTCGGCGAGCTGCTCGCCCTTGCCTGCGGGCGGCCTCCGGTGGGCGGAGTCCGTCCCGTACACCCGTCGTGCGCCGTCGTCGCCCATACGTCGTCGCCTCCCCGTCGGATCCTTCCCAGCGTGGCACGGCGTCGCGGCCGTGCAAACGGGGCGTGGGCCAAGGGGCGGGGCGGTTGGGCCAAGGGGGCGAGCGTCGGGTCAGCGACTGCCGGGGTCCCGCACGATCCCCTGCGCCCGTGCGGCCACGAGCCACTTCGGGAACTCGCCGACCAGCCGGTCGTACAGCTCGGTGTCCGAGACCTTCCGCGGGTCCTTCCCGGCGTGGAAGAACCCGGCGTTGTCGATGATCCGCTTGCCCGGTACGGCCAGGTCGTCGAGCTTGCGCAGGAAGTCGAACTGCTTGCTGCCGGGGTCGCCGAACCCGATGAACTGCCAGAACAGCGGCAGCCTGGCGGCCTTGCACAGGTACCGCTCCGCGGCGAGCTTGTTGATCGGCCCGCCGTCGGTCTGGAACACGACCAGGGCGGGCTCGGCCGTCCCGCTGTCGAGGTAGTGGTCGATCACGGCGTCCATGGCCAGGTGGTAGCCGGTCTTCCCCATGTGCCCGAGCCCGGCCACGATCCGCTCGATCCTGCCCCGGTGGTCGGCGAGCGCGATGTCGGTGACGGCGTCGACGTCGGTGGAGAAGAACACCACGGGCACGCTGCCGTCGTCGTCCAGGTGCGCCGACAGCCCGAGCACCCGGTCGGCCAGCGCCTGGACACTGCCGTCCTGGTAGTAGGGCCTCATCGAGCCGGAGTAGTCGACGACGAGGTAGACCGCGGCGCGCAGTCCGGCAAGACCGTGCTCGGCGAGGGACACCCCGGCGCTCTTGTAGAGGTTCACCAGCGCGGGAGCGGTCTCCTGGACCTTGCTGAGACTGATCGCGACCATGGCCCGCATCCTCTCACTCCTCGGTGACCACTCCGTCGCTCAGCTCCAGCACCCGGTCGGCCAGGCCGAGGAGTTGGGGGTCGTGGGTGGCGACGAGGGCCGTGACGCCCTCGCTGCGGACCACGGCCCGCAGCAGCTCCATCACCGCCAGGCCGGTGGCGGCGTCGAGCTGGCCGGTCGGCTCGTCGGCGAGCAGCAGGGCCGGCCGGTTGGCGAGGGCCCGGGCGATCGCGACCCGCTGCTGCTGTCCGCCGGACAGCTCGGCGGGCCGCTGTGTCTCATGGCCGGCGAGTCCCACCAGGGCCAGCAGCAGCGCCACCCGCTCCTCGCGTTCGCGCGGCTCGGCCCGGCGCAGCCGCAGCGGCACGCCCACGTTCTCGGCGGCGGTGAGGATGGGGATGAGCCCGAAGGACTGGAAGACGAAACCGATCCGGTCGCGGCGCAGTTCCAGCAGCTCGCTCTCGCCGAGCACCGACAGGTCGGTGCCGCCCACGACGACGCGGCCGCTCTGCGGGGTGTCGAGGCCGCCGATCAGCTGGAGCAGCGTCGACTTGCCGGAGCCCGAACGGCCCTTGAGCGCGACCAGTTCCCCGCTCCGGACGGTGAAGGAGGCCCCGCGCAGCGCGTGCACGGCGGCGGCCCCGGCGCCGTAGGAGTGGTGCAGGTCCTCGACCCGCAGCATCGGCCCGCCGGACGCGTCGTCGGCGAGGGCGGCGCCGGTTCCCGGACTGGTGTTCTCGGTCATCACGGCATCCCATACGGAACCGGTCCGCATGGTCAAGAGCGGGACGACCCCGCGTTCGAACTCATGTGCCGGGCAGGTATCTCCGTGATATGCATACCGGGTTGGGGGATCTGCGGCTCGCGCATCGGGTGGGGGAAGAGTGACGGGCTTACTGCTGCTGCGCCTGCGCGCGCACCGGCTGCTGCTCACGGCCGCCCTGCTCGCCGTCCTGCTGACCACCTCGGTGCTCGCCGCCCTGACGGCCTACTCCGGCTCCGTCGGGGACGCGGCGCTGCGCGGCGCCCTGGGCGGCCGGACCGCGGCCTCCGCCTCCCTCGTCGTCGAGGCGGACGTGCCCCGGGAGCGGCGGGACGCGGCGCAGCGGGCGGTGGTGCGCGGGGCACAGGATGCCTTCGGCGGGCTGCCGGTGACCGTGCGGAGGCTGGAGCGGTCCGGGCCGTACGCGCTGCCGCGGTCCCTGCAGAGTGCCGAGGCCCGCGCCGGGGAGCCCGACCTCACGCACCTCGCCGCCCTCGACCCGTCACGGATCAGGCTGCTCTCGGGCACCCTGCCGGGCCCGGCCCCGGCGTCCCGCTCGGCCGCCGTTCCCGTGGCCCTGCCCGAGACGGCCGCCGACCGGCTGGAGCTGCGGCCCGGAGCGCGGGTCACGCTGACGGACCGGCTGGACGGCGATCCGCTCCGGGTCCGGGTGACCGGCGTGTACCGGGCGGCCGACAGCTCCGATCCCTACTGGCAGGCCGACACCCTCGGCGGCCGGGGCATCCGCACCGTCGCCTTCACCACGTACGGGCCGCTGCTGACGCACGGATCGGTGCTCGCCTCCGGCCGCGCCTCCGAGGACGCCACCGGCTGGGTGGCGACGGCCGGCTTCGGCACCCTGACGACCGACGGCATCGACGCGCTCCGCTCGGCCGCCGTCCGCGCGGCCGGGGCGCTGCGCGAGGACCCGGCGCTCGGGGGCGACGCCGACGTGCGCACGGGGCTGCCCGAGGTGCTCGACCGGACCGAGCGGGGCCTGCTGGTGTCCCGGTCCACGCTGCTGATCGTGTCGGTGCAGCTGGTGCTGCTCGCCGGGTACGCGCTGCTGCTGGTGGCCCGGCTGCTGGGCAGCGAACGGGCGGGTGAGACCGAACTGCTGCGGGCCAGGGGCGGATCGCGCGGCCGGATCGCCGGGCTCGCCGCGCTGGAGGCGCTGCTGCTGGCGGTCCCCGCCGCCGTCTGTGCCGCGCTGCTGTCCGGCCCGCTGGCCCGGCTGCTCGCACGGTGGTCCTCGCTCGACCGGATCGGGCTGCGGCTCGACACCGCCCCGGCGGGCCGGGTGTGGCTGGTCGCGGTCGGGGTGGCGGCGGCCTGCGCGGTGGCCGTGGTGGCGCCCGCGCTGGCGGCGACGAGGACGGGGACTCCGGCACGGCTGCGGCGGGTGCGGGCCGCGACGTCGGCCGCGCCGGTGCGAGCCGGAGCCGATGTGGGGCTGCTGCTGATCGCGGGCGTGGCGTACTGGCAGCTCGACCGGCAGACCGAGGCGACCGGCGGTGGTGTGCTCAGCCGGGACCGGGCCGGGGAGCTGGGCGTCGATCCGCTGCTGGTCGCGGCGCCCGCGCTGGCGCTGCTGGCGGGCACGGTCCTGACGCTGCGTGTGCTGCCGTTCGCGGCCCGGCTCGCGGAGCGGCGGTCCGCGAGCGGACGCGGGCTGCCCGCGGCGCTGGCGGGCTGGCAGTTCAGCCGGCGTCCGCTGCGCGGGGCGGGTCCGGTGCTGCTGCTGGTCATCGCCGTGGCGACGGGCATGCTGGCGATCGGGCACGGTGCGTCCTGGGACCGGTCGCAGGAGGACCAGGCCGACTTCCGGACGGGCGCATCCGTACGGGTGCTCGACTACCGGCCGGGCAGCCCCGGGCAGACGGGTCTCTACGCGGCGCTGCCCGGCGCCGTGGACGCCGCTCCCGCGCACCGCGCCACCCTGAGCCTGTCCGGGGACCGCCGGGCGACGGTCCTCGCCCTGGACACCTCCCGTGCCGGGGACGCGATGCTCATGCGCGGCGATCTCGCCGAGGAGCCCCCGGCGCGATTGCTGCGGGCCCTGGCGCCGCCCGCGCCGGACGGGGACCGGGCCGTGCGGCTTCCCGACGGCACCCGGCGGATCGCCCTCGACGTGCGGATCACCGACGAGCGGGCCCCGGCGAAGAGCTCCCCTTCCGATCGTGCACCGCTGCTCACGGTGGTCGTGGAGGACCGGTACGGCATCGCTTACCGGCTGGGCGGCGGCGTCGTCCCGGTGGACGGCCGGGCCCACCGGATCGCGCTGGACCTGGACGAGACGGCGGCGGGCCGCCGGGCGGCCCCGGCCGGGCCGCTGCGGCTGACCGGACTGCAGCTCGACGACACCTCTCCCGCCGACCGCCCGGAACGACACCGGTTCACCGTCGAGCGGTTGCTCGCCACCGGCGGCGACGGCTCAGCGCGGACCGTCCCGGTGCCCGCCGGGACGCGCTGGCGGGGCAGCCGGGTCGTGACGCAGAACGGCGAGGTCGTCTCCCGGGCGCCTGCCGAGCCCGACGCGTCGGGGAGCGCGCCGCTGGCCGTGTCGTACGGCACCGGCGCCGACCGCGGCGACGGATACGGCGCCCAGCCGGTCTACACCGTCCGTATCGACACCACCGGGGCCGAGGTGCCGCGCAGCCTCTCGGCCGTCGCCAGCCGGGACTTCCTGCGCGCGGCGGGGGCCCGGCCCGGCGACACCATCGACGTACCGCTGTCGGGGGAACAACTGCGGGTGCGGATCGTGCGGTCGGTCCAGGAGCTGCCGACCACCGCCACCGACCTGGCCGGACAGACCCTGTCCGGCGGGGCGCTGCTGCTCGATCTGCGGGCCGTCGACGCCGTGCTGGCGCAGCGGGCCAGCACGCCGCTCACCCCCACCGAGTGGTGGGTGAGCACCGCTCCGGGCCAGGAGGCCGAGGTCGCCGCGGCGCTCAGGGCGCGCCCCGACCTCGAACCCGGGCAGGTGCTGGTGCGGGACGAGGCCGCGGCCGAGTTGCTGCGGGATCCGCTCGGCGCCGGGCCGCGCTCGGCGCTGACGGCGGTGGCGGTGGCGGCCGCGGCCCTGGCCGCCGGGGGTTTCGCGGTGAGCGCCGCCGGTGCGCGGCGGGAGCGGTCCGCGGAGTTCGCGGTGCTGCGTGCCCTGGGAGCGCCCCGCCGGGATCTGGCCCGGCTGGTCGCGACGGAGCAGAGCCTGCTCATCGGTGCCGGTCTGCTCGCCGGGCTCGGCCTCGGCACGGTCCTGACCCGGGCCGTCGTCCCGTTGATCGTGCTGACCTCCGGTGCCGCGCGGCCTCTCCCGCCGGTCCTCGTCGAACTCCCGGTGCCTCAGGTGGCTCTGCTCCTCGCGGGGGTGGCCGCCCCGCTGCTGCTGATCACCGTCGCGTCGGCGCTGCGCCGTGCCGAGCCGGCGGTCGCGCTCCGCCACCAGGGGGACAACTGAGATGCCGCCGAACGCAGAGGGAGCCTCCTGGGTGCGGACGAGGCTGCGGGCCGCGCCCTTGCCCGCGGTCGTCTTCGGTGTGCTGGTGCTGGTCACGGCGTTCCTCGCGGCCGTCCTGCCCAGGGCCGTGGAGGCGTACGAGACGGACGGGCTGCGTGAGGCCGTCGCGCGTGCCGCCCCCGAGTCGACCGTGCTGGAGCTGAAGGCGGAGCAGCCCGGTCTCGACCGTCCGGAGGAGGCCCGGGCCCGTGAGGTCCGGCCGGAGGCGCTCGCGGCGGTCGAGGGCCGGGCGCGGGCGCTGCTGCCCGAGCCGCTGCGGGTGGACCCGGCGGAGTCGGCGTACGGGGTGCGGACCGGCAAGAGCCTGCAGGCGCTGGACGCGTGGCTGCCCCGGCCCGACGGGCTGCTGCCCCGTTTCACGCTGCTCGCGCAGTCGGGAGCGGCCGGCCACGCCACCGTGCGGGAGGGCCGGCTGCCCACCGCCGACGGCTCGGTGAGCGTGGACACCCGGACGGTGGAAGGGGCCGTGACCGTCGAGACGGCCCGGACGCTGCGGCTGCGGGCAGGCTCCACGCTCACGCTGGACGGTTTCACCGGCGGACCGCTGACCGTGCGCGTCACCGGCGTCCTCCAGCCCCGGCATCCGGAGCGGAGCTACTGGTCCGCGGAACCGGTCCTGCGGACACCGGCCATGGCGAGCGACGGCGGCCGTCCGCCGCAGTTCTACTGGGAGGCGGGTGTCCTGCTCGCGCCGGGTGCCGCCCCGGCCCTGCTGGGCGGTCAGGGAGAGCCGGAGCGGTACTGGCGGTTCGCGCCCGCGACCGGGCGGCTCACCGGGGCGGACACCTCGGCCCTGGTCGAGCGGATCGCGTCCATGGAGGACGGGCCCGCGCTGGTGCGGATGCGGGCCGTCGCCGGTCCGACGGCGCAGCTGTCCACCGGCTTGGAGCAGGTCGTGGGCGCCTACGGCGAGACGCGTGACGCCGTCGCGCCGGTGGTCGCCGTGGCGGCCTTCGGGATCGCCGCGGTCGCGTTCGTCGTCCTGGTGATGAGCGGTGGTCTGGCCGCCGCCCGCCGCGAGGGGGAACTCGCCCTGCTGCGGGCCAGGGGCGGCTCCCTGCGCGGCATCGCCGGGCGGCTGCTGGCGGAGAACGCGGTGCCGGCGGTGCCGGCGGCGGCGTGCGGTCTGCTGCTCGCCGTGCTCGTCGTGGACGAGGCCCGGCTGCTGCCCGCCGTACTCGGGGCGGGTGCCGTGGCGCTGCTCGCCTGCGCCGCGCTGCCGGTGCGCGCGGCGGTGGCGCATCGCAGGCCGCGGGCGCATCAGGGGCGCGACGACCTGGCCCGGGCCAGGCCCGGCGGGGGTCGCACGGTCGCCGAACTGACCCTGCTGGTGCTGGCGGCCGGCTCGGTGCTGACGCTGCGCCGCCGGGGCCCGGCCGGGGACGGTGATCTGCTGGTGAGCGCCGCCCCGGTGCTCGTCGCTCTGGTGGCGGCGCTGGTCCTCGTCCGGCTGTATCCGCTGCCCCTGCGGTGGGCCGCGGGCCCGGCGGGGCGGCTGCGCGGGGTGGTCGGGTTCCTGTCGCTGGCCCGCGCGGGCCGCTCACCGGCGGCGGTCGCCACGCTGCCGCTGCTCGCCCTGCTGACGGCACTGACGACGGCCGCGTTCGGGGGGTCCGTGCTGGCGGGCGTGGCGGACGCCCGGGACCGGGCCGCCCTGCTGGAGACGGGCGCTGACGCGCTGATCGCCACCACCGACGGCTCCCCGCTCCCGGCGGGACTGGCGCCGGCGGTACGGGAGGTGGCGGGCGTACGGCAGGTCACGGCCGTGGGCGTCGGGTTCGCCTCGGAGGGCGCGTCCGAGGAGGCGCGGTCTCTGACCGTGGCCGGGGTCGAGCCGGACTCGTACGGGGAGTTGGCCGGGCGGGTGGGACTCGGTGGCTTCGCGGCCGACCGGCTGCGGATACGGGACGGAGTGCTGGACGCGGTCGCCTCCCCGAAGGTCGCCGGGCGGCTGGGGCGGGCGGAACGCCGGATCGTCACCGACGCCGGACCCGTCATGGTGCGGATCACCGCGGTGCGCCCCCGCACCCCGGCCGTCCCCGAGGGCGAGTTCCTCCTGGTCGACGCGGCGGGGCTGAAGGGCTCGGCCGGTCCTTCGACGCTGCTGGTGGCCGGTGCCGGGCTCGACCCGAAGGCGCTGCGGGCGGCCGTGCGGGGCGCCGGTTCCGGTCTCTCCGTGTCGTTGCGGAGCGAGGCACGCGCGGCGCTGTCCGACGCGCCGTTGCAGGCCGGTGCCGGACGGATCTACGTCTGGGCCGTCGCCGCGGGCGCGGGCTATGCCGTACTCGCGCTGGTCCTCAATCTGGTGCGGTCCGCGCCGGAGCGGACGGCGCTGCTGGCCCGGCTGCGCACGCTCGGTATGACGACCCGCCAGGGGCGGCGCCTGCTCGGCCTGGAGGCTCTGCCCCAGACGCTGCTCGCCGCCGGCGGGGGCATGGCCGTCGGCTGGGCGACGGTGGTGCTGCTCGCCCCCGGCATCGACCTGGACCGGCTCGCCCTGGCGGACACGTCCGGCGTCACGCCACCGGACGCCGTGCTGCGGACCGACCCGTGGTCGCTGGCCCTGCCGGCCGTGGGCGCGCTGCTGCTGGCGGGGGCGGTGGCCGTGGCGCAGGCCTGGTGGGCGGGGCGCGGGACACCGATCAGCCACCTCAGGGCAGGAGACATGCGATGAGCGGTACGACGGAGTCGCTGGAGGAGCTCGAGCGTCGGGTGGCGCGGCGCCGCGACCGGCCCGCGTACGGGCACGACGCCCTGATCGCCTGCGACCGGCTGGTGCGGATCTTCGCCCGGCGCGGCGTCGGGGACGCGGTGGAGGTGCAGGCGCTCCAGGGACTGGATCTCCTGGTGCGGGAGGGCGAGTTGATGGCCCTGGTGGGGGCGTCCGGCAGCGGCAAGTCGACGTTGATGAACATCCTCGCGGGCCTGGACGTCCCGACCGCGGGCGCCGCGAGGGTCGCGGGCCGCGATCTGCTGACGATGGACGCGAAGGCGCGGTTGCGGTACCGGCGTGAGGTGGTGGGCTTCGTCTGGCAGCAGACGGCACGCAACCTGCTGCCGTATCTGACGGCGGCGCAGAACGTCGCCCTGCCCCTGCAGCTGGCGGGCGCCTCCCGGCGGAAGCGGGCCGGGCGGGCGGACGAGCTGCTGTCCCTGCTCGGCGTCGCCGACTGCCGGGACCGGCGTCCGCAGGCGATGTCCGGTGGTCAGCAGCAGCGGGTCGCGATCGCCGTCGCCCTCGCCAACGCGCCCGCGGTGCTGCTCGCCGACGAGCCGACCGGCGAGCTGGACTCGGCGACCGGGCAGCAGGTGTTCGCGGCGTTCCGCCGGGCCAACGAGGAGCTGGGCACGACGATCGTCATCGTCACGCACGACCAGGCGGTCGCCGGTGAGGTCCGCCGCACGGTCGCGATCCGGGACGGCCGCACCTCGACGGAGGTGCTGCGCCGCACGGAGGTGGACGAGGCGGGCCGGGAGTCGCTGGTGTCGCGTGAGTACGCGATGCTCGACCGGGCGGGCCGCCTCCAGCTGCCGGCCGATTACACGGCGGCCCTGGGCATGGCGGACCGGGTGCTGCTGGAGCTGGAGGAGGACCACATCCAGGTGTGGCCGGACGCGAACGGCGACGAGAGCGGCGAAGGGACCGGCTGAGGACGTGCGACAGCGCCTGCCCGGGCGTCCGGTCGGGGACTGTCGGGCAGACGCTGTCAGTGTTCCGTACGCCTTTGTACGGGACGTCTTGTGCGGTGCGGTCAGACCATCAGGGATCGGTCCGTCGGGCGGATCGGCGCGTGCAGCTCGCTCGCGCCGGTGAGGGCACGGTCCACCCCGCGTGCCGCCGAGCGGCCCTCCGCGATGGCCCAGACGATGAGCGACTGGCCGCGGCCGGCGTCACCGGCGACGAACACGCCCGGCACGTTGGTCTGGAAGTCGGCGTCGCGGGCGATGTTGCCGCGCTCGTCGAGCTCCAGGTTGAACTGGTCCACCAGGCCGTTGTCGCGGTCCGTGCCCGTGAAGCCCATCGCCAGCGTCACCAGCTGCGCGGGGATCTTGCGCTCGGAGCCCGGCTTCGGGGTCAGCTTGCCGTCGATGAACTCCACCTCGGTGAGGTGCAGCCACTGGACGTTGCCGTCCTCGTCGCCCTCGAAGTGGGTCGTCGAGACCGAGTAGACGCGCTCGCCGCCCTCCTCGTGTGCCGAGGTGACCTTGTACAGCATGGGGAAGGTCGGCCAGGGCTGGTTGACCGGGTTCCGCTCCTCGCCCGGGCGGGGCATGATCTCCAGCTGCGTGACGGAGGCCGCGCCCTGGCGGTGGGCGGTGCCGACGCAGTCCGCGCCGGTGTCGCCGCCGCCGATGACCACGACGTGCTTGCCCTCGGCCGAGATCGGAGTGGTGACGTAGTCGCCCTCCTGGACCTTGTTGGCCAGCGGCAGGTACTCCATGGCCTGGTAGATGCCCTTGAGCTCGCGCCCGGGCACCGGCAGGTCGCGGGCCGTGGTGGCGCCGACGGCCAGGACGACCGCGTCGTAGCGCTTCTTCAGGTCCGTGGCCTTCAGGTCCCGGCCGATCTCGATGCCCGTGCGGAAGCGGGTGCCCTCCGCGCGCATCTGCTCGATACGGCGGTTGATGTGCCGCTTCTCCATCTTGAACTCGGGGATGCCGTAGCGGAGGAGGCCTCCGATGCGGTCCGCGCGCTCGTAGACGGCGACGGTGTGGCCGGCGCGGGTCAGCTGCTGGGCGGCGGCGAGTCCCGCCGGGCCCGAGCCGACGACGGCGACGGTCTTGCCGGACAGGCGCTCCGGGATCTGCGGGGCGACGTCCCCGGTCTCCCACGCCTTGTCGATGATCGAGACCTCGACGTTCTTGATGGTGACCGGCGGCTGGTTGATGCCGAGCACACACGCCGATTCGCAGGGGGCGGGGCACAGGCGGCCCGTGAACTCCGGGAAGTTGTTCGTGGCGTGCAGACGCTCCTGCGCGGCCGCCCAGTCCTCGCGGTAGGCGTAGTCGTTCCACTCGGGGATGAGGTTCCCGAGCGGGCAGCCGTTGTGGCAGAACGGGATGCCGCAGTCCATGCAGCGGCTGGCCTGCTTGCTGATGATCGGCAGCAGGGAGCCGGGAACGTAGACCTCGTTCCAGTCCCTGACGCGCTCCTCGACGGGGCGGGACCGTGCGAGTTCACGCCCGTGGTTCAGGAAGCCCTTCGGGTCAGCCATTGATCGCCGCCTCCATCATCTTCTCGTGGGTCTCGGTCTCGGAGAGACCGGCTCGCTCGGCGGCTTCCTTGGCGGCGAGCACTGCCTTGTACGTGCTGGGGATGATCCTGCTGAACCGCTCGACTGCGGTGTCCCACTCGGCCAGGAGCTTCTCGGCGACGGTCGAGCCCGTCTCCTCCTGGTGGCGGCGGACCACGTCGTGCAGCCACTGCTTGTCGGTGTCGTCGAGCGACTCGACGGCGTCCAGGTTGCCGGCGTTGACGTTGTCGGGGTCCAGGTCGATCACGTAGGCGATACCGCCGGACATGCCGGCCGCGAAGTTGCGGCCCGTCTCGCCGAGCACCACGGCGTGGCCGCCGGTCATGTACTCGCAGCCGTGGTCGCCCACGCCCTCGGAGACGACCGTCGCGCCGGAGTTGCGGACGCAGAACCGCTCACCGGTCTTGCCGCGCAGGAACATCTCGCCGCCGGTGGCGCCGTAGCCGATGGTGTTGCCGGCGATGACGCTGTACTCGGCGAGGTGGTCGGCCGCGCGGTCCGGGCGGACGACGATCCGGCCGCCGGACAGGCCCTTGCCGACGTAGTCGTTGGCGTCGCCCTCCAGGCGCAGCGTGACACCGCGCGGGACGAAGGCGCCGAAGGACTGGCCGGCGGAGCCGGTGAAGGTGATGTCGATGGTGTCGTCGGGCAGGCCCGCGCCGCCGAACTTCTTCGTCACCTCGTGGCCGAGCATGGTGCCGACCGTGCGGTTGATGTTGCGGATCTGCACCTGGGCGCGCACCGGCTGGGCGTCGGTGGCGCCGGACGCGGAGAGCGCGTCGGCTGCCAGCTTGATCAGCTCGTTGTCGAGCGCCTTCTCCAGGCCGTGGTCCTGCGTGATGACCTGGTGGCGCGCCGCGCCCTCGGGCAGTGCGGGCACGTGGAACAGCGGCTCCAGGTTGAGGCCCTGTGCCTTCCAGTGGTCGACGGCCCGCGTGACGTCGAGGGTCTCGGCGTGGCCGACGGCCTCCTCGAGGGAGCGGAAGCCGAGCTCGGCGAGGATCTCGCGGACTTCTTCGGCGATGAACTGGAAGAAGTTCACGACGTACTCGGCCTTGCCGTTGTACCGCTCGCGCAGGACCGGGTTCTGCGTGGCGATGCCGACCGGGCAGGTGTCGAGGTGGCAGACGCGCATCATGACGCAGCCGGAGACGACGAGCGGCGCGGTCGCGAAACCGAACTCCTCGGCGCCGAGCAGCGCGGCGATGACCACGTCACGGCCGGTCTTCAGCTGACCGTCGGTCTGGACGACGATGCGGTCGCGCAGGCCGTTGAGCAGCAGCGTCTGCTGGGTCTCGGCGAGGCCGAGCTCCCAGGGACCGCCCGCGTGCTTCAGGGAGGTGAGCGGGGAGGCACCCGTACCGCCGTCGTGGCCGGAGATCAGGACGACGTCCGCGTGCGCCTTGGACACGCCCGCGGCGACCGTGCCGACGCCGACCTCGGAGACCAGCTTGACGTGAATCCGCGCCTGCGGGTTCGCGTTCTTCAGGTCGTGGATCAGCTGGGCCAGGTCCTCGATGGAGTAGATGTCGTGGTGCGGCGGCGGGGAGATCAGACCGACGCCCGGCGTGGAGTGCCGGGTCTTGGCGACCCACGGGTAGACCTTGTGTCCGGGCAGCTGGCCGCCCTCGCCGGGCTTGGCGCCCTGCGCCATCTTGATCTGGATGTCGTCGGAGTTGACCAGGTACTCGGAGGTCACACCGAAGCGGCCGGAGGCGACCTGCTTGATGGACGACCGGCGGGCCGGGTCGTACAGGCGCTCCGCGTCCTCGCCGCCCTCACCGGTGTTGGACTTGCCGCCCAGCTGGTTCATGGCGATGGCGAGGGTCTCGTGCGCCTCCTGGGAGATGGAGCCGTACGACATGGCGCCGGTCGAGAACCGCTTGACGATCTCGGAGACCGGCTCGACCTCGTCGATGGAGATCGGCTGCCGGTCCGACTTGAAGCCGAACAGGCCGCGCAGCGTCATCAGCCGCTCGGACTGCTCGTTCACGCGCTCGGTGTACTTCTTGAAGATGTCGTACTTGCCGGAGCGCGTGGAGTGCTGGAGGCGGAAGACCGTCTCCGGGTCGAACAGGTGCGGCTCGCCCTCGCGGCGCCACTGGTACTCGCCGCCTATGTCCAGGGCGCGGTGCGCCGGGGCGATGCCGGAGGCCGGGTAGGCCTTGGCGTGGCGGGCGGCGACCTCCTTGGCGACGACGTCGATGCCGACTCCGCCGATCTTGGTGGCCGTGCCGTTGAAGTACTTCGTGACGAAGGCCTCGTCGAGACCGACGGCCTCGAAGACCTGGGCGCCGCGGTAGGAGGCGACGGTCGAGATGCCCATCTTGGACATGACCTTCAGTACGCCCTTGCCGAGGGCGTAGATCAGGTTGCGGATGGCCGTCTCGGCCTCGACGCCGGGAAGGAACGTCCCTGCGCGGACCAGGTCCTCGACGGACTCCATCGCCAGGTACGGGTTGACGGCGGCGGCGCCGTAGCCGATGAGCAGGGCGACGTGGTGGACCTCGCGGACGTCACCGGCCTCGACCAGCAGGCCCACCTGGGTGCGCTGCTTGGTGCCGATGAGGTGGTGGTGGACGGCCGCGGTGAGCAGCAGCGACGGGATCGGCGCGTGCTCGGCGTCCGAGTGGCGGTCCGACAGGACGATCAGCCGGGCGCCGTTGTCGATGGCGGCGTCGGCCTCGGCGCAGATCTCCTCGATGCGCGCGGCCAGGGTGTCACCGCCGCCGTGCACCCGGTACAGGCCGGACAGCGTCGCGGCCTTGAAGCCGGGCATGTCGCCGTCGGCGTTGATGTGGATGAGCTTGGCCAGCTCGTCGTTGTCGATCACCGGGAAAGGCAGCAGGACGCTGCGGCAGGAGGCCGCGCCCGGGTCGAGCAGGTTGCCCTGCGGGCCGAGCGAGGAGCGCAGGGAGGTGACCAGTTCCTCGCGGATGGCGTCCAGCGGCGGGTTGGTGACCTGCGCGAACAGCTGGGTGAAGTAGTCGAAGAGCAGACGGGGGCGGTCCGACAGCGCGGCGATCGGCGAGTCGGTGCCCATCGAGCCGATGGGCTCGGCGCCGGCCTTGGCCATCGGCGCGAGGATGACGCGCAGCTCCTCCTCGGTGTAGCCGAAGGTCTGCTGGCGGCGGGTGACCGAGGCGTGCGTGTGGACGATGTGCTCGCGCTCGGGCAGGTCGGAGAGCTCGATCTCGCCGGCCTCGATCCACTCCGCGTACGGCTTCTCGGCGGCGAGCTCGGCCTTGATCTCGTCGTCCTCGATGATGCGGTGCTCGGCGGTGTCGACGAGGAACATGCGGCCGGGCTGGAGGCGGCCCTTGCGGACGACCCTGGCCGGGTCGATGTCGAGGACGCCGACCTCGGAGCCGAGGACGACGAGGCCGTCGTCGGTGACCCAGTAGCGGCCGGGGCGCAGGCCGTTGCGGTCGAGGACCGCGCCGACCTGGGTGCCGTCGGTGAAGGTGACGCAGGCCGGGCCGTCCCAGGGCTCCATCATCGTGGAGTGGAACTGGTAGAAGGCGCGCCGGGCCGGGTCCATGGAGTCGTGGTTCTCCCACGCCTCCGGGATCATCATCAGCACGGAGTGCGGCAGGGAACGGCCGCCCAGGTGCAGGAGTTCGAGGACCTCGTCGAAGGAGGCGGAGTCGGAGGCGTCCGGCGTGCAGACCGGGAAGATCCGGTCGATGGCCTTCTCGTCCGACCCGAACAGGTCCGAGACGAGCTGCGACTCGCGGGCGACCATCCAGTTGCGGTTGCCCTTGACGGTGTTGATCTCACCGTTGTGCGCGACGAAGCGGTACGGGTGGGCCAGCGGCCACGAGGGGAACGTGTTCGTCGAGAACCGGGAGTGCACGAGCGCGATCGCGGAGGCGAAACGGCGGTCGGACAGGTCCGGGAAGAAGGGCTCGAGCTGACCGGTGGTCAGCATGCCCTTGTACACGATCGTCCGCGCGGACAGCGAGGGGAAGTACACGCCGGCCTCGCGCTCGGCGCGCTTGCGCAGCACGAAGACCTTGCGGTCGAGGGCGATACCCGTCGAGGGCACCGCGGCGCCGTCGGCGACGAAGATCTGGCGGAACACCGGCATGGTCGACCGGGCGGTGGCACCCAGCAGCTGCGGAGCGACCGGCACCTCGCGCCAGCCGAGGACGGTGAGGCCCTCGTCGGCGGCGATCGTCTCGATCTGCGAGACGGCGTCGGCGGTGGAGTCCTCCGGCAGGAAGGCGATACCGACGGCGTAGGAACCCGCGTCGGGCAGTTCGAATCCGGCCACGTCACGGAAGAAGGCGTCCGGGACCTGCGACAGGATGCCGGCGCCGTCGCCGGAGTCGGGCTCGGAGCCGGTGGCGCCGCGGTGTTCGAGGTTGCGCAGGACGGTCAGAGCCTGCTCGACCAGGGTGTGGGACGCCTCGCCTGTGAGGGTGGCGACGAAGCCGACGCCGCAGGCGTCGTGCTCGTTGCGGGGGTCGTACATACCCTGCGCAGCAGGGCGAGCATCCATGAAGGACCAGTTCTGGCCATTCGCGGAATGCTGGGACGGCTGGCGCGGCGTACGCATCGGCTCTCCCGTCGTCGTCAGGTGGCTGGGGGCACCTCCCAGGCCCTTGAGGCTCTGGGGGAGCAAGCGCCGAGGGACGACGTTGGCCCTCGCGTGATCGCAAAATTTCGTGCAGGTTACATGATGGAGCGGTTCTCGGGAACCGGGATAATCCGTTCCAACATGCGGACACTGCGGGTTCGCGGCGGGGGTACCGCGCCAGCAGTGGAAGCTATGGAGGGGCCGCGCGAAGCGATCGGGTGGGATCGGTTTCATCGGCCCGAGGAGCGGGACAGGCGTCTTCACCCGTCCCACTGGGCGCGCGGCGAGCGTCATTGCCCGCAGTGCTTACGGCTCATGCCCGGTGGTCGCACACTCGAAACCAGTCAGTAACGGCTACCTATGCGGCCCCTTGCATAAGACCGAGCCGCGCTATCCTACGGCCGTTCCGAACACGGTGCCCAGGGCGTACGTCACACCCGCCGCCGCGCCTCCCAGGAACAGCTGCCGCAGCCCGCTGTACCACCAGGTGCGCGCCGTCACCCTGGCCACCACCGCACCGCACAGGAAGAGCCCGAGCAGCGCCAGCAGCACCGCAGGCCAGATGCTGCTCGCCCCCAGCAGATAGGGCAGGACGGGAATCAGCGCACCCAGCGCGAAGGAGCCGAAACTCGACACCGCGGCCACGGCCGGTGAGGGCAGATCGCCGGGGTCGATGCCCAGCTCCTCGCGGGCGTGGATCTCCAGCGCCTGCTCGGGGTCCTCCGACAGCTGCCGGGCCACCTCGCGGGCCAGTCGCGGCTCGACGCCTCGCGACTCGTAGAGCGCGGCGAGTTCGGCCTCCTCGTCCTTGGGGTGCTTGCGCAGCTGGCGCCGCTCCACGTCCAGCTCGGCCTCGACGAGCTCACGCTGCGAGGCGACGGAGGTGTACTCGCCGGCGGCCATGGAGAAGGCACCGGCGGTCAGGCCCGCCAGTCCGCTGAGGACGACGGTGTGCTGTCCGGCCGCCCCGCCGGCGACACCGGTCATCAGGGCGAGGTTGGAGACCAGGCCGTCCATCGCACCGAACACCGCGGGGCGCAGCCAGCCGCCGTTCACGTCGCGGTGCGTGTGGTTGTCCCGGTGCGCCTCGTGCAGCGGCGCCTCGGTCTCGATGATGGCCATGGAAGATCCCCACTCCCCGTTCTTCGGCCCACCCTTTGGACCTGTTCCAGAGTTTTACAACGCCAAAACTACGCCCCGGATTCCGTCGCCGCCAGCAAGGAAAGGCTGCGCTAACCTGCGGTTTTACCCTTTCGCGCTCACTTGATCATTATCGCGCGCAGATGTCGACCGGGTGATGCTGGGGCTCGTGAGGCTCGGCGGAGTCACCGGAGTGGGACACATGCCGTATGGCATCGATCGCCTGTATCCCTTCCGTGCCGGCGCCCGGCGACGCCGCCGGACTTCGCGAACGGGCCCGCGGCGCGCTGCTGGGCCTGGCCGTCGGTGACGCCCTCGGGGCACCGGCGGAGAACATGAAGCCCTCCGAGATCCGCGCGCGGTGGGGCCGGATCACCGGGTACGTCGCCGAGAAGCCGGCGGGCACGGACGACACCGAGTACGCGATCTTCTCCGGCCTCCTGCTGGCCCGGCACGGCTCCGCGCTGACCCCGGTCCATGTGGAGGCGGCCTGGCACGAGTGGATCGCCGACCGCGACGAGGGCCCCTTCCGGGGTGCCGGCTTCAGCGAACGCGGCACCCTGGAGAACCTGCGCCGCGGCCTGGCCGCCCCGATCTCCGCCCAGCACCGGCACGCCTGGAGCGACGGTCTCGCCATGCGCGCCGCCCCCTTCGGCGTGTTCGCGGCGGGCCGCCCGGCGGAGGCGGCCCGGCTGGTCGCGATCGACGGTTCGGTGAGCCACGACGGCGAGGGCATCTACGGCGGGCAGGCGGTGGCGGCGGGCGTCGCGGCGGCCATGGCGGGCGCACCGTCGACCGCGGTCGTGGCCGCGGCCCTCGCGGTCGTACCCGACGACTCCTGGACGGCCCGCAGTCTGCGCCGCGCGGTGGCCGTCGCGCACCGCGGGGAACGCGCGGTGCGCTCCGCGGTCGTCATCGGCGGCTACCCCTGGACCGATCTGGCCCCCGAGGCGGTCGCCCTCGCCTTCGGCGCGTACGCGGCGGCCGACGGTGACTTCGAGCAGTCCGTCCTGACCGCGGTGAACATGGGCCGCGACGCGGACACGACGGCGGCGGTGGCGGGGGCCCTGGCGGGTGCGACCCGGGGAGTGTCGGCCATCCCGCGGGCCTGGACGACCCCCATCGGCCCGGTCCTCGGCAGATGCCTCCCGGCGATGGCGGGCTACCACGTCCTGGACGTGGCGGACCTGCTGACGCCGGCGGAGGTCATCTCGTGACGACGTACGAAGCGGAAGCCGCCGGCGGCGAGATCGCCCCACGGGAGACCAGGACCCCTCGGGTGACAGTCACAGACGGTGCGCGGGTGGGAGACAGACGGGCCGAAGGTGAAGCCGAGGCCACGAGAAGGGCCGAAGGCCTCCTGCTCGGCCTGGCCGCAGGCGACGCCGCCGGCTGGCCCTCGGCCCGCCACAGAGCCGCCCGCATGCCCGACTGGACCCGCCGCCTCACCCGCGAACTGGACACCTTCGCCGAACACAACGCGACGACGACCCTCCCCGTGCCCATCGCCCTGAACCAGCCCCCGGAGCCCCTCCGCCTGGGCCCCTCCGACGACGCCGAGTGGGCGGCCTTCGCCGCGGAGGCCCTCCTGCGCGCGGGCGACGACACCATCCTGAACGACCTCAGCCGGGAACGCCGCACCCGCGCCGCCATCGACCTCACCTGGAACGCCCTCGCCGGTGAGGTCGCCGCGGCAGCACAACGCGCCCCCGAGATCGAGTCCGCCGTCCTCCCCCTGCGCGCCCGCATCTCCGTCCGCGCCGGCCTCGGCAACCTCGCCACCGGCCTGCGCCCGCCCGCCACCGGCCACGACAACCCGCACTACTTCGACGACGCCGCCTGCGTACGCGCCTGTGTCCTGGCCGTGGCCCACCCTGGAGACCCCCGGCGCGCCGCCGATCTCGCCGAGTTCGACGCCCGCTACACCCAGGACGGCGACGGTGTGCACGGCGCCCGCGCGATGGCGGCGGCCATCGCCCTCGCCCTGGCCGGCGCCCACGTCGACGCCTGTGTCACCGCCGCGCTCGCCGAACTGCCCCAGGAGACGGAGATCGGCCGCAACGCGCGGCACGCCCTGCGGCTCGCCGCCGACGCGGACAGCGCCTTCGCCCTGGTCCCGCCCCTGGAGCACCAGATCGTCGACCACGTCTACAGCTACGGCATCGCCGCCGCCGAGACGGTCCCGGTCGCCCTCGCCCTGGCCACCGCGGCCCGCGGCCGCATCGCGGAGGCGGTCCCCGCGGCGGCCTGCCTGTCCCGCGTCGCCGACTCCGCCCCGGCCCTGGCGGGCGCCCTCACCGGCACCCTCGGCGGCGGCGCGTCGATCCCGGCCTCCTGGCGGGATACCTGCCGCACCCTCTCCGGCTGCGTCCTGCCCCGCCTCACCGGCACGGACCTCGTGGAACTCGCCGGACTCCTGGAAGCCGTACAACCGGCACGCCCCGGTGGATGATGCGGCCATGAAGCCCACATCGCACCAAAACGCCACACTGGACGAACGGATCACCGGATCGCTGGTCGGAGCCGCCGTCGGCGACGCCCTCGGCGGACCCGTCGAGGGCTACTCCCCCGAGCAGATCCTGGAACGCCACGGCGGTCGCGTCCACGGCATCGTCGGCCCCTGGCACGGCGACGACTGGCGTACGGCCCGCCCCCTCGCCCCGTACCACAAGGGCGACGGCCACGTCACCGACGACACCTTGATGACGCACGCCCTGGTCCGCGTCTACGCCCGGGTCCGCGACCACCTCGACGCCTACGCGATCGCCGGCCACCTCGTCCCCGACCTGATGACCGAGCCGCGCTGGATCCCGGAACTGGAGTCGGAGGCCCTCCCCCTCCAGCGGATCTTCCTGGCGGAGAAGTGGCTGGTGACGAGGATCCACTACGGCCACGCCGACCCGCGCGAGGCCGGCACCGGCAACATCGTCAACTGCGGGGCGGCGATGTACATGGCCCCGGTCGGCCTGGTCAACGCCGCCAACCCGCAGGCGGCCTACGCCGAGGCACTCGACGTCGCCGGCGCGCACCAGTCGTCGTACGGCCGTGAGGCGGCGGGCGTCCTGGCGGCGGCGGTGGCGGCGGCGTGCACGCCGGGCGCGACCCCCGACTCGGTCGTCTCGACGTGCCTCTCCCTCGCGAAGGACGGCACCGGGGCCGCGATCGAGCGGGTCTGCGAGGAGGCGTCCCGCCACACGGACTTCGAGTCGGCACTGCGCCCGTTGCGCGAGGCGGTCGCCCCCTACGACACGGTGGGCCCCGACTATCGCGCCCCTTCGCTCGGCGCCCGCCGCCCCTCCCGCCTGCACGCGATCGAGGAACTGCCGGTCGCGCTGGGCATGGTGCTGGTGGCGCGGGGCGACTACCGGCACGCGGTCCTCGGCGCGGTGAACTACGGCCGCGACTGCGACTCCATCGCCACGATGGCCGGTGCCCTGGCGGGGGCCCTGGGCTCACCGGTCCCGGAGGACTGGGCCAAGACGGTCGCGGAAGCCAGCCGCCTGGACCTGTGGGAACCGGCGACCGCCCTCACCGCCGTGGCCCGCGAGATCTTCTCCCGCGACGTGGCCCGCCGACGCACCCACGAGCAGGCCTTCACGTCCCTCGGAGGCCGGGAATGCTCCGACTGACCTGGGTCCAGCCGGAGGATTTGATCGGCCACGAACTCCGCCAGGCGGCCCAGGACGGCCGGGAGCCGAAGGCCGTCGCGGCCCGCTGGCGGGCGGCGGGCGGCCCGGAGGCTCCGGCCACCGCGGGCGCCTCCCCCACCCCGGCCTCCCGCTACCTGCGCCAACTCGCGGAAGACCTCCTGGACGAACTGGCCGACCTGCCGAGCGCGCTGGCGGACGACGAACCGACGGACCTGGACTCGATCAGAGCCGCCTGCCCCGACTGGCCCGAGCACGCCGGCACCCCGGCCACCACCCCGCAGCACCTCGAAGCCGCCTGGCTCGGCCGCGCCACCGGCTGCCTCCTGGGCAAACCCGTCGAGAAACTCCCCCTCGACGCCATCCGCCGACTGGCCGACTCCACCGGCAACTGGCCCCTCACCACCTATTTCACCGCCCGGGGCGTCCCCGAAGACCTCCTCCACAAGCACCCCTGGAACCGCCGCTCGGCGACAACCTCCCTCGCCGAGAACATCGACGGCATGCCCGAGGACGACGACCTCGACTACCCCCTCCTCAATCTCGTCCTCCTCCAGCGCCACGGCAGGGACTTCACCACCACGGACGTGGCCGGGACCTGGCTGGACGAACTCCCCGCCGGCCGCACCTTCACCGCCGAACGCGTCGCCTACCGCAATCTCCTCACCGGCCTGGAACCCCCGCGCACCGCCCGCCACCGCAATCCGTTCCGCGAGTGGATCGGCGCCCTGATCCGTGCCGACGTCCACGGCTGGACCAACCCCGGCGACCCGGCCGCCGCCGCGGAACAGGCCCACCGCGACGCCGCCCTCACCCACACCGCCAACGGCGTCTACGCGGCGATGTTCGCGGCGGCCGCCATCGCGACCGCCGCGACCGGCGAACACGACGTCCACTCCTGCCTGCGCACCGGCCTCACCGTCGTCCCGCCACGCTCCCGCCTCGCCCGAGCCGTCCACCACGCCGTCGGACTGGCCCGGGAACACGACGACTTCGACACGGTCGTCGACGAACTGCACGCCATCCATGCCCCCACCCACCACTGGGTGCACGCCGTCCCCAACACCGCCCTGATCGCCGCCGCCCTCACCCACGCGAACGGCGACTTCTCCGGCTCGATCTGCCGTGTGGTGAGCGGCGGCTGGGACACCGACTCCAACGGCGCGACCGCCGGCAGCATCGCCGGCCTGCTGGCCCGAGACCCCGCGGCCCTCCCCGACCGGTGGACGGCCCCCCTGAAGAACCGGCTGTCCACCTCCATCGGCGACTTCAACGGCATCGGCTTCGACACCCTCGCCCACCTCACCCACCGGGAGACCCTCCGCCCATGACCGCGCCCCTCACCGGCCTCCGCGTCCTCGACCTCGCCACCCTCTTCGCCGGCCCCATGGCCGCCACGCTGCTCGGCGACTTCGGCGCCGAGGTCGTCAAGATCGAGCACCCGACGAAGCCCGACCCCTCCCGCGGCCACGGCCCCTCGAAGGACGGCGTGGGCCTGTGGTGGAAGATGCTCGGCCGCAACAAGCGCACCATGACCCTCGACCTGTCGAAGCCCGGGGGCCGCGCCACCCTGCTGCGCCTGGCCGCCGGCACCGACGTGATCATCGAGAACTTCCGCCCCGGCACCCTGGAGAAGTGGGACCTGGGCTGGCCTGAGCTGTCGGCCGTCAACCCCCGCCTGGTCCTGGCCCGGGTCACCGGCTTCGGCCAGTTCGGCCCCTACGCCCACCGCCCCGGCTTCGGCACCCTCGCCGAGGCGATGAGCGGCTTCGCCGCGATCACCGGCGAACCGGACGCGCCCCCGACCCTCCCGCCGTTCGGCCTGGCCGACTCCATCGCGGGAATGACGACGGCGTACGCGGTGATGACGGCGCTCGCCGCACGCGAGCGCACCGGCGAGGGCCAGGTCGTCGACATGGCCCTGATCGAACCGATCCTGGCCGCCCTCGGCCCCCAGCCGCTCTGGTTCGACCAGCTCGGGCACGTCCAGCCCCGCACCGGCAACCGCTCCCCCAACAACGCCCCGCGCGGCGTCTACCGCACCGCGGACGGCACCTGGGTCGCGGTCTCCACCTCGGCCCAGTCGGTCGCGGAACGCGTGATGCGCCTGGTCGGACGCCCGGAACTGATCGACGAGCCCTGGTTCGCCTCGGGTGCCGACCGCGCCCGGCACGCCGACGTCCTGGACGAGGCGGTCGGCGGCTGGATCGCCGCGCGCACCCGCACCGACGTCCTGGCCGCCTTCGAGAAGGCCGAGGCGGCGGTCGCCCCGGTCCAGGACGTCCGGGACGTGATGGCGGACCCGCAGTACCAGGCCCTGGACACCATCACCACCGTCGACGATCCCGAACTCGGCCCGCTGCGCATGCAGAACGTCCTCTTCCGGCTCTCCGCCACGCCCGGCGCGATCCGCTGGGCCGGCCGCCCGCACGGCGCCGACACCGACGAGGTCCTGACCGAACTGGGTCTCACCCCGGACGACGTCACGGCGCTGCGCGCGGAGGGCGCTCTGTGACGGCGTTCCCGACGGCGTTCCCGCTCACCTGGCTCTACGCCCCGGGCGACCGCCCCCACGTGGTGGCGAAGGCCCTCACCTCCGGCGCCGACGTCGTCGTGATCGACCTGGAGGACGCGGTCGCCCCCGACCGCAAGGCCTACGCGCGCGCGGCCACCGCCGACCTGCTCGCCGGCTCGCCGGCCGTTCCGGTCCACGTACGCGTCAACGCCCTGGACGGCCCCTGGGGCGGGCAGGACATCGCGGCCCTGGCGCCGGCCCCCGGGCTCGGCGGCCTCCGCGTCCCGAAGATCACTTCACCTTCCGAGGTCGCCCGTGTCGCACGCCGGGCCGCCTCGACCGACCTGTACGTCCTCCTGGAGACGGCCCTCGCCGTGGAGCGGGCGTACGCCATCGCATCCGCCCATCCGAACCTGCGCGGTATCGCCCTCGGCGAGGCCGACCTGCGGGCCGACCTCGGCGTACGCGACGACACGGGCCTCGACTGGCCCCGCTCCCGGGTGGTGGTGGCCGCCCGGGCCGCCGGTCTGCCCCCGCCACCCCAGTCGGTCCACCCGGACACCCGCGACCTGGACGAGCTGGCCGCCTCCTGCGCCCACGGGCGTGCCCTGGGCTTTCTCGGCCGCGGCGCGATCCACCCCCGTCAGCTCCCGGTGATCGAACGCGCCTACCTGCCCACCGAGGCCGACATCGAGCGGGCCGAGACGGTCCTCAAGGCGGCGGCCGCGGAGCAGGGCGCCCAGGCCCTCCCGGACGGCCGCTTCATCGACGCGGCGGTGGTGACAGCCGCCCGGCGCACCCTGTCCCTGGCGCGCCGCCGCTGACATGCCGAGAGCGCCCGGGACGATCCCCGGGCGCTCTCGGCATGTCACATGGGCCAGGCCGTCAGGTCTTCTTCCCGGACCCGGCCTCGTTCCTGGCCGCGTCGGACTCGGAGTCGGACTCGGCCGCGGCCTCGTCGTCCTTGCCGGCGTCCCCGGACTTCTCGGACTTCTCATCGCCGTCGGCGTCGTCACCGGTGGCCTCGGCGGCCGGTTCCACGACGTCCTCCCGACCGGGCCGCTTCTTCGACGACACCACCAGGTACGTCACCGCGAGCAGGAACACGAAGATCGCGGTCCACACGTTCAGGCGGAGGCCCAGGATGTGGTGGGCGTCGTCGACCCGCATGTACTCGATCCACGCCCGGCCCGTGCAGTACGCGGCGACGTACAGCGCGAAGGCCCGGCCGTGCCCGAGCCGGAAACGGCGGTCCGCCCAGATGACCAGGAACGCCACGCCGATGCACCACAGCGACTCGTACAGGAACGTCGGGTGGTAGGTGCCCGGCACCCGCCCGTCCGACGAGGAGGTGATCTCCAGGGCCCAGGGCACATCGGTGGGCTTGCCGTACAGCTCCTGGTTGAACCAGTTGCCCCAGCGGCCGATCGCCTGGGCGAAGGCGATGCCCGGTGCGATGGCGTCGGCGTACGCGGGCAGCGGGATGCCACGGCGGCGGCAGCCGATCCACGCGCCCACCGAGCCGAGCGCGATGGCGCCCCAGATGCCGAGGCCGCCCTCCCAGATCTTGAAGGCGTCCACCCAGTCGCGGCCCTCGCTGAAGTACAGCTCGTAGTCCGTGATGACGTGGTAGAGGCGGCCGCCGACGAGACCGAAGGGCACGGCCCAGACAGCGATGTCGGCCACCGTGCCGGCCCGCCCGCCCCGGGCGATCCAGCGTTTGTTGCCGAGCCAGACCGCGACGAAGACGCCGATGATGATGCAGAACGCGTAGCCGCGCAGCGGAATGGGGCCGAGGTACAGCACACCGCGCGACGGGCTGGGAATGAAGGCAAGTTCCATGGCAAGGTCGACGCTACCGTGCCGCACGTGGCCGAGGGCGGGCGGCCCGGCTACGGGTCCATAACGGGGGCGTGGGAGCGCCCCTCACCCCTGGTTCGCCTCCTGCACCATCTGCTTCAGCTTGGCCGGGGTCATCGTCCGGTCCTGGTAGATGTTCTCGCCGTCGAACAGCACGGTGGGCGTGCCCGAGAAGTCGCCCTTGTCGAAGGCCTGGTGGGATTTGGCGACCCAGGCGTTGTGCTTGCCGTCCTCGACGCACGCGCGGAAGCCCGGGGTGTCCAGGCCGTCGACCTTGCCGGCCAGCTCGATCAGCTTGCCGTTGTCCGCGTAGGCGTCGTCGACCTCCGGGGGCTGGTTGTCGAAGAGCACGTCGTGGTACGCGGGGAACTTGTCGGCGTCCTGGGCGCAGGCCGCGGCGTTGGCGGCGTTGCGGGAGCCGGTGCCGCGCATGTTGCCGTCGATGAGGGTGACCAGGTGGTACTCGACCTTGAGCTGCCCGGCGTCCGTCAGCTCGTGGATCACCGGCCGGTACGCCGTCTCGAAGGACTTGCACGCGGGGCAGCGGAAGTCCTCCCACACCGTGAGCGTGGACTTGGCGCTGTCCTTGCCGACCGGGATCGCCAGGCCGTCCTTGCCCTGCGCTCCCGAGGGGGCCACGACCGGGCCCGAGGCCTCGCTGTCGTCGTCCTTGCCGGCGTTGGCCGCGACGACGCCGATCACCGCCGCGAGTGCCAGGACGGCGACGACGGCGCCGCCCATGATCAGCGCGCGCCGGCGCTTGTCCGCGGACTTCTGCTTCTCGCGCTCGACCGCCAGCTTCTCCCGGGCGGTGCGCTTTCCCTCACGGTTCTTCTCGCTCACACCCCGGAAACGAACCGGGGAGGCGCACCGCGCCTCCCCGGCCCCAGGTCCACCCGTACGAGGGACCCGTATGACGTCCCGGCTTCCTACGCCTGTCCGCGCACGCCCTTGGCCAGGTCGCCGGCGAGGACGCGCACGGCCTCCACACCGGCCGCGTCGTCCGGGGCGTCCAGCATCGCCTTGACGAAGGCGGAGCCGACGATCACGCCGTCGGCGAAGCCCGCCACCTCGGCGGCCTGGGCGGGGTTGGAGACGCCGAGCCCGACGCAGACCGGCAGGTCGGTGCCGGCGGCCCGGGTGCGTTCCACCAGGTCCTGGGCCTGGTTGCTGACGCTGGCGCGGGTGCCGGTGACGCCCATGAGGGACGCGGCGTAGACGAAGCCGCTGCCCGCCGCGGTGATCTGCGCGAGCCGCTCGTGCTTGCTGCTGGGCGCGACGACGAACACGGTGGCGAGACCGTGCTTGTGCGCGTGCTCCCTCCACAATGCCGACTCCTGCACGGGCAGGTCGGGCAGGATGCACCCGGCACCGCCCGCCTCGGCGAGCTCGGCGGTGAACCGCTCGACGCCGTAGCGGTCGATCGGGTTCCAGTACGTCATGACGAGGATGGGCTTGCCCGTGGCGGCGTGGGCCTCGCGGACCGTGCGCATCACGTCGGCGATCTTCACGCCGCCGCGCAGGGCGATGTCGTCGGCGGTCTGGATGACGGGGCCGTCGAGGACGGGGTCGCTGTGCGGCAGGCCCACCTCGACGACGTCGGCGCCGCCGTCGATGACGGCCTTGATCGCCTCGATGCCGCCGTCCACGGTCGGGAACCCGGCCGGGAGGTAGGCGATGAGGGCGGACCGGCCCTCGGACTTCGCGGCGGCGAGGGTGTCGCTCAACAGCCGGATGTTCCCGCTCACTTGGCGTCCCCCTCGATCTCTGCGGTGCCGGAGGCGTCCTCGGCGACCTGGGCGTCGGTGTCGTACAGGCCGAAGTAGCGGGCGGCGGTGTCCATGTCCTTGTCGCCGCGGCCGGAGAGGTTGACCACGATCAGCCCGTCCTTGCCCAGCTCCTTGCCGACCTCCAGGGCGCCGGCCAGCGCGTGGGCGCTCTCGATGGCCGGGATGATGCCCTCGGTGCGCGACAGCAGGCGCAGGGCCTGCATCGCCGCGTCGTCGGTGACCGCGCGGTACTCGCCGCGGCCGGAGTCCTTCAGGTACGAGTGCTCCGGGCCGATGCCCGGGTAGTCGAGACCGGCCGAGATCGAGTAGGGCTCGGTGATCTGCCCCTCCTCGTCCTGGAGGACGTAGGAGCGTGAGCCGTGCAGGATGCCGGGCTCGCCGGCGGTGAGGGTCGCGGCGTGCTCACCGGTCTCGACGCCGTGCCCGGCCGGCTCGCAGCCGATGAGGCGGACGCCGGTGTCGGGGATGAAGGCGTGGAAGAGGCCGATGGCGTTGGAGCCGCCGCCGACGCAGGCCACGGCCGCGTCGGGGAGGCGTCCGGCGCGCTCCAGGAGCTGGCGGCGGGTCTCGACGCCGATGACCCGGTGGAAGTCGCGGACCATCGCCGGGAAGGGGTGCGGTCCGGCGACGGTGCCGAAGAGGTAGTGGGTGTGGTCGACGTTGGCGACCCAGTCGCGGAAGGCCTCGTTGATGGCGTCCTTCAGCGTGCGGCTGCCGGACTTCACGGCGATGACCTCGGCGCCGAGCATGCGCATCCGGGCCACGTTGAGGGCTTGGCGCCGGGTGTCGATCTCGCCCATGTAGATCGTGCACTCGAGGCCGAAGAGGGCACAGGCGGTGGCCGTGGCGACGCCGTGCTGTCCGGCGCCGGTCTCGGCGATGACCCGGGCCTTGCCCATGCGCTTGGTGAGCAGGGCCTGGCCGAGGACGTTGTTGATCTTGTGGGAGCCGGTGTGGTTGAGGTCTTCCCGCTTCAGGAAGATCCGTGCGCCACCCGCTTCCGCGGCGAAGCGGGGGACTTCGGTGAGGGCCGACGGGCGGCCGGTGTAGTTGACCAGGAGGTCGTCGAGTTCCTTGGCGAACTCCGGGTCGTGCTTGGCCTTGTCGTACTCGACGGCCACCTCGTCGACTGCGGCGACGAGGGCCTCCGGGATGAACTTGCCGCCGAATGTCCCGAAGTAGCCTTCGGGGTTGGGGGTTCGACCCTCGGGGTCGGGGATGAAGAACTGGCTGGGCATGCGAAACCCTTCACGGTGAGTGTGTGTGGATGCACTGATCGCCGTGGGGGCAGGGTTCGGCTGTCGGCTGCGGGCCGTATTCGGCTGGTCGCGCCCGCGCGGCGGTAGCCGCACGTCGACAAGAGCCCCGCGCCCCTAGAGGGCGCGCTGCCATCGCATGCCGTTGACCTGGCCCGGCTCGTCACCGATGACGTACCGGACGCGGCGGCCGTGCACGCGGCGCGCGGGCGCACGGCAGCCGCGGGGGCGGCAGCCGCGCGCGAGGCGGGCGTACCGGTCCACGGTCGTCAGGGTGGGAGTCATCGGGGCAAGCCTAGCCGGTGATCAGCCCCGGCCGTGCCGGAGCGCGGGGTGCTCGCCGGCCGCCACCAGGTCCGAGACCGCCGTCCTGGGGTCCTTGCCGGTGACGAGGGACTCGCCGACCAGGACCGCGTCGGCTCCGGCGTTGGCGTAGGCGATCAGGTCGTGCGGGCCGCGGACGCCGGACTCGGCGATCTTGATGATGTGGCCGGGGATCTCCGGTGCCACGCGCTCGAAGGTCCCGCGGTCGACCTCCAGCGTCCTGAGATTGCGCGCGTTGACGCCGATCACGCGGGCGCCGGCGTCGACCGCGCGCTCGACCTCGTCCTCGTCGTGCACCTCGACGAGCGGCGTGAGCCCGATGGACTCGGCGCGCTCGATGAGGGACTCCAGGGCGGGCTGGTCGAGGGCGGCGACGATCAGCAGCACGACGTCGGCGCCGTAGGCGCGGGCCTCCCACAGCTGGTACGACGTGACGATGAAGTCCTTGCGCAGGACCGGGATGTCCACGCGGGCGCGGACCGCCTCCAGGTCGGCGAGCGAGCCGCCGAAACGGCGCTCCTCGGTGAGGACGGAGATGACGGCCGCGCCGCCCGCCTCGTAGTCCGCGGCGAGTCCGGCCGGGTCGGCGATCGCGGCCAGCGCGCCCTTGGACGGGCTGGAGCGCTTGACCTCGCAGATGACCTTGACGCCGTCGCCGCGCAGTGCGGCCGCGCCGTCCTTGGCCGCGGGCGCCTTCGCCGCGCGCTCCTTGAGCTCGTCGAGGCTGACGCGCGCCTGCCGCTCCGCGAGGTCGGCACGGACTCCGTCGATGATCTCGTCGAGCACACTCACGCGAGCGGCCCCCTTCCAGACTCTTGACCGTTCCAGCGACCGATCGGAAACCGATGGTCACTGCGATGGTATCCGCAGCGGGGCGTAGGCCTCACATCCGGTTGACGCCGGTCCCACCGCCACCCTCGAACCAGCTTCGCACGGCTCGGGCGGGAGGCGCCCCAATACCGGGCTCCGGCCCGCTGATCAAGGATGGAGCCAGCCACCGAAGGGCAGGTTCCGGACAACCGTGAAGACCAGCAGCAACGCTCCGAGGCCCCACACCAGCCCCGGGCGGGGGTCGATCCGCAGGGGCCGCCCGCGGACCGCCCGCACCACCCATACGGTCCACAGCACGGCGAAGGCCAGATAGCCGAGGGTCGCGAGCGCGTTGGCGTGCAGCGCCGCCGGGACGTCCCCGTGGACGAAGGCGTGGGCGCTGCGCAGGCCGCCGCAGCCGGGGCAGTAGAGGCCGGTGTAGCGCAGCAGCGGGCAGGCGGGGTAGTGGCCGGGTTCGTTGGGGTCCACGGTGCCCACGTAGGCGAAGGCGGCGGCGACGACCGCCAGCACCCCGGCGGGGACGGCCAGACGGCTCGGGACGCTCGGCGTCACCCTTCGGCTCTCGGCGTTCACGGTATGCATTGTGCCCCGCACACACGTGAAGGGCGGTTCCGGCACCACTGTGCCGGCCGCCCCTCACGTGAGGACGTGCTGTGTCGCGGGGTCAGCTCCCGGCGCCGGCCGGCTCGCGGTCGCCGGTCATCCGGTGCGGCTGGTGCGCTTCCTTGGGCTGGCCGAGGCCCATCATCCGCATGATGGCGCCGACGACACCGCCGAGGAGCACGACGACCATGCCCGCCCAGAAGCCCAGGGGCTGGTCCAGCACCATGAACGCGCCCGAGACGCAGAAACCGATGAAGGCGATCGTGACACCGGTCCAGGCGGCCGGGGTGTGACCGTGGCTGCTGCCCGCCATTGCTTGCTCCTCGTTGCTGTGTGCGTGTCTGAGCAGGACGCTCGGGCCCATTGTCCCGCACGCGCGCCCGCGGGGTGAGCGGGGGTGCTCCCCGGCCCCTCGTGTCGGCTCAGGGGGTCCGGCTCAGGCCCCGGTCGGGTCCTCGCCGCGGTCGAGTGCCTTCCACAGGTCCTCGGGCCGGTCGGGGTCGACGGCGGGGGCCTTGCGGCGCGGCTGGGGCGTGCCGCCCCGCTCGTAGCGGCCGGACATGGCGGGCCACAGCCGGCCGTAGCGCAGGGCGAGCAGCCCGGCCAGGAGGATCAGGGCACCGCCGACGACCGCGACGTACGGCCAGGCGGTGTGGCTGAGGGTGTCGACGGAGGCCGAGGTGTCGCCGGAGGCCTGGGCGGCCTGCTCGTCGAGCGCGGAGCTGTCGGAGGCGCCGAGCAGGGCCGCGGTGATGATGCCGGCGCCGGAGAGCGCGAGCAGCCCGGCGACGGCGAAACGGCCGGCGCGGCGGACGGCGAAGACGGCGACGAGCGCGGCGAGGCCCACTATGGCGAGTGCCGCGGGCACGCCCGTGACATCGCTGCCCTTGGCGGTCAGGGGGAAGGCGCCACCGGCCACCGTCGCGGTGCCCTCCGACCATTGCTGCCGGGTGGCGAGCAGCGCCACGGCCGCACCGAGCGCGCCGCTCAGCAGGGCGACGGCGAGGCTCAGGCGGCCGGCCCGGGCGGATCCGGGGGCTTCGGAACGGGGGTGAGGTACAGCAGTCACGTACCCCACTATCGCCTGAACCCCGGGCGAACCGTCACCCGGGGCCCATCTCAGGCCTTTCCCAGCCGGTTCGCCGTGTGGACCGCCCGCAGCACCGCCGCCGCCTTGTTGCGGCACTCGGTGTCCTCGGCGACCGGGTCGGAGTCGGCGACGACGCCCGCGCCGGCCTGGACGTAGGCGGTGCCGTCCCGCAGGAGGGCCGTGCGGATGGCGATGGCGGTGTCGGAGTCGCCCGCGAAGTCGAGGTAGCCGACGCAGCCGCCGTACAGCCCGCGCCGGGACGGTTCCAGTTCGTCGATGATCTGCATGGCGCGGGGCTTGGGGGCGCCGGAGAGGGTGCCGGCCGGGAAGCAGGCGGTGAGGACGTCGAAGGCGGTGCGGCCCGGGGCGACGCGACCGGTCACGGTGGAGACGATGTGCATGACGTGCGAGTACCGCTCGACGGACATGAAGTCGACGACCTCGACCGAGCCGGGCTCGCAGACCCGCCCCAGGTCGTTGCGGCCCAGGTCGACGAGCATGAGGTGCTCGGCGCGCTCCTTGGGGTCGGCGAGCAGTTCGTCGGCGAGGGCCTGGTCCTCCTGCGGGGTGGCGCCGCGCCGGCGGGTGCCGGCGATGGGATGGACCATGGCCCGGCCGTCCTCGACCTTGACCAGGGCTTCGGGTGACGAGCCGACGACGTCGAACCCGTCGAAGCGGAACAGGTACATGTACGGGGACGGGTTGGTGGCCCGCAGGACCCGGTAGACGTCCAGCGCGCTCGCCGTGCACGGCGTCTCGAAGCGCTGGGACGGGACCACCTGGAAGGCCTCGCCGGCCCGGATGCGCTCCTTGATGTCCTCGACGGCCACCTGGAAGTCGGGGCCGCCCCACAGCGCCGTGTACTCGGGGAGCTCGGAGGGCGGGAGGACGGCCGGGGGCTGGGCCACCGGGCGGGACAGGTCGGCCTCCATGGCGTCGAGGCGGGCCACGGCGTCGGCGTGGGCCTCGTCGACGCCGGTGTCCAGGTCGTTGTGGTTGATCGCGTTGGCGATCAGCAGGACCGAGCCCTCCCAGTGGTCCATGACGGCCAGGTCGCTGGTGAGGAGCATGGTCAGCTCGGGCAGTTTCAGGTCGTCGCGCTCGCCGGGGCCGATCTTCTCCAGGCGGCGGACGATGTCGTAGCCGAGGTAGCCGACCATGCCGCCGGTGAAGGGCGGCATGCCCTCCTGGTGCGGTGTGTGCAGGGCCTCGATGGTGGCGCGCAGGGCGGCGAGGGGGTCGCCGTCCGTGGGGACGCCGACGGGTGGGGCGCCGCGCCAGTGGGCCTGCCCGTCGCGTGCGGTCAGCGTGGCGGCGGACCGCACGCCCACGAAGGAGTACCGGGACCAGGAGCGGCCGTTCTCCGCGGACTCCAGCAGGAAGGTGCCGGGGCGCTCGGCGGCGAGCTTGCGGTAGAGCGCGACCGGGGTGTCGCCGTCGGCGAGGAGCTTGCGGGTGACGGGGATGACCCGCCGGTCGGTGGCGAGCTTGCGGAAGGTCTCGAGGTCCATGGCGGCTGACCTTACTGATCCGTGGCGGAGCCGTCGGGACCGCCGTCCTTGAGGAGTACGTCCTCGTCGAAGCAGGTGCGCGCGCCGGTGTGGCAGGCGGCTCCGACCTGGTCGACCTTGACGAGCACGGTGTCGGCGTCGCAGTCCAGGGCGACGGACTTCACCCACTGGACGTGGCCGGAGGTGTCGCCCTTGACCCAGTACTCGCGGCGGCTGCGCGACCAGTAGGTGCAGCGGCCGGTGGTCAGGGTGCGATGCAGCGCCTCGTCGTCCATCCAGCCGAGCATGAGCACCTCGCCGGTGTCGTACTGCTGGGCGATGGCGGGCAGGAAGCCGTCGGGGCTGCGCTTGAGGCGCGCGGCGATCTCCGGGTCGAGGCGACCGGATGGAGCACTGTGGCGCGAAGCGCCTCCGTGGGGGGCGGCGGCCGGGCGACGGGCGGGCGTGCTGGTCATGACGACCATTGTGCCGCGCGCCACTGACGGGCCCGGTGGAGTGTCCACTGGGCGGACCGGGGGGCCGGCCGTAGGCTGGGCCGCATGTCGACCCATGCCAAGCGTGAACGACTCCTCCTCGCCGATTTGTTGGAGACCGCGGGCCCTGACGCGCCCACCCTGTGCGAGGGCTGGACCACCCGGGACCTCGCCGCGCACGTGGTGGTGCGCGAACGCCGTCCGGACGCCGCCGGCGGGATGCTGATCAAGCAGCTCGCGGCGCGCCTGGACAAGGTGATGGCGGAGTACACCGACAAGCCGTACGAGGAGCTGATCCAGCTGATCCGTACGGGACCTCCGCGTTTCTCCCCCTTCTCCCTGAAGCCGGTCGACGAGGCGTCGAACATCATCGAGTTCTACGTCCACACCGAGGACGTGCGCCGCGCCCAGCCCGACTGGTCGCCGCGCGATCTCGACCCGGTCTTCCAGGACGCCCTGTGGTCCCGTCTGGAGCGCACCGCCCGGCTGATGGGCCGCGGCGTCCCGACGGGCCTGGTCCTGCGCCGCCCCGACGGCCAGACGGCGGTCGCGCACCGCGGCACCCCGGTGGTCACCGTGACCGGCGAGCCGTCCGAACTGGTCCTGTTCTCCTACGGTCGGCAGAGCGCGGCCAAGGTCGGCCTGGACGGCGACGAGAACGCGATCGCGAAGCTCCACGAGTCGAAGCAGCTGGGCATCTGAGGGCGTGGGAAAGCCCCGGCCGCAGGGCGCGGCCGGGGCTTTCCGGCGGACGGGGGTGTCACCGCACCGGGTGACCCGCCCCCCGCAGCGTCTCCTTGACCTGGCCGATGCGCAGGTCGCCGAAGTGGAACACCGACGCGGCCAGCACCGCGTCCGCGCCGGCCTCGACGGCCGGGGGGAAGTCGGTGAGCCGGCCGGCGCCGCCCGAGGCGATGACCGGGACCGTGACGTGCCCCCGGACCGCCCGGATCATCTCCAGGTCGTAGCCGTCCTTGGTGCCGTCCGCGTCCATCGAGTTGAGCAGGATCTCGCCCGCGCCGAGTTCCGCGGCCCGGTGCGCCCATTCGACGGCGTCGATGCCTGTGCCCTTGCGGCCTCCGTGGGTGGTCACCTCGAAGGAGCCCGACCCGGTGCGGCGGGCGTCCACCGACAGGACGAGGACCTGGCGGCCGAAGCGCTCGGCGATCTCGCGGATCAGGTCGGGGCGGGCGATGGCGGCGGTGTTGACGCCGACCTTGTCCGCGCCCGCCCGCAGCAGCTTGTCCACGTCCTCGGGGGTGCGGACGCCGCCGCCGACGGTGAGCGGGATGAACACCTGCTCGGCCGTGCGGCGCACGACGTCGTACGTGGTCTCGCGGTTGCCCGACGAGGCCGTGATGTCCAGGAACGTCAGCTCGTCGGCGCCCTCGGCGTCGTACACCTTGGCCATCTCGACGGGGTCGCCCGCGTCGCGCAGGTTCTGGAAGTTGACGCCCTTGACGACCCGGCCGTTGTCCACGTCCAGGCAGGGGATGACTCGGACCGCCAGGGTCATGAATCGTGCTCCTCTAGTGTTCCTGTGAGGGTGTCCCTCTGAATGCTTCCACTTCCACCGACACCAGGACCCGGGAGTCCATGAAGCCCTGCACGATCAGCAGGGTCGTGACCGGGCGTACGGTGTCGAACAGTTCCTTGTGGGCCCGGCCCACCGCGTCGACGTCCCGGGCGTGTGCCAGGCACACGCGGGTGCGGATCACGGACTCGGGGGTGAGCCCGAACTCGCCGATCGCCTCCAGGGCGGTGGTGAAGGCCACCTTGGTCTGCTCGTACGGGTCGCCCTCGCCGTAGAGGACGTCGCCCTTGAAGGCGGTCGTGCCCGCTACCAGCACACGGTCGCCCGCCGCTACGGCGCGTGCAAAACCGAAGGATTCTTCCCAGGGACTTCCGCTCTGCACACGCGTTACGGTCATGACGACACAGCCTCCAAGGCCTCTTCCAGGGTGAACGCCTTCGCGTACAGCGCTTTCCCGACGATGGCGCCCTCGACACCGATCGGGACGAGGCCGGCGATGGCTCGCAGGTCGTCGAGCGAGGAAACCCCGCCGGAGGCCACGATCGGGCGGTCGGTGGCGGCGCAGACGTTGCGCAGCAGTTCCAGGTTCGGCCCCTGGAGGGTGCCGTCCTTGGCGATGTCGGTGACGACGTACCGGGCGCAGCCCTCCTTGTCGAGGCGCTCCAGCGTCTCGTAGAGGTCGCCGCCGTCGCGGGTCCAGCCGCGGCCGCGCAGGGTCGTGCCGCGGACGTCGAGACCGACCGCGATCTTGTCGCCGTGCTCGGTGATGACCTTGGCGACCCACTCCGGGGTCTCCAGGGCGGCCGTGCCCAGGTTGACGCGCTTGCAGCCGGTGGCGAGGGCGGCGGCGAGGGTGTCGTCGTCGCGGATGCCGCCGGACAGCTCCACCTTGATGTCCATCGCGTTCGCGACCTCGGCGATGAGCTCGCGGTTGTTCCCGGTGCCGAACGCGGCGTCCAGGTCGACCAGGTGCAGCCACTCGGCGCCGGAGCGCTGCCAGGCGAGGGCGGCCTCCAGCGGGGAGCCGTAGGAGGTCTCCGAGCCGGACTCGCCGTGCACCAGGCGGACGGCCTGGCCGTCCCGGACGTCCACGGCGGGGAGGAGTTCGAGCTTGCTCACAGTGTTCCGATCCAGTTGGTGAGGAGCTGGGCTCCGGCGTCGCCGGACTTCTCGGGGTGGAACTGCGTGGCCCACAGGGCGCCGTTCTCGACGGCCGCGACGAACGGCTTGCCGTGGGTGGACCAGGTGACCTTGGGGGCCTCGATCGCCGGGTTGAGCGTCTCCAGCGACCAGTCGTGCACGGCGTAGGAGTGCACGAAGTAGAAGCGGGCGTCCGCCTCGAGGCCTGCGAACAGCTGCGAACCGGGCGCCGCCTCGACGGTGTTCCAGCCCATGTGGGGCACGACCTCGGCCTGGAGCGGCTCGACCGAGCCGGGCCACTCGTCGAGGCCCTCGCTCTCCACGCCGTGCTCGATGCCGCGCTCGAAGAGGATCTGCATGCCGACGCAGATGCCCATGACCGGGCGGCCTCCGGACAGCCGGCGGTCGACGATCCAGTCGCCGCGCGCCTCGCGCAGGCCCGTCATGCAGGAGGCGAAGGCACCGACGCCGGGCACGAGCAGGCCGTCGGCGTTCATGGCCTTGTCGTAGTCGCGCGTGATCTCGACGTCGGCTCCGGCGCGGGCGAGGGCGCGCTCGGCGGAACGGACGTTGCCGAAGCCGTAGTCGAAGACCACCACGTTTTTCCGAGGGGCGCTCAATTCCACACCTCCAGCCTCACGACTCCGGCCGCCAGGCACATCGCGGCGCCGATCGACAGCAGCACGATCAGGCCCTTGGGCATCTTCTGCTTGATGAAGGAGTAGATCCCGCCGGCGAGGAAGAGGCCGACGACGATCAGCAGGGTCGACGTGCCGTTCACAGGGCGCCCTTCGTGGACGGGAGGATGCCGACCGCGCGCGGGTCGCGCTCGGACGCGTACCGCAGGGCCCGGGCGAGCGCCTTGAACTGGCACTCCACGATGTGGTGCGCGTTGCGTCCGTAGGGCACGTGCACGTGCAGGGCGATCTGCGCCTGGGCCACGAAGGACTCCAGGATGTGCCGGGTCATGGTGGTGTCGTACTCGCCGATCATCGGCGCCATCTTCTCGGGCTCGGTGTGCACGAGGTAGGGGCGGCCGGACAGGTCGACGGTGACCTGGGCGAGGGACTCGTCCAGGGGGACCGTGCAGTTGCCGAAGCGGTAGATGCCCACCTTGTCGCCGAGGGCCTGCTTGAAGGCGGCGCCGAGGGCGAGGGCGGTGTCCTCGATGGTGTGGTGCGAGTCGATGTGCAGATCGCCCTCGGTCTTCACGGTGAGGTCGAACAGACCGTGCCGGCCGAGCTGGTCGAGCATGTGGTCGTAGAAGCCGACGCCGGTGGAGATCTCCGTCTTGCCGGTGCCGTCGAGGTCGATCTCGACGAGGACCGAGGTCTCCTTGGTCGTCCGCTCCACGCGTCCGGTGCGGCTCATGAACTCTGCTCCTTCTTCAGTGCACGTACCGCGTCGAGGAACGCGTCGTTCTCTTCGGGGGTTCCGGCGGTGACCCGGAGCCGGCCGGGCACGCCGTTGTCCCGGACCAGGACGCCCCGGTCGAGGATCTTCCGCCAGGCCTCGTGGGAGTCCTCGAACCGGCCGAACTGCACGAAGTTCGCGTCCGACGCGGTCACCTCGTAGCCGATCGCCAGCAGTTCGGTGACCAGGCGGTCCCGTTCGGTCTTGAGCTGTTCGACGTAGCCCAGCAGCGTGCCGGTGTGCTCCAGGGCGGCCAGGGCGGTCGCCTGGGTCACGGCCGACAGGTGGTAGGGCAGCCGGACCAGCTGGACGGCGTCGACGACGGCGGGGTGCGCCGCGAGGTAGCCCAGGCGCAGGCCCGCCGCGCCGAAGGCCTTCGACATCGTGCGGGAGACGACGAGGTTCGGGCGGCCCGCCAGCAGCGGCAGCAGGGAGTCGCCGTGGCTGAACTCGATGTACGCCTCGTCGATCACCACCATCGAGGGCTTCGCCGCCTGCGCGGCCTCGTACAGCGCGAGGACCGTCTCGGGCGGGACGGCGGTGCCGGTGGGGTTGTTGGGGCTCGTGATGAAGACGACGTCCGGCTGGTTCTCGGCGATGGCCTTCCGGGCGGCGGCGAGGTCGATGGTGAAGTCCTCGTTGCGGGGGCCGGAGATCCAGCCGGTGCCCGTGCCGCGCGAGATGAGGCCGTGCATCGAGTACGACGGCTCGAAGCCGATGGCCGTGCGGCCCGGTCCGCCGAAGGTCTGCAGCAGTTGCTGGATGACCTCGTTGGAGCCGTTGGCCGCCCAGACGTTGGCCACGCCGACTTCATGGCCGGAGGTGTCGGTGAGGTACTCCGCGAGCCGAGTGCGCAGCTCGACCGCGTCCCGGTCCGGGTAGCGGTTGAGGTTGCGGGCCGCCTCGCGGACCCGCTCGGCGATCCGTTCGACCAGCGGCTCGGGCAGCGGGTAGGGGTTCTCGTTGGTGTTCAGCCGTACGGGGACGTCCAGCTGGGGCGCGCCGTAGGGGGACTTGCCGCGCAGCTCGTCCCGTACGGGGAGATCATCGATGCGTACGTCGTTCACTTGCCCTGGGGAACCTTCCAGTCGAACCTCGCCTTGATCGCCGCGCCGTGGGCCGGCAGGTCCTCCGCCTCGGCCAGCGTGACCACGTGGTGCGCGACGTCCGCCAGCGCGTCCCGCGTGTAGTCGACGATGTGGATGCCGCGCAGGAAGGACTGGACGGACAGGCCCGAGGAGTGGCAGGCGCAGCCGCCGGTGGGCAGGACGTGGTTGGAGCCGGCCGCGTAGTCGCCGAGGGAGACCGGGGCCCAGGGGCCGATGAAGATCGCGCCGGCGTTGCGGACCCGGTCGGCGACGGCGGCGGCGTCGGCCGTCTGGATCTCCAGGTGCTCGGCGCCGTACGCGTCGACCACCTTGAGGCCCTCGTCGACACCGTCGACCAGCACGATCGCGGACTGCCTGCCGGACAGGGCCGGGACGATCCGGTCGTCGACGTGCCTGGTGGCCGCGACCTGCGGTTCCAGTTCCTTCTCGACCGCGTCGGCGAGCTCGACGGAGTCGGTGACGAGGACGGCGGCGGCCAGCGGGTCGTGCTCGGCCTGGCTGATCAGGTCGGAGGCGACGTGCACCGGGTCGGCCGTGTCGTCGGCGAGGACCGCGATCTCGGTCGGCCCGGCCTCGGCGTCGATGCCGATCCTGCCGGTGAAGTAGCGCTTGGCGGCGGCGACCCAGATGTTGCCGGGGCCGGTGACCATGTTCGCGGGGGCGCAGGACTCGGTGCCGTAGGCGAACATCGCGACGGCCGTGGCGCCGCCGGCGGCGTACACCTCGTCGACGCCGAGCAGCGCGCAGGCTGCGAGGATCGTCGGGTGCGGCAGGCCGCCGAAGCCGGCCTGGGCGGGTGAGGCGAGCGCGACGGATCCGACGCCGGCCTCCTGCGCGGGGACCACGTTCATGATCACGGAGGACGGGTACACGGACCGGCCTCCGGGCGCGTAGAGCCCGACGCGATCGACCGGCACCCACTTCTCGGTGACGCTGCCGCCGGGCACGACCTGGGTGGTGCGCGTCTCGCGGCGCTGCTCGCGGTGGACGATCCGGGCGCGGCGGATGGACTCCTCCAGGGCGGCGCGCACGGCCGGGTCGAGCTCCTCCAGCGCGCGCGTGATCGCTGCGGCCGGCACCCGGACCTGGTCGAGCCTGACCCCGTCGAACCGCTCGGCGGCGTCGATCAGCGCCGCGTCGCCCCGATGATGCACGTCCTCGCAGATCGGACGCACCTTCTCCAGGGCGGCCGCTACGTCGAAGTCGGCTCGGGGCAGCAGGTCACGCAGGGCGGGGCCGTCGACAAGGGCATCGCCGCGCAGATCGATTCGGGAGATCACGTGCTCAATTCTCTCAGACCTGGGTGAGGCGCCGTTCGCGCGTATCAATGGCTGATACAGAAACCCGCAGGAACCCGGAGGATCTCCTTCACTTTGTGCGTTCGGCGCGTCACACAGCGGGCATGAACAGGTGTACGAGGTAAGTGACCCGCGAGTACCCGGGGAGGATGGAAAAGCTGTGACCGAGGGGGCCGGCGTCCGTGCCGGGGATCCGCCCGACGACCTGACCGCGGCCGAGACCGGCATGTGGCAGGCCTTCCGCAACGGCACCGTGTACGACCTGAGCAGCGGCGACGCCCTGGAGGACGATCCGCACGGCGGCCGTCCGTGGGGCGAGGAGCGGACCGTCCGGGCCCGGGTCGTGTGCTGGCTGCTCCTCGACGGCCCGCCCGCCCTGGCCGGCCGCGTGTCGTCGCTGAAGCTGATCGGCGTGCGGGTCAGCGGCTCACTGGACCTCGCGGGCGGCACCGTCGTGCCCTACGTCGAGATGCGCCGGTGCCGGTTCGAGCAGGACGTGCTGCTGCCGGAGGCCCGCTTCACCACCCTGCGGATGGTGGACTGCTCCGTGCCGCGGCTGGAGGCGGCCCGGGTGCACACGGAGGGCGATCTCCATCTGCCGCGCTGCCGCTTCCACCACGGCATCCGGCTCACGGACGCGCAGATCGGCACGGACCTGATGCTCAACCAGGCGATCGCACACCGGGACCACAGCGGCCGGTCGATCGCGGCGGACGGCCTGACCGTCGGCCAGGACCTGCAGGCCGAGCTGCTGGAGTCGCACGGCGAGCTGAGCCTGCGCGCCGCCACCATCGGCGTCTCCCTGAGCCTGCGCGGGGCGCGTCTGTCCCATCCCTTCGAGCGGCTCGCGCTGAACGCCCCGCAGCTGACCGTCGAGCGCAGCCTGTATCTGACACCGGCGGGGGTCGGCGCCCAGGCGATGAGCGGGATGACCCCGGCGCAGGGGACGCGGATCCAGCGCTTCGCGTGCGAGGGCGGGATCCGGCTGGACGACGGCCGGTTCGGCGACGCCGTCGACTTCGAGCAGGCCCGGTTCACCCTCACGGACGACCAGGAGCTGTCGCTGCGCCGGGTGCAGACGCCGGAGCTGCGGTTCCTCGGGGAGCAGCCGGCGCGCGGGCGGGTGGTGCTGTCCGGGGCGAGGGTCGTCAACCTGATGGACCGGGCGGACGCCTGGCCGGGCCCCGGGCGGCTGCACATGGGCGGCTTCGCCTACGAGAACCTCGTGCCGCGCGGGCCGTTCCCGCTGGCCGAGCGGCTGGACTGGGTGGCCGCGGCGACCGCCGAGTACAACCCGGAGCCGTACGAGCGGCTCGCGGCCGTACTGCGGGCCGGCGGCGAGGACGAGGACGCCCGGGAGGTGCTGCTCGCCAAGCAGCGCCGGCATCGCGAGAGCCTGCCGATGGCGGCCAAGCTGTGGGGGTACGCGCAGGACTGGACGGTCGCCTACGGATACCGGCCGGGCCGGGCCGCGGTGTGGATGGCGGTGCTGTGGGCGGCGGGGTCCCTGGCGTTCGCGCGGGCCGGGCATCCGCCGATGAAGCGGGGCGAGCACCCGGAGTGGAACCCCACGCTCTTCACCCTCGACCTGCTGCTGCCGGTCATCGACCTGGGCCAGGTGGGCTTCTGGCAGTTGCGCGGGGGCTGGCAGTGGCTGGGGGCGGCGATGATCCTGCTGGGCTGGATCCTGGCGACGACGGTGGCGGCGGGCGCGACGCGGCTGCTGCGGCGCAACTGATGGTGCTGGTGTGACCACAGTTATGGAACTGTCATGGTTTTACGCTCTCTTGACCATTGGATGTACAACTTTCCGTAGGTTCCATGAACAGTCTGGCGCCGTCACGACCAGCCGACCTTCAATGGTCGGCACCATGGCAATGCAGCTCCCGTTCATCCGCGCGAGCCGGATGGCAAGGCCCGCCCCCCACCTCGTCGGCGAGCCGCGCACCGACGACGAGGTGCTGCTCGACGCACCCGACGCCCGGCTGAGTCCGGCCCTTGTCGCCGCCGCCCGGGGCGACCACGGGCCGGCCGCCGCGCTGCTCCTGGCCACGCGTGCGGCAGCCGAGTGGGAGCGGCGCGACCGGTACGTGACCCGGCTGGCCGCCTTCGCGCGCTCGCGGCCCGAGTGGCTGGACGCCTGGCTCGCCACCGCCCCGCAGGACCCCGACGCGCTCCTGGTCGGGGCCCAGCTGGCGGTGGACCGCGCCTGGCAGTCACCGGCCCGGGCCGAGCTGCTGCGCGAGGTGAGCCCGCTGATCACGGCCGCGGCCCGGGGCGACCAGCGGGACCCGGTGCCGTGGCGGCTCGCGCTCGACCACGCCCGGGGCGCACAGGCCGGGCACACCTACTTCGAGGAACTGTGGGCGGCGGCCGTCCGCCGTGCCCCGCACCACTACGGGTGCCATGTGGCGGCCCTGCGCTACCTGGCCACCTACTGGCACGGCTCGCACCACGAGTGCTTCGACTTCGCCGACCGGGCCGCCCAGGACGCTCCCGCCGGCGCGCTCGTCCAGGCCCTGCCGCTGCGGGCGGCCTTCGGCTATCTCACCGACGACTGCGGGCCCGAGATCCCCCGCGAGCGGCTGGACACGGCGGCCGACCGGGCGATCGCGCTCTCCCCGCGGCTGCCGGCGGCCGACCCCTGGCCGGCCCGGATGCGCAACCTGCTGATCTTCGTCCTGGTGCGCCTGGAGCGCTGGCAGGACGCCACCGAGCAGCTGCGCCTGAACGGCCCGTACGCCACCTCTTTCCCCTGGGAACGGGTGTCGGACGACCCCCTCGGGCACTTCCTTCGGGTGCGCGAGGACATCCAGGTCGGGGCGGCCGTGAACCCCTCCTGGCATCCACGGAGCGAACGGGGCGGGCGAGTCCGTCCCGGCGACCATTAGGCTTTTGCGTCGTGACCACCGTCCGGCTCCCCCTCTTCCCCCTGAACTCGGTACTGTTCCCGGGGCTCGTGCTCCCGCTCAACGTCTTCGAGGAGCGGTATCGCGCCATGATGCGCGAGTTGCTGAAGACGTCCGAGGACGAACCGCGCCGGTTCGCCGTCGTGGCGATCCGCGACGGCCACGAGGTGGCCTCGACCGCGCCCGGCATGCCCGACCCGACGGCCCTGCCCGAGCGGGGACCGGCGGCCGGCTTCGGCACGGACCCGGTCAAGGCGTTCCACAAGGTGGGCTGTATCGCGGACGCGGCGACGATCCGGGAGCGCACCGACGGCTCCTTCGAGGTGCTGGCGACCGGCACGACCCGGGTCAAGCTGCTGTCGGTCGAGGCGTCCGGGCCCTTCCTGACGGCCGAGCTGGAGCCGCTGGAGGAGGAACCGGGCGACGAGGCCGCGCCGTTGGCCGAGGGCGTGCTGCGGTCCTTCCGCCAGTACCAGAAGCGGCTGGCCGGGGCGCGGGAGCGGTCCCTGGCGACGGGGGCCGAACTGCCGGACGAGCCGGGCGTGGTGTCGTACCTCGTCGCGGCCGCGATGATGCTGGACACCCCGGCCAAGCAGCGTCTGCTCCAGGCCCCCGACACGGCGTCCCGCCTGCGCGACGAGCTGAAACTCCTTCGCTCGGAGACGGCGATCATCCGTAGTCTGCCGTCGTTGCCCGCGTCGGAGCTGACGCGCGGCCCGATGAGTCTCAACTGAGCGGATCGGCATGGCGAAGAAGTCGAAGAAGCAGCAGCCAGGCGGCACCCCCGCGACGGTGGCCCTCACGGCGGCGGGCACGGCGTACACGGTCCACTCCTACGACCACGACCCCGCACACTCCTCCTACGGCGAGGAGGCGGCCGAGGCCATGGGCGTCTCCCAGGACCGCGTGTTCAAGACCCTGGTCGCTGACGTCGACGGCACCCTGACGGTCGCGGTGGTCCCGGTGGCGGGCCGGCTGGACCTGAAGGCCCTCGCGACGGCCGTGGGCGGCAAGCGCGCGGCGATGGCCGACCCGGCCCTGGCGGAACGCACGACGGGCTACGTCCGGGGCGGCATCTCGCCCCTGGGCCAGCGCAAGAAGCTGCCGACGGTCCTCGACGCATCCGCCGCGGCGCACGCGACGATCTGCGTGTCGGCGGGCAGGAGGGGCCTGGAGGTGGAGCTCGCCCCGGAGGACCTCCGGCAGCTGACCGGGGCGGTCCTGGCGCCTATCGGCCGTTAGCCGCAGACGGCTCCTGGTACGGCCCGGCCGCGAACTCCGGTTCCGGATCACGGGGTCCGAACAGCGCCATGAGCCCGAGGTGCAGGACCAGCGCGGCGAGCGGCCAGGCCAGCAACGCCCCCTTGGCGCCCAGCTTCAGGGGGGCGTCGAACGTCACGCCCCGCCCGACGGCCCGAGCGTGCGCGATCACGTCCTCGGCGGGCCCGAGCCACACCCCGATCCGCCAGGCGAGCAGCGAGCCGAGCAGCCCCCCGAGGGCCAGCCCCACCACCAGCGGCACGCCTCCGCGCCGCCGCAGCAGGAAGACGACCAGCGCGCTGACGGCCCCGAAGGCCAGCCCGAGGAGCGTGAAGGTGCCGTCGACCCCGATGCCCTGCTCCCCCTCGGTGTCCTTGAGATAGACGACCCAGTTCTTCTCCACCACGTCGCCGACGAGCGGCACGTGCGGCGCGAGCCACCACCACAGCACTCCGAGCAGCAGCCCGCTGAGCGCCACGGCCACCGCGACCACGGCGGCCTCCCGCAGTTCCGTCTTCATCCCGGGGCCGTCCTGTCCGTACCAGCCGTGCCCGGCGTACTCGGCGTGCTGGGACCCGGGCGCCGCGGGCCCGGCGGCCGGCGGCTGCCACGAACCCTGTGCGGAGTGTTCATGCGGCGGCGGTGGCGGAGTCAGTGGTGCGGTCACCCTGCCATCGTGCCAGGCCCGCCTGTGTGCCGCGCCACCGGACGACCCCTCCTCGCTCACCGGACGGCCGCCCGGCGGTAGGCCCAGGTCGCCACGGCCAGCGAGACGACGCCCACGACGCCGCACACGGCGAGGTCACCGAGCACGAAGGCCCAGTCGGTATGCGGTCCGAACGTCCGCGCGAAGGCCTCCACGCCGTACGTCGACGGCAGCAGGTCCCGCGTGAAGCGCACGGCCTGAGGCATCCGGTCCGCCGGCAGCACGCCCAGCAGCAGCGCCGCCGACATGCCCAGCTGCCCGAGCAGCGTGGCCAGTTCCGGCCGGGGCGCGAGCAGCCCCAGCGCCGCACCGAGCCCGGCCAGCGCGGCGCCCGCCAGCGGGATCACCGCCATGAGGATCCACAGATGGGCCATCGGCAGTCCGAACAGCACACAGCCGAACACCGCGGTCACGACGGTCCCGGGCACGGTGAACGACGCGTACGCGCCCGCCGCGCCCAGCACCACGGCCGCGGGCGGTACCGGCAGCGTGGCGTAGTGGTCGAGCCCGCCGCTGGCCCGCAGCTGCCCGAAGTACTGCGCGAGCAGGTTCAGCGCGACGAAGGCCACGACGAGGACCGACGACCCGGCGACGACGGCCTGCGCCTCCGCCCCGTCGTCCACGACCCCGCGCATCAGGATCATGATCCCGACCGACTGGAAGGTCGCCACGAACAGCAGCGGGATCCGCGCCACCCTCGCCCGGGACAGCTGGGCCCGGTACACGGCCGCCAGCGACGGCCACAGCCGCGCCCGAGGTCCGAGCTCGGCCGCGCACGCGGCGGGCTCCTCCACGGCCAGGGCACTGCCCGGCAGGACTTCGGCGGGTACGACACTCACGTCGCGCTGCTTCCCTTCGCTGGGGTCCACTGCGGCAGTCGCCTGTTCGGTACGTATGCGGCGGCCGGTGTGCTCACGGCCCGCGCGCCCGGCGCCCTCGTGCTCACACCTTCACCAGCCCCTGCTGGACGGCACCGCCGAGGGCGAGGTACACGTCCTCCAGGCTCGGCGTGGTCAGGGTGAAGTCGTCCAGGGCGGCGAAGGCGGCCCCGCCGGTGACGGTCGCGACGACCGCACGCGCCTCCTCGGGCCCGAGCCGGAGCGTCCAGCGGCGGCCCGACTCCACGACGCGGTCCTTCAGCGCGGCCACCTCGGGCACGTGCAGCGGAGCCGCCTCCCGCCACACCAGGTCGACGCGCACCTCACCGGCCACCCGCTCCTTGAGCCCGGCGGGGGTGTCGCAGGCGATCACCCGCCCCCGGTCGAGGACGGCCACCCGGTCCAGCACCGTCTCGGCCTCGATGACGTTGTGGGTGACGAGCAGCACGGTCGTCCCGCGCTCGGCCCGGCGCCGGTCGACGGCGGACCACACGGCCCGCCGCGCCACCGGGTCCATGCCGGTGGTCGGCTCGTCGAGCACGAGCAGCGGCCGCTCCCCCACCAGGGCCGCGGCGAAGCACGCCAGGCGCCGCTGGCCCCCGGAGAGCTTCTTCAGCGGCCGCCCGGCGAGCGGCGCGAGCCCCAGCTCGTCCAGGACGGCGTCCCGCTCGGCCCGTGCCCGCCGTACGTCCAGGCCGCGCAGCCGCCCGGTGGTCTCGGCGGCGAGCGACACGGTCAGCTCGTCGAGGGCGGTCGACTCCTGCCCGAGGTAGGCGAGGATCCGAGCGGCCCGCTCGGGGTGGCGCACGATGTCGTGCCCGAGGATCTCCACGCCGCCGCGGTCGGGCCGCATCAGCCCGGTGAGCTGGCGTACGAGGGTGGACTTGCCGGCGCCGTTCGGCCCGAGCAGGCCGAAGATCTCGCCGCGGCGGATGTCGAGCGTCACGTCGTCGGTGGCCCGGACCTCAGGGGTTCCGGGCGTGCCGCGCCGGCCCCGGACCGCCGGATAGGTCTTGGTCAGCCCGCGCACCGCGCACACGACGTCACCATCGTGCCGAAATGCCTGTGCCGCGCGCTTACTCACAAGGGACGAGACTACGGGGTCGGCGCCCCGGTCCCGCCCTCGGGTCGGTCCATACCGGGAATTCCGCCGGCGAAGAACCGAGGGGTCCTCAGTCGTCGAGGGGTGGGTGCTCCACGCCCGTGCGCACGCTGATCTCCCGCCAGAAGCCGGCCCGGATGGCGTACCGGTCCCGCTCGTCGATCTGGTCGTCCTTGTGGGCGAGCAGGCCGAACCGGGCGGCGTAACGCAGCAGCTCCCCGTCGACGCGGTGCGGGATGCGCGGGTACATACCGGACAGTTTCTGCAGGTGGCCCTGGTCTCCGAGGCGCTCCACCCAGCGCCGCGCGAAGACCTGCCCGACCTCGAAGGAATCGCCGCCGACGGTGGTGATGTCCTCCTCGCGGTCGGCCCACCGCTGCTCTGCCGTGGTCAGCTGGGCGAGTGTCGGCATCGAGGCGGCCTCGGGGGGCTCGGCCGTGGGCCGGTCGACCCAGCCTTTGTCGGAGGACCAGCGGAGGGTGGCGGAGGCGGGAGGCTGGGCGGGCTGTGTGCCGGGGGCCCGGAGAGCGGCGAGGTCCTTGGGCGTGGGGACCCCTTTGGCGGGCACCCGCTCCTCGGTGCCGTTCTGTCCGGGGCCGGCCACCGGGTGGCGGGGCTGCGGGGCGGGCCGGTCGGTCGCGGCGCCGAGAGCGGACTCGGGCAGCGGTGCGGAGAGGATCGCGGCGATCTCGGGCCGGGGCGCGGGCTGCGGCGCGCACGCCCCGGTGTAGTCCTTGGCGCGGACGGCCTTGGTGATCCAGGTGCGGTCCAGCACGCGCCGCTCGTCGGCCTCGGCGACCAGGTCCTCGGACTGGTTGTAGTCGCCGTCGGCGGCCTGGACGGCCCACAGGTGGACGGCCACGCCGTGCTCCTTGGCGGCCATCATGCCGGGCAGCAGGTCGCCGTCGCCGGTGACCAGGACGACGTCGGAGCAGGCGCGGTTACGGGCCAGTTCGGTCAGCTCGGCGTGCATCGCCGCGTCCACGCCCTTCTGCGCCCAGCGGCCGTCGCTGCGGGTCAGGGCGCCGAGCCGGACGGTGACCCGGGGCATCACGCGCAGTCTGCGGTGTTCGGGTTGCGGGACGCGGTCCGGGGCGCCGTCGAACCAGTAGATACGCAGCAGTGGCTGCTGGGTGTCGGATTCGGCGCGCTCACGAAGCCCCTGGATGAGGGCGGTGTGGTCGACGGTGATCCGGGACCGCGAGGGCTCCCCGGCGAGGAGACTCGCCGCGGCTCCCAGCAGATACCCAGCGTCCACCAGGACGATGCAGCGGTCCACGCGACTCACCCTCTTCCCAGGAGGTTTGCTTCGGGCTTGCTTCGAGTCTGCCCGACGGCGCGGAGGTTAACGGCCGGAACTCGATCTTCGGCGTGGCGTTTCGGGGCGGGCCGCTCCGACCAGCCCTGTCACACACGGTAATTGTCCGACATGCGATCGTTGTCGGCCTGTGTGAATCTGGTCCCGGCCCTGGCCCCTAGTCCCCCACAGGAGGCATCACCATGGCCAAGAACAAGAACCGTGACCGTAAGCAGCAGCGTCCGACCGAGCGTGGTCAGCGGGCGGACCGCAACCCCGCCTCGCAGACGGAGCCCCAGCCCGAGGTCGAGGTGACCCCCGGCGAGATGGCGCCGTCCGGCAAGCGAAAGCGCAGCTTCGGCCACAACTGACATCTGCGTGACGGCTGTTGAGCCCACGCACATGCACGAGGGGCGTACCCGGTGACGGGTACGCCCCTCAAGCGCATCAAGTGCCGTGCGTCACCCGGCCGGGCAGGACGGCCACCCGGCCAGGCGGGACGGCCATCCGGCCAGACAGGACGGTCATCCGGCCAGGCAGGACGGTCCGAGCAGGACCTTCAGGTCACCGAAGAGCGCCGGGTCCGGCTTCACCCGGTGCCGGTCCAGCCGCAGCACGGTCGTCTTGGTCGGTCCCTGGAGCTTGATCCGGACCTCGCTGTCGCCCTTGTGGTGACTGAGGACCTCGCCGAGGCGGCTGACCAGCGGCGGAGTGACCCGGGTGGCCGGGATGGTGAGCACCACGGGCGCGTTGGTGCCCGCGTTCGACAGGTCCGGCACCATCAGCTCCATCGCGACGAGCCGCGGGATGTCCTCGCGCTTGTCGAGGCGGCCCTTGACGAACACCACGGCGTCCTCGACGAGTTGGGTCGAGACGAGCTGATAGGTCGCCGGGAAGAACATGCACTCGATCGAGCCGGCGAGGTCCTCGACGGTGGCGATGGCCCAGGCGTTGCCCTGCTTGGTCATCTTGCGCTGCAGGCCCGAGATGATGCCGCCGATGGTGACGACCGCGCCGTCGGAGTGCTCGCCCCCGGTCAGCTGGGAGATGCCCGCGTCGGCCTTGTCCGACAGGATGTGCTCCAGGCCGAACAGCGGGTGGTCGGAGACGTACAGACCGAGCATCTCCCGCTCCTGGGCGAGCAGATAGGTCTTGTCCCACTCGTCCGGGGAGAACTCCACGTCGAGCCCGAACCCCGGCTCGCTGGTCTCGGCCTCGCCCATGCCGCCGAAGAGGTCGAACTGGCCCTCGGCCTCCTTGCGCTTGACCGCGACCACGTTGTCGATCATCGGCTCGTAGTGCGCGGTGAGGCCCTTGCGGGTGTGGCCCATGGCGTCGAAGGCGCCGGCCTTGATCAGGGATTCGGTGGTGCGCTTGTTGCAGACCACCGCCTCCACCTTGTCGAGGTAGTCCGGGAAGGAGACGTACTTCCCCTTGGCCTTGCGGCACCTGATGATCGCCTCGACCACGTTCGTACCGACGTTGCGGACGGCGGAGAGGCCGAAGAGGATCACGTCGTCGCCCTGGGCCGCGAAGTTGGCCATCGACTCGTTGACGTCCGGCGGGAGCACCTTGATGCCCATGCGGCGGCACTCGTTGAGGTAGACGGCCGACTTGTCCTTGTCGTCCTTCACGGACGTGAGGAGCGCGGCCATGTACTCGGCGGGGTGGTTCGCCTTGAGGTACGCCGTCCAGTACGAGACCAGTCCGTACGCGGCGGAGTGCGCCTTGTTGAACGCGTAGCCGGCGAAGGGGACCAGCACGTCCCACAGGGCCTGGATGGCCTCGTCGCTGAAGCCCTTCTTGCGGGCGCCCGCCTGGAAGAGGACGAAGTTCTTCGCGAGCTCCTCGGGCTTCTTCTTGCCCATCACGCGGCGGAGGATGTCGGCCTCGCCGAGGGAGTAGCCGGCGATGATCTGGGCGGCCTTCTGCACCTGCTCCTGGTAGACGATCAGGCCGTGGGTGACGTCCAGGACCTCCCTGAGCGGCTCCTCCAGCTCGGGGTGGATCGGTGTGATGTCCTGCTGCCCGTTCTTGCGCAGGGCGTAGTTCGTGTGGGAGTTCATGCCCATCGGGCCCGGGCGGTACAGGGCCGACACGGCGGAGATGTCTTCGAAGTTGTCCGGCTTCATCAGCCGGAGCAGGGAGCGCATGGGGCCGCCGTCGAACTGGAAGACGCCGAGGGTGTCGCCGCGCTGGAGCAGTTCGAAGGTCGTGGGGTCGTCGAGCGGGAGGCTCAGGAGATCGATGTCGATCCCCTTGTTGGACTTCACCATCTTGACGGCGTCGTCCATGATCGTCAGGTTGCGCAGGCCCAGGAAGTCCATCTTCAGCAGGCCGAGCGACTCACAGCTCGGGTAGTCCCACTGGGTGATGGTGACCTTGTCCGTGTGCCTGACCCAGACGGGGACGTGGTCGGTGATGGTCTCGCTGGACATGATCACGCCGGCGGCGTGCACGCCCATCTGCCGGACCAGGCCCTCGACGCCCTTGGCGGTGTCGATGACCTTCTTCACGTCCGGCTCGTTCTCGTACATCGCCCGGATCTCGCCGGCCTCCGAGTAGCGGGGGTGCTCGGGGTTGGTGATGCCGTCGAGGTTGATGCCCTTGCCCAGGACGTCGGCGGGCATGGCCTTGGTGAGGCGGTCGCCCATCGCGTAGGGGTAGCCCAGCACGCGCGCGGAGTCCTTGATCGCGTTCTTGGCCTTGATGGTGCCGTACGTGCCGATCATGGCGACCTTGTCGGCGCCGTACTTCTCCGTCACGTAGCGGATCACCTCGACGCGCCGGCGCTCGTCGAAGTCGATGTCGACATCGGGCATGGAGATGCGCTCGGGGTTGAGGAACCGCTCGAAGATCAGGCCGTGCGGGATCGGGTCGAGGTCGGTGATGCCGAGGGCGTAGGCGACGATCGAGCCGGCCGCGGAGCCCCGGCCGGGGCCGACCGCGATGCCCTGCTTCTTGGCCCACATGATGAAGTCGGCGACCACGAGGAAGTAGCCCGGGAAGCCCATCGAGATGATGGTGTCCATCTCGTACTCGACCTGCTTCATGCGGTCGTCCGGGATGCCGTCCGGGAAGCGGCGGTTCATGCCGCGCAGGGTCTCCTCGCGGAACCAGCTGACCTCGGTGTAGCCCTCGGGGATGTCGAACTTGGGCATCAGGTCGCGCTTCTCGAACATGCCCGTGGTGTCGACCATCTCGGCGATCAGGCGGGTGTTGGCGCAGCCCTCCTGCCAGGCGTCCGAGGAGTCGATGGCGTACATCTCGTCGGTGGACTTGAGGTAGTAGCCGGTGCCGTCGAACCTGAAGCGGTCGGGGTCGGAGAGGTTCTTGCCGGTCTGGATGCACAGCAGGGCGTCGTGGGCGACCGACTCGTGCGCGTACGTGTAGTGCGAGTCGTTGGTGACCAGCGGGGGGATGCCGAGCTTCTTGCCGATCTCCAGCAGGCCGTCGCGGACCCGGTGCTCGATCTCGATGCCGTGGTCCATCAGCTCCAGGAAGTAGCGGTCCTTGCCGAAGATGTCCTGGTAGTCGGCGGCGGCCTTGAGGGCCTCGTCGAAGTGGCCGAGGCGCAGCCGGGTCTGGACCTCGCCGGAGGGGCAGCCGGTGGAGGCGACGATCCCCTCGGACCACTTCGCGATGGTCTCCTTGTCCATCCGGGGCCACTTCTGCAGCCAGCCCTCGGCGTAGGCGTCGGAGGACAGCCGGAAGAGGTTGTGCAGGCCGGCGCTGTTCACGGCCCACATCGTCTTGTGGGTGTAACCGCCGGAACCGGAGACGTCGTCCCGCTTCTGGTGCGGCTGGCCCCACTGGATCTTGCGCTTGTTGCGCCGGGACTCGGGGGCGACATAGGCCTCGATCCCGATGATCGGGGTCACTCCGGACTTCTGGGCGGTGTGGAAGAAGTCGTAGGCGCCGTGGAGGTTGCCGTGGTCGGACATGGCGATGTGCGTCATGCCCATCTCGTTGCACGCGTTGAACATGTCCTTCAGCCGCGCGGCACCGTCCAGCAGCGAGTACTGGGTGTGGACGTGCAGGTGCGTGAACGGCGGCTTTGACACGGCTGCGGCCTCCAGGGGGAACGGGGTCGGACGGGGTCCGGCAGGCTGCGGAGAGTCTGGGGGACAGCGTCGAAGTCTATGCCTCGGCACTGACACCTGGAGGGCCGACCCGCGTACCTTCGTGCGAGGCTTCGCGGGCACTCCCGCCGGCCGCCGCACGTTAGGCAGAGGGCGGACCTGCCGCCCCGAACGTATGCACCAGGAGGCACCCAGCGATGTCGTTCCCGCCGCTCGACGACGAGCACCGCGGTGAGGAGATCCTCGCCGTCATCGACACCGCCTTCGGGCAGCTGCTGGCCGCCGACCCGGCCGCGTTCCGCGTCAAGTTCCGCAAGATGGCCGCCTCGGCCTTCGCCTTCTACCGGGGCACGGCCGGGCTGTTCTACCACGACCTCACCGTGTCTGATCAGTTCGGGTCGAAGCGGGGCGGCCCGTATCTGGACGAGCGCACCTCGCGCGTGTGGATCCACGGCGACCTGCACGCGGAGAACTTCGGCACGTACATGGACGCCAACGGCCGCCTGATCTTCAACGTCAACGACTTCGACGAGGCCTACGTCGGCCCCTTCACCTGGGACCTGAAGCGCTTCGCCGCCTCCGTCGCCCTCATCGGGTACGCGAAGGCCCTCGGCGACGAGCAGATCACCGAGCTGGTGCGGGTGTACGCGGGCGCGTACCGGGAGCGGATCCACGCCCTGGCGACGGGCGCGAAGAGCGACGAGGTGCCGCCGTTCACGCTGGACACCGCGCAGGGCCCGCTGCTGGACGCGTTGCGTGACGCCCGCTCGCTGACCCGCTTCGGCCTGCTGGACTCGATGACGGAGATCCGCGACTTCGAGCGCCGCTTCGCCCCGGGAGGCGGCTCGGTCGAGCTGGACGCGGCCACGCGCTACAAGGTCCTCGCCGCCTTCGACGGCTACCTGGAGACGCTCCCGGACAGCTCCCTGGCCCGCCCGGACTCCTACCGCGTGAAGGACGTCGTGGGCCGGCGCGGCATCGGCATCGGCTCGGCGGGGCTGCCGTCGTACAACATCCTGCTGGAGGGGCACAGCGACGCCCTGGAGAACGATGTGGTGATCTACATCAAGCAGGCCCAGACCCCGGCCGTCTCCCGGCACATCACGGACCAGGCGATCCGCGGCTACTTCCAGCACGAGGGGCACCGCACGGTCATCTCCCAGCGCGCCCTGCAGGCGCACGCCGACCCGTGGCTGGGCTGGACCGAGCTGGACGGCGCGGGCCAGCTGGTCGCCGAGGTCTCGCCGTACGCGGTGGACCTCGACTGGGGCGACATCGACGACCCGGAGGAGATCGCCCAGGTGGTGGCCGACCTCGGCCGGGCGACGGCCACGATGCACTCGGCGGCGGACGACCAGTCCGGCGAGTCCCTGGTGCCGTTCTCCACGGAGCGGGCCATCGACGCGGCGATCGCGGCCGACGAGGAGGGCTTCGCGCCGATGCTGATCGACTTCGCGCACAGCTACGGGGCCCGCGCGCGTGCCGACCACCAGACCTTCGTGGACCTGTTCCGCAACGGCCGGATCCCGGGTCTGTAAGGACCCCTGAGCCGGGGCTTTGGCCATCCGCTCACTCACAGGCATCCTTTAGGGGTCCCTTACCGGTCCCCATGACAGACTCTCCTTTCGCTATGGACATATCCGGGATCCAGCTCAGAGCCGTACGCGCGGCGCTGTTCACGGCCGTGGTCGTGACGCTCAGCACCGCGTCGCACGTACTGCTGTCCCGGGCCCCGCTGCCGGTGGGCACGGTGGCCGCGGTCGCCGCCGCCGTGTTCGTGATCGCGTTCGCCCTGGCGGGCCGGGAGCGCTCCTTCGGGAGGATCGCGGCCCTGCTGATCCCGCTGGAACTGGCCGCCGACACGGTGTTCACCACCGGTCAGCACGCGTGTTACGGCCGCGCGGGCGGCCCGGTCGCCGGGCCGTTGCGCTCGGTCGGCCTGGATGTGCTCTGCGGCGGCGGAGAGGTCGGCACCCCTCTGGCCCGGATGGCCGGGGCCACCGGCACCGACCGGCTGGCGGCCACGGTCGCCCATGCCGAACCGGCCACCGCCTGGCTGCTGCTCGGCGCGCACATCGGCGTCGGGCTCCTCGCCGCCGTCTGGCTGCGCCGCGGCGAGCGGGCCCTGGCCCAGCTGCTGCGGGCGGTGACGGCGACGACGTTCCGGCCGCTGCTGCTGGCGGTCGCCGCGGTCGCGGTGGAGCGGGCCCCGGCCGGCCGGCGCCTGGAGCGTGCCGCCGACCGCACGCCCACCGCCCGCGACCGGATCCTCACGTACTCCCTGGGGCGGCGTGGACCGCCGTGCTCACCCGCCTTCGCGTAAGGCACCCCGTCGCTGGAGGCTCCTGCGCCTCCCCGCGGCCCTTCGAGCATCCAGCAGTCCCCCTACGTTTCCCGCACACACAGGTGTGCGCGTCCCCCACGGAGAAGCCACCATGAGCAAGCGGAACAGCCAGGCGTCGAAGACGGCGGCCCGCGAGCGGCTGCGCATCGAGCGCGAGCGCGAGGCCAAGCGGGCGAAGACCAAGCGGCAGGTCATCGTCGCCTGTTCGATCGTCGGCGTCCTGGCGATAGCCGGCGGCATCGGCTACGCCGTCGTCCAGGCCAACAAGCCCACCCACTGGGAGGCGGTCAAGGACGAGAAGGTCGTCACCCCGGCCAACACCACGGGCACGGACGGCACCACGGTCGTCATCGGCAAGGACTCGGCGAAGAAGACGCTGAAGATCTACGAGGACCCGCGCTGTCCCATCTGCGCCCAGTTCGAGCAGACGGTCGGTCCGACCGTGAAGAAGGACATCGACGACGGCAAGTACAAGATGCAGTTCGTCGGCGCCACCTTCATCGACAACAAGGACAACGGCGAGGGCTCCAAGAACGCGCTGAGCGCCCTGGGCGCCGCGCTGAACGTGAGCGACAAGGCCTTCCTCGACTACAAGGCCGCGCTGTACTCGGCGAAGTACCACCCGGAGGAGACGACCGACAAGTTCAAGGACGACAGCTACCTCATCAAGGTCGCGGACAGCGTCCCCGGGCTGAAGGGCAACAAGAAGTTCCAGGACGCGGTCGAGAAGGGCACCTACGACGCCTGGGCGATGGCCATGTCGAAGACCTTCGACGACAACAAGGAAGGCGTGGAGGGCACTCCGGCCTTCGTCATGGACGGTAAGCAGCTGAACGGCGGCAGCCCCCTGATGACGGTGGCCGACTTCAACCGGGTCGTGGGCGAGGCCCTCAAGAAGTGACGGCAGGCCGGGCACCGGCCGGCATGTGAAGAGCGGGCGAACTTCCGGAGTTCGCCCGCTCCGGCGCATACCGACCAGTAACCTGATCGGTCGTGACCAGTCGATACAGATCATCGAATACGTCAGAGGGTCTCAACTCCCTCACCCCACGCCGCCGTACGGTCGTCAAGGCCGCGGCGGCGACCGCTGTCCTGGCCGGCCCGCTGGCGGCAACCCTGCCGGCGCGCGCCGTCGACCAGGCACCCGGCTTCCTGCACGGCGTCGCCTCCGGCGACCCGTTGCCGGACGGCATCCTGCTGTGGACCCGTGTCACCCCGGTACCGGAGGCGATACCCGGCTCCGGGCTCGGCCCGGACACCGAGGTGAGCTGGATCGTCGCCGAGGACAAGGCGTTCACCACCGTCGTCGCCAAGGGCTCGATCACCGCCACCGCCACCTCCGACCACACCGTGAAGGCCGACGTCCGCGGCCTGCGGCCGGGCACCGACTACTGGTTCCGCTTCTCCGCCGGCGGCACCGACTCCCCCGCCGCGCGCACCCGTACCGCCCCGGCCCACGACGCCGCCGTCCCGGGCCTGCGCTTCGGCGTGGTCTCCTGCGCCAACTGGGAAGCGGGCTGGTTCTCCTCGTACCGCCATCTCGCGGCCCGCGGCGACCTGGACGCCTGGCTGCACCTCGGCGACTACATCTACGAGTACGGCACCGGCGAGTACGGCACCCGCGGCAAGGTCGTCCGCCCGCACACCCCGGCCCACGAGATCGTCACGCTCGCCGACTACCGCGCCCGGCACGCCCGTTACAAGACCGACCCTGACCTCCAGGCGCTGCACGCCACAGCCCCGGTCGTGGCGATCTGGGACGACCACGAGTTCGCCAACGACGCCTTCTCGGGCGGCGCGGAGAACCACACGGAGGGCGCGGAGGGCACCTGGTCCGCCCGTCAGGCCGCCGCGAAGCAGGCCTACTTCGAGTGGATGCCGGTGCGCACGGCGACCGCGGGCACCACCTACCGCCGGCTGCGCTTCGGCAAGCTGGCCGACCTCTCGCTGCTGGACCTGCGCTCGTTCCGCTCCCAGCAGGTCACGGTCGGCGACGGCGAGGTCGACGACCCGGACCGCACGCTCACCGGCCGGGCCCAGCTCGACTGGCTCAAGGCGGGGCTGAAGTCGTCCGACACCACCTGGCGGCTGGTCGGCAACTCGGTGATGATCTCGCCGTTCGCCATCGGCTCGCTCTCCGCCGAACTGCTCAAGCCGCTGGCCAAGCTGCTGGGCCTGCCGCAGGAGGGCCTCGCCCTCAACACCGACCAGTGGGACGGCTACACCGACGACCGCCGCGAGATCCTGGCGCACCTGCGGACGAACGCCATCCGCAACACGGTCTTCCTCACCGGCGACATCCACATGGCCTGGGCCAACGACGTGCCGGTGGACGCCGGTACGTACCCGCTGTCCCCGTCGGCCGCCACCGAGTTCGTCGTCACGTCGGTGACCTCCGACAACCTCGACGACATCGTCAAGGTCCCGGAGGGCACGGTCTCCGCGGTCGCCTCGCCTGTCATCCGCGCCGCCAACCGCCATGTCCACTGGGTCGACACCGACCGGCACGGCTTCGGCGTCCTGGACATCACGGCCGAGCGCGCGCAGATGGACTACTACGTCGTCTCCGACCGCACGAAGCGCGACGCGACCGCCAAGTGGTCCCGCTCGTACCGCACCCGCAGCGGAACGCAGAAGGTCGAACGCGCCTACGACCCGGTGTAACCGCCGCTACAGGGTCTCGAGGAAGCCGAGCGCCACCCGCCAGGTGGCCTCGGCGGCCTCCTCGTCGTAGTCCGGCAGGTCGGGGTCGGTGTAGAGGTGGCCGGCCCCGGCGTACCGGTACACCTCGACGTCGGCGCCGGTGCGGCCCATCTGGAGGTACCAGGCGCTGAGCCAGTCGTCCGTCTCGAAGGGGTCCGGCTCGGCCACGTGCAGCTGGACCGGCAGGTCCTCGGCCGTGACGTCCGGCGCGATGTCCGACGTGCCGTGCAGGAGCAGCAGGCCGCGCGCCTTGTCGTCGCCCAGGGCGAGGGTCTGGGCGACGGAGGCGCCGAGCGAGAACCCGGCGTACACCAGCCCGCGCTCGGAGTAGGGAGCGGCGGCCAGCACGGCCCGCTTCAGCAGCTCCTCCTTGCCGATCTTCTCCTTGTGCTCCATGCCCTCCTCGACCGACTCGAAGGTGCGCCCCTCGAAGAGGTCGGGCGTCCACACCTCGTGTCCGGCCGACCGCAGCCGGTCAGCGGCCCGGAGCACCGCGGGCCGCAGCCCGAAGGTCGAGTGAAAGAGCATGATGTTCATGAGGCCATGGTGCCAGCCGGGTGTGACGAACCCGGGCCCCGGCACTACCCAGCACGCAGCGGAAGTCACATGTTCATGCACCCCGGGAGCCGGTTAGGTTCGGGGGCATGGAAAACCTGCTACGACCGCTGATCGTGGTCGGTGGCTCGGTCGTGCTCACGCTGGTGATCGGCTGGGCCACCGACTTCCTGCTGCGCAAGGCCGACGAACGGCACCACGAGACCCCGCTGTGGGGTCTGCTCCGCCGTGGCCGCATCCCCTACATGATCGTCCTCTTCGCGGCCCTGCTGAGAGGGTCCTACGACGAGGCGGACCTGCTGGAGAGCCGCGCGGACGGAGTCGGCCGGACGCTGACCCTGATTCTGATCGGGTCGGCCGCCTGGCTGGTCATCCGTATCGCGGCGGCGATCGTCGAGACGTCGTACAGCCGGTACGCCAACGCCCGGGTCCACCGTGATCCGGCCAGGGTCCGCCGGGTGCGCACCCAGGTGACGCTCATCATGCGGGTGGTGTCCGCGGTCGTCGGTGTGGTGGCCGCGGCGACGATGCTGCTGACCTTCCCGGCGTTCCGGGCGGCGGGCGCCTCGCTGCTGGCCTCGGCCGGCATCCTCGGCATCGTGGCCGGTGTGGCCGCGCAGTCCACGCTGAGCAACATGTTCGCGGGGTTCCAGATCGCCTTCGGCGACATGGTGCGCATCGGGGACACGGTGGTGGTGGACGGCGAGTGGGGCACGGTCGAGGAGATCACCCTGACCTTCCTGACCGTCCGCACCTGGGACGAGCGGCGCATCACGATGCCGGTGTCGTACTTCACGTCCAAGCCGTTCGAGAACTGGTCGCGCGGCACCCCACAGATGACGGGCATCGTCTTCTGGCACCTCGACCACTCCGCCCCCGTGGAGGCGATGCGCGACAAGCTCCGCGACATCCTGCGCGAGTGCCCGGCCTGGGACGGCCGCGCCTACAACCTGTCGGTCACGGACACCACTCCGAACACCATGCAGGTGCGCGCCCTGGTGACGGCCAAGGACGCGGACGACATCTGGACGGTGCGGGTCACCGTCCGCGAGCAGATGATCGGCTGGCTTGCCGACGAGCACCCGTACGCCCTGCCCCGGGTCAACACGGCCGACGCGGTCCTTCCGCCGCCCTACAGCGGCAACGGCCACCGCTCGTCCCCGGACGGCGTACCGGCCCAGCAGCGCCGCTACCACGGCAACCACAACTCGGGGCGGCCGGAGCGCTGAGCCCCCGCACGGAAGGGAAAGGAGGGGCTCCCCGCGGCACGGGGAGCCCCTCCTTTCCCTTCCTTCCGCCGGTCAGTGGCCGCGCTCGGCGCCGCCGTTGACCTGGATGATCTGCGAGGTGATGTGCCCGGCGCCCGGGGAGGCCAGCCAGTGCAGGGTCTCGGCGACGTCCCCCGGAGTGCCGGCCCGGCCGTTCGAGGTCTCACCGATGAGTCGCGCCCGCCGTTCCCCGGCCATCGCGTCCCCGAAGAACTCGGTGTCCTCGATGTACCCGGGCGCCACCACGTTCACGGTGATGCCGCGCGGCCCCAGCTCCCGGGCCAGATCGTGGGCGTAGGGATGCAGCCCCGCCTTGGCCGCCGCGTACGCCCCGCTCCCGGACCCCCGGTAGGCGGCGATGGAGCCGAGGAACAGCACCCGTCCGCCGGGCTCGGCGAGCCGCGGCTTCAGCGCCTCGGTGAGCAGGACCGCCGTCAGGGTGTTGAGCCGGAAGTTCACACTCCAGGTGTGTGCGACGGCCGCGAGCGGATCGTCCCCCGGGGCGTCCGGTTCGAGCAGCCCGCTGCCCCCGGCGCTGTGCACGAGCACATCCACAGCCCCCAACTCCCGTTCCACGAAGGCGGCGACACCGCGCACGTCCTCCGGCTCGGCGAGATCGGCGGCGTACGTCAGCGCGTCGGGCACCTCGGCCCGCTCCAGCACGTCGGCCCGCCGCCCGAGCAGCAGTACCCGATCCCCGTCCGCGGCGAACACCCGGGCCGCCGCGAGCCCAATTCCCGTTCCTCCACCACTGATTACCACATTCCGTGCCATACGGCCGACCCTACGACTCCCCTGCCGCCCACCGTCAAACCGGCCGCCGCTGCGGCCGGTGACTCACCGCAGGCTACGGACGTCGAGGTGCCGCAGAACCCGGTCGACCACCTCGGGATCCGCCCCGGGTTCGCTGCGCGCCGCCAGCACCTCGTGCCGCGCCGCACTCAGCATCTCCTGCTGGATGCGCCGCAACCGCTTCACCCGCCGGGCGCCCTCCCGGTACGCCTCCCGCCGCTCGTCCTCCGCCAGTTCGGGACTGATCCGCACCCCGATGTCGTAGGCCCGCCGCAGCATCTGCTCGGACAGTTCCTCCGGCAGCTCCTCGTTGTCCTCGATCTCCCGCAGCCGCTGCTTCGCCGCCTTGGCCGCCCGGATCGCCAGTTGCTGCGCGAACTCCTTCTCCCGGTCCGTGTCGGCCTTCACCCCGAGTCGCCGCACCAGCCACGGCAGCGTCAGGCCCTGCAGCACCAGCGTCGCCATGATCACCCCGAACGCGATGAAGATGATCTCGTCCCGGCTGGGGAACGGCGCGCCCGCATCGGTCTCCAGCGGAATGGCCAGCACCAGCGCCACCGAGGCCACCCCGCGCATTCCCGACCACCACATCACCACGGTCTCGCGCCAGCTCACCGGGATGTCCTCGTCGTAGTCCCGCCGGGCGTGCAGGCGTTTGGTCAGCCAGGTCGCCGGCAGCAGCCACAGCAGCCGGGCGAACACGACGACGACCACCACCACCGCCGCCCACCCCAGCAGCTCGCCCCACCGCCCGGAGGCCGTGCGGATCGCGTTGTGCAGCTCGAGACCGACCAGCCCGAACGCGACGCCGGTGACGAGCGTGTCGACGACGTTCCAGAACGTGTGCCCGGCCAGCCGTGTCATGACGTCGTCGGCGTCCGAGCCGTACTCCGCGAGGAACAGCGCGGTGGTGAGCACGGCGAGCACGCCGGACCCGTGCAGCTCCTCGGCCATGACGTACGCGGCGTACGGCACCAGCAGGGTCAGCCCGACCTGCAGGGTGGCGTCGCCGAGCACTTCCATCAGCTTGTTCGCGCCCCAGCCCAGCGCGAGGCCCACGGCCACCGCCACCACGGCCGACAGCACCAGATCGAGCCCCGCCTCCCAGGGGGAGAACGTCCCGCTGACGGCGGCGGCGATCGCCACGTGGTAGAGGACGATGGCCGTCACGTCGTTGAACAGGCCCTCGCCCTCCAGGATCGACACCAGCCGGCGCGGCAGTCCCAGCTGTCCGGCGACGGCGGTCGCCGCGACCGGGTCCGGCGGCGCCACCAGCGCGCCCAGCGCGAACGCCGCGGCGAGCGGCAGCCCCGGCACGATCGCGTCGGCGACGGCGGCCACGCAGGCCATGGTGACGAACACCAGCGCCACGGCCAGCAGGAAGATCGGCCTCTTGTTCGCCGCGAACTGCCGCCAGGACGTGCGCCGCACGGCGGCGTACAGCAGGGGCGGCAGCAGCAGCGGCAGGATCAGGTCCGGGGCGATGTCGACGTTCGGTACGAACGGCAGCAGAGCGAGAACGATCCCCAGGAGGGTCATCAGCACCGGCGCCGGCACCTTGAGCCGGTCGCCCAGGGGGACACTGATCACGGCCCCGAGCAGCAGCACGAACAGCAGGGCCAACTGATCCACGGTCAGCGCTCCGGGAGGTCAAGTGGTCACACGACTGACTGCAAGCCTGCCACGCAACTCCCATGACAAACCGTTTCGGCGCCGGCCACGGGGGACTAGAGGGAACGCCGCATCGCCTGGTGCGGAAGGCCCGCCTCCACGTACTCGGGCCCGTACGGCTCATAGCCGAGCCGCTCGTAGAAGCCGAGCGCGTGCGTCTGCGCGTGCAGGTCCACGGCCGCGAGCCCCCGTGCGCGTGCCGCGTCCTCGACGGCCCGCACCAGTGCGGCACCGACACCGAGCCCGCGCGCGGGTCTCGTCACGGCGAGCCGGCCGAGGGAACCCACCGACGGGCCGGAGCCGGTCTGTGCCACGGCCGCCTCCCCGTGCAGCAGCCGCCCCGTCCCGAGCGGCACACCGTCCTCCCGGACCGCCAGCACATGGACCGCGCCGGCGTCGTACGCGTCGTACTCGAGGTCCTCCGGCACGCCCTGCTCGCCGACGAAGACCTCCTTGCGCACCGCGAAGCACGCTTCACGATCGGCCGGGCCCTCGGCGACCCGCACGACGTACGGGGTACTCACGCGTACGTCTCCTCGCGGACCTGTTCCAGTGCCTTCTGCAGGTCCTCCGGGTAGTCGCAGGAGAACTCCGCCCACTGCCCGTCCCCGGGGTGCTCGAAGCCGAGCCGCACCGCGTGCAGCCACTGGCGGGTCAGGCCCAGGCGCTTGGCGAGCGTCGGGTCGGCGCCATAGGTGAGGTCGCCGACGCAGGGATGCCGGTGGGCGGCCATGTGGACGCGGATCTGGTGCGTGCGGCCGGTCTCCAGCTTCACATCGAGGAGCGACGCCGCACGGAAGGCCTCGATGAGGTCGTAGTGCGTGACGGACGCCTTGCCCTCGGCGGTGACCGCCCACTTGTAGTCGTGCTGCGGGTGCCGGCCGATGGGCGCGTCGATGGTGCCGCTGGTCGGGTCGGGGTGGCCCTGGACGAGCGTGTGGTACCGCTTGTCGACCGTGCGCTCCTTGAACTGGCGCTTCAGCGAGGTGTAGGCACGCTCCGACTTGGCGACGACCATCAGCCCCGAGGTGCCCACGTCGAGCCGGTGCACGATGCCCTGGCGCTCGGCGGCGCCGGAGGTGGAGATCCGGTACCCGGCGGCGGCCAGGCCCCCGATGACGGTCGGCCCCGTCCAGCCCGGCGACGGGTGCGCGGCGACCCCGACGGGCTTGACGATCACGACCACGTCATCGTCGTCGTGCACGATCTCCATGCCCTCGACCGGCTCGGCGACGACCTGCACCGGCGCGGGCGCCTGCGGCATCTCGACCTCCAGCCAGGCGCCGCCGTGCACGCGCTCCGACTTGCCGACCACCGACCCGTCGACCGTGACCTTCCCCGCGGCGGCGAGCTCGGCCGCCTTGGTACGGGAGAAGCCGAACATGCGGGAGATGGCGGCGTCGACGCGCTCGCCCTCCAGGCCGTCGGGCACGGGCAGGTTACGGATCTCGGGAAGCGTGCTCACCCGTCGAGTATGCCGGACGGCAACGACGGGGCTGCACGCGCGCTCAGTCCTTGTGGACGGTCCCGTCGGGGTCGAGGCCCCTGAACGACAGCAGCACGATCAGGATGCCGCCGCACACGATCGCCGAATCGGCCAGGTTGAAGACGGCGAAGTGCTTGGGCGCGATGAAGTCCACGACCGCGCCCTCGAAGACGCCCGGCGCCCGGAAGATCCGGTCGGTGAGGTTGCCCAGCGCACCGCCGAGCAGCAGACCGAGCGCGATCGCCCAGGGCAGGCTGTAGAGCTTGCGGGCGAGACGGGCGATCACCACGATCACCGCCGCCGCGATCATGGTGAAGATCACGGTGAAGGCCTCACCGAAGCCGAAGGCCGCGCCCGCGTTGCGGATCGCCTCGAACCTCAGCCAGTCGCCGACGATCTCGATGGGCGGGTGGTGCTCCAGCTTGGCCACCACGATCATCTTGCTGATCAGGTCGAGGGCGTACGCGAACGAGGCGACGGCGAACAGCACCGCGATCCGGCGCCGGCCCCGGGGTTGCCCGGCACCGGACTCGCCGGGCGGGGTGCCTTCGGAGTCGGGCCGCTCCTTGCCGCCCCCGGCCGCGTCCGGTGTGTCCGGCGTACCGATGATGCGCTCCGCCTCTGCCACGTGAGTCCCTCAACCTAGGTGCCTGACTGAGGACGAGGGTACGGCACACCCCGTACGTCCCACGTGCTCAGGAGACATTCCGCGGCCGGTCAGTACCGGCGCTCCTGCTTCTGCTTGCACTCCACGCAGAGCGTGGCCCGGGGGAAGGCCTGCATGCGTGCTTTGCCGATGGCGTTGCCGCAGTTCTCGCACAGGCCGTAGGTGCCCGCGTGCAGGCGTTCCAGGGCGCGCTCGGTCTGCAGGAGCATCTCCCGCGCGTTGGCGGCGAGGGCCAGCTCGTGCTCGCGGGTGATGTTCTTGGTGCCGGTGTCCGCCTGGTCGTCGCCGGCGCCGTCCCCGGAGTCCCGCATCAGACCGGCGAGCGACCGCTCCGACGAGGAGATCTCCTCGCGCAGCCGGATCTCCTCGGACGTCAGCTCGGACCGCGCTTCCTCGACCTCCTCCGCCGTCCAGGGGTCCTCGCCCGGGCGTACCGCGAGCTCACCGGGCTCCGCCGCGGCGATCCGTGCCTTCGGAACGGCGGTCTTCGCCGCCGTGGCCGTGCCAGGAGTCTTCTTCGCAACCACCGTCGTCGCTCCCGTCTGCTGGGCGGCCTCGGCCGCACCCGCGTTCTTGGCCGTGCTGCTCGCGGCCGTGTCCTGTGTGACCGCGCCGGTCCGGGCAGCGCCCTTCCCGGCGGCGGTCCTGGTGGTGCTCTTGCCTCCGGCGGCCTTCTTGGCCGGGGCCTTCTTCGCGGCGGGCTTCTTGACGCCCACCGCCTTGCCCCCGGTTCCGCCCACCGCCTTGTCCCCCGTTCCGCCCGCCGCCTTGCCGACGGCGGTCTTCCCGGCGCGGGCGGTCTTCCCGGCGTCGGCCTTCCCGGCGTCGGCCTTCCCGGCGGTGTCTTTCTCGGCCGAGGCGGTCTTCGCGGCTGTCGCCTTCCCGGCCGAGGCGGTCCTCCCGGCTGTCGCCTTCTTCCCTGCCTCCTTCTCGGCCGGTGCCCTCTCCGCCGATACCTCGGCCGACTCCTTCTCCGCCGATGCCCCGTCCGCCGGCACCTTGGCCCGCGCCGTCTTGGCCGGTGCCTTCACCGCCGATGCCTCGGCCGATGCCCCGGGACGTGGTGTCTTGGCCGGTACCTCGGCCGGTACCCCGTCCGCCGATGCCTTGGCCCGCGCCTTACCTGCCGACTCGGCCGCGGGCTCCTTGCTCGTGGCCCTCTTGGCCGCGGCCTTCCCGGTCGCCGTCTTCTTCTCGGCCGCCGTCGTTCCCTCGACCGCCTTGCCCCGGCCCTCCTTCGCCCGGTCCTCCTTCGCCGCCCGCCTCGCCGAGCCCCCCTGCGTGGACTTCTTCCCGCCCACGTCCTTGGCCGCGCCGCCTGAGGCCTCCGCGGACCTGCCGGACGCCGGCTGCTGTACGGCGGTCTTCTTCGCCACCATGGCCGCGGCCCCTTCACATATTGTGATCTTGCTCGCGAATCGTGCTGGGACGATAAATCGACTCGAGTCCCGCGGCAACGGGGCACACCGCCCGATTCGCCCGCCTCGCGCACGCCGCGGCGAACCTGCATCCGTTGTGCCCAGCTCCCCGCCCGGTAATCCGCTGAGCCGGACGTCCCAGGATCCGAACACCTATACCACCCCATTGAGGTCATCAAACCTATTTCGTACTCCCCGGCACCCGCGCGGCCCGGCGGCCGGAAAACCGGTCGGCCGCCGCCCGCGCGGCGCCGTACACTGGTCGGAGCGAAAAGCGTGGATGGGGACGAGTAGCGGCGTACGCAGCCCAGAGCGACCCGGGGACGGTGGAAGCCCGGGGGCCGGCGCGACGTGAAGATCACCCCGGAGCCGCCGGAAGAACGCCGCAGCGAGAATGCGGCCAGTAGACCCGGCATCGCGACCCCAATGAGGGGGCCAACCGGCGCACACCCCGTGCCGGAGGGCCAAGGAGGGTGGTACCGCGGGAGCGCGCCGAAGGCGGCGCAGGCAGATGTAGCTCTCGTCCCTCCGGACGGAAGGCAGCAAGTCCGCCGGAGGAAGCCCGCTGATGACATCGCCGACGTACCGCCAGGTGCCCGCCCAGGTCGACCTGCCCGCCCTCGAGCACGCCGTGCTCGACTTCTGGCGTGAGCAGAAGATCTTCGCCAAGAGCCTGGAGCAGTCCGAGGGCCGCCCCGAATGGGTGTTCTACGAGGGCCCGCCCACCGCCAACGGCATGCCGGGTGCCCACCACATCGAAGCACGCGTCTTCAAGGACGTCTTCCCCCGCTTCCGCACCATGCGCGGCTACCACGTGGCCCGTAAGGCCGGCTGGGACTGCCACGGCCTCCCGGTGGAGCTCGCCGTCGAGAAGGAGCTCGGCTTCTCCGGCAAGCAGGACATCGAGGCGTACGGCATCGCGGAGTTCAACGAGAAGTGCCGCGAGTCGGTGACCCGGCACACGGACGCCTTCGAAGAGCTCACGACCCGCATGGGCTACTGGACCGACCTCCAGGACCCGTACCGCACGATGGACCCCGAGTACATCGAGTCGGTCTGGTGGTCGCTGAAGGAGATCTTCGACAAGGGCCTGCTCGTCCAGGACCACCGTGTCGCCCCCTGGTGCCCCCGCTGTGGGACGGGCCTGTCCGACCACGAGCTGGCGCAGGGCTACGAGACGGTCGTCGACCCGTCGGTGTTCGTCCGCTTCCCCCTCACCTCCGGCCCGCTGGCCGGCGAGGCCGCGCTGCTGGTGTGGACGACCACGCCCTGGACCCTGGTCTCCAACACGGCGGTCGCCGCGCATCCCGAGGTCACCTATGTCGTCGCGACCAACGGCGAGGAGAAGCTCGTGGTCGCCGAGCCGCTCGTCGCCAAGGCCCTCGGCGAGGGCTGGGAGATGACCGGTGAGACCTTCACGGGCGCCGAGATGGAGCGCTGGACGTACCAGCGCCCCTTCGAGCTGGTGGAGTTCCCGGAGCCGGCGCACTTCGTCGTCAACGCCGAGTACGTCACCACCGAGGACGGCACGGGTCTGGTCCACCAGTCCCCCGCCTTCGGTGAGGACGACCTCAAGGTCTGCCGCGCCTACGGCCTGCCGGTCGTCAACCCCGTCCGCCCGGACGGCACCTTCGAGGAGGACGTCCCGCTGGTCGGCGGCGTCTTCTTCAAGAAGGCGGACGAAAAACTCACCGAGGACCTCCAGCAGCGCGGCCGGCTCTTCAAGCACATCCCGTACGAGCACAGCTACCCGCACTGCTGGCGCTGCCACACCGCGCTGCTCTACTACGCACAGCCCTCCTGGTACATCCGCACCACCGAGGTCAAGGACCGCCTTCTCGCGGAGAACGAGGGCACCAACTGGTTCCCGGACACGGTCAAGAACGGCCGGTACGGCGACTGGCTGAACAACAACATCGACTGGGCCCTGTCCCGCAACCGCTACTGGGGCACCCCGCTGCCCATCTGGCGCTGCGAGGACGACCACCTCACCTGCGCGGGATCCCTCGCGGAGCTGACCGAGCTGACCGGCACGGACCAGTCGGGCCTGGACCCGCACCGCCCGTTCATCGACGACGTCACCTTCGCCTGCCCGCAGGGCGGCTGCGGAAAGACGGCCACGCGCGTCCCGGAGGTGATCGACGCCTGGTACGACTCGGGTTCGATGCCGTTCGCACAGTGGGGCTACCCGTACAAGAACAAGGAGCTGTTCGAGGCCCGCTACCCGGCGCAGTTCATCTGCGAGGCCATCGACCAGACCCGCGGCTGGTTCTACACGCTGATGGCGGTCGGCACCCTGGTCTTCGACAAGTCGTCCTACGAGAACGTCGTCTGCCTCGGCCACATCCTCGCCGAGGACGGCCGCAAGATGTCCAAGCACCTGGGCAACACCCTGGACCCGATCCCGCTCATGGACCGCCACGGCGCCGACGCGGTGCGCTGGTTCATGGCGGCCGGCGGCTCCCCGTGGGCGGCCCGGCGCGTGGGCCACGGCACGATCCAGGAGGTCGTCCGCAAGACACTCCTGACGTACTGGAACACGGTCGCCTTCCAGGCCCTGTACGCCCGTACGTCGAACTGGGCCCCGTCCGAGGCCGACCCGGCCCCGGCCGACCGCCCGGTCCTGGACCGCTGGCTGCTGTCCGAACTGCACGCCCTCACCGACCAGGCCACCCAGGCGCTGGACGCCTACGACACCCAGCGCGCCGGCAAGCTGCTGTCCGCGTTCGTCGACGACCTGTCGAACTGGTACGTGCGCCGCTCGCGTCGCCGCTTCTGGCAGGGCGACAAGGCGGCGCTGCGCACCCTGCACGAGGTCGTCGAGACGGTCACGCAGCTGATGTCCCCGCTGACGCCGTTCATCACCGAGCGGGTCTGGCAGGACCTGATCGTCCCGGTCACCCCGGGCGCTCCGGAGTCGGTCCACCTGTCGACCTGGCCCGAGGCCGACCTCACCGCCATCGACCCGGAGCTGTCGAAGCAGATGGTGCTGGTGCGCCGGCTCGTGGAGCTGGGCCGTGCCACGCGCGCGGAGTCGGGCGTCAAGACACGCCAGCCGCTGTCCCGCGCGCTGATCGCGGCGACGGGCTTCGAGACGCTGGACTCCGAACTGCGCGCGCAGATCACGGAGGAGCTGAACGTCGAGTCCCTGGCGACCCTGAGCGAGGTCGGCGGCAGTCTGGTCGACACCACCGCGAAGGCCAACTTCCGCGCGCTGGGCAAGCGGTTCGGCAAGCGCGTCCAGGACGTGGCCAAGGCCGTCGCGAACGCGGACGCCGCCGCCCTGTCGCTGGCCCTGCGCGAGGGCAGGGCGTCGGTCGAGGTCGACGGTGAGACCATCACGCTGGCGCCCGACGAGGTCATCATCACGGAGACCCCCCGTGAAGGCTGGTCGGTGGCCTCCGACTCGGGCGCGACGGTCGCACTGGACCTGGAGATCACCGAGGAGCTCCGCCGTGCGGGACTGGCCCGTGACGCGATCCGCCTGATCCAGGAGGCCCGCAAGAACAGCGGCCTCGACGTGGCCGACCGCATCGCACTGCGCTGGACGGCCACGGACCAGGCGACGGTGGCGGCCCTGACCGACCACGCCGGCCTGATCGCCGACGAGGTCCTGGCAACCGACTTCGGTCAGGGCGAGGCGGACGCCGGCTACGGCGACCCGTTCACGGACGAGGGCCTCACCCTCACGTTCCGCCTGCGCAAGGCGTAGCCCACAGGCCGAAGGCCCGGTCCCGCCGAAGATCTCGGCGGGACCGGGCCTTCGGCGTTGCGTACGCACGAACATGGCTACGCGGACACGAACGCGCGTGGCAAAAGGGCGGGCCCCGGGTTCACACCCGGGGCCCGCCCTGAACGCTGCCGACGTCTATGCCGTACTACTGGCCATCAGGCCGTCAGTTGTCATCCTCGTCGATCAGGAAGCCCCGCATGGGCGAGGGCGCCTGGCCCATCGGCGACGGGCCCTGCGGGCGTACCGGCGCCATCGGCTGGGTCATCGCCGGCGACATCTGCTGCTGACCGCCGTAGGACGGAGCAGCCGGTGCGGGACCGCCGCCCATCGTCGGGTTGCCGCCGCCGTAGGACGGTGCGCTCGCGCCGGCCGGAGCCATGGAGGGCGCCGAGGACGGCGGGAGGGACGCGGTCGCCGGAGTGCGCGGCGGGGCCAGCGAATCGTCGGCCTGGGTCTCCAGCTGACGCAGCTGCGACTCCAGGTACGACTTCAGGCGGGTGCGGTACTCGCGCTCGAAGCCGCGCAGGTCCTCGACCTTGCGCTCCAGCGTGGCGCGGGCGGACTCCAGGGAGCCCATCGCGACGCGGTGCTTCTCCTGCGCGTCCCGCTCCAGGGCGTCGGCCTTGGCACGGGCGTCACGCTCCAGACCCTCGGCACGCGAACGCGCCTCGCCGACGATCTTGTTGGCCTCGGAACGAGCCTCGGCGATCGCCTGGTCGGCGGTCTGCTGGGCCAGTGAGAGGACACGGGCGGCGCTGTCGCCACCGGGGCCTCCCTGACCGGGGCCGCCCATCGGACCGCCCATCGGGCCGGGGCCGCCCATGGGGCCGCCCATCTGCTGCTGCATCGGGGGCTGGCCCATCGGACCCGGACCCTGGCCCATCGGGCCGGGACCCTGGGGTCCACCCTGACCGCCGGGACCGGCGGGCAGCTGCGGGGCACCGCTCGGCAGCTGGGGCGGACCACCCATGGGGCCACCCATCTGCTGCTGCGGCGGGCCCGATATGCCGGCGGGGACAGGACCACCCGGACCGCGCATACCCTGCTGCTGCTGCTGTTGCTGCTGTTGCTGCTGGTGTTGCTGCTGCTGATCCTGCTGTGGCTCCGGAGGCTTGCGCATGTTCTGCTGGTTCTGCGCAGCAGCGCGAGTGGCCGCGGCCAGTTTGGCGCGCAGGTCCTCGTTCTCACGGAGCAGGCGGGTCAGTTCGGCTTCGACCTCATCGAGGAAGGCATCGACCTCGTCCTCGTCATAGCCTTCTCGGAGGCGGACGGTCGTGAACTGCTTGTTCCGCACGTCCTCGGGGGTCAACGGCATCTCTTCACCTCAACGTAGTCGTCGGCATTCGGCAAGACCGCATCTCTCACATCGTTCACATCGCGTTCCGCACAAGCGTGATCAGGATGTAGACGATGATCATCAGCACGAAGAAGGACAGGTCGAGCGCCACGCCCCCGAGACGCAGCGGCGGAATGACCCGCCGCAGAAGCTTGAGCGGTGGATCAGTGACAGTGTAGGTGGCCTCCAGAACGACCACCATCGCCTTGCCGGGTTGCCATGAGCGGGCGAACTGGAAGACATAGTCCATGACCAACCGGAAGATGAGCACGATGAGGAAGCACATCAGCGCGATGTAGACGACATCCAGAACCACGCTCATGACCTCTTGCTTCCCTCTCCCCTGTGCCCTGCTCGGTACTGCTGTTTCCGGTGGTGCGTCTCAGCTCTGGTTGAAGAACCCGCCCTCTGCGATGCGGGCCTTGTCCTCCGCTGTGACATCGACGTTAGCAGGCGACAACAGGAACACCTTCTGCGTCACCCGCTCGATGCTGCCGTGAAGACCAAACACCAGACCGGCCGCAAAGTCGACAAGTCGCTTTGCATCTGTGTCATCCATCTCAGTCAGATTCATGATCACCGGGGTGCCCTCACGGAAGTGTTCCCCGATGGTACGGGCCTCGTTGTAGGTCCGTGGGTGAAGCGTGGTGATCCGGTAAGGCTCTCGTTCCGACACGACCTTGGGCATGATCACCGGTGCGTTCTTCTCCAGACTTGCGCGTTCTTGTGTGATGGATGCCACGGGCGCGATGCGCGCCGGACGGCTGGATTCCGCGGGGAGCGAAGCGGAGCGGGCGGCCGGTTCGCGGGGCGCGGGCGGCTGTACGACTCGTACCTCTTCGTCCCTTTGGGGCTGATGTGAGACGTGCGGCTGGTGGGACGGCTCGTGCCGTCGGTGGTCCCGCTCGGGCTCCGGGTCCAGTTCGGGTTCGAAGTCGTCGTCGGGGTCGAATCCGCGGCCGTCGTACCCATCGTCCTCCACGAGGCCGAGGTAGACCGCCATCTTGCGCATCGCGCCGGCCATGCTCTGAGTCCTCCGCTCTGTGGTGGATCGGCTGACGACTGCCAAGTGCCCGCGATCCACGTGGTCCTTGAATCCGCCTATCGGCGGCAATGACCATATTTTCTGCTGTGGTCCGACTTCTTGGCGACGTTACCCGAGCCTGGGGCGGACTCCGAGTACCGCACTGCCGACGCGCACATGTGTCGCTCCGGCCGTCACGGCCTGTTCGAGGTCCGTACTCATCCCTGCCGAGACCATGGTGGCAGCCTGATGACTCCGGCGCAGGTCGGTCGACAAAACCATCAGCCGCTCGAAGGCCGCCTGTTCGCGTCCCGCGTACTCGCCCGTGAGCGGCGCCACGGTCATCAGTCCGTCGAGCCGGAGCCCCGGGGCCCCGGCCACGAGATCGGCCAACTCCCCGATTCCGCCGGGCCCGATCCCGCCCCGCTCGCCCCGGCCGCTCTCGCCGGCGTCGAGTGCGACCTGGAGGAGACATCCCAGTTCGCGCCCGGACCGGACCGCCTCCTTCGACAGGGCGGAGACGAGCCTGGAACGGTCGACGGACTGCACGAAATCCGCGTAACCGACCACCGATCGCACCTTGTTGGTCTGGAGTTGCCCCACGAAGTGCCATGTGAGGGGCAGATCCGAGCAGGCCTCGGCCTTCGGGGCCGCGTCCTGGTCACGGTTCTCGGCGACGTGCCGCACGCCGAGTTCGGCGAGGATCCGCACATCGCTCGCGGGGTAGGTCTTGGTGACCACGATGAGGGTCACCTCGTCGCGCGCACGCCCCGCTGCTGCGCACGCGTCGGCGATGCGCCGTTCCACTTTCGCCAGATTCGCGGCGAGTTCGTCCCTACGGTCCGTCATGTCCTGTCAGTCCAGCCACACATAACCCGCGAGCCGACCGGTGGTGCGGTCGCGGCGGTACGAGAAGTGATCACGCGACTCCAGCGTGCACACCGGCGACTGCTCCCGCTCGCGCACCCCGAGGCGATCCAGCTGGGCGTGCACTCCGGCAGTCACGTCGACCGCCGGTGTACCCCAGCTCGTCTCGGCGTACGCCGCCGGCTCGACGGCGGACACCTCGGCGCGCATCGCCTCGGGCACTTCGTAACACCGGCCGCAGACGGTGGGCCCGGTGCGGGCCACGATCCGGGAGGGCTCGGCACCCAGGTCCGTCATCGCGCGCAGCGCGGCCGGGACCACTCCGGCGATCATGCCGGGCCGGCCCGCGTGTGCCGCGGCGGCGACACCGGCGACCGGGTCGGCCAGCAGCACCGGCACGCAGTCGGCGGTGAGTACGGCGAGGGCGAGCCCCCGGCGCGTGGTGACGATCGCGTCGACCGACGGGACCGGGGCCGAGGATTCCCACGGCCCGTCCACCACCGCGACGTCGGCCCCGTGCACCTGGTTCATCCAGACCACCCCGTCCGGCTCGATGCCCAGGGACTTGGCGGCCAGGTCCCGGTTGGTGCGTACGGCGTCGGGGTCGTCGCCGACCGCTCCGCCGAGGTTGAGCTCCTCATACGGAGCGGCGCTCACCCCGCCCCACCGGTCGGTGAAGCCGAAGTGCGCGCCGCTCGCGCTTTCGCGCTGTCCTATCACGACTGAAGGATCACTTGAGGAAGTCCGGTACGTCCAGTTCCTCGGCCGCGCTGTCCGAGTAGGTCCGAGGCGCCGGCGTGACCGGCGGGGCGACCGGGATGTCCTTGACCGGCTCCGGAGCGGGCTCCGGGTCCTCCTTCGGGGTCACGCTGCCGAGCGATCCGAAGGACGGGCGGCTCTCGGTCTGCCGCGCCGGGACCGGCTCCTCGCGCTTGGCCGAGGAGGAGCCGAGGACGTTGTCCCGCTTCGCGGGCGGCTGGCCACCGTCGAAGCCGGCCGCGATCACGGTGACCCGCACCTCGTCGCCGAGGGCGTCGTCGATCACCGCGCCGAAGATGATGTTGGCCTCGGGGTGGGCGGCCTCGCTCACCAGCTGGGCGGCCTCGTTGATCTCGAACAGACCGAGGTCGGAGCCACCGGAGATGGAGAGCAGTACGCCGCGGGCGCCGTCGATGGACGCCTCCAGCAGCGGCGAGGAGATCGCCATCTCGGCCGCGGCCACCGCGCGGTCGTCGCCGCGGGCCGAGCCGATGCCCATCAGGGCCGAGCCGGCCTCGGACATGACCGACTTGACGTCGGCGAAGTCGAGGTTGATGAGGCCCGGGGTGGTGATGAGGTCGGTGATGCCCTGGACACCGGAGAGCAGGACCTGGTCGGCCGACTTGAAGGCGTCCAGCACCGAGACCTGGCGGTCCGAGATGGACAGCAGCCGGTCGTTCGGGATGACGATGAGGGTGTCGACCTCTTCGCGGAGTTCGGCGATGCCGTCCTCGGCCTGGTTCGCGCGGCGCCGTCCCTCGAAGGTGAACGGGCGCGTGACCACGCCGATGGTGAGGGCACCGAGCGAGCGGGCGATGTTGGCCACGACGGGCGCGCCGCCGGTGCCGGTGCCGCCGCCTTCACCGGCTGTCACGAAGACCATGTCGGCCCCCTTGAGGACCTCCTCGATCTCCTCGCGGTGGTCCTCGGCGGCCTTGCGGCCCACGGCCGGGTTGGCTCCGGCGCCGAGTCCGCGGGTGAGTTCACGGCCGACGTCCAGCTTGACGTCGGCGTCGCTCATCAACAGAGCTTGCGCGTCGGTGTTGATGGCGATGAACTCGACGCCCTTGAGACCGACCTCGATCATCCGGTTGATGGCATTGACACCACCGCCGCCGACACCGATGACTTTGATGACTGCGAGGTAGTTCTGCGGTGCTGCCACGTCGAAGGCCTCTCGCCTCGAGTTACGTGTCGCCGAATCAACGTGACGCCCTGCGCCCCGCGACCCGACGACTGATGCCGAATGGGACGGTCCGTATCGCCGACCCGAACCCTAACCCTGAAGTTTAGGGTTACCAGTGTGTCTGTTCCTTGGAGTCTTCTGAACAGGACACTAAGTCGACAAGTGGCGCACGTTCAACGAACACGCCGAACCTCCCGTTTTTCTTTTCACCCTATGTGATCAGCCGTAGCACTGCCCAACCAGGGTGCTGGCCTGCGCTGATGTGCGTCAACTCCCTGATGACGCCGGGGCGGTGGGCACACTCACGTCGAAGTACCCCGCATCGGGCGTTGCTTTCAACAAGGCGGTGAGGGTACGGGCCTTCGCGGTGCCGTTCTCGCTGCTCCCCCAGACGACCGTGCGGCCGTCCCTCAACTCCAGCGAGATGTCGTCGTAGGAACGGACCTTGACGGTCCGTGTCTCGCGCGCCACAGCGGCCGGAACGGCGCGGGCGACACCGACCGCCTCGCGCACCAGCCGGGACTCCCCGAAGCGGCGCAGACTGGCGGCGGCCGAGCCCGAGCGGGAGAGCTTCAATTCCAGTGCCGGGACGCCTTTCGGGGCTTCAGAAACCGTCGCGAAGCGGACACCTTCATCGTCCACTTCGACGAACTTCTCACCCTGGTGGACAATCAGAACCGGAGTCCGCTCCACCACTTTCAGGTCGATTCCATGAGGCCAGGAACGGACCACGTCAACCGCGTCAATTCGGGGCAATTTCCGGCGCAGTCGTGTCTCGATCGCACCGGTGTCGACGGAAATCAGCGGCTTCCCGAGCGGCACCTCTGCGGCGGATTCGACCTGAGCGGGCGTCAGAACCCGGGTGCCCGACACGGAGACCTCCTCGGCGCGCAGCCAGTCGGAGCCGTAGAAGAGCCAGACCGTCGGGATGCCGAGGAAGACCAGGGCGAGGCCCAGGAGGACGATCGCACGGAGCCTGGCCCGCCTCGACCGCAGGCGGGGCGGCGGGCCGGACGACTCCTGCTGGCGTTCACCGCGCTCGGCGGTGGTCGATCCGGCCACGCTCCCTGCCTTCCGTCATACAGTCCTATCGATGTGCACGACTGGCGGCGATCGCCTCGTACACCATGCCGACGAGCAGGTCGTCGGCGTCCCGGCGGCCGAACTCGGCGGCGGAGCGGGACATCTGGTACAGCCGGTGCGGGTCGGCGAGCACGGGCAGGACGTTGCGCTGGACCCACTCAGGGGTCAGCTCCGCGTCGTCGACCAGCAGTCCGCCACCGGCCTTGACCACCGGCTGGGCGTTGAGCCGCTGTTCGCCGTTGCCGATGGGCAGCGGGACGTAGGCGGCCGGGAGCCCGACGGCGGAGAGTTCGGCGACGGTCATCGCACCCGCGCGGCAGAGCATCATGTCCGCCGCGGCGTACGCGAGGTCCATCCGGTCCAAGTAACTTACCGGGATATAGGGGGGCATTCCCGGCATCTGGTGGACTTGCGGCAGTTCGTTCTTCGGGCCGACCGCGTGCAGGATCTGGATCCCGGCCTGCTGGAGCCAGGGCGCGACCTGCTGGACGACCTCGTTCAGGCGGCGGGCGCCCTGGGAACCGCCGGTGACCAGCAGGGTGGGCAGATTCGGGTCGAGGCCGAACGCGGCCCGGGCCTCGGGACGTACGGCGGCCCGGTCGAGCGTGGCGATGGAGCGGCGCAGCGGGATGCCGATGTAGCGGGCGCCCCGCAGTTTGCTGTCGGGCGTGGAGACGGCGACCTGGCTGGCGTACCGCGAGCCGATCTTGTTGGCCAGGCCCGGGCGGGCGTTGGCCTCGTGGATCACGATCGGCACGCCCAGGCGCTTGGCCGCGAGGTAGCCGGGCAGGGCGACGTAGCCGCCGAAGCCGACCACGGCGTCCGCCCGGGTGCGCTCCAGGATCTGCTCGGTCGCCTTGATGGTGCCGCGCAGCCGGCCCGGGACGGTGATCAGTTCGGGGGTGGGCTTGCGCGGCAGCGGAACGGCGGGGATCAGCGCCAGTTCGTACCCGCGCTCGGGTACGAGACGGGTCTCGAGGCCGCGCTCCGTGCCCAGGGCCGTGATGCCCACGCCCGGGTCCTGCCTGCGCAGGGCGTCCGCGAGGGCGAGCGCGGGCTCGATGTGGCCCGCGGTTCCCCCGCCGGCGAGTACGACATGCACCGAAATTCACCGCTCTCCGGACGAGCGCGCCGCCGAGGCGCGCCGTCGCATCGTGTTCCATCTCCGGGAGGCTCCGGCCGGCCTTTCGGTCCGCGCAGGGCCCCCCGCCCCCCGCTTTCTACCAAAGCGGGGTTGCCGCATCGCAAGCGCCATCCGCGCAGCGGGGTCCTGGCGCGCGAAGGCGATCAGCAACCCGATGGCGAACATGGTCGGCAGCAGGGCGGACCCTCCGTAGGAGAACAGCGGGAGGGGGACACCGGCGATCGGCAGCAGACCGAGCACCGCACCGATGTTGATCACGGCCTGCGCCGTGATCCAGGTGGTCACACCTCCCGCGGCATACCTCACGAAGGGGTCCTCCGTGCGTCCGGCCACGCGGATACCCGCATAGCCTAGAGCCGCGAAGAGGGCGAGTACCGACAGCGTCCCCGCCAGGCCCAGTTCCTCACCGGTGACGGCGAAGATGAAGTCGGTGTGGGCTTCGGGGAGTTGACCCCATTTCTCCACACTCGCACCCAGCCCGGAACCGAAGATTCCGCCCGAGGCGAGGGCGTAGATCCCGTGCACGGCCTGCCAGCAGTCGACGGGTCCCGACTGGGGCTCGGTGGCGCCCAGGCACTGCAGCCGGGCCATGCGGTTGGGGCTGGTCTTGATGAGGATCAGGCCGAGGACGGCGGCGATCGACAGCACCCCGGCGAACAGCCGCGTGGGGGCGCCGGCCAGCCAGAGCAGGCCGAACAGGATGGCCGTGAGGATGATCGCGGTTCCCATGTCGCCGCCGATCATGATCAGACCGAGCAGCATGAAGCCCGCCGGCACCAGTGGCACGAGCATGTGCTTCCACTGGGTCAGCAGCTTCCTCTCCTGCTTGCGGGCGAGCAGGTCCGCACCCCACAGCACGAGGGCGAGCTTGCCGAACTCGCTGGGCTGGATCTGGAAGGAGCCGCCGAGGGAGATCCAGTTCTGGTTGCCGTTGACCGACACCCCTATCCCCGGGATCTGCACCAGGACCATGAGGACGACGGCGCCGGCGAGGATGGGGTAGGCGAGCGCCCGGTGCAGTCTCACCGGCATCCGCGAGGCCGCGAGCAGCAGAACGGTGCCGATCCCCGCCGCGAGCAACTGCTTGCGGAAGAAGTACGAACCCGGCAGCGACATCTGCAGCGCGGTGATCTGGGAGGCCGAGTAGACCATCACCAGACCCAGCACGGTGATCAGCAGACTGCCGCCGAGGATCAGGTAGTAGGCGGTCAGCGGCCGGTCCCAGCCCCTGCGTGCGCGGAGGTAGAGGGTCAGGGCGCGGTTCTGGCGCGCGAGCCGGGGCGCGACGGGGCGCTTGGGGGCGCGTGAGGTCACGGGCCGTCCGGCGCGGCTGGTGGGCATCGCGGCTCACCCCGCCATGCCGGAGGGGAGCGTTGCGCGGTGCACGCCCCCTGGCCGCTCGGGCACCAGCCACATCCGTGTCACGCGTCCCTCCCAGGTACGCCCGGCACCGCCGCCGGGCGAGGCGGACCCGGGTCAGCCGTCGGCGGAGCCGAGTTCACGGACGGCGTCCGCGAAAGCGTCCCCGCGCTTGTTGTAGTTGGCGAACATGTCCATCGAGGCACAGGCCGGAGCCAGAAGTACCGTGTCGCCCGCGTGAGCGAGTTTCCGCGCCTCCCGGACCGCCGCGCGCATCGCCCCAGTGTCGGTCCGTTCGAGGTCGACGACGGGTACCTGCGGGGCGTGTCGCGCGAGGGCTTCCCGGATGAGCGCGCGGTCCGCGCCGATCAGTACGACACCCCGCAGCCGCTTCGCCGACGCTGCGACCAGTTCGTCGAAGGTCGCGCCCTTCGCGAGCCCGCCCGCGATCCACACGATCGGCTCGTACGCCGCCAACGAGGCTTGTGCCGCATGCGTGTTGGTGGCCTTGGAGTCGTCGACGTAGGCGACCCCGTCCACGTCGGCCACGTGCGCGATGCGGTGGGCGTCCGGGGTGAAGGCCCGCAGGCCGTCCCGTACGGCCCTGGCGGGCACGCCGTAGGCGCGGGCGAGGGCCGCGGCCGCGAGGGCGTTGGCGATGTTGTGCGGGGCCGGCGGGTTCACGTCGGCGACCTCGGCGAGCTCCTGGGCGTTCTTCTGCCGGTCCTCGACGAAGGCCCGGTCGACCAGGATGCCTTCCACGACGCCGAGTTGGGACGGCGCCGGGGTGCCGAGGGTGAAGCCGACGGCCCGGCAGCCCTCCTCGACGTCGGCCGCGCGGACCAGGTCCTCGGTGGACGGCTTGTCGGTGGCGTCCACGTTGTAGACGCAGGCGACGCCATTGCCCTCGTAGATACGGCCCTTGTCGGCGGCGTAGGCCTCCATGGAGCCGTGCCAGTCGAGGTGGTCGGGGGCGAGGTTCAGCACGGCCGCCGAGTGGGCGCGCAGGGAGGGCGCCCAGTGCAGCTGGTAGCTGGAGAGCTCCACGGCCAGGACGTCGTACTGCTCCTCGCCGAGCACCGCGTCCAGCAGGGAGACGCCGATGTTGCCGACGGCGGCCGTGCGCAGGCCCGCCGCCCTCAGGATCGAGGCCAGCATCTGGACGGTGGTGGTCTTGCCGTTGGTGCCGGTGACGGCGAGCCACGGAGCGGCGTCGGGGCCGCGCAGGCGCCAGGCCAGTTCGACGTCGCCCCAGACGGGCACGCCCGCCTGCTCCGCCGCCGCGAACAGCGGCTTGTCCGGCTGCCAGCCGGGCGCGGTGACGATCAGCTCGGAGCCCTCGGGCAACGTGTCGCCGTCGCCGAGGCGCACGGTGACGCCGAGCGCCTCCAGCTCGGCCGCCTGCGCCCGCGCGCGCTCGTCCGCGCCGTCGTTGACGACCGTGACGCTCGCGCCGAGGCCGTGCAGCACCTTGGCCGCGGGGACGCCGGAGACGCCGAGTCCGGCGACGGTGACGTGCTTGCCCTGGAAGTCGAAGGGCTCCGAGGAGGTCACTTGTCCGCTGCCCATCCTGCGTAGAAGAGGCCGAGTCCGACGATCACACAAATGCCCTGGATGATCCAGAAGCGGACCACGATGAGTACTTCGGACCAGCCTTTGAGTTCGAAGTGGTGCTGGAGTGGCGCCATCCGGAAGACGCGTTTCCCGGTCAGACGGAAGGAACCGACCTGGATCACCACGGACATGGTGATCAGGACGAACAGGCCACCGAGGATGGCGATCAGCAGCTCGGTGCGGGAGCAGATCGCGAGGCCGGCGAGCACACCGCCGAGCGCGAGCGAACCGGTGTCACCCATGAAGACCTTGGCCGGCGACGTGTTCCACCACAGGAAGCCGAGGCATGCGCCCATCAGCGCCGAGGAGACCACGGCGAGGTCGAGGGGGTCGCGCACCTCGTAGCAGGCGCCCGGGTTGGTCAGGGTCTGCGCGTTGGCGCAGGACTCCTGGAACTGCCAGACGCCGATGAAGGTGTAGGCGCCGAAGACGAGCACCGAGGCACCGGTGGCGAGACCGTCCAGGCCGTCGGTCAGGTTCACGCCGTTCGACATCGCCAGGATCATGAACAGCGCCCAGACGACGAACAGCACGGGGCCGATCGTCCAGCCGAAGTCCGTGATGAACGACAGCTTCGTGGAGGCCGGGGTGTTGCCGCGGTTGTCCGCGAACTGGAGCGACAGCACCGCGAAGGCGATGCCGACGGTCAGCTGGCCGGCCATCTTGGCCTTGGCGCGCAGACCGAGCGAGCGTCGCTTGACGATCTTGATGTAGTCGTCGAGGAAGCCGACCAGACCCATGCCGACCATCAGGCCGAGCACCAGCAGACCCGAGAAGGTCGGCGCCGCGTCGACGTCCGGGTCCAGATAGCCCGTGATCACCTTGGCCAGGAAGTACGCGGCGACCGTCGCCAGGATGAAGGCGATGCCGCCCATGGTCGGCGTACCGCGCTTGCTGGCGTGCTCGCGCGGGCCGTCGTCGCGGATGTACTGCCCGTAGCCCTTGCGTGCGAGGAGCTTGATCAGCAGCGGGGTGCCGACCAGCGTGAGAAAGAGACCAATGACTCCTGCGAACAGGATCTGCTTCATCATCGGGCGGAAACCTCACCCTCGGCACCGGTCTCCATGAGCGCCTGCGCCACGCTCTCGAGGCCGACCGAACGGGACGCCTTCACGAGCACGACGTCCCCTGGGCGCAGCTCGCTGCGCAACAGGTCGACCGCCGCCTGTGCGTCGGACACGTGCACCGACTCCTCACCCCACGAACCCTCGTTATATGCGCCCAGTTGCAGCCAGGCGGCTTCCCTGCCACCGACCGCGACGAGCTTGCTGACGTTGAGCCGGACGGCGAGCCGCCCGACCGCGTCGTGCTCGGCGAGAGCCTCGTCCCCGAGCTCGGCCATCTTGCCGAGCACCGCCCACGTACGGCCCCCCTTTGCCTGTGAGGCTTTGCCCATCGCCGCGAGCGCGCGCAGAGCGGCTCGCATGGACTCGGGGTTCGCGTTGTAGGCGTCGTTGACGACCGTCACGCCGTCCGGGCGCTCGGTGACCTCCATCCGCCAGCGGGAGAGGGAGCCCGCCTCGGAGAGCGCCACGGCGATCTCGTCAGCGGACATGCCCAACTCGTGGGCGACGGCGGCCGCGGCGAGCGCGTTCGACACGTGGTGCTCACCGTACAGGCGCATGGTCACATCACTTGCACCGGAGGGTGTGTGAAGCCTGAACGAGGGCTGCCCGGTGTCCGTGAGTCGCACGTTCTCGGCGGAGACGTCCGCTTCGCCGGACTCTCCGAAAAGGAGCACCTTCGCCTTCGTACGGGTGGCCATGGCCCGTACGTAAGGGTCGTCCGCATTGAGGATCGCGGTACCGCCCTCGGCCTCGGACGGCAGGGCCTCGACGAGCTCGCCCTTGGCCTGCGCGATCTGCTCGCGGCCGCCGAACTCGCCGATGTGGGCACTGCCGACGTTGAGGACGAGGCCGACCTTCGGGGGTGTCAGGCCGGCGAGGTAACGGATGTGCCCGATGCCGCGGGCGCCCATCTCCAGGACCAGGAACCTGGTCTCCTCGGTGGCGCTCAGCGCGGTCAGCGGCAGCCCGATCTCGTTGTTGAGCGAGCCGGGCGTGAACACCGTCGGGGCCTTGCGCCCGAGCACCTGCGCGATGAGGTCCTTGGTGCTGGTCTTGCCGGCCGAACCGGTGAGGGCGACGAGGGTGGCGCCGAGGCGGCGTACGACGTGCCGGGCGAGGGCGCCGAGGGCGGTCTGGACGTCGTCCACGACGATCGCGGGCACGCCGACGGGCCGGGTGCCGAGCACGGCCACCGCTCCCGCCTCGACGACCGCCGCCGCGAAGTCGTGGCCGTCCACGCGCTCCCCGGCGAAGGCCACGAACAGGCTGCCCGGCCCCGCCTCGCGGGAGTCCCGGACGACCGGGCCGGTGACCTGGACGGACGGATCCGGTATGTCGTGCGTCTGCCCGCCGACGACTTCTGCGATCTCGGCGAGGGAGAGGGCGATCACAAGTTCATCCCCTGGGTCTTCTGGATTTTCATCCCTGGGTCTTCTGGATGGCTTCGCGGAGCACCTGGCGGTCGTCGAAGGGACGGACCACCCCGGCGATGTCCTGGCCCTGCTCGTGGCCCTTGCCCGCCACCAGCACGGTGTCGCCCGGTTCGGCGCGGGCGACGGCGGCGGCGATCGCGGCGGCCCGGTCCTCGAAGACCTGCACCTCGCCGCGCTCGTGCGCGGGCACGGACGCCGCGCCCTGGAGCATCGTGGCGAGGATCGCGAGAGGGTCCTCACCGCGAGGGTTGTCGGAGGTCAGTGTGGCGGTGTCGGCCAGCCGCGCCGCGGCGGCGCCCATGGGCTCGCGCTTGCTCTTGTCCCGGTCACCGCCGCAGCCGAGGACGATGTGCACCTTGCCCTCGGTGACCTTGCGCAGGGCGCGCAGCACGGACTCGACGGCGTCGGTCTTGTGGGCGTAGTCGACAACCGCGAGGTAGGGCTGCCCCGCGTCCACGCGCTCCAGACGGCCCGGGACGCCGGGCACGGCGGCGACACCGTCGGCGGCGGCCTGCGGGTCGAGGCCTGCGACGGCGAGGGCGACGATCGCGGCGAGGGTGTTGGCCACGTTGAACGGGCCCGGCAGCGGCGACTTGGCGGCGATCCGCTCGCCCTTGGGGCCGATGACGGTGAACGTCGAGTCGAGCCGGCCGACCTCGACGTCCTCGGCGCGCCAGTCGGCGTCGGGGTGGCCCTCGGCGGAGTAGGTGACGACCGGGACGGTGGCTTCCTTCGCCAGCCTGCGGCCGTACTCGTCGTCGACGTTGACCACGCCGAGCTTGCCCCGTTTGGGGGTGAACAGCTGCGCCTTCGCCTGGAAGTAGTCCTCCATGCCGGAGTGGAACTCCATGTGTTCCGGGCTGAGGTTGGTGAAGACGCCGATGTCGAACACGCAGCCGTCGACCCGGCCGAGGACCAGGGCGTGGCTGGAGACCTCCATGGCCACCGCGTCGACACCGCGTTCGCGCATGACCGCGAACAGGGCCTGCAGATCGGTGGCTTCGGGGGTGGTGCGCTCGGACTTGATGCGCTCGTCGCCGATGCGCATCTCGACCGTGCCGATCAAACCGGTGGAGCGGATCGTCTTCAGGCCGCCCTCGACGAGGTAGGCGGTGGTGGTCTTGCCGGAGGTGCCGGTGATGCCGATCTGGAGCAGGTCCCGGCCGGGGTGGCCGTAGATCGTGGCGGCCAGCTCGCCCATCCGCCCGCGCGGGTCGTCGACGACCAGCACCGGCAGCCCGGACGCGGCGGCGCGCTCGGCGCCGGTCGGGTCGGTCAGCACGGCGGCGGCGCCTAGGCTCGCGGCCTGCTCGACGAAGTCGGCACCGTGCAGCCGGGCCCCCGGGAGGGCGGCGTACAGGTCGCCGGGGCGCACGGCGCGTGAGTCGTGGGTGATGCCCGTGACCCCGACGGCGTTCCGCGGCGTGGAAGCACCCAGCTGATCGGCGAGTTCCGCGAGGGGTGTGGCGGAGACCTGCACCGGCCTGGGCGGCCCGGGGTATGTCACGGGATGCCCCTTCTGGGTGGTTTGGGACTGATCAGCGTTTGGCACGGCGGTGAGCGTACCGGGCGCACCCGCCTCCGGGCGAAGTGAGGGGCTGGGGCTGCTCTGGTTGCCGGGGTCGGGGGTGATCGTTGTCACGGAGGCGGTCCTGGTGGCTCGGTGGGGGCTGAGTACTGATCAGGGCGTGTCCGCCCTGATCACTGCTTGAAGGAGACGGGCATCCTCGCGGGCTGGGCGCCGGTCGGCGGGACCTGGAGGGACTTCAGTGCGAACTCCATGACCTTCTTGTAGACGGGTCCGCAGATCTGACCGCCGAAGTAGCTGCCCTGGGTGGCGTTCTGGATGGCGCAGTAGACCGTGACGCGGGGCTTGTCGGCGGGCGCGAACCCGGCGAACGACGAGGTGTAGCCCTTGTACTTGCCGGTGGCCGGATCCACGCGGTTCGCGGTGCCCGTCTTGCCCGCGACGCGGTAGCCGGGGATGCGCGCCTTGGTGCCGGTGCCCTCCTCGTCGTCCACGACGGACTCCAGCATCCGGGCGAGGGTCTTCGCCGTCTTGGCGTCGACGACCCGGTGTTTCGCGGGCTTGGGGGCCGGCGTGAAGCGCCCGTCGGGTCCCTTGGTGCCGCGCACCAGGGTGGGTTCGACGCGGACTCCGCCGTTGGCGATGGTCGAGTACACCGAGGCGGCCTGCATGGCGTTGATGGAGACGCCCTGGCCGAAAGGGATCGTGTACTGCTGCGAGGTCGACCACTTGTCGGGCGGGGCGAGGATGCCCTTTGTCTCGCCGGGGAAGCCGAGTCCGGTGTAACTGCCGAGGCCGAACTTGCGCAGGTAGTCGTAGAGGACCTTGTTGGCCTGGGCCTGCGTCTTGCCGAGCTGCCCGGTGGCGAGGATGGTGCCGATGTTGCTGGACTTGGCGAGGACGCCGTTGAGCGTCAGGTACCAGGTCGGGTGGTTGATGTCGTCCTTGAAGAGCCGGTCGCCGCGGTGCAGCCGGTTGGGCACGACCACATGCGTCCCCGGTGTGGCGGCGTTCTCCTGGAGGACGGCCGCCATCGACATGACCTTGGCGGTGGAACCGGGCTCGAAGGCGTCCTGGAGGGCGGCGTTGCCAAGGGCGGCCGGGTTCGCGTCCGACAGGTCGTTGGGGTCGAAGCCGGGCGAGTTGGCCATGGCCAGGATCTGCCCGGTGCGGGTGTCCTGGACGATGACGTAGCCGCGGTCGGCCGCGGACTCCTTCACCTGGTCGCTGATGGCTTTCTGAGCGGCCCACTGGATGTCGCGGTCGACGGTGAGCTCGACGTCGCTGCCGGGGACGGCGGGTGTCTCGGTGGAGCCCGCGGTGGGCACGAGACGGCCGCCGGACTGGGCGTAGCGGATCTTGCCGTCCTTGCCGGCGAGCTGCTTGTTCAGCTGCAGCTCGATGCCGCCGCCGGGCTTGCCCTCGCCGTTGACCCAGCCCAGTATCCCGGCGGCGAGATCGCCGGCGGGGTACACGCGCTTGCTGGTGGCGACGGAGAACACGCCCGAGAGGACGTTGGGCGTGGACTTGTCCGTCTCCGCCTTCTTGGCGAGCGCCGACTTGAGGTCCTTGATCTGCTTCCAGACCTGCGGGGTCTGACGGGAGGCCAGTTTGACGTAGCGCAGGGCCTTGTTCTTCGGGCGCAGCTTCTCGACCAGGTCTCCCTGCTCCTGGCCGAGGATCGGCGCGAGGAGGGCCGCCGCCCGTTCGGGCCCGTCCCCGATCTTCAGCATCTTCGGGGCGAACATCGTGGGGTCGGCGGTGATGTCGTACGCGTCCTCGCTGGTCGCGAGGGCCACACCGGACCGGTCCGTGATCTCGCCCCGGTCCGCGGCCAGCACCTGCCCGACGTAGCGGTTCTGCTCGGCCTTGGCGGCATACGTGCTCGCGTCGACGGCCTGCACCTGGAAGAGCCGCACGACGAAGGCGGCCAGGACCAGGGTCAGGGCGAGTCCGACCAGGCGCAGGCGGGGGCGGGGGCTGCCGAGCCGCAGCGGCCCGGGTGCCGCCGGACGGGCCTGCCCCGGCCTCCGGGCCGGACGGGCACCGGGGCCGGGGCGGCGCCGGGCGTCGGGGCGGGCGGGCCTGGCCGGGCCGGGCACGCGACGGCGTGGCGGTTCCCTGTCGGACACTTCCGTCACCTGCCGGGGGTCGGAGGAGGGCCGTCGGTCATGGCCTCGGGGGCGAGGACCAGGGGGGTGTGCACTGAGGACTGCCGGACGCCCGGGGCGGCGCTGGGGACGCCCTTGACGGTTCCGTCGGGAGCGAGGAAGGCGGGGTCGCCGCCGGGCACCATGCCGAGCTCGCGGGCGCGCCGCTGCAGGGCGTCGGGGGCGGAGTAGGCGTCGATGTCCCGCTGGAGGGCCTGCTCCTCGTCGGTGAGGTTCTTGGTCCCGCTCTGGAGGTCGTCGAGCCTGAACGCGCCTTCGCTGAGGGCCGAGTTCAGCACCAGGAGGGCGATGAGACCGCCGCCGAGGAGGAGGACGACCAGGAGGACGAAGGGCGTGCGGGCCGCCTGCCCGGGGCCGGTCGGGAGGAGCCGCGCGAGTCGGGCCGCCCTCCCCTTCAGTTCGGGTTTGCCGCTCACGCACGCTCCCTCGGTCCGGCCTGCACGCGCCTCACTCGACGTCCTCCCTGATGCGCTGGGCCCCGCGCAGCCGCGCCGGTGCCGCCCGCCGGTTCTCGGCGATCTCCTCTTCGGTGGGGAGTTCGGCACCGCGGGTGAGCAGCTTGAGCCGCGGCTGGTAGCGCTCGGGGACGACGGGCAGTCCCGGCGGCGCGGTGATGGCGGCGCCCGCCGCGAAGACCTGCTTGACCAGCCGGTCCTCCAGCGAGTGGTACGAGAGCACGGCGATCCGCCCGCCCACGTCGAGCGTCCTGACGGCGGCCGGGATCGCCCGCTCCAGGACGGAGAGCTCGCCGTTGACCTCGATGCGCAGGGCCTGGAAGGTGCGCTTGGCCGGGTTGCCGCCGGTGCGCTTGGCGGCCTGCGGCAGGGCGTCGCGGATCAGCTCGACCAGCCGCGCGCTGGTGCTGAACGGCTCCTTCTCCCGCTCGCGCACGATCGCGCCGACGATCCGCTTGGCCTGCTTCTCCTCGCCGTACGCCCGCAGGATGCGCACCAGCTCGCCCGGCGGGTAGGTGTTGAGGACCTCGGCGGCGCTGACGCCGGTCGTCTGGTCCATGCGCATGTCGAGCGGGGCGTCCTGGGCGTACGCGAAGCCGCGGTCGGCCTCGTCGAGCTGCATGGAGGAGACGCCCAGATCGAACAGGACGCCCTGCACGCGCGCGATGCCGAGTCTGTGCAGCACCTGGGGGAGCTCGTCGTAGACGGCGTGGACGAGGGTGGCGCGCTCGCCGTGGGGCGCGAGGCGCTCGCCGGACAGGCGCAGGGCCTCCTTGTCGCGGTCGAGGGCGACGAGCCGGGCGTCGGGGAACCTCTCCAGGAGGGCCTCGCTGTGCCCGCCGAGGCCGAGGGTGCAGTCGACGACCACGGCGTCCGGCCCCTCCAGGGCGGGTGCCAGCAGGTCCAGGCACCGCTGGAGCATCACCGGGACGTGTCGACTCGCGCTCAAGGGGCCCTCTCAGATCCGGCGCGGCCGTACGCACCGCCGGGTCCCCGCCCGTTCCCAGCTTCGCTGGGAGCCCCGGTGAAGGGGCGGCCCGCCGGCGCCGGAAGCGTCAGCCGGCCGGGAGCGGGAGGAGGCCGAGCCGTACGTACGCGCCGCGCACGCGGGGAGATCTCCGGTCGTCGCCGGGGTCTCCGAAGAAATCAGTCCAGCGGGGAGGTCTCGCCTCCCGCTTCGCGTCACTTTAGTCCACCCTGTCGCCCGGTCAATCAACCGGCCTGCGCGTCGCCGCCGTTCGCACGGCGACCGGGGCGCCACCCTTGTGGGTTACCTCACAACCGCCGGTCAGCGGCATTCTTTGTCCACTTCCACAGGAGGCCTGGACGGGGTGTGACCAGTAACGTCATATCTATGACGACTTCTGCATCGGTTCCCACAGGTCCGGAGAGCGCCATGCCGGTCGGCGGCACGGTCACCGACCGCCTCGTCGAGGCGAACGCCCGGTACGCCGACGCCTTCTCGGACCCCGGGATGGACGCCCGGCCCGTGCTGCACGTCGCCGTCGTGGCCTGCATGGACGCCCGTCTCGACCTGCACGCGGCGCTCGGTCTGGAGCTGGGTGACTGCCACACGATCCGCAACGCGGGCGGCGTCGTCACCGACGACGTGATCCGCTCGCTCACCATCAGCCAGCGCAAGCTGGGGACCCGCAGCGTGGTGCTCATCCACCACACCGGCTGCGGCCTGGAGAGCCTCACCGAGGACTTCCGCAACGAGCTGGAGGCGGAGGTCGGCCAGCGCCCGGCGTGGGCCGTGGAGTCCTTCCGGGACGTCGACCAGGACGTGCGGCAGTCGATGCAGCGCGTGCGGACCTCGCCGTTCGTGCCGCACACCGACGACGTGCGCGGATTCGTGTTCGACGTGAAGACCGGTCTGCTGCGCGAGGTCGACCCGGCCTCCTGACCCGGCCCGCAGGCCTGGACGCCGGGGGCCGTCCGCCCCGGAAGACCACCTGCTGCCGCTGTCGAAAGCCTGTCAGTCACGCGTTCGAATGGTCGCAAGACCGACATATCGCGGCCAGTTGTCCACAGTCGAGTGACACGAAACGGTAACGGCAGCAAGAATGCGGGAGTGACGTCACGCGGAACCTTTCACGCGTGGTGTCCGTGGTTCGGGGTGGGCCGGCCCGCGTCATGCGGCGTCGGCCCGGGAAAATGGGGTATCCCGTGCTCCTTGGGAGCAGGGGAAAGGCCGAGGAGGGCCGGGTGACGACCTATGACGATCGAGCGAGCCTCACTGATCTGACCGCCGTGGTGGAGCGCGTGCGGGAGTCGGTGGAAGGCGTGATCGAGGGCAAGCCCGAGGTCGTACGGCTCTCGCTGACCGTACTGCTCGCCGAGGGACACCTGCTGATCGAGGACGTCCCGGGCGTCGGCAAGACGATGCTGGCCAAGGCACTGGCGCGGTCCATCGACTGCTCGGTGCGGCGCATCCAGTTCACACCGGACCTGCTGCCGTCGGACATCACCGGTGTGTCCATCTGGGATCAGCAGCGCCGTGACTTCGAGTTCAAGCCGGGCGCGATCTTCGCGCAGGTGGTGATCGGCGACGAGATCAACCGCGCCTCGCCCAAGACGCAGTCCGCGCTTCTGGAGTCGATGGAGGAGCGCCAGGTCACCATCGACGGCAAGACCTACGAGCTGCCCAGCCCCTTCATGGTGGTGGCGACGCAGAACCCGGTCGAGATGGAGGGCACCTACCCGCTGCCGGAGGCCCAGCGCGACCGCTTCATGGCCCGGGTGTCGGTGGGCTACCCGAGCGCGGAGGCCGAGCTGCAGATGCTGGACGTGCACGGCGGCGTCTCGCCGCTGGAGGACCTCCAGCCCGTGGCCCACGCTCACGAGATCCTCAAGCTCATCGAGGCGGTGCGCGGCGTGCACGTCGCCGAGCCCGTCAAGCGCTACGCGGTCGAACTGGTCGGCGCCACCCGCACGCACCCCGACCTGAGACTCGGCGCCTCCCCGCGCGCGACGCTGCACCTGCTGCGCGCGGCGAAGGCGTCCGCGGCCCTCAGCGGCCGGGAGTACGCGCTGCCGGACGACGTCCAGGCCCTCGCCGTCGCCGTCCTGGCCCACCGGCTGCTGCCCACCGCCCAGGCCCAGCTCAACCGGCGCACCGCCGAGCAGGTCGTCGAGGAGATCCTGCAGCGCACCCCGGTGCCGACCGCGGCGCCGCAGCAGCAGGGGGGCTTCGGCGGCCTCGACCGTACGGCGCCGGCCTATCCCCAGCAGCCGCCGCGGAGGCTGTGATGACCACCGCGGGGACGGGGTACGCGGAAGCCGACCGGGGCGAGAAGGGCGGCATCCGCACCGCCCTGGCCGGTCTGACCACCCGCGGACGCTCCTTCCTGGCCGCCGGCGTCGCGGCCGCGATCTGCTCGTATGTGCTCGGGCAGGCCGACCTGCTGCGCGTGGGTCTGCTGCTGGCGGTGCTGCCGCTGGTGTGCGCGGCGGTGCTGTACCGCACGCGCTACCGGGTCGCGGGCAGCCGCCGGCTCTCCCCCGCGCGTGTGCCCGCGGGCAACGAGGCCCGGGTCCACCTGCGGATGGACAACGTCTCGCGGCTGCCGACGGGCCTGCTGATGCTCCAGGACCGGGTGCCGTACGTGCTCGGGCCCCGGCCGCGTTTCGTGCTCGACCGGGTCGAGGCGGGCGGCCGGCGCGAGGTGTCCTACCGGGTGCGCTCCGACCTGCGCGGCCGCTACCCGCTGGGCCCGCTCCAACTGCGCCTGACCGATCCGTTCGGCATGTGCGAGCTGACCCGGTCCTTCTCGACGCACGACACCCTCACGGTCATCCCGCGCGTGGAGCCGCTGGCGCCGGTGCGCCTCAGCGGTGAGGCCAAGGGGTACGGCGACGGCCGGCAGCGTTCACTCGCCCTGGCCGGCGAGGACGACGTGATCCCGCGCGGCTACCGCTACGGCGACGACCTGCGCCGCGTGCACTGGCGCTCCACCGCCCGCTACGGCGAGCTGATGGTGCGCCGCGAGGAGCAGCCGCAGCGCGCCCGCTGCACGGTGCTGCTGGACACCCGGGGCATCGCCTACGAGGGCGCGGGACCGGACTCGGCCTTCGAGTGGGCCGTGTCGGGCGCCGCGTCCGTGCTGCTGCACATGCTCGAACGGGGTTACTCCGTGCGGCTGTTGACGGACACCGGCAACGCGGTGCCCGGTGAGGGCGGTGACGGCTTCGCGGGGGCGAGCCAGGAGTCCGCGGACGCGGCCGGGCTGATGATGGACACCCTCGCGGTGATCGACCACTCCGACGGCGCGGGTCTGTCCCGGGCCTACGACGTGCTGCGCGGCGGGAACGAGGGGCTGCTGTTGGCCTTCCTCGGCGACCTGGACGAGGACCAGGCGGCGGTGCTGGGCCGGATGCGGCAGCGCAGCCCGGGTGCGGTCGCCTTCGTACTGGACAGTGAGAGCTGGGGGCGGGAACCGAGCGACGTCCCGGGTCCGTTGGACAGGAGCGAAGACCGGTTGCGGATGCTGCGGGAGGCCGGCTGGACGGCCCTGCGGGTGCCGCGGGGCGCCTCCGTGGCCGAGGTGTGGCGGCAGGCCGACCGGGAGCGCAGGGGCGTGGCCGCCGCGAGCGGCGGGGAGGGACCGGGATGAGCGGGCGGGTACGACTGACGCTGGGCGCCTGGGCGGCCACGCTGATGGCCGCGTGCGCCCTGCTGCCCCTGGTCAAGCCGGCCACGTGGATCGTTCAGGCGGCCTTCCTGCTGGCCCTGCAGTCGGGCGTGGGCGCCGCTGCCCGCAGGGTGCCGCTGGCCCGGCCGCTGACCGTCGCGGCGCAGGCCGTGGTCACCGTCGTGCTGCTGACCTTCGTGTTCGCCCGCGAGCAGGCCCTGGCCGGGCTGATCCCCGGGCCGCAGGCCTTCGACCGCTTCGCGGTCCTGCTCCAGCAGGGCGGGGACGACATCGCCCGGTACGCGATCCCGGCGCCCCTGGAGTCCGACGGCATCCGGCTGATGCTCATAGGCGGGGTCCTGGTCATCGGGCTGCTGGTGGACACCCTCGCGGTGACCTTCCGCAGCGCCGCTCCGGCCGGGCTGCCCCTGCTGGCGCTGTACTCCGTGGCCGCCGGGCTGTCCGACGGGGGCGCCGACTGGCTGTGGTTCCTGGTGGCGGCGGCCGGCTATCTGATGCTGCTCCTGGCCGAGGGGCGGGACCGGCTCTCACAGTGGGGCCGGGTCTTCGGCGGTGCTCCGCGCACGTCCGGCGAGGAGCGGACCGGCGCGGTCGCCCCGGTCCGCACGGGCCGGCGCATCGGCGTGGTCGCGCTCGGCATCGCCCTGGTGGTGCCGCTCGGCCTGCCGGCGATGAACGGCGGCCTGCTGGACTCCGTGGGAGCCGGCGCGGGCGGCGGCCCCGGCGGCGGGGGCACGATCTCCGCCGTGAACCCGCTGGTGTCGCTGCGGGACAGCCTGAACGCGGACGAGGACCAGCAGGTCCTGTCCGTGCGGACGAAGATGGAAGACGTCTCGGACCTGTATCTGCGGATCGTGTCCCTGGACGACTTCGACGGCACCACGTGGAAGCCGTCCCGGCGGTCCATCACCGCCGTTCCCGACGGCACCTTCCCGGACCCGGTCGGCCTCAGCCCGGACGTCAAGCGCACGGAGGTCGACACCACGATCACGGCGGCCGACTGGTACGCCCAGGACTGGCTGCCCATGCCGTACCCGCCGAGCGGCGTGCGCATCAGCGGTAACTGGCGCTACGAGCCGGAGGGCATGACCCTGGTCGGCGACCACGGGCAGAACACGCGGGGCCTGACGTATCAGGTCAAGAGCCTGGAGATGGAGCCGACGGCGGAGCAGCTCGCCGCGGCGGGGCCGCCGCCCGCGGACATCGAGGGCGACTTCACCGAGCTGCCCGACTCGCTGCCGTCGGTGGTGGGCCGCACCGCCCGCCAGGTCACCGCGGGCGCCGCCAACCCGTACGACCAGGCGGTGAAGCTCCAGGACTGGTTCGCCGTGACCGGCGGCTTCGAGTACGACACGCAGGTGCAGGTGGGCAGCGGCTCGCAGGCCATCGCCCGTTTCCTGAAGGACAAGCAGGGTTTCTGCGTGCACTTCTCCTTCGCGATGGCGGCGATGGCCCGCTCCCTGGGCATCCCGGCCCGGGTCGCGGTGGGCTTCGCGCCCGGTTCCCCGCAGGCGGACGGCTCGGTGTCCGTGGGGCTGCGCGACGCGCACGCCTGGCCGGAGCTGTACTTCGAGGGCGTGGGCTGGACCCGCTTCGAGCCCACCCCGAACCGCGGCTCGATACCGTCGTACACCGTGCCGGACAGCCCCGACAGCACGGTGCCGGACCCGGCGCGGCCGTCCGAGGCGACGTCCACCGCGCCCTCCGCGGCGCCGTCGGAACGCGAGTCCTGCACCCCGGAGCAGAGGAGGCTGGACGGCGGCTGCGCGAGCGAGTCGCCGCAGGCGGCGCTGCCCACGGACGACGACGGCCCGAAGTGGTACGCGTTCCTGGTGTGGGCCCTCGCCGGTCTGGCCGTCCTCGCGCTTCCCCTGGCACCGATGCTGTGGCGGCTGCGGACGCGCGCGATACGCCTCGGGGCGCACGGCCGCAGCGAGGCGGACGCGGCGCCGCACGTGCTGGCCGTCTGGCAGGAGCTGACCGACACGGCGTGGGACTTCGGCATCACGCCGGACGAGTCACAGACACCGCGCAAGGCGGCCGCCCGTATCGTCCGGCTGGGCGACCTCGACGCGACGGCCGCGGCCTCGGTGCACCGGGTGGCGAACGCGGTGGAGCAGGTTCTGTACGCACCGCGCCCCCGCCCGGTTGCGGGCCTCACGGACGATGTCCGCCGTGCGACGGCGGGCCTCGGCGCGGCGGTCAGCCGCCCGGCCCGGCTCCGGGCGCTCGTGGCTCCCCGCTCCACCGTGCGGGTGGTGTGGGCGGCGTCGGCCTGGTGGACGGGCGTCCGGGAGCGCGCCGTGGCGATGCGGCCGACCTGGCGGAAGGCGTCGGGCCAGCAGGGCTGAGGGACACGAGCGGCTCAGGCCGGCCGGCGCGGGTGCGCCGGCCGACCTTCGCGTATGCGGGATCGGCGGACCGGGTCGCGTTCCCGCGCCACGCATCCGGCACACGGTGCACCGTCGACCGGGGGGGGCGACCGATGCGAGGGTCTGGCCCCGGCTGGCCGACGCATACGTCAGGGGGTGACCACCGATCCGGTGGTCACCCCCTGACGTACGTGTTCACACGTGGGCCTGGAGAGGCCCCGCGGAGGGCTAGTGGCCGCCCTGTTCATCGCGGCGCTTCTGCCAGCGCTGCTCGATGCGGTCCATCACGGAGCGGCGCTGCCGACCCTGTCGGCGGGCCTGGGGCCCGGCGGCACCGGCAGCCTGTTCACCCGGCTTGGGAGCCTTGCGCCAGCCGGTGACGGCGAGCACCGCACAGCCCAGCATGACGAGGAAGCCCACGACGCTGAGCCAGACCTGCTTGGCGACCATTCCAGCCATGAGGAGCGCGATACCTACGAGGAAGCCGGCGACCGCCTGGTAAACCCGTCGCCGGGTGTACGTGCGCAGCCCGCTTCCCTCAAGCGCTGTCGCGAACTTGGGATCTTCGGCGTACAGCGCTCGCTCCATTTGCTCGAGCATGCGCTGCTCGTGCTCCGAGAGCGGCACGGAGTCCTCCTCATCGTGCAGTCGCCGGGGCGACCCGGGGGGTCCCTTCAGGATAGGCAGGGAATCGCCCCCGTGAAACCCGCCCCTCTGCGCCAATTGACCAACCGGACCCCGCCATGGGCGTCCCGGCTCGCTGAGGCTTGCATTCCCCGGCGGCCGACCCGTCATGCCGGAACGGTCTCCCTCGATCATACGGCGCGCCGCCTCCATTCGGGGGGCCTGTGGCGTACTCCATGCGCAGCCCAGGCGCTGATCAGCGGCGGTACCTCACGAAGCAGCTCAGGCCTCGGCAGCCCCATCGGTCTCGTCCACCCCAGCTGTCGCACCGGTCCCGCCGGTCTCACCGAGGATGTGCAATTGCGTGGCCACCGAGTGGAAGGCGGGGAGCTCGGCCGCGGCCTCCTCCAGCTTCAGCAGCGCTTCCAGCGCTCCGGGCTCGGTGTCGACGAGGACGCCGGGCACGAGGTCGGCGAAGACCCGCACCCCGTGCACGGCGCCGACGCGCAGACCCGCGGCCTCGACCAGGCCCGTGAGCTGCTCGGCGGTGAAGCGGCGCGGTACGGGATCACCCGTGCCCCATCGCCCGTTCGGGTCGTCGAGGGCCTGCCGGGCCTCCTTGAAGTGCCCGGCGAGGGCGCGTGCCAGCACGGCACCTCCGAGGCCGGCGGCGAGCAGGCTGAGGACGCCCTCCGCGCGCAGGGCCGCGACCGCGTTGCGGACGCCTTCGGCCGGGTCGTCCACGTACTCCAGGACGCCGTGGCACAGCACCACGTCGTAACCACCGCGCTCGGCCACGTCGAAGAGACCGTGGGCGTCGCCCTGGACGCCCATGACCCGCTCGGCGACATCGGCCTCGGCGGCGCGGCGCTCCAGGGCGAACAGCGCGTTGGGGCTGGGGTCGACGACGGTGACACGGTGACCGAGACGGGCGACGGGCACCGCGAAGTTGCCGCTGCCGCCTCCGGTGTCGAGGACGTCCAGCGACTCCCGACCCGTGGCCTTGACCCGGCGGTCCAGGGCGTCCTGGAGGACCTCCCAGACCACGGCGGTACGGAGTGAGGCACGGGGGCGCATCGGGTCCGACACGGCAGTTGACTCCTCGGCGCGGTACCGCCTCTTGCACGGCGGTGTGAACGGGGCGTCCTCCCCGGCCCCGGCCAACGGGAAGGGAAGACTTCAGGCGTCCCCCACCCTATTGCCTCGGCCGCGGCGTCCGGATGACCGGTGCCGGACGGCCCTCGGGTCAGGCGCTCCGAGCCGGGCCGCCGACCGGCCCCGGGCTGCCGCCTACCGGTCGGCCCGCGTCCGGTCGACCCGCGTCCGGTTGCCCGCGTCCGGTTGCCCTCGCCCCGACGGCCCTCGCCCCGACGGCCCGCGTCCGGATGGCCCGCGTCCGGTCGGCGTCCTGGCGGGCCGCGTCCCGACGGTCCGGTTGGCCCGCGTCCGGTCAACCCGCGTCCGGCATGCCCCTCCCCGGGCCGGGGCCCTCCGGCCGGTCCTGGTCCGGGCGGGGCTGCGGGAGGACCGGCTGGAGGACCAGCATCCGCTCGACGAGGCGCAGGAACATCGCCACGTCCCGTATCAGGTCGTCGGCGTCCCGGCCGGTGGCGGCGCCCTGGATACCGGCCTCGGCCCGGGCCCGGCGGCGGGCGCCAGCGGCGAACAGCGCGCTCCAGTCGGTCAGTTCGGGCGCGATCTCGGGGAGCACTTCCCAGGCGCTCCGGATCTTGGCCCGGGCCCGGGGCGAGGTCTCCGGACGTCCCCGGGCGGCGAGTACCGCGGCGGCGGTGCGCAGGGCGGCGAGGTGGGCCGTCGCGTAGCGCTCGTTCGGTGTCTCCAGGGCGGTGGCCTCGTCGAGGCTCGCGCGGGCCTGGGCGAGGAGGTCGAGGGCGGCGGGCGGGGCCGTGGCCCGGCGCAGAACGGGGTGCACGTCGCTCGCCGGGCCGGTCAGTGAGGGGGCAGGGCCGGTGGCGCGGCGCCGGCGGGCGGCTGCTGCGTGGTAGCTGGCCATGACGAACCTCCTGTCGTCTGTGTGACGGCACGTCCGGTCACGGAGTGCCGTATGTGACCCATCGTGAGGTATGGCACTGACAATCCGTTCTGACCTGCTGTTTTGCTTCGCTCGTAGGTTCGGAGTAGTTTTGCACTGACCAGTCAGTTCAAATTCAGGGGAGACTCGTGGGGGAACAGGCGGGAGGGGTGCGGATCGCCGCCGAGGGCCTCGGGATCAAGGGGCCACGGGGGTGGGCGGTCCGCGGGATCTCCGTCGACGCCGGGCCGGGGACACTCGTCGCGGTCGAGGGCCCGTCCGGGTCCGGCCGCACATGCCTGCTGCTCGCGCTGACGGGGCGGATGAAGGTCTCGGAGGGCACGGCTTCGGTGGGCGACGCGAGGCTGCCGAAGCAGATGGCGGCGGTGCGCGGCATCAGCGCGCTGGCTCATGTCCCGGGGGTCACCGACCTCGATCCGGCGTTGACCGTCGGCGAGCACCTTAGGGAGCGGGCGCTCCTCCAGCAGCGGTTCGGCACCTCACTGCGCGCTCTGCTGCGGCCCCGCAGCGAGCGGGCGGCCGAGGCCGGGCAGCGTGCCGACGCCGCGCTGGAAGCCGCCGGACTCGACCTGAAGGCCTTGCCCAAGGGGCCGCGCACGGCCGTACGGGACCTGGAGCGCCTGGAGGCGCTGCGACTGTCGGTGGCGCTCGCCCTGGTCGGCGGGCCGCGGCTGCTCGGCATCGACGACACCGACCTCAAGCTCGCGGACGGTGAGCGGGAGGAGGTCTGGGCGCTGCTCGGGTCGCTGGCCGATGCCGGGACGACGGTCGTGGCGGTGTGCAGCGAGGCCCCCGAGGGCGCCGTCAGGGTTTCCACCGCCGAGAGCCCCGAAGAGCCGTCCGCCGAGGACGCCCGGGCCGATCGGGGATCCGACCAGCCTGACCAGGCCGATCAGGGAACCGACCAGGCCGAGCAGGCCGACCAGGCCGACCAGGGAGAGGAGAAGGCCGATGCGCTCGCCGAGACTGGCCGCGCTTGAGCTGCGCCGCTTCGGGCGGGGGAAGCTGCCGCGCGCGGCTCTGGTCGCGCTGCTGGTGCTGCCGCTGCTGTACGGCGCCCTGTACCTGTGGTCGTTCTGGGACCCGTACGGCCGTCTGGACAAGATCCCGGTGGCGCTCGTGAACGACGACAGGGGGGCGACGGCCGACGGCAGGAAGATCACGGCGGGCGAGGACATCACGAAGGGCCTGCACGCCAGCAAGACCTTCGACTGGCAGGAGGTCAGCGCCGCCGAGGCCCGCAGGGGCGTCGAGGACGGCACCTACTACCTCTCGCTGACCATGCCCGCCGACTTCAGCGAGCGGATCGCCTCCAGCTCCGGTGACACCCCGGAGACCGGCGCCCTCCAGGTGCGGACCAACGACGCGAACAACTACATCGTCGGGCAGATCTCCCGGACGGTCTTCGGTGAGGTGCGGCAGGCGGCGTCCACGAAGACGTCCCGGTCGTTCCTGGACAAGATCTTCGTGTCGTTCTCCGACATCCACGGCAAGACCGTGAAGGCGGCGCAGGGGGCCGACCGGCTCAAGGGCGGCATCGGCAAGGCCGAGAAGGGCTCCAAGGATCTCGCCGACGGCCTGCGGAACGCCAAGGACGGCAGCGGCAAGCTCTCCACGGGCCTGAAGAAGCTCCACACCGGCGCGGGCGACCTGGAGGACGGCTCGAAGCGGGTCGCGGAGGGCACCCAGAAGCTCGCCGACCGGGTCGACGGCACCGCCGACAAGGTCGGGCCCTTCCTGAAGGGCAACGAGAAGACCATCGGCGACACCGCCCAACTGGTCGCCGACTCCTCCGGGGTGATCCGCAAGCACCTGGACACCCTGGTGAAGACGGCCCCGGCCGCCGCCAAGAACGCCCGCGCGGCGTCCGGCACGCTGAACGACGTCTACGCCCGGCGCTGCGACGATCCCGTCCTGCCCGACGCGGCCTGCTCCGACCTGAAGAAGGCCAAGGACGCGGCCGCCGACGTGACCACCGTCGCGGACGACGTCGACACGCTGATCGCGGACCAGGACGGCGACCTGGACAAGCTCGACAAGAACCTCGCCACCCTCCAGAAGCAGTCCCAGGCCCTCGCCGACCGCGCACCGCACCTCTCCGAGGACCTCGCCGACGCCGTCAAGAAGATCAACAAGCTGAACGACGGTGCGGCCGAGGTCGCCGCCGGGGCGAAGAAGCTGCACAAGGGCATCGGCACGGCCAAGGCCGGTGCGGTCGGCCTGGACAAGGGCGTCGGCAAGCTGAAGACGGGCGCGGACGACCTCAACGGCGGCATCTTCAAGCTCGTCGGCGGCTCAGGGAAGCTCGCCGGCGGCCTGCACGACGGCGCCGGGCAGATCCCCGACTACGACGAACGGGACCGCGACAGGCGCACCGAGGTCATGGCCGACCCCGTCCGGCTCGCCAGCCAGGACCTGCACAAGGCGCCCAACTACGGCACCGGGTTCGCGCCGTACTTCATCCCGCTGTCCCTGTGGGTGGGGGCGATGGTGGCGTACATGCTGATCGCGCCCATGAACCGGCGGGCGCTCGCCGCGGGCGCCCCGGCGTGGCGGATCGCGCTGGCGGGCTGGCTGCCGGTGGTGGCGATCGGGGTGCTGCAGACGGTGGCGCTGATGTCGGTGCTGCACTGGGCGGTCGGCCTGGAGATGGCACGGGCGGCCGGGACGGTGGGATTCCTGTTCCTGGTGACGGCGTGCTTCGCGGCGATCGTGCAGTGGCTGAACGCGCGCTTCGGGGCGGCGGGCCGGATCCTGGTCCTCGCGCTGCTGATGCTCCAGCTGACCTCGGCGGGCGGCACGTACCCCGTACAGACCAGCCCCGGGTTCTTCAACGCACTCCACCCGTTCCTGCCGATGAGCTACGTCGTCGAGGCCCTGAGGCGGCTCATCACGGGCGGTGGTCTCGAACCGGTGTGGCACGCGTGCGTGGTGCTGACGGCGTTCACCGCGGGCGCCCTCGCGCTGACCGCCGTGGCGGCCCGGCGGCGTCAGGTGTGGACACTGGACCGGCTGCACCCGGAACTGAGCCTGTGAGCCCCACCGCCGAGCCCGCTGCCGAGCCCACCCCCTCCCCGCCGTCACAGCCCCCGGAGAGGTTCCTGTGACAATCAGGGCCATGGAAAGCAGCAGTGCCGCGTCGGGCGGCAGCACGCGCCGCGAGGCCACCCGGCAGAAGCTCTACGAGGCGGCCGTCACGCTCATCGCCGAGCAGGGGTTCTCCGCCACCACCGTGGACGAGATCGCCGAGCGTGCCGGGGTCGCGAAGGGCACGGTCTACTACAACTTCGCGAGCAAGTCCGTCCTCTTCGAAGAACTGCTGCGGCACGGAGTGGGTCTGCTGACCGCCTCCCTGCGGGAAGCGGCCGAGCGGACCGCGCGGGAGGGCGGCAGCAAGGTCGACGCCCTGGACGCGATGATCCGCGCCGGGCTGGTCTTCATCGACCGCTACCCGGCCTTCACTCAGCTCTACGTGGCCGAACTGTGGCGCACCAACCGGGCCTGGCAGTCGACGCTGCTGGTGGTCCGGCAGCAGGCCGTCGCGGTCGTGGAGGACGTCCTGCGCGACGGTGTGGCGGGCGGCGAGTTCAGCGAGGAGATCGACGTGCCGCTGACGGCGGCGGCACTGGTCGGCATGGTCCTGGTCGCCGCGCTCGACTGGAAGTCGTTCCAGCCGGAGCGTTCCCTGGACGACGTCCACGCGGCCCTTTCGCGGCTGCTCCAGGGCCGGGTGAGCGGCTGCCGCTGACCGGACTCCGACGCACAGCCGAAGGCGCCGGTCCGCTGTGGCCGCGTCCCCCGCGGGCCACCTCGAACCGGCGCCTTCCCTGCTCCCCCGTTTTCCTGCTCCCCCGTACGTTCCCCCGCAGGACCCCCGTTCGGTCGTCCCCCGGTTCCCCCCCGGTTCTCCCCCGTGCCTCGCTCCCGCCGACACCGCCGGCGGAAGGAGCGGATCGTGGGCCGGCTCCGTTCCGGCGCCCCGTGTCGCCGGTGCCGGAGCCGTGCCCCTTCTCCGTGTCTCCACTCTCCCGTCCGCGCGGGCCGTCTCCCATCCGTGCGCGTACTCAACTGCGCGGCTAGGTACGGATACTCAGCCCTGCGCACGGGGCCCCACAGCACTCCGTCGCCGCCTGGTCACGATCACCCCCGCGCCCGTACTCGGAGGCCGCCGATCGGGGCCGCCGATCAGAGCGGTCAGTGGGGCTGTCGGTGGGGCTGTCGGTGGGGGCCGATAAAGTCGCGGCATGGCACGGATTGCGGTGATCGGCGCCGGGATGGGCGCGCTGACGGCTGCCGCCCGGCTGGCCGTCGCGGGCCACCGGGTGGCGGTGTACGAGCGGACGGACACCTACGGCGGAGCGCTGCGCCGCTTCGAGCGTGACGGGTTCTCCTTCGACACCGGCCCCGCCCTGCTGCCGCTGCCGGCCGTCTACCGCGACCTCTTCGTCAAGACCGGCAAGGAGCCGCTGGAGTCCTGCGTCGAGCTGGTCCAGGTCGATCCCTCGTCCCGGCACGTGTTCGCGGACGGCACCGAGGTGTCGCTGCCGAACGCCTCACGCGCGGGCGTCGTCGCCGCCCTGGACGAAGGGCTCGGCGCCGGCGCCGGGAAGCGCTGGGGCGACTTCCTGGTCCGGGCCCGGGAGGCCTGGGACCGGACCCGCCGGCCGCTGCTGGAGGAGCCGCTCTGGCCGAACTGGCGGGTGCTGGCCGACCGCGAGCCCTACCCGTCGGTGCCGCACAAGCGGCTGCTGCGCACCCGCCGGGCCGGCACACTCGCCGAGATCGGCGCCTGGGAGCTGCGCGACCCCCGGCTCGCGGCTCTCCTGGAGAGCCACGCCCTCGGGTACGGCCTGGACCCCCGGGCCGCCCCGGCGAGCGCGGCCGTCCTGCCGTACATGGAGCACGCCTTCGGCACCTGGTACGTGCGCGGCGGTCTGCGCGAGCTGGCCCGGGCGGTGTACGAACGGTGTCTGGCCCGCAGGGTCGCGTTCCACTTCGGCGCCGAGGTTACCGGCGTGCTGGAGAAGGACGGCCGGGCGTCCGGGGTGGAACTCGCCGACGGGTCGGTCGCGGAGGCGGACTTCGTGATCGCCGGCGTCGCGCCCGGCATCCTGGCCCGGCTGGCGGCGGGCGCCGTCAGCCGGGGCGAAGGCGAGGTTCCGCCGCAGCCCGCGGCGGCCGGCCGGCTGACCCTGCTGCTCGCCCTGCGCGGCCCCCGCCCCGAGGGCACCGCACACCGCACGGTGGTACACACCCGGGACCGCGAGGCCGAGCTGGCGGACCTGTTCGGCACGGCCGCCGGGAACCGCCGTCCGACGGTCACGGTGCTACGGCCCGACGATCCCCGCCCGGCCCCGGCGGACCACGAGGCGGTCACCCTCACGACGGCGGTGCCCGCGCGGCCCGGCCTGCCTCACGGCGACCTCGTGGACCACATGATCACCGCCGCCGAACGCGCCGTCCCCGGCCTGCGCGACCGCCTTCTCTGGCACGAGGTGCACACGCCGGCCGACACCGCGGACGAGACGGGGTCGGAGGGCGGGGCGGTGCCGGTGCCGGCCTTGGCGGCGGCCGGCGGACGGCTGCTGCATCCGGCCAACGGCACGCGGGTGCCCGGACTGTTCACCGTGGGCGGCTGGGCCCACCCCGGCGGCGGACTGCCGCACGCGGGCATGTCGGGCGCGCTGGTCGCGGGACTGATCGTGGAGGGGCCGGAGTTCCGCGGCTCGCAGTGAGCGCGACGCCCCGGCGGGACTCGAGCCTCAGAATCGGTACTGCTCGTCGAAGCCGTTGCCCTGCGGCTGCTGCCCGCCGCCCTGGTACGGGTACGGCTGCTCCGGCGGCAGCTCCTGCCCGTACTCGTCGGTGTTGCGCTGCTGCGGGACCCACACCCCGTCGGGCGGGGTCTCGCCGCCGTAGGTGCCGGTGTTGCCGGCGTACTGCTCCTGGCCGTAGCCCTGCTGGCCGTAGTACTGCTGGTCGCCGTAGCCGCCGTCGTACGTGTCCTGGCCGTAGGCCGACGAGCCGATGTACGGGTCGGAGTAGGCGGCGTACTGCTGCTGACCTGTGACGTCGTAGCCCTGCTGCTGGCCGTAGCCGGAGTAGTCGTAGGCGTAGGACTGGTCGGCGGCCTGGGCGCCGTACTGGTCGTGGGCCTGCTGTCCCGCGGCCTGGTACCCGTTGTCGTAGACGCCGTAGGAGCCGGTGTCGTCCGGCATGGGCTGCGGCTCGTAGACGCCCGTGGTCCCGGCGGCCGTCGGCTGGTGGGCCGGACGGGCGGGCGTGAAGACGTCGTCGCGGTCGTAGTCGTCGTCCTGGCCGTAGGCGGCGTCGCGGCGGTAGGGATCGGCCTCGTCGTCGTGAGCGCCCTCGGCCTCCAGGCCGGAGACCTCCAGGGTCGGTTCCTGGCGGCCGCGCTCACCGCGACGGCGCTTGCTGCCGCCCAGCGCGGGAGCGTTCATCGCCCAGCCGGCCGCGAAGCCGCTGCGGAACGACAGGGTGACGTAGGTCTGCCCGACCGCGAAGGCGGCCGCGCCCAGTCCGATCACGACGACCGACGGGATCAGGACACCGACGACGACACCGAGGAACCCGACGAAGGCCAGCAGCCGCCAGCGCAGCCGCGCCTTGTACTGCAGCAGCACCTCGCCCAGCAGCCACAGCGCGACGATGCCGAACGCGATGTAGAGGACCGCCCAGCCCATGTACGCCCCTCTCCCAGTGGCCGCTACGCAGTGTGTCGTATACCGGTGCGAACGGTCTAGGCCTGCGCTGAGTGGTGCAGGCCAAGGTTTTCGTAGATCTCCAGTGTCGCGGTGGAGTTGTTGAGCGTGATGAAGTGCAAGCCGGGCACCCCCTCGGCGAGCAGCCGCGCGCAGAACTCCGTGGCGAATTCGATACCAATGGAGCGTACAGCGGCCGGATCGTCTTGTGCTGTGAGGATCCGCTCTTTCAGGGCGGCCGGGAACGCGGCGTTGGTGAGCGAGCCGATCCGCTCCAGCGTCTTCACGCTCGCGATCGGCATGACCTCGGGGATGATCGGGGTGTCACAGCCTGCGGCCGAGACCCGGTCGCGCAGCCGGAGGTAGTCCTCCGGCTGGAAGAACATCTGCGTGATGGCGTAGTCCGCGCCCGCCCGGCACTTGTCGATGAAGTGGCGGACGTCGGTGTCCCAGTCGAGGGAGCGCGGGTGCATCGCCGGGAAGGCGGCGACGCCCACGCAGAAGTCGCCGGACGCCTTGATCAGCTCGACGAGTTCGGCGGCGTAGGCGAGGCCCCGCGGGTGGGGCACCCAGTCGCCCATGGGGTCGCCGGGCGGGTCGCCGCGCAGGGCGAGCATGTTGCGGATCCCGGCGTCGGCGTACTGGCCGATGATGTTGCGCAGATCGGCCACCGAGTGGTCGACCGCGGTGAGGTGGGCGATCGGGGTGAGGGTGGTGTCGGAGGCGATCGCCTCGGTCGCCTTGACCGTGCCCGCGCGAGTGGAACCGCCCGCGCCGTAGGTCACGGAGACGAAGTCGGGCGCCACCGCCTCGACCCGGCGCAGCGCGTTCCACAGGTTCCGCTCGCCCTTCGGGGTCTTGGGGGCGTAGAACTCGAAGGAGTACGTCGTCTTGCCGGCCGCGAGCATGTCGCGGACGGTGCGAGCGTGGTCCGACCTGATGGATGCGGTGCCGAGGGCCATACCGGCAGGTTAGCCAGGGGAGGTCGGTCCCCCAACCGTGGACCGGGATTTGACCGGATTGTCCCCTTGTTGTCCATCCCTTGGACAACCGTCTCGGCTAGACCTCCCTCAGCCGCTTCGCGAACTCGGCCGCCGCGGCCCCCGGGTCGTCGGCCTCGGTGATCGCCCGTACGACGACGACGCGCCGGGCGCCCGCCTCCAGGACCTGGTCGAGGTTGCCGAGGTCGATGCCGCCGATGGCGAACCAGGGGCGGTCGGTGCCGAGGGCGGCGGTGTACCGGACGAGGTCCAGGCCGGGCGCGTGGCGGCCGGGCTTGGTGGGGGTCGGCCAGCACGGGCCGGTGCAGAAGTAGTCCACGCCCTGCTGGACGGCGGCCGCGGCGGCCTCGGACTCGGCGTGGGTGGAGCGGCCGATGACGACGTCGTCGCCGAGGAGCGCGCGGGCCGCGGGGACGGGGAGGTCGCCCTGACCGAGGTGCAGGACGTCGGAGCCGGCGGCGTGCGCGACATCCGCCCGGTCGTTGACCGCGAGCAGCTTGCCGTGCCGGGCACAGGCGTCGGCGAAGACGGCCAGGTGCTCCAGCTCCTCACCGGCCTCCATGCCCTTGTCCCGCAACTGCACGATGTCGACCCCGCCGGTCAGCACGGCGTCGAGGAACGCCCCGAGGTCGCCCTGCCGCTTGCGCGCATCGGTGCAGAGGTAGACCCGGGCGTCGGCGAGCCGGGCCCGGGCGGTGGCGGTGCCGGTCATGCGTGTCCCCCTGGGTGTCGTGGTGTGCGGGCCGGTGGGCCCGCATGTGCGTCGGCGGCGTGCGGGAGCGCCCCCGGGGGCCGGCGGCGTGCGGCGCGGGAGCGGCCCTGTCCCGCGAACGCCTCGGGCACCCTACGCCTGCCTACGGGTCCCGCCAGGTCTCCGGTGGCAGCCCCGCGGCTCCTCCGGGAGCGTGCACCGCCCTGACAGGCGCGGACCACGCCTACGGCGGCGTGCACCACCCTGACGGGCGCGAGCCACCCCGGGCCGTGGCCCCTCGGGCCACGGCCCCCACTCGGGCGGTCGTTCAGGTCCGGCCCCGCTCACGCGGCACCGGACGGTTGGCCGGTCGAGGCCGGGTCAGACGGCGAGCGCCTGGGCGCGGCGCTTCACCTCCGTGCCGCGGTTCTCGCTGAGCGCCTGCGCGGGGGTGCCGGGCAGGCTGGGGTCGAGGGTGAAGAGCCACTCCAGCATCTCTTCGTCCGTGAAGCCGTCGTCCCGCAGGAGCGTCAGGGTCCCGGACAGGCCCTTGACGACCTTGTCCCCGTCGATGAAGGCGTCGGGGACGTGCAGCGCGCGGTTCTCACCGCGGCGTACGGCGATGAGCTGGCCGTCCTTGACCAGCTGCCGCACACGCGTCACCTCGACGCCGAACTGTTCGGCGATGTCGGGGAGGGTGAGCCAGGCGGGGACGAGAGCATCGATCTTTGCGTCAATCTCGGTCACGGAAACCAGCCTGCCATCTGCCACCGACAGTCGGAAGCCGACCCGGTCCACGAGAGCGGACGCGCCGGACCCGGAAGCGCCGCCCGGGTCGCTCCACGAGGGCGCCCGAGCTCAGGCCGTCGCCGCCTTCATGGGCCTTGCCGGATCCGCCAGCAGCACCGGATTCATCGCGGTACCCGACTCGATCAGGCGGCGGCCCTGCGCCAGGTCCCGGGGCCGGCCCACCGCCAGCAGCGCGACCAGCCGCTCACCGCGCAGCCAGCAGACCGTCCATGCCGGTCCTGTGGGATCGCCCCGCCACAGGATCGTGTCCGCGGCCGCGTGGTGCCCGACGTACTGGACGAATCGCCCGAACTGCTCGGACCAGAAGTACGGCACCGGGTCGTACACCGCCGGGGCCTCCCCCGTGGCCCGGCCGACGATGTTCACGGCGACCGTGCGCGGCCCCTGGAGGGCGTTGTCCCAGTGGTGGACCAGCAGGCGCTCGCCGTAGCGTCCTGAGGGGAAGGAGGCGCAGTCGCCGACGGCGTACACGTCCGGCACGGACGTGCGCAGATGCTCGTCGGCCACGATCTCACCGTGCGCACCGAGCTCGATCCCGGAGCCGGCCAGCCAGGCCGTCGCGGGGCGGGCCCCGATGCCGACGACGACCGCGCCCGCGGGCAGCCGTGATCCGTCGTCCAGGAGTACCGCGCCCGGCTCGACGCTCGCCACGCGCGCATGCGTCCGCAGGAGCACGCCCGCGTCGGCGTACCAGCCGGTCATCGGGGTGGCGACCTCGGCGGGCAGCGCTGCGGCGAGCGGCCGTTCCGCGGCCTCCACGACGGTCACCGCGCAGCCCGCCTCGCGCGCGGCCGTGGCGAACTCCGCTCCGATCCAGCCCGCGCCGACGACCACGATGTCGTGCCGCCGGGCCAGCACCGGCCGCAGCCGCTCGGCGTCGTCCAGGGTGCGCAGCAGATGCACGCCGGGGACGCCCTCCGCGCCGGGCAGCCGGACCGGTTCGGCGCCGGTCGCGACGACCAGGACGTCGTACGGCACGGGCCCGTCCGCGGTGTCGAGCTCGTGGTCGCCCGGGCGCAGGCCCAGCACCTCGCAGCCGAGCCGCAGTTCGACGCCGAGGGCTTCGAAGTCGATGTCGAAGGCGGAACCCTCGGATTTGCCGAGCAGCACGGCCTTGGACAACGGGGGCCGGTCGTAGGGCTGGTGAGGCTCGGCGCCGAGCAGGATCACTTCGCCGGGGAAGCCCCGCTCGCGCAGGGCGACGGCGGTCTGCACCCCGGCCATGCCCGCACCCGCCACGACGACGCGCCGCGGCGCGGACGAACCTGGTTCCTGCGTCTGCTCGCTCACCTGATCACCATAGACACCTGACGTATTGTCAGTCAGTCCTCATACGCCGTGACCTGCTCCACAACGCTCGTGCCGCTGCCCTGCCCGGACTCCCACTCCCAGGTCTCCTCCAGTCGCACCCGCCCGTCGGGCAGCTCCACGACCGCCGACACGCAGTGCCCCGAGGAGGTGGTCCCGTCCCGCTTCAGCTGGACGTACCGGAAGTCCAGCCGGTCACCTTCACGGGTACCCACGAGGTGCCCGCGTACGACGTCGCCGCCCGCGTACTCGGCCCAGATCTCGCCCTCCCGCTCGTGGTACGTGAAGCGGGTGCGGGTGCCCACCTGGCCCGGTGCCTGGTCGGCGACCGGGGCGAGGACGAGACCGTCGAGGGATCGGGGCATGGGCGGAGGCTCCCTTACTGCGGCACGGGGCATCGGGCTAGGGTGGCCAACGTAAAGCACTCGCGGGAGCCCGGACGCACCGGGCTGAGAGGGAGGCTGGCGGCCTCCGACCGTACGAACCTGATCCGGGTCATGCCGGCGAAGGGAGGGGCTGGACGCCCATGTCGCCTACGTCCACATCGTCAGACGTCCTGGTCGTCGGGGGCGGGATCATCGGCCTGGTCACGGCCTGGCGGGCCGCGCAGCGCGGGTTCGCCACGGCCGTCGTCGATCCCGAGCCGGGCGGCGGGGCCGCGCAGGTCGCGGCCGGCATGCTGGCCGCCGTCACGGAACTGCACTACGGCGAGCAGACCCTGCTCGGCCTGAACCTCGCCTCCGCCCGGCGCTACCCGGACTTCGCCGCCGAGCTCACCGAGCTGACCGGCCAGGACCTCGGCTACCGCCGCTGCGGCACGCTCGCCGTCGCGCTGGACGCCGACGACCGGGCCCATCTGCGTGAACTGCACGCCCTGCAACAGCAGTCGGGCCTGGAGTCGCAGTGGCTGTCCGGGCGCGAGTGCCGGCGCCTGGAGCCGATGCTCGCGCCGGGCGTGCGCGGCGGGCTGCGGGTCGACGGCGATCACCAGATCGACCCCCGGCGGCTGGCCGGTGCCCTGGTCGCCGCCTGCGAGCGGGCGGGCGTGGTCTTCCACCGGGTGTGGGCGCAGCGGCTGACCGTCGTACGGGACCGGGTCACGGGTGTCGTTCTGGCCGACGGGACCGCGGCGGCCGCCGGGCAGGTGGTGCTCGCCGGAGGCAGCCTCAGCGGGCGGCTCGACGGTGTCCCGGAGGACGTGCTGCCTCCCGTGCGGCCGGTGAAGGGGCAGGTCGTTCGGCTGACGATGCCGCCGCGGCACGGGCCGTTCCTGAGCCGTACCGTGCGCGCGGTCGTGCGCGGCAGCCACGTCTACCTGGTGCCGCGCGAGAGCGGCGAACTCGTCGTCGGGGCCACGAGCGAGGAGCTCGGCTGGGACACCACCGTGACCGCGGGCGGTGTGTACGAGCTGCTGCGGGACGCGCACGAACTGGTGCCGGGCATCACCGAGCTGCCGCTCACCGAGACCCGGGCCGGGCTGCGGCCCGGCTCCCCCGACAACGCGCCCCTGCTCGGCCCGACCGGCCTGGAAGGCCTGCTGCTGGCCACCGGGCACTACCGCAACGGCGTCCTGCTCACGCCGGTGACCGGCGACGCCCTGGCGCACGCCCTGGCCACAGGCGAACTCCCGGAGGAGGCCCGGCCCTTCACCCCGAAGCGCTTCAGTACCACCGCACTCACGGAGCAGCCCGCATGAACATCTCCGTCAACGGGGAGCCCCGGGACGTCCGGCCCGGCACCGCTCTCGACACCGTCGTGAGGTCGCTCACGGCCTCGCCCTCGGGCGTGGCCGCCGCCCTCAACGAAACCGTCGTCCCGCGCACGCGGTGGCCCGCCACCCCCCTCTCCGAGGGAGACCGCGTGGAAGTCCTCACAGCCGTCCAGGGAGGCTGACCATGGCCGACGATCCGTTTGTCCTCGGCGGTACGTCCCTCACGTCCCGTCTGATCATGGGCACGGGCGGGGCGCCCAGCCTCGACGTGCTGGAGCGGTCGCTGGTCGCGTCCGGGACGGAGCTGACGACGGTCGCCATGCGCCGGGTGAACGCCTCGGTGCACGGCTCGGTGCTGTCCGTCCTCGACCGTCTTGGCATCCGGGTGCTGCCCAACACGGCGGGCTGCTTCACCGCCGGCGAGGCCGTCCTCACGGCCCGCCTCGCGCGCGAGGCCCTCGGCACCGACCTGATCAAACTGGAGGTCATCGCCGACGAGCGCACGCTGCTGCCCGACCCCATCGAGACGCTGGAGGCGGCCGAGACGCTGGTCGACGACGGGTTCACGGTGCTGCCGTACACCAACGACGACCCGGTGCTGGCGCGGAAACTGGAGGATGCGGGCTGTGCGGCGATCATGCCGCTGGGTTCGCCGATCGGCTCCGGTCTGGGGATCCGCAACCCGCACAACTTCCAGCTGATCGTCGAGCACGCGCGCGTGCCGGTGATCCTGGACGCCGGTGCCGGTACGGCGTCGGACGCTGCGCTGGCGATGGAGCTGGGGTGTGCGGGTGTGATGCTCGCCTCGGCGGTGACGCGGGCGCAGGAGCCCGTGCTGATGGCCGAGGCCATGCGGCACGCGGTGGAGGCGGGGCGGCTGGCGTTCCGGGCCGGGCGTATCCCACGGCGGCATTTCGCGGAGGCGTCGTCTCCGCCGGAGGGAATGGCCGCCCTGGACCCGGAGCGGCCCGCTTTCCGGTAGGGCTCGGGACACACGTCACAGGTCGGCTGCAGTCCCGCCGCGAAATCAGGCAGGGGGACGGGGCTGTCGGTCGTGGCTCGTACACTCGCCTGCGTGGACACGACCCTTCAAGACCCCTTGGTCGGGCAGGTGCTCGACGGCCGGTACCGCATCGACGCGCGGATCGCGGTCGGCGGGATGGCCACGGTCTACCGGGCCGTGGACACCCGGCTCGACCGGGTTCTCGCGCTCAAGGTGATGCACCCCTCGCTCGCGGTCGACGCCTCGTTCGTCGAGCGGTTCATCCGCGAGGCGAAGTCGGTGGCCCGGCTGGCCCACCCGAACGTGGTGCAGGTCTTCGACCAGGGCACCGACGGCTCGTACGTGTACCTGGCGATGGAGTACGTGGCGGGCTGCACCCTGCGCGACGTGCTGCGCGAGCGCGGTGCCCTGCAGCCGCGCGCCGCCCTGGACATCCTGGAGCCGGTGCTGGCCGCGCTGGGCGCCGCCCACCGCGCCGGGTTCGTGCACCGTGACATGAAGCCCGAGAACGTCCTCATAGGGGACGACGGCCGGGTCAAGGTCGCCGACTTCGGTCTGGTCCGGGCGGTGGACACGGTGACGAACACCACCGGCACCGTCCTCGGCACGGTCTCGTACCTCGCCCCGGAGCAGATAGAGGACGGCACCGCAGACACCCGCGTCGACGTGTACGCGTGCGGCGTGATGCTGTACGAGATGCTGACCGGCGACAAGCCGCACGACGGGGACTCCCCCGCCGTGATCCTCTACAAGCACCTGCACGAGGACGTGCCCCCGCCCTCGGCCGCCGTGCCCGGCATGGCGTACGAGCTGGACGAGATGGTGGCCTCCGCGACGGCCCGCACCCCGGCCGTCCGCCCGCACGACGCGGTGGCACTGCTCGCACGGGTCCGCGACGGACGCGGCCGGCTGAGCGAGGACCAGCTGGACGCGGTGCCCCCGCAGGCGCTCGCGGTGGACCACGACAACGGCGACGACCGGACGACCGTGATCCCGCGCGCCCTGACCACACCGCGCCCGCTGCCGGTGAACGAGGACCAGGAGGCCTCAGCGGCCGCCCTCGACCGCACCAGCCGGTTCGCGTCCCCGCCGCCGCCCCCGCCGTCCCGGCGCCGCCGCCCGGGATTCCGGCGCGGCCCGGCGGCCATCGTCGTGGCCGTTCTGCTCGTGCTCGGCCTCGGCGCCGGGATCTGGTACATCAACTCCGGCCAGTTCACCAAGGTCCCGCCGCTGCTTTCGAAGACCCAGGACGAGGCCGAGGACCGGCTGCAGGACGCGGGTCTGGAGGTCGGCGAGGTCAGCCACGCCCACAGCGACACCGTCAAGCGCGGCACGATCATGGGCATGTACCCCGAGCAGGGCACCCGTATCCGCCTCCACGACTCCGTGTCGTTCACCATCTCCGACGGCCCCGAGACCGCGCGCGTGCCCGCCCTGGCGGGCCAGAAGCTGGACAAGGCGCGGGCCCAGCTGAAGGAGGACGGGCTGGAGCCGGGCATGGTCACCCGGAAGTTCAGCGACGACGTGCCGCGCGGTTCGGTGATCTCCGCGCGCCCGGCCGACGGCACGAAGGTGCGTGCGGGCACGGCCGTCGCGCTGGTCGTCAGCAAGGGCAGCCCGATCGACATCCCCGACGTCACCGGCTCGGACGAGGCCGACGCGAGGTCCGCGCTGACGGAGGCCGGCCTCAAGGTGAAGATCGCCACCGAGCGGGTCAACTCCTCCGAGTACGACAAGGGCCAGGTCGTCCGGCAGGCGCCGAAGTCCGGCGGCCCGGCGGCCGAGGGCGACACCGTGACGCTGACGCTGTCGAAGGGCCCCGAGATGGTCGAGGTCCCGGACGTGGTCGGCGACAGCGTCGAGGACGCCACGCGGGCGTTGGAGGGTGCCGGGTTCCAGGTCGACGAGGACCGCGGGCTGCTCGGCCTGTTCGGGGACGAGGTCAAGAGCCAGTCCGTCGACGGCGGTGCGACGGCACCCAAGGGCTCGACGATCACCATCAAGATCAGGTGAGAGGCGCGGGCGGCGGCCCGTGGACGGGGCAGGGCCGGACGCATGACACCCTGAACGGGTGAAAAGTCAGCTGTCCGGCCCCTCCCGCAACCCCGTGGGCGGCCACGTCCCCGTGGCCGGCGGGCTCCATTCCGTAGGCCTGTCGTACGCCCGTGACCTGAAGGCGGAGGCCGTCCAGGTCTTCGTCGCCAACCCGCGCGGCTGGGCCACGCCGACCGGAAACCCGAAACAGGACGAGGCGTTCCGCGCCGCGTGCGCGGCCGAGTCGGTCCCGGCCTATGTGCACGCCCCCTACCTGATCAACTTCGGCTCGCACACCGAGGCGACCGTGGAGCGGTCGGTGGAGTCGCTGCGGCACTCGCTGCGGCGCGGGCGCGAGATCGGGGCGCTCGGCGTGGTCGTGCACACGGGCAGCGCGACCGGCGGCCGGGAGCGGTCCGTGGCGCTGAAGCAGGTACGGGAGCACCTGCTGCCGCTGCTGGACGAGCTGACCCACGACGACGACCCGTTCCTGCTGCTGGAGTCGACGGCCGGGCAGGGCGCCTCGCTGTGCTCGCGGACCTGGGACTTCGGCCCGTACTTCGAGGCGCTGGACGCCCACCCGATGCTCGGTGTGTGCCTGGACACCTGTCACATCTTCGCCGCCGGGCACGACCTGACCGGCCCGAGCGGCATGCAGCAGACGCTGGACCTGCTGGTGGACACGGTCGGCGAGGGCCGGCTGAAGCTGATCCACGCCAACGACTCCAAGGACGTGGTGGGCGCCCACAAGGACCGGCACGAGAACATCGGTGTCGGCCACATCGGCGAGGACCCGTTCCGTGCCCTGATGACCCACCCCGCGACCGAGGGAGTGCCGCTGATCATCGAGACGCCGGGCGGCAAGCAGGGGCATGCGGCCGACGTGGAGCGACTGAAGAAGCTGCGCGAGGGCTGAGCGCGACAGCGACGACCGGGCCCGTCAGAGGCCGGGGCCGTCCCCGGGCTCCTCCTGGTACGAGTAACGCTGCTCCTGCCAGGGGTCGCCGACGTTGTGGTAGCCGCGCTCCTCCCAGAAGCCCCGCCGGTCTGCGGTCATGTACTCCACGCCGCGCACCCACTTGGGGCCCTTCCAGGCGTAGAGGTGGGGCACTATCAGGCGCAGTGGGAAGCCGTGCTCGGCGGTGAGCAGTTCGCCGTCCTTGTGGGTGGCGAAGAGGACCTGTTCGTCGGCGAAGTCGGACAGCCGCAGGTTGGAGCTGAATCCGTACTCGGCCCACACCATCACATGGGTGACGTCGGCGGCGGGCGGGGCGAGGTCGAGGAGCGTGCGCGCGGGGATGCCGCCCCACTCGGCGCCCAGCATGCTGAACTTCGTCACGCAGTGCAGATCGGCCACCACGGTGGTGTGGGGCAGGGCCGTGAACTCCTCGTGGGTCCAGCAGTGCTTGCCGCCGCCGGCGGTGGCGCCGAAGACCCGGAACTCCCAGCGCTCGGGCCGGAACTTGGGGACGGGCCCGTAGTGCGTGACCGGCCAGCCGCGTTGCAGCCGCTGTCCCGGGGGCAGCTCCGGCTGCGTCGCTCCTGCTGGATCGCGCCCTTCTCCCGATTGGTGTTCCAGCGGCTGACCCATGACTCCATCCTGACAGACCTCGGGTGATGCCCCTGACCGGGCCCACCGCGAAAAAGGACAAACTCAACTAAGCATGCCCTTACTTAGTAAGTGGAGACTTACTGGACGATCTTCTTCACCAGTGGAATCATGCGGCGCAACCTGCCAGTTCCACCGCGTGGAAGGAGCCTCTGCGATGCAGGGCGACCCCGAGGTCCTCGAATTCCTCAACGAGCAGCTGACCGGCGAGCTGACGGCGATCAACCAGTACTGGCTGCATTACCGGATCCAGGACAACAAGGGCTGGACCAAGCTCGCCAAGTACACGCGTGAAGAGTCCATCGATGAGATGAAGCACGCGGACAAGATCACCGAACGCATTCTCATGCTGGACGGCCTGCCCAATTACCAGCGGCTCTTCCATGTACGGGTCGGCCAGACGGTCACCGAGATGTTCCAGGCGGACCGGCAGGTCGAGGTCGAGGCCATCGACCGGCTCAGGCGCGGCATCGAGGTGATGCGCAGCAAGGGCGACGTCACGTCCGCGAACCTCTTCGAGTCGATCCTGGAGGACGAGGAGCACCACATCGACTACCTGGACACGCAGCTGGAGCTGATCGACAAGCTCGGCGAGGCGCTGTACCTCGCGCAGCAGATCGAGCAGCCGAGCTAGAAGTGTTGTCCCAAACAGCAAGGACCTGCCGTCAGGCGGCGTCTTCCAGCTCCGTGAGCACCTGCTCGCCCCGGTCGGCCAGTTCACGGCGCGGGCAGGCTCCTCTGCCGAGGATGGCCTGGATACGGCGCACACAGGACCCGCAGTCCGTGCCCGCCTTGCAGGCGGAGGCTATCTGGCGGGGGGTGCAGGCGCCGCCGTCCGCGTGCTGCTTGACCTGCTGCTCGGTGATCCCGAAGCAACTGCAGACGTACACGCGGTTCACCTCCGACGGGTCGTTCTCAGATGGCGCCGTCCCCGTTGATCGGTGAGGCTAACCTAACCTTACCCGTCGGGTCCGGAGCGCAAAAGTGGAGAGGGGCGCGGATCGTGTGATCCGCGCCCCAGTCCATGCCCCGGTAACAGGCAGCCCCGTCACTGGCCCCTGTACGTCACTGGTCCCTGTACATCTCGGCCACGAGGAACGCCAGGTCCAGCGACTGGCTGCGGTTGAGCCGCGGGTCGCAGGCCGTCTCGTAGCGCTGGTGCAGATCGTCGACGAAGATCTCGTCGCCGCCGCCCACGCACTCGGTGACGTCGTCGCCGGTGAGCTCCACGTGGATGCCACCCGGATGGGTGCCGAGGGCCTTGTGGACCTCGAAGAAGCCCTTGACCTCGTCGAGCACGTCGTCGAAGCGGCGGGTCTTGTGCCCGGAGGCCGCCTCGTAGGTGTTGCCGTGCATCGGGTCGGTGATCCAGGCGACGGTGGCACCCGAGGCGGTGACCTTCTCGACCAGCTCGGGGAGCTTGTCGCGGACCTTGTCGGCGCCCATGCGGACGATGAACGTCAGCCGGCCCGGCTCCCGCTCGGGGTCGAGGCGCTCGATGTACTGCAGAGCGTCCTCGGCGGTGGTCGTCGGACCCAGCTTGATGCCGACGGGGTTGCGGATCTTCGAGGCGAACTCGATGTGCGCGTGGTCCAGCTGCCGGGTGCGCTCACCGATCCACACCATGTGGCCGGAGACGTCGTACAGCTGCCCGGTGCGCGAGTCGACCCTGGTCAGCGCGGACTCGTAGTCGAGCAGCAGCGCCTCGTGCGAGGCGTAGAACTCGACCGTCTTGAACTCCTCCGGGTCGGTCCCGCAGGCGTGCATGAAGTTCAGCGCGTTGTCGATCTCGCGCGCCAGCTGCTCGTAGCGCTGCCCCGACGGGGACGACTTGACGAAGTCCTGGTTCCAGGCGTGCACCTGGCGCAGGTCGGCGTAGCCGCCGGTGGTGAAGGCGCGCACCAGGTTCAGGGTGGAGGCGGACGCGTGGTACATCCGCTTCAGCCGCTCGGGGTCCGGGATGCGCGCGGCCTCGGTGAAGTCGAAGCCGTTGACGGAGTCGCCGCGGTAGGTCGGCAGCGTCACGCCGTCGCGGGTCTCGGTCGGCTTGGAGCGCGGCTTGGAGTACTGGCCGGCGATGCGGCCGACCTTCACGACCGGCACGGACGCGGCGTACGTGAGCACGGCGCCCATCTGGAGCAGCGTCTTCAGCTTGTTGCGGATGTGGTCGGCGGACACCGCGTCGAAGGCCTCGGCGCAGTCGCCGCCCTGGAGGAGGAACGCCTCTCCCTTGGCAACGGCCGCCAACCGGGCGCGCAGCTGGTCGCACTCGCCCGCGAAGACGAGCGGCGGATACGACTCGAGGTCCGCGATCACTGCGCGCAGAGCCTCGGGGTCGGGGTACTCGGGCTGCTGCGCCGCGGGCAGGTCTCGCCAGGTGTTGCCAGCGGAGGCGCTGGTCTTAGCGTTCACGGTCACGACCTCAACATTACGGGGTCGTGTGGGACGTCCTGACCCATGACCAGCAATTGAGACACCCCGAACACTCCTCGGTCATGGGGTAGGGTGCGTCGCATGTTCGCGCACTCGACCCAGACCTGGTGGTGGACCGCTCATCCGGCGGCCCGCTGACTGCGCGTACACAAGACTTCGCGAAGGCCGCCCGAGGGGCGGCCTTCGGTGTTTCCCGGGGTCCGTTCCTCTCTCACCGAGATGGAGCACGGACCCATGAACCTGCTCGGCTTGCTGGACGACCCCCGTCCGTTCGCCCTGCTGCGCCGCCGCACCCCGGGCCACGACCACGAGCTGGTCGAGGTCCTGATCGGCCCGGTCACCCCGCACGACCGCCTCGCCGACCTCCCCGACCGGAGCCTCGCGCTGGTGCCCTTCCGGCAGATCCGCGAGCGCGGCTTCGACGTCCGCGACGACGGCACGCCCCTGCTGGCGCTCACGCCCCAGGAGTCGTACGACGTCCCGCTGGCCGACGCCCTGAAGCAGCTCCCGGCGCACGACGTGCGCGTCGGGAACGGCGGCTTCGACGTCGCCGACGAGGAGTACGAGGAGATCGTCGGACGGGTGCTGCGGGAGGAGATCGGGCGGGGCGAGGGCGCGAACTTCGTGATCCGGCGGACGTACGAGGGAGAGATCCCCGGGTTCGGGCGCGCCGACGCGCTGGCCCTGTTCCGCCGGCTGCTGGAGGGCGAGCGGGGGGCCTACTGGACCTTCGTGGTGCACACCGGGGAGCGCACGCTGGTCGGGGCCAGCCCCGAAGTGCACGTGCGGATGTCCGGCGGCACGGTCGTCATGAACCCGATCAGCGGCACCTACCGCTACCCCGCCGAGGGGCCCACGCCCGAGCACCTGCTCGGCTTCCTCGCCGACGGCAAGGAGATCGAGGAGCTGTCGATGGTCGTCGACGAGGAGCTCAAGATGATGTGCACCGTCGGCGACATGGGCGGGGTCGTGATCGGGCCCCGGCTGAAGGAGATGGCGCACCTCGCCCACACCGAGTACGAGCTGCGTGGGAAGTCCTCCCTGGACGTGCGGGACGTGCTGAGAGAGACGATGTTCGCGGCGACCGTCACCGGCTCGCCCGTGCAGAACGCCTGCCGGGTCATCGAACGGCACGAGGCCGGGGGGCGGGGGTACTACGCGGGCGCGCTGGCCCTGATCGGCCGGGACTCCGGCGGCGCCCAGACCCTCGACTCCCCGATCCTGATCCGCACCGCCGACATCTCCTCCGACGGGCGGCTGCGCGTCCCGGTCGGCGCCACGCTGGTGCGCGGGTCCGACCCGCGGAGCGAGGTCGCGGAGACCCATGCGAAGGCGGCCGGTGTCCTGGCGGCCCTGGGCGTACGGCCCGGAAGGCCGCGCGAGGAGTCCGTGCGGCCGCGGCTGGCCGACGACCCCCGGGTGCGTGCGGTGCTCGACGGACGCCGCTCCTCGCTCGCGCCCTTCTGGCTGCGGATGCAGGAGCGCTCCGCGGAACTGACCGGACATGCCCTGGTCGTCGACGGCGAGGACACCTTCACGGCGATGCTCGCGCACGTGCTGCGCGCCGGCGGCCAGGAGGTGAGCGTGCGGCGGTACGACGAGCCGCGGCTGCGGGAGGCGGTGCTCGCACACGAGGGACCCGTCGTGCTCGGGCCCGGTCCGGGCGACCCGTCCGACCTCGCCGACCCCAAGATGCGCTTCCTGCGCGGCCTCACCGCCGAGGTGATCCGGAGCGAACGGCAGGGCGTGCTGGGGGTGTGCCTCGGGCACGAGCTGATCGCGGCCGAGCTGGGGCTGGACATCGTGCGGAAGGAAGTGCCGTACCAGGGGGCGCAGACGGAGATCGAGCTGTTCGGGCGGCGGGAGACCGTCGGCTTCTACAACAGCTTCGTGGCGCGCTGCGACGACGAGGAGGCGGCCGGGCTGTCGGCGCGCGGGGTCGAGGTCGCACGCGCCGCCAACGGGGAGGTGCACGCGTTGCGCGCTCGCGGGTTCGCGGGGGTGCAGTTCCACCCCGAGTCGGTACTGACGCTGAACGGCGCGGCGGTGGTGCGAGAGCTGGTGGCGCAGGTGCGGGGCACGGGCGCGCCCTCGGTCTGACACGGTCCGGTCGGGGCCGCCCGGCCCCGACCGGCACCGGGCGCCAGGCGGTCAGCCGAAGAGCACCCCGACCGGCACCGGGCCAGGCGGTCAGCCGAAGAACACCCCGACCGGCACCGGGCCAGGCGGTCAGCCGAAGAACACCCCGACCTCCGGACGCACACCGGGCGCCGGGCCGTCCGCCCAAGAACACCCCGACCGCCCGCCCCGCGCCTGGCGCCGGGCCGTCCGCCGAAGCACCCCGACCCCCCGACCCACACCCGGCGCCGGGCCGTCCGCCGAAGCACCCCGACCCCCCGACCCACACCCGGCGCCGGGCCGTCAGCCGAAGAAGACCCCGATCTCCTCGTACAGCGCCGGATCCACCGTCTTCAGACGGGACGTGGCGTCCGCGATGGGGACGCGGACGATGTCGGTGCCGCGCAGGGCGACCATCCGGCCGAAGTCGCGGTCGCGGACGCAGTCGATGGCGTGCAGCCCGAAGCGGGTGGCGAGCCAGCGGTCGAAGGGGCTGGGGGTGCCGCCGCGCTGGACATGGCCGAGGACCGTGGTGCGGGCCTCGTTGCCCGTGCGCTTCTCGATCTCCTCGGCGAGCCACTCGCCTACCCCGGACAGCCGAACGTGTCCGAAGGAGTCCAGTGACCGGTCCTTGAGGACCATGTCGCCGTCCGTCGGCATCGCCCCCTCGGCGACGACCACGATCGGCGCGTACGACGCCCGGAACCGGGAGGTCACCCAGGCGCACACCTGCTCGACGTCGAAGCGCTGTTCGGGGATGAGGATGACGTTGGCGCCGCCGGCCAGGCCGGAGTGGAGGGCGATCCAGCCGGCGTGCCGGCCCATCACCTCGACGACCAGGACGCGCATATGGGACTCGGCGGTGGTGTGCAGCCGGTCGATGGCCTCGGTGGCGATGCCGACGGCGGTGTCGAAGCCGAAGGTGTAGTCGGTGGCGGACAGGTCGTTGTCGATCGTCTTCGGCACGCCCACACAGGGCACGCCGTGCTCGTCGGAGAGGCGGGCGGCCACACCGAGGGTGTCCTCGCCGCCGATGGTGATCAGCGCCTCGACCTCCAGCTCGGCGAGGGTCCGCTTGATCCGGCGGATGCCGTCCGTCACCTTCAGGGGGTTGGTCCGCGAGGAGCCGAGGATGGTGCCGCCGCGGGGCAGGATGCCGCGCACGGCGGGGATGTCGAGACGGACGGTGGCGTTCTCCAGGGGTCCTCGCCAGCCGTCCCGGAAGCCGGTGAAGTCATAGCCGTACTCCTGCACGCCCTTGCGGACGATGGCCCGGATGACGGCGTTGAGGCCGGGGCAGTCGCCGCCTCCGGTCAGTACTCCGACGCGCATGGAACAGTCCCTTCGCCGCAGGTGCCTGACGAAGGGTCAGTGTGACGGGCGCCTCACTCGTCGTCGAGGCCGCGCTCTATCGCGTACCTGACCAGTTCCACGCGGTTGTGCAGCTGGAGCTTGCCGAGGGTGTTCTGGACGTGGTTCTGGACCGTGCGGTGGGAGATGACCAGGCGTTCGGCGATCTGCTTGTAGCTCAGGCCCTTGGCGACCAGCCGCAGCACCTCGGTCTCGCGGTCGGTGAGCCGGGGCGCCTTGGGTTCGTCGGTGTCGGGGGCCGGGGCCGGTTCGGAGGCCAGGCGGCGGTACTCGCCGAGGACCAGCCCGGCGAGGCCGGGGGTGAAGACCGGGTCGCCGACGGCCGTGCGGCGGACGGCGTCCTGGAGTTCGCCGGTGGAGGCCGACTTCAGCAGATAGCCGGTCGCGCCGGACTTCACGGCCTCCAGGACGTCGGCGTGCTCGCCGCTCGCGGACAGCACGAGAACGCGCAGCGCGGGGTTGTCGCCGACGACCTCCTTGCAGACCTGGACTCCGGGCTTGCCGGGCAGGTTCAGGTCGAGCACGAGGACGTCGGGCGCGGCGGCCTTGGCTCGGCGTACGGCCTGGTCGCCGTCGCCCGCGGTGGCGACCACCTCGAAGCCCGACTCGGCCAGGTCGCGGGCGACGGCGTCGCGCCACATGGGGTGGTCGTCGACGACCATGACTGTGATCGGGTCCCGCCGGCCCCCGGTGGTGTCCGTCATCGCTGCTCCGCCTTCCCCCGTGTGTTCGTCGCGTCCTTCGGTACCTTCATCTCGACCTCCGTGCCCTGTCCCGGCACCGAGATGAGCTCCGCGCTGCCGCCGAGGTCGCTCAGCCGGCCGCGGATGGACAGGGCCACGCCGAGCCGCCCCTCGCCCTCGGCCTGGACGAGCCGCCCCTCCGGGATGCCGGGGCCGTCGTCCCGCACGGTGACGATCACCGCGTCCGGCTCGTCCTCCACCAGGATCCACGCGCGGGCGTCCTCCCCGGCATGCCGGCGGACGTTGTCCAGGGCCGCCCCGACCGCCGCGGCCACCTCCCGGGCGGCGGCCGGCACCAGCGGCACGGGCGCGCCGGGCTCGGCGAGACTGACCCTGGCCCCGGCGTAGGGCGCGAGCAGGGCGCGCAGGTCGACGGGGCCGCTCGGCTCGGGCTCCTCGTCGACGGCCCGGACCACCGCGCCCTCGGTGGCGTCCTCCGAGATCCGGGAGACGGGCACGAGACCGCCGGAGACCAGGGTGCGCAGCGCCACCTCCTGCTCACCGGCCATCCGGCCCAGTTCGGCCGCCTCTCCCCCGAGTACGGCCCCGCGGCGCTGCACCATCGCCAGCACCTGGAGCACGCTGTCGTGGATGTCCCGGGCGAGGCGCTCCCGCTCCCTCGTGGCGGCCTCGATCTCCAGGGCGCGGGCAAGGGTGCGCTCGGAGGCGCGGGCGACCTCGACGACGTAGCCGATGGCGATGGACGCGATGCAGACCAGGATGACGTTGTGGACGGTGTCACGGGCCGGACTGCCGCGCTCGATCAGGTTGGCGACGGCCACGAGGCCGGAGGCGAGGGCCGCCCAGCGCCACCCGCCCTTGATGGCGAAGGCGAGAACGGCGCCGGCGGTCCATATCGACGGAAGCGTCGGGCCGCCCGCCTGGATCCGCTCGTGGGCGTCGGCGACGGGCGTGAGCAGGATGCCCACGACGGCGATGGTGAGGTCGGCGGCGAGGAACCGCTTGGTGCAGCGGGCGGCGTTCGCGACCCGGGGCAGTGTGGCCAGGGTCCAGGTGCCCAGCACGGCGTAGTAGGCGACGGCGATCCAGGGGCGGGGGAACTCGTCGTGGGCGGTGGCGAACAGGCCGACCGCGTACAGCATCGTCAGCACCCGGTAGGCGGTGAGGGCACGCCACAGCGGCTGCTCGACCGACATCCTCATGACTCGCTCGCGCCTGGCCATCTCCCCCGCCCCCCGACCGAAGCCCCGGCTAGGGCTCGGTCCGCCGCCGCTCCGTCCGCGCTTCCTTCTCCTGCGCTTCCCTCGCCTGCTTTTCCTGCTCCTGCTTTTCCTTCTCGGCCCGTTCCTTATCGGCCCGCACGAGAGCGGCCTTGGCCGCCTTCTCGGCTTCCTTCTCCGCCTTCGCCGCTTCCGTGAGCTGCCGCTTCATGGCCGTGGCGTACATGTCGACGTACTCCTGGCCGGAGAGGTTCATGATCTCGTACATGACCTCGTCGGTCACCGCGCGCAGCACGAAGCGGTCGTGCTCCATGCCCTGGTAGCGGCTGAAGTCCAGGGGCTTGCCTATCCGGATGCCGGGCCGCATCAGCTTCGGCATGACCTTCCCGGGTGGCTGGATCTTCTCCGTGTCGATCATGGCGACGGGGATGACCGGCGCGCCCGTCGCGAGCGCCACGCGCGCGAGGCCGCCCGGCTTGCCCCGGTAGAGCCGTCCGTCGGGCGAGCGCGTGCCCTCCGGGTAGATCCCGAACAGCTCACCGCGCTCCAGCACGTCGATGCCGCTCTTGATGGCCGCCTCACCCGCACCGCGCGCACCGGAACGGTCCACGGGCAGCTGCCCGACCCCCTTGAAGAAGGCGGCCGTCATCCGGCCCTTCACACCGGGCGTGGTGAAGTACTCGGCCTTCGCGATGAAGGTGACCTTGCGGTCGAGGACGGCGGGCAGGAAGAAGGAGTCGGAGAACGACAGGTGATTGCTCGCCAGGATCGCAGCGCCCTCGGCGGGTACGTTCTCCAGGCCCTCCACCCAGGGTCTGAAGGCGAGCTTCAGCGGACCCCCGATGGTGACCTTCATCGCGCCGTACAACAACCGAGTGCCTCCTGTATGTGTCGGTCAGACCTTAACCCGGAGCGCTGTCAAAGGCGCCGACGGCCCTGGTCGGTGTCAGTGCGGTCGCGTACGGTGAAGGTCCCGCGCACGACGCGCGAACCCCTTCCATGACGTTCCGTGACATTCCGTGATCGTGCCAGTCCCTTCTCACGACCAGGAGGCCGAAGGTGCCGGTCCTAGCCGGAGCCGAGCCGTTCCACCACGAGGGCGGAGAGGTCGCCGTCCTCCTCTGCCACGGCTTCACCGGATCACCGCAGTCGCTGCGCCCCTGGGCGGAGCACCTCGCCGAGCACGGCCTGACCGTCTCCCTGCCGCTGCTGCCCGGGCACGGTACGCGCTGGGAGGACCTGCGGATCACCGGCTGGCAGGACTGGTACGCGGAGGTGGACCGCGCGCTGCGTCTGCTGTGCGAGCGCCACGAGACGGTCTTCGTGGCCGGTCTGTCCATGGGCGGCGCGCTGGCCCTGCGGCTGGCCGCCAAGCACGGCGACGCCGTGCGCGGTGTCATGGTGGTCAATCCCGCGAACAAGGTGCACGGCCTGGCCGCGCACGCCCTGCCGGTGGTACGTCACCTCGTCCCCGCGACGAAGGGCATCGCCAGCGACATCGCCAAGCCGGACGGCAGGGAGCTCGGCTACGACCGGGTGCCGCTGCACGCGGCGCACTCGCTGCGGCAGTTCTTCCAGGCCACCGACCGCGAGCTGCCGCAGGTCACGCAACCGGTGCTGCTGATGCGCAGCCCGCAGGACCATGTGGTGCCGCCCGCCGACCCGGCCCGGATCCTCAGCCGCATCTCCTCGACGGACGTGAAAGAGGTCATCCTGGAACAGAGCTACCACGTCGCCACGTTGGACCATGACGCGGACCGTATTCACGAGGAGAGCCTCGCGTTCATCGGCCGCATCTCGTCCGCCCTCGGCAAGGAGCCCGGGCTCGGCAAGGAAGGGACGACCGCAGGTGGCTGAGCACGACTCCGACCGTGAGGGCCGGGAGCCGGAGGAGAAGGGCGTCCCCTTCGACGAGGAGGCCGCCTGGGCGGCGATCGTCGCCGGGTACGGCGAGGAACCGCCGGACCCGCCGGGCGCCAAACCGTTCAAGTCGATCGAGGACCTGGCCCTGCCGGCGGCCGGGACCAACGACGCCGGGCTCGACGGCGACCGGGGCGACACGGCCGTGAAGTCCGGGGACACCGTCAAGCCGGCCGAGCCGCAGGAGGCCGGGGAGCCGGGGGAGTCCGGAGACAAGGCCGTGAAGCCGCTGGGCGGCTCCGTCTCGTTCGCGCCCGGCGTCGGCCCGCGCGACTACACCACGCCCGAGCCCGCCGAGGACGACTTCGACGAGGACGACGAGGGCCACTTCGTGCCCCCGGAGCCGCCTCCGCTGCCCACCGCCGACCCCACGGCCAAGTTCGCCTGGCTCGGCGTGCTCGGCGGGCCGGTGCTGCTCCTGCTGGCCGTGCTGCTCGGCTGGGACATGACCTGGTGGCTGGCCACGCTGGGGATCGGCGGCTTCGTCGGCGGATTCACGACGCTGGTGATGCGCATGCGTACGGACGACGAGGAGGACGACGACCCGGGGCGGGGCGCGGTCGTCTAGGCAGCGGGGACCCTGAGGGCGGCCAGGACCGGAAGGTGGTCCGTGGCCGCCCTCAGGTCTGCGTCGGACACCCCCGGCTGCCCGACCGGCACGCCGCAGCCCAGCACCTCGATGCCCTCGGTGGCGAAGATCGCGTCGATGCGCTGGTAGGGGTCGACGGGTGTCCAGGTGTGCTCGCCGCCCCAGGGGGCCGCGGCCCGGCAGTCGGCAAGGCGGTCGGCCAGCCTGCGAAAGGCCGGGCCGTCGGGGCGTTCGTTGAGGTCACCGCCGGCGATCATGTGCTGCACACCCATGCCGGCGAGCCGGTCCAGCAGCATGCCGGACTGCTCGTAGCGCTCGTCCTTCTGGAGGGACAGGTGGCAGCTGAGCACGCCGAGGCGGGCGCCGGCGATGCGGACGACCGCGGTGGCGAAGCCGCGGCGGTGCAGGCCGGGGGTGGGGGGCAGGAGGATGTCCTCCGTGCGCTCGACGCCCACCCGGAGCGAGCTGAGGATCGCCGGGCCCGTGGTGGTGGCGCCGCCGGTGACGGTCACCAGGTCGGAGGCGAGGGCCAGGCGGGCGAGTTTCTTGCGCCAACGGAAGAAGCGGGGGGCTTCCTGGATCAGGACCAGGTCGGGATCACAGGCCTTGATGACGCGGGCCAGGGCGGCGGTGTCGTCCCTCATGGAGCGGATGTTGTAGCTGAGGACCCTGATGACCGCGGAACCGTCGGGTTCCGTACGGGAGTTGGGGAGCAGCGGCATGTGATCAATTTACGCCCAAAAGGGCGGGGCGCGGGGATGGTGCGCGAGTGCCGGTCGCTGGTGCTTGATCGCGCAGTTCCCCGCGCCCCTGGGGCGCGCACCCGGACGGTGTCTACATGATCGGGTCGGGCTCGCGGGCCAGGTCGGCCGCTCCGACCAGACCCGCCTTGTTGCCCAGTTCCGCCGCGCGGACCTCGGCGACCGGGCGCCAGTTGCCGCCGACAAGCCAGCGCTTGTAGGACTTTCGGATCGGGCCCAGGACCAGTTCGCCCTCGTCGGAGAGGCCGCCGCCGACGATGAACGCGGAGGGGTCGAAGAGGGAGGCCAGGTCGGCGAGGCCCGCACCGACCCAGCGGGCCAGTTCGCGGTAGGAGTCGACGGCGACCCGGTCGCCCTGGCGGGCGGCCATGGAGATGTGCTTGCCCTCGATGCCGTCGGGCGTGCCGTTGCCGAGGCCGAGCAGGATCTCGGCGTTCTCGGGGGTGGCGTTGGCGCGCTGCTTGGCGTACCTCACCAGCGCCCGGCCCGACGCGTACTGCTCCCAGCAGCCCTGGGAGCCGCAGCCGCACAGCAGGCCGTCCGGCACCATGCGGATGTGCCCGAACTCGGCGGCCACCCCGAAGTGTCCGCGGCGCAGCTTGTTGCCGATGATGATGCCGCCGCCGAGGCCGGTGCCGAGGGTGATGCAGATGACGTTGCGGTGGCCCTTGCCGGCACCGAACTTGTACTCGCCCCACGCCGCCGCGTTGGCGTCGTTCTCCACGACCACCGGGAGGCCCACGCGGGCCTCGACCTTCTCCTTGAGCGGCTCGTTGCGCCAGTGGATGTTGGGCGCGAAGTAGACCTCGGAGCGCTGCCGGTTCACGTAGCCGGCGGCACCGATGCCCACGCCGACGATGTCGTGACCGACGCGTGCGCCGTCCACCGCCGAGGCGATGGCGTCCACGATGCCCTCAGCCGTGCCCGGGGTCGGCACCTTGTGGGTCGAGAGGATGTTGCCTTCCTCATCGACCACGCCGGCCGCGATCTTCGTGCCGCCGATGTCGACGCCGATGGTGAGTCCCATGAATCCCTCAGTTTCGGTCGAGCCCCGCTACGGATAACGGTACCCGAGGCCCTGCCGTCGGGGTCGGCGTCGTCCGCACGGTGGGCGCCCCCGGGCGCCGCACCGGGACGCCGCTCGGCCGGGGCCGGGGACTCAGTCCAGGTCGATGCGCTCCCCGGGACCGGCGTCGTCGTCGCCGTCCCGGCGTCCGCCCTGGTCACGGGGGTCGTCCTGATCGTCGCGGCCGGTCCAGCGGCGCTCCTGGTCCTGGACGGCGGAACGGTAGGCGGCGAGGAGTTCGTTCCCGGCCGCCGCCAGGTGGTCGAAGACGTCCGGGTTGCGCTCGATGACGGGTTCCACGGCGTCCTTGGCCTGCTGGACGACCTGTCGTACGACCTGCTGCGCGGCGGGCCCCGCGACCGCGCCGAGCAGCGGGGACTGCACGCCGGACAGCTTCTCCGCGAGGGTGTCGACGAGCTTCTTCAGCTCGTCGGCCGCGGAGCCCGGGGGCGTGCCGTACTGGGTGCGGCGGCGGGCCTTCTCGGCCTGGAGGTCCTCGGCGCACGCGGTCGCCCAGGCGTCGGCGTCGCTCGCCCGTACCTCGTCCGCGGCCTCTTCGCGGGCGGCGTCGGACGGGGGGAGCTCTTCGCTCATGACGGACTCCTGACTACGGTTCGTCCCTACGACGTTACCTGAACGGGCGTACCGCGTTCACGGGCCGGGGCCGCCCGTTTTCCCCCGGTCCGGTACCCGCTGCCTCACCGGTTCCGCGGCCACAGCCCGGGGTCGGGTGCGAAGCGGATCCGCAGCTCGCCCTCGTGCAGGGCGGCTCCGTCGACGGTGCAGCGGCGCAGCGCGGAGGGCAGCGGGACGATCCGGCGGAACCGCCCCGCCGTGACGACGAGTTCGTCGCCGCGCCGGACGAGGTCCAGTTCCTCGCGTATGGCGCCGGGCAGCGGGATCTGCCAGACGAGGACACCGTCGTCGGCGAGCCGGTCGGTCACGGGCCAGTCGGCCGCGGGGGGCGCCGGCTGGACGCCGGGCACGGCGAGCGCGGTGAGGTCGTCGGTGCCGCGCGGGTCGTGTCCGAGGTGGGGGGCGGTGCGGACGTCGTACGACTCCCGCCACTCCTCCAGCGTCTTGCGCTGCTGGGCGACGGGGCCGGCGAGCCAGGTGTCCGGGGACGCCTCGGGCAGGACGCGGTTGGCGATCACGACATCGGTGCGCAGACCGCGCAGGGCGAGGCCGAGGGCGGCGGTGCGCAGCGCCTCGGCACCGGCCGGTCCGGGTTCGGCGACCAGGCGTACGACGGTGTCGCGGTCGGCGACGACGGCTTCGACGGCGGCCAGTTCCAGGTCCCAGCGGCCGGCCGTCTCGTAGAGCCACTCGGCGGGCATGGGGACGCCGGCGAGGCGGCCCAGGACGGGGCGCAGGGCGCGGGCGGCCTGCCGTTCGGCCGGGAGCAGCCGGCGCAGGTAGCGGCGGAGTTCCTCGGGCAGGGCGAGGAGGGCGAGGGCCTGCGGGGCCGGGGGGAGGTCGACGACGAGCGTGTCGTACTTCTCCGACAGCGCGGCATCGCGCAGGGCGCGCAGCAGGGCGAGTTCGCCGGCGCCGGGCAGGGGCGTGAGTTCCTCGGGGTCGAGGCGGGAGGCGCCGAGGAGGTCGAGGGCGGTGGAGGCGCGCTCCTGGAGTGCGGTGAGGTCCCTGCGGAAGTCCTGGGCGGCGTCGGGCCGCCAGGCGGTGAGCCGGGGCGCTGCCTGGACCGGGGCCGGGCCGGTCCGCACCCCCAGTGCGGCACCGAGGGTGTCCGTGCAGTCGGTGCCGAGGACGAGGGTGCGGGTACCCCCGGCCGCCGCGGCCAGGGCGGTCGCGGCCGCGAGGGTGGTACGGCCGCTGCCGCCGGGGCCGGTGATCAGGATGGTGCGCATGGGGTTGAACGGTAACCGAGACGCCCCTCGAGGGACGCGGAACCGTGCACGCCCCCTAGGCGGACGGAGCCGTGGACGCCCCTCCATGCGGACGGAGCCGTGGACGCCGCTCAAGGGGCGCGGAGCCGTATTGGACAAGTGGCTCCGCCGCGCGGGGCCCGCACCCGGCGCCGCGGGCACCCCTTGCGTCGCGGCTCTACTTGCCCGATTCCACGCGCTTCTTCAGCCCCGCGAGCGCCCGGTCGATGATGACCTTCTCCGCCTTGCGCTTGATCATGCCGAGCATGGGGATCTTGACGTCCACGGTCAGTACGTACGTGACCTCCGTACCGCCCGCGCCGGACGGCTTGAGGATGTACGAGCCGTCGAGGGAGCGCAGCATCTGGGACTTCACCAGCGTCCAGGACACCTCGTTCTCGCCGGTCCAGGTGTACCCGAGGATCTGGTCGTCCTTGATCGCGCCCGCGTCCATGACGAGGCGGACCTGCTCGGCGCGGCCCTGGGCGTCGGTCTTGAGGACCTCCGCCTCCTTCACCTCGCCGGTCCAGTCCGGGTAGCGGCCGAAGTCGGAGATGACCGCCATGACGTCGGCCGGGGCGGCCTCGATGGTGATGCTCGAGCTGGTGTGTTCCGCCATCGCCGTGGCTCCTCCAGATACGGGCCGGTAAGACGTCGTCCTGCGCACGTGTGTGCAGCGTGAAGGCTACCGCGCACGGGGCCCGCGGATCTCACCCGACCTGGGACGTCCTCACCACTCCAGCGCCCACGGGGTCCCGGTCGAGGCGAAGTGGCCCACGTTCACACACTCGGTCGCGCCGATCCGCATCCTTCTCACCAGCGGCTGGTGGATGTGCCCGAAGAGGGAGTACCGGGGCCGGGTGCGGCGGATGGCGTCCAGCAGGGCCCGGCTGCCGCGCTCGAAACGGCGGGCGACGGTGTCGTAGACCAGCTCGGGGACCTCGGGCGGGATGTGCGTGCAGAGCACGTCGACCTCGCCGATCGCCTCGATCTTCGCCGCGTACTCCTCGTCGCTGATCTCGTACGGCGTCCGCATGGGTGTGCGCAGGCCGCCGCCGACGAAGCCGAAGACCCGGCCGCCGATCTCGACGCGCTCGCCGTCGAGGACGGTCGTCCCCGGGCCCGCGTACTCCCGCCACAGGGCCGGCATGTCGACGTTGCCGTAGGTGGCGTACGTAGGAGAGGGGAACGCGGCGAACAGCTCGGCGTACTGCTTGCGCACCGCCTCCTCGACCACCGTGGCGCGGTTCTCCTTGAGGCCGGCCCACAGTTCCGCCCCGAACACCCGGGCCTCCTCGAAGCGGCGGGCGGTGCGCAGCGCGACGATGCGGTCGGCGTTCTCGACGCCGAACAGGTCGGGGAAGATCCCCCGCGAGTGGTCGGCGTAGTCGAGGAAGAGGACGAGGTCGCCCAGGCAGATCAGGGCGTCGGCGCCCTCGCCGGCCCTGGCCAGGTCGCGGGCGTTGCCGTGGACGTCGCTGACCACGTGGACGCGCGTCCGGTGGTTTGCGGCTGGTGTGGGTGCCATGACGATCAAGCGTAGGTCGAGCGCGGCCCTTGTGAACAGTGGCGGCCCTACCTGCGGTTACTGGCCAGTCAGTTTGCCCGTGGACTACTGTGCGCGATGGAATACCCAGCTGTGTGACGCAGCGAACATCTCGACGGGACCCCCTGTCGCAGAAGCCATACCGGCGGGTAACGTCCGGGCAGTCCAGTCGTGCTCTGCATTTCAACAAGTGAATGCCGGAGCACCTCCCCGAGCCTTGGACCGCACCGTCGCAGCACACACCGTCGTGGCGCCGGCGCCCTATGAGGAGCAGCAGTCTTGCGCGAGTTCAGCCTTCCGGCTTTGTACGAGGTCCCTGCGGACGGAAATCTGACCGACATCGTTCGCAGAAACGCCGCGCAGCACCCGGACGTCGCCGTCATCGCCCGCAAGATCGGCGGCAGCTGGCAGGACGTCACGGCCACCACCTTCCTCGCCGAGGTGCACACGGCGGCGAAGGGGCTGATCGCCGCCGGGGTCCAGCCGGGCGACCGGGTGGGGCTGATGTCCCGCACCCGCTACGAGTGGACGCTGCTGGACTTCGCCATCTGGAGCGCGGGCGCGGTGACCGTGCCGGTGTACGAGACCAGTTCGCCGGAGCAGGTGCAGTGGATTCTCGGCGACTCGGGCGCGACCGCCTGCGTCGTGGAGTCGCAGGCCCACTCGGCGGCGATCGAGTCGGTCCGCGACGGGCTGCCGGCGCTCAAGCACGTGTGGCAGATCGACGGCGGAGGCCTGGACGAGCTGGGCCGGCTCGGTCAGGACGTCACGGATGAGACAGTCGAGGAGCGCGGCTCGATCGCCAAGGCCGACGACCCGGCGACCATCGTCTACACCTCCGGCACCACCGGCCGCCCGAAGGGCTGCGTGCTCACCCACCGCAGCTTCTTCGCCGAGTGCGGCAACATCGTCGAGCGGCTGCGTCCGCTGTTCCGCACCGGGGAGTGCTCGGTGCTGCTCTTCCTGCCGCTCGCGCACGTCTTCGGCCGGCTGGTGCAGATCGCCCCGATGATGGCACCGATCAAACTCGGCACGGTCCCGGACATCAAGGACCTCACCGACGAGCTGGCCGCGTTCCGCCCCACGCTGATCCTCGGTGTGCCGCGCGTCTTCGAGAAGGTCTACAACTCGGCGCGCGCCAAGGCCCAGGCCGACGGCAAGGGCAAGATCTTCGACAAGGCCGCCGACACCGCGATCGCCTACAGCAAGGCGCTGGACACCCCCTCGGGTCCGTCGTTCGGCCTGAAGATCAAGCACAAGACGTTCGACAAGCTCGTCTACAGCAAGCTCCGGGCGGTCCTCGGCGGCCGGGGCGAGTACGCCATCTCCGGCGGTGCCCCGCTCGGCGAGCGCCTCGGGCACTTCTTCCGCGGCATCGGCTTCACGGTCCTGGAGGGCTACGGTCTGACGGAGTCCTGCGCGGCCACCGCGTTCAACCCGTGGGACCGGCAGAAGATCGGCACGGTCGGGCAGCCCCTGCCCGGGTCGGTGGTGCGGATCGCCGACGACGGCGAGGTGCTGCTGCACGGCGAGCACCTGTTCAAGGAGTACTGGAACAACCCCGGCGCGACCGCGGAGGCGCTGGCGGACGGCTGGTTCCACACCGGTGACATCGGCACCCTCGACGAGGACGGCTACCTCCGGATCACCGGCCGCAAGAAGGAGATCATCGTCACCGCCGGCGGCAAGAACGTCGCCCCGGCCGTGATCGAGGACCGCATCCGGGCGCACGCGCTGGTCGCGGAGTGCATGGTGGTGGGCGACGGGCGGCCGTTCGTGGGCGCGCTGATCACCATCGACGAGGAGTTCCTCGGCCGTTGGTGCTCCGACCACGGCAAGCCGGCGGGTTCCACCGCGGCGTCGCTGAGCGAGGACCCGGACCTGCTGGCCGCGATCCAGTCGGCGATCGACGACGGCAACGCCGCGGTGTCGAAGGCGGAATCGGTGCGGAAGTTCCGCATTCTGTCCTCCCAGTTCACGGAGGATTCGGGCCACCTCACGCCCTCGCTGAAGCTGAAGCGGAACGTGGTGGCGAAGGACTACGCGCACGAGGTCGAGGCGATCTACGCCAAGTAGTACGCGAACGGCGTCATGGCGCGGTGTCCTCGGCGAGGACCCGCGCCATCGTGCGTTCGGCGAGCGCGGTGATGGTCACGAAGGGGTTGACCCCGAGCGACCCGGGCACGAGCGAGCCGTCGGTGACGTACAGCCGGGAGTATCCCTTGACCCGCCCGTAGTCGTCCGTCGCCCGGCCCAGCACGCAGCCGCCCAGCGGGTGGTAGGTGAAGTCGTCGGCGAAGACCTTGCTCTTCGAGCCGAACAGGTCGTACCGGTAGATCGTGGCGTTGGCCGCGTTGATCCGGTCGAACAGCTTCCTGGCCATGGCGACGGAGACCGCGGAGTGGGCGGCCGTCCAGCCGAGCCGGAGCCGGTCCGAGCCGGTGTCGTAGGAGAAGGACGCCCGTTCCGGGTTCCTGGTGATCGCCAGGTAGAGGCTCACCCAGTGCTCCAGGCCCGTCGGCAGCGGGGCGATCTCGGCGAACACCGGGTTGGCGGTGTTCGCCCAGTCGTCGATGCCCATGACCGGCATGGTCGACTGGTTCGCGCCGACCGTGTCCCACAGGTGGTTGGCCCGGCCGAGCATCACGTTGCCGTTGGTTCCCCAGCCGGCCCCGACACTGGCGTCGAGCGCGGGCAGGGTGCCCGTCTCCCGGGCGCGCAGCAGCAGTTCGGTGGTGCCGAGGCTGCCGCCGGCCAGGAAGAGGTACGTGCAGCCGTACTCCTTGGTCTCGACGACGCGGCCGGTCTCGTCGATGCGGTCTGCGGTCAGGACGTAGGTGCCGTCCGGCGCGCGGCTGATCGCGCGCACCTTCTCCAGGGTGTGGACGGTGACCTCGCCGGTGCCGAGCGCGGTGGCAAGGTACGTCTTGTCGAGGCTGCGCTTGCCGTGGTTGTTGCCGTAGATGACCTCGCCGCCGAGCGCCGACTTCGGGGCGGTGCCGGCCGCCTCGCGCCGCATGTGGCCGAAGTCGTAGACGCTGGGCACGAAGGTGGTCCGCAGGCCGGCCTTCCCGGCGTGCTTGCGGGAGACGCGGGTGAAGCGGTACCACTCCGTCGACTCGAACCACGCCGGGTCGACGGTGTTCACTCCCAGGGCGGCCCGGGCGCGCGGGAAGTACGTGCCGTACATCTCGTCGGCGTCGACCGTCGGGAACTGTTCCGCGAAGTACGGCCGGGGCGGGGTGACCGCCATGCTTCCGTTGACCAGGGAGCCGCCGCCGACGCCCCGGCCGACGTACACGGACATGTGGTCGAAGTGCACGCGGTCCAGGACGCCGGGGTAGCGGCCGATGTCCCGGTTGACGAGGTCCAGCCAGAGAAAGGTGCCGAGGGGGGCCTCGGTGCGGTCGCGGAACCACATGGAGCGGTGGTCGGGTGCGCTGGTGGTGCAGAAGATCTCGCCGTCCGGGCCGGTGGTGTTCCAGAGGCGGCCCATCTCCAGGACGATCGTGCGGATGCCGGCCTGGCCGAGGCGGAGAGCGGCCACGGCGCCGCCGTAGCCGGAGCCGACGACGATGGCGGGGGCGGTGTCGACTGCGTCGGGCTGGGCGGCTCGGGCGCTTTCGAGGCCGATGCGGGTGAAGCCGAGGGCGGCAGCGGTCTGCAGGGCTGCCATACCGAGGATGTGACGTCTTGTCAGGTGACGATGCGTCAGGTTAGATGTCATGGGCGCAGCATCGGCGGATTTTCGGGTTCCGCCTAGTGGGGTGCCGCTTGATCCTTGTGGGCGGGTGCGGGCCTTCGGTGGCTTGTCGCGCAGTTCCCCGCGCCCCTTATTCCCCTAAAGCAAGCTTTTGAGGCGCTCCGCCAGCAGGTCCCAGCGCCACTTCTCCTCGACCCACTCCCTGCCCCGCTCCCCCATCCTGCGGCGCAGCTCGGCGTCGCCGAGGAGGACGGTGATGCGCTCGGCCGCTTCCTCCGGGGAGCCGCCCCCCACCACCCAGCCCGTCTCCCCGTCCAGCACCGCGTCCGGGGCGCCGCCCGAGTCGCCGGCCACGACCGGCAGGCCCGTCGCGGAGGCCTCCAGGTAGACGATGCCGAGGCCCTCGACGTCCAGGCCGCCGCGCCGGGTGCGGCAGGGCATCGCGAAGACGTCGCCGGCGCCGTAGTGGGCGGGCAGCTCGGACCAGGGCACTGCGCCGGTGAAGCGTACGGCGGGGGCGACGCCGGTCTCGTGCGCGAGGCGCCGCAGGTCCTTCTCGTAGGGGCCGCCGCCGACGATCAGCAGGACGGTGTCGGGCTCGGCCGCCAGGATGCGCGGCATGGCCCGGATCAGGGTGTCCTGGCCCTTGCGGCGGACGAGCCGGGAGACGCAGACCACGACCGGGCGGTCCGTCAGGCCCAGCCGCGCCCGGACCTCCTCGCCGCCCGAGCCGGGGTGGAAGGTCTTCTCGTCGACTCCGGGCGGCAGCTGCGCCATCCGTGCGGCCGCCTCGGGCGTCAGGGCGGAGGCGATGCGCGAGCGGGTGTACTCGCCGAGGTAGGTGATCGTGTCGGTGGACTCTCCGATCCGCCGCAGCAGCTGCCGGGCGGCGGGCAGCTGCGCCCAGCCGGCCTCGTGGCCGTGCGTGGTGGCGACCAGCCGCTCGGCACCCGCGGCGCGCAGGGCCGGCGCCATCAGACCGAGCGGGGCCGCCGCCCCGAACCACACCGAGGTGCAGCCGTGCTCCCGCAGCAGACCGGCGGCCCGCCGGGTGGCACCCGGCGTGGGCAGCAGCATGGTCGTACGGTCCCGTACGACGGTGAAGGGCTGCTCGGCCTCGAAGGCACGGGTCGCCTCGACGCCTTCCGGTGTCCGCTTCCAGGTCGAGGCGTACACGACCAGCCGCTGTGGGTCCAGCCGCAGCGCCATGTTGTGCAGGAACGCCTGGATGCCCCCGGGCCGGGGCGGGAAGTCGTTGGTCACGATCAGGGTCTTGCGCACGCCGCCGACCCTACCCAACGGCCCTCACCGCCGTACGCCGCGGCGAGTGTGGCACGCTCACAGCTGACGGGCCCATCATGGCCCGATCAACACCGCGCGCGAACGGGCAGGGATCACGTGATGACGAAGGGCACGAGGCGGTCCCTGGCATGGCTGCCGGTGGTCTGGTGTCTCACCAGGCTGTTGCTGCTGCTGTTCGTCCTGAAGGTGTACGTCTTCCCGGGCCCGGACGTCACGAGCGACGTGCACGTGATCTACCGGGGCTGGTACGAGGTCCTCAGTACCGGAACCTTCCCTCTGCGCGACGTCACCTGGCAGTACCCGCCCGCCGCCGCGCTGGCGATCCTCTCCCCCGGCCTGCTGCCCTTCCTGGACTACGGGACCGCGTTCTTCGTGCTGGTCTGCGTCACCGATCTGGCCGTGCTGGCCCTGATGATCTACGCGGGACGCCGCCCGGGCCGCTCGCTGCGCGGCGCCTGGGTGTGGGTGATCGGCGTGCCGCTGCTCGGCCCGACGGTGTACGCCCGCTACGACGTGATGGTCACGGCGGTGGCCATGGCCGCCCTGCTCGCGGGGGCCCGGCACCCGAAGGCGCTGGGGGCCCTGGCCGCCTTCGGCGCCCTGCTGAAGATCTGGCCGGCGATGCTGCTGCTGGCCGCCCGCAGCCGCAGCGCCTGGGTGTCCGCCCTCGTGACGGGCATCGTGGTGACGGGTGCGTTCGCGCTGGCCATGCCGGGCACGTTCGCGTTCCTGACCTTCCAGCGCGACCGGGGCACCGAGGTGGAGTCGCTGGGCGCGCTGGTCTTCCACGTCGCCCGGCACTTCGGCTGGCAGGGCGAGGTGAGGCTGAACTACGGCTCGATCGAGTTCCTCGGGCCGTACGTGAGCGAGGTGAGCACGGGCGCGCTGTTCCTGACCGGGGCGGCCTTCGGCTGGCTGGTGCTGTGGCGGCTGCTGGCCCGGCGCTTCGAGGAGCACACCCTCGCCGACGCGGCCTTCGTCGCGGTGCTGATGTTCACCACGACCAGCCGGGTGATCAGCCCGCAGTACATGGTGTGGCTGGTCGGGCTGGCGGCGGTGTGCCTGTGCTTCCCCGGGAGCCGGATGCGGCTCCCGGTCGTCCTGGTGCTGGTGGCGTGCTTCGTGACGGTGCTGGAGTTCCCGTTCTACTTCGCCAGCGTCGTCGCCAGCGACGGCCTCGGCCTCACCCTGCTGTTCCTGCGCAACGGCCTCCTGGTGGCCGCCGCGCTCCTCGCGGCCCGCGCCCTGTGGCGCGCGACGGTGCCGGGCATCCTCCCCGCTCCCGTGCCCGCTCAGCCCGTCCGTACCGACGAGACCGCCGTCTCCTCCTGAGCCGGGTCCCGCCGGAACAGCAGCCCCGCCGACGCGCACTGCGCGGCAGCCGCGAGCGCCATCGCGAGACACACCCCGGGCAGGCCGAGCCTCGCGAGGGCGTACGCGAGTCCCAGCTGGACGGCCGTCCCGAGCAGGGTCACCCGCAGCAGCGCCGAGGCCCGCCCGCCGCCCTCGAAGACCCCGCCGAGCGCGATGAGACAGCCCAGCAGCACCAGGTAGGGCCCGACGCAGCGCAGGAACAGCACGCCCTCGCCCGCGACCTGGGGCCCGGCGCCGAAGGCGGCCATGATCCAGGGGGCGGTGACGGCCAGGAGCACGGCCGCGGCGAGTCCGACGGTGCCGGAGAGGAGCACGGCCTGCCGCCCGATCGCCCGCCGGGCGTCCTGACCGGCGCCCCGCGTGTGCGCGGTGTGGATGGAGGCGGCCTGCCGGACGGCGTAGAAGGCCATGGTCGCCACGTACATGACCTTGTAGGCGATCGCGTACGCCGCCACCGCCGTCACCCCCAGCCGCGCCACGATCACGACCAGGACCAGGGCGCCGGTCTGCCGCACGGTGAAGTCGGCCGACATGGGCAGGCCGGTCCTCAGCGTGCGCCGCAGGGAGACGTCGAGGGACTCGCCCGGTTCGGCCCGGCGGGCCGCGCGCAGCAGGGTGGTGCGCCGCAGCGCGAGGAGTCCGGCCCCGAGCGCCGCGCACCGGGCCAGCACCGTCGCGGCGGCGGCACCCCGGACGCCGTAGAGGTGGATGAAGAGCGGGTCGAGGGCCAGGATCAGGCCGTTGGCCAGCAGGGCGAGGCGCATCGGGGTACGGGTGTCGCCGGTGCCCTTGAGGATGCCGTCGACGAGCTGCTGGGCGAAGAAGACGGTCAGGCCCGGCATGGAGAGCGTGAAGTAGGCGACGGCGAGCGGGAGAGCGGCGCTGTCGGCCCCGCCCAGCACCAGCCGGGCGAGCGGTTCACGCCCCAGCAGGCCGCAGGCCACCACCACCGGTGTCACCAGCGCCCACAGCGCCCATCCGCCGCGCACCGCGGCCCGTACCGCGGCGGGGTCGCGGGCACCCCGGGCGTGGGCGACCAGCACGGTCGTACCGGAGCCGAAGACCAGGGCGATGCCGAGCAGCACGTTCTCCGTGGTGGTCGCCACGGCGACGGCGGCCACGGCCGGTCCGCCCAGCCCGGCGACCCAGACGGTGTTGATGATCCCGGCGGCGACGGAGGCGAGGAGCGAGAAGTAGACGGGCCGGGCGAGCAGCACGAGCTGTTCGCGGTGGGTGTTCACGGTGACGGTCCCCCTGAGTCCTGATGACCCCCGATGCGGCATACCTCGGCCTGACCCGACGCGATCCGGACTACATCTATTCGAGGTAGCTCGGATCGAGGTACCTCGGTAAGAGGTAGCATGCACTCTGACCCGCCCGCAAGGAGGACCATGCTGGAGCTGTCGATCCTGGGCTTCCTGGCCGAGGAGCCCCTGCACGGCTACGAGTTGAAGGACCGCATCAAGGCGCTGACCGGGCATGTCCGTCCGGTCAGCGACGGCGCGCTCTACCCGGCGATCACCCGGCTGACCACGAAGGGGCTGCTCGACCAGCGCACCGAGCCGGGTGCGAGCGCGGCCCCGCGCCGGATCCTCGCCCTCACCGACAGGGGCCGGGAGGAACTGCTGGCGCGTCTGCGCGACCCGAGGCAGACGGAGATCACCGACCACGTCCGCTTCAACACGGTCCTCGCGTTCCTGCGCCACCTGCCCGACCGGCACGAGCAGGCCGCGGTGCTGCGCCGCCGGCTGGACTTCCTTGAGACGCCGACGAGCTTCTTCTACGACTCCGGCAAGCCGGTCCGCGCCGAGGAGGCGGACGACCTGTTCCGCCAGGGCATGTTGCGTGTGGCCCGGGCGACGGGCGAGGCCGAACGGGGCTGGCTGCGGGAGGCCATCGAGCTGCTCGACCGGCCGGAGTGAGGCCGCGGCAGGTCCGGTCGAGAGGCTCGACCCGCCTGAGTGAGCCACGGCGGGTCCGGCCCCGGGTCAGCCGTCAGCCCAGCTGCTCCCGCAGATAGGCCCGCCACTGTTCCGTGAAGGCCTCCGGCGTCGTCCCCAGAACCTCCCGCATGGCGTCCTCCACCGCACCCGGGCGTTCCCGGTGCTCCCCGACGGCCCGGTAGAAGTCGCCCAGCCGGGCCTCGCCCCAGCGGTCGGCGATCAGCCGGCACGCCGTCCAGCCGCTCTCGTAGGAGCGGGCCAGCCGGCTCGCGTCGCCGGTGAAGCCGAAGTCCTCGTCGTCCGGGAGCGTGGTGGGGACCCGGCCCGCGTCGACCGCGCGGGACAGTTCGGGCGCGGCCTCGGTGGGGGTGCGGCCGGTGGCGCGGTAGCCGACCCAGTCGGCGTAACCCTCGGACAGCCACAGGGGCGTGGCGGCGGTGGTGCGGGCGCGGGTGGCGACATGGGTGGTCTCGTGGGTGACGACGACCTGCTCGCCGAGACCGCCGAGGAGCGCGAACGCGTCCGGGTTGACGATGATCCGGTCCGCCGACGCCCGGTCCCGCGCACCCGTCTCACCGGTGGTGACCGCCGCGATCCCGCGGTAGGCGGAGGCGGGCGAGCCGAGCAGCCCCGCCATCCCCTCCAGTGACCTCGGCACGAGCACGACGACCCGTCGGCTCCATCGCGTGCCCCAGGCGTCCGACACGGCGGGCACCGCACGGTCGGCCAGGTCCGCGAAGTCCCGCAGCGCCTGCCCGGACTGCCCGACGCCGAGCACCAGGCTGTACCGGCCCCGGACGAGGTGCACCGCCCCCTGGTCCCAGAGCTGCTGCGCGGACTTCTCGGCCGGCCGGTCGGTGTCGACGGCCCACTTCCCGTCCGCTCCCCGGCTCAGCCGCAGGGTGCGCCCGGCGGTCACCGGAGCCCGGTCGTAGCCGGCGACGCGGTAGCGCAGTTCGGCGTCGGCGGTGGCCGTGTCGCCGGTGCGGCGCAGTCCGGTCACCCGGTACGACCAGGCGGCCACGGGCACCGAGCGCAGTCTGGCGAGATCCGTCCCGGTGCCCGTCCGTTCGTAGGCCCGCTCGTCGCGGTCCAGGACGGCTGCGGCCCGCCGGTCCAGGAGCCGCTGCACATCGGCCGTGGCACTGTCGACGGCAGGCCGCCCGCCGCACCCGGTCAGGGCGACGAGCAGCACGACGAGCGCTACGAGCACGGACCCCGACCTTCGACCAGCCACGTTCCCGATCGTACGGGCGCCGGGCCGCCCCGGTCAGACCCTGGTGACCGACGAGACGGGCATCATCCCGACCGGGTCGTAGCGCACGGGCGCGCCGGGGTAGGGCGCGTGGATGACCTGGCCGTTGCCCATGTACATCCCGACGTGGCTGGCGTCGCCCCGGTAGACGACCAGGTCACCGGGGCGTGCCTCGGACAGCGGGATCTGCCGGCCGGCGTACCGCTGGGCCTGCGAGGTGCGCGGCAGGGAGACCCCGGCCTGCGCGTACGACCACTGCATCAGGCCCGAACAGTCGAAGCCGGAGGGCCCGTTGGCGCCCCAGATGTAGGGCTTGCCGAGTGCGCTGCGGGCGGCGGCGACGGCGGCGGACCCGCGTCCCGAGGCGGCGTCGGCGCTGCCGGGGCCGGGCAGGTCGCCGCGGCCGGAGCGGGAGGCCCTGCCGTAGGCGTCGCGCTCGGCCTCCGGCAGGGAGTTGAGCAGCCGTCGGGCCGTGGCGAGTTTCCGCTCGACGGTCTTCTTGTGCGCGGCGACGGCCTTGCGGCTCCTGTCCAGTTCGCGGAGCTTCTCGGCGGCCTCCTCGCGTTCCTGGGCGAGTTCGCGCATGGCATGCCGGAGTTCCTTCAGCTCACCGGCCTGGTGGGCGGTGAGGCGGTCGAGCCGGGACGCGTGGTCGAGGTAGTCGTCCGGGTCGTCGGAGAGCAGCAGGACGAGGGAAGGGTCGATGCCGCCCTCGCGGTACTGGGCACCGGCGAGGGAACCGAGGGAGTCGCGCAGGGAGTTGACGCGCTGCTGCCCGCGGGCGATGCGGTCCCGGGCGGTGCCGACCTCGTCGCGCAGTTCGTCGGCGCGTTCGTCGGCCGCGTTGTACGCCTCGGTCGCCTTCTCGGCCTGCTCGTAGAGCCGGTCCACCGTGGCCCGGGTGTCGTCGTGCGGTGCGGCGGCGGCCGGTACCGCGCCCACGGCGGCGGCCGCGACGGACAGGAAGCTGACCGCGGCACCGGCGCCCCGGTCGAACCCGGACGGTGCAAGGCGGCGATGGGACCCCACGGGAAGCCGCTCTCCTTCCGCTGGCGGACTGGAACGCGGCAGACAGTAGCCCCGTGACGGGGGGCCGCCAACGGCCATCCGTGGGTATCCAGCACGGCGCCCCGCCGCTGACGCAGGTCAATGGCGGGGCGTGGGCTCACTCGGGCTGTTGCGATTCGCCCGAACGGCGGACACCGTGTCCTGATCTTGAGAACGCCGGAAGTCTCCGGCGGACGGCGCCGGGGGTCGGGATCAGACCCGGACGCCGAACATGAACGGGCCGCCGATGGTGTCCATCGACTCGTAGCGGACGACCGTGCCGGTGCGCGGGGCGTGGATGATCTGCCCGTTGCCGGCGTAGAGGCCCACGTGGTGCAGGTCGTTGAAGAAGAAGACCAGGTCGCCGACCTTGAGCTGGCTGACCGAGTAGATCTTGGTGCCGGCTCCGGTCTGGGCCTCGGAGGTGCGCGGGATCTGGACGCCGGCCGCGGCGTACGCCCGGGAGGTGAGGCCGGAGCAGTCGTAGGAGCTCATGCCGGTGGCGCCGTAGACGTAGGGCTTGCCGAGCTGGCTCTGGGCGAAGGCGAAGGCGGCGGCGGCACGGCCCGAGCCGGGCGGGACGTCGACGGTGAGGGCGTCGCGCTCGCTGGTCCGGCTGGCGCGGTTCTGCTCGGCGGCCAGTTCGGCCTTCTGCGCGGCCGTGAGGCTGTTGAGCAGCTTCTGCGCCGAGGAGAGCTTGCCCTGGACTTCCTTCTTCTTCTTGCCGAGTTCGGTCCGGGTGGAGGCGAGGTCCTTGAGCTTCTCGGAGGCCTCGGCGCGTTCCTGGGCGAGTTCGCGCTGCTTCTCCTGGACCTTCTTCAGCGCCTCGACCTGCTGGCTGCTCAACTGGTCGAGGGTGGAGGCCTTGTCCAGGTAGTCCTCCGGGTTGGCGGAGAGGAACAGCTGGACGGAGGGGTCGATGGAGCCGGTGCGGTACTGCGAGGCGGCGGCGAGGCCGAGGCTGTCGCGGAGCTCGTTGAGCTCTTCCTGGCCGCGGGCCACGTTGTCCTGGATGGTGGAGATCTCCTTCTGGAGCTTCTCCTGCTTCTCCTTGGCCCCGTTGTACTTCTCGGTGGCCTGCTCCGCCTCTTCGTAGAGCTTGTCGACCTTGGCCTTGACCTCGTCCTTGCTCGGCTTCTCGCTGGGGGCGGCGTTGGCGGCCTGCGAGCTGAAGGCGACGGCAGCGGCGGCGGCGGTGGTCAGCACGGTCACACGTGCGCGGCTCGGCTGCTTCGGACGACGGTGGGACGCCACGGGTGACAAGCTCCTTCTGGCTCCTCCGCCGTCTCTCCCGATGAGCGATCACCCGAGCGGAGGTTCGGCCCGACCCTAGTGACCTTCCTGTGATCAGTTCAAATCCTCAGATGAAAAATCGCGTCACGGTAGGCCAACTTTTCCTCTGGACTCACTGATGGTGAGACCTACTTGACGCAACGTGGCTCACAGGTCCCAGTAATTCGGGCATCACGCCCGGACGTTACGCATCGGGCGTATGCCTCCTAGGCCCTCGAAAGGCGCTTGAGGAGCATCGCCGAGGCCACCGGGCGGGCGCCGGCGCGGGCGACGCCGTCGGCGACCTCACGGTCGGTGGAGGCCACGATGACCGGGCGGCCCGGGGGTTCGGCGCGCACCAGCTGGCGGATCAGCTCGTCGGCGGTGACCCCCGGCTTCGAGAAGAGCACCCGGACGCCGCGCGGCGGCGCCAGCAGCACCGGCGCGGCGAGTTCGGCGCCGTCGAAGACGCAGGTCACCTCGGCGCCGCTCTGCGCGGCCAGTTGGGAGAGCTGTCCGAGCAGCCTGAGGCGCTGCTTCTCCAGCGGCATCTGCGGATAGCCGGTCTTGGTGACGTTGTAGCCGTCGACGACCAGATGGGCCTGCGGCAGCGCCAGCAGCTGGTCCAGGACCTGCGGGTCGTTCTCGGACAGGGCGCGGGCGGCGATGTCCTTCGGGGACATCCGGCCCGGCTCGACGGCGTCGACGGTCTCGGCGGGGCGCACCGACACCGGCGGCAGGGCCAGTTCGCGGCGGAGCCCCTGGGTGGCGTCCAGCAGGGTGTCCAGCAGCAGCCGTACCCGCATGTCCTCGACGCTGCGGCCCTCGCGGGCGGCCCGGCGCGCGGCCTCCAGGGCGGCCTCGGTCTCGCCCAGCCGGGACTTGAGCCGACGGGTCTCGCTCTCGGCGGCGGACACCTGGGCGTGCCCCTCGGCGCGGACGGCATCCATCTCGCCCTGCGCCTTGCGCAGGGCGGCCTCGCCGCGCTTGACGTCACTGAGGGCGGCGCGCAGCTTGCGGTGCAGCGACTCGGTTTCCTTTTTGGCCGATTCCAGCTCCGTGCGCAGTCGCTCGGTCTCGGCCCGGGTATGGTCGCGGGCCCGGTCCAGTTCGGCGCGCAGCCGCTCCAGCTCGGCCCGGACCTCGTCGTCGGCGCGCTCGGCGTCGGCTCGCTGGGCCTCCTCGCCGGCGGCGGTCACCTGCTTCACCCAGCCGGGGGGCCGCAGTACGTAGGCCGCGGCCGCCACATCGAGCGGGTCCGCGGCCGGAGGCGGGGAGCCTGAGTCCAGGGCGCCGGTCAGTTCCGGCTGGGCCTCTCTGAGCTTCTCCCCGATGCGCTGCCGGAACAGCGGATCGGTCTCCAGCGCTGCCGCCATCGCGTTGCCGGCGAACTTCGCCCGGCGGTTCGGTGCGAACCGGGCGTACTGCCGGAGCTGCGCGGGCAACTCCCCGACCGTCAGCGCGCCGAAGCCGTCGGAGACGATCTGCACGACCCTGCGGCGCACGCCGTCGGGCAGCGGACGGTCGAGCACCTCGGCGGCGCCGTCGTCCGGCCCCCCGCCCGTGGTCTCCGCCATCCGTCACACACCCCAATTCTTGCGGGGCCCTCCCCCACGCTCGACTTCGCTCGAGCGGGGGGACCCCCATCGTCAGGAGCCGGCACCCGGCCTGTCCACGAGTTCCACCTGGTCCACCGCGTTGCACCAGCGGCAGCGCACCGACTCGATGGTCTCACTGAGCACCTCGCGCTCCTCGACCTTCGGCTCTCCGGCCAGGTCGAGGTGGACGTACTCGACGACCTTCGACGAGCGGGTCACGTCGAACCTCGTGAGGTTGCCGCAGAGGGTGCAGCGCCACCGCGTCTCAGTGGTCGGCAGGGGAACCGTCATCGTGACCTGTTCTCTTTCCTTCTAGTGTCCGCGACGCGACCGGCATCCCCGGTGCGCATGGCTCGTAACCCTACGGCCTGGCGAGTACCCGCCGCCCGCGTGTCCACGGCGGCGAGGCGGTCTGGGTGGTTGCATCCCCTTACGTCATGCTCTGTGTTCATGATCCGCAAGTGGAGTGCGTCGATCGTCCGGGCCGGCAGATCGGTCAGGGGGTCGTCGGCGCCGGTGACGTACTCACTGATCGCGCTGTGCTGCCTGGCTTTCCTGGCCGGGCCCGCCTCGGGCCTGAATCCGGCGTACGGCACGGGCGACGAACTGCTCGCCGTACAGCGGGCCTACTTCCGGCGCTGGGGCGTGATTCCCGCAGAACTGTTCGAAGGGTCCGCGGGGCCGGCCCTCACCCCCGCGACCGCGCTCTTCGTCCACGGCAGCTGGGTGCACCTGCTCGGCAACATGCTCTTCCTCTACGTCTTCGGGGCGATGACCGAGGAGCGGATGGGCCGAGTGCAGTTCACCCTGTTCTACGTCGGCTGCGGCTACCTGGCCCTGCTGGGCTACGCCGTCGCCAACGCGGACTCCGAGCAGTCCCTGGTCGGTGCCTCGGGGGCGATCTCCGCGGTCCTCGGCGCGTTCCTGTACCTGTTCCCGCGTGCCCGGGTGACCAGTCTGCTGCCGTTCCTCTTCTTCCTGCCGGTGCGCTTCCCGGCGTGGGTGGTGCTGCCGTTCTGGGCGGCACTGCAGTGGCTGGCGGCGGGGCGGGCCTCGGACGGGCCGGGGGTCGCCTACCTCGCCCACCTGATCGGATTCGGTCTGGGCTTCGGCTACGCGTCGGTCCGCTACGGCCGTCCCACCGGCCCCACTAGGGCCTGTCGTTTGGATCAGGCCGCAGGAGACTGACGGTGCTGCTCGATGCCGGTGAGCGGGGTCTGGTGCGTGCAGCTGCAAGGCGGAGGAGGGCGTCGACGCGATGGGGGTCCCTCCCGCGCGAGCGCAGCCGAGCGTGGGGGAGTCGGCAACCGACGACAACGCGGCAGATGTGCGTGCCAGACCCCGCGTCTGAGGCGTGGTCCAAACGACAGGCCCTAGAGTGAAGGCCGCCCCTGCTCCGGCCCCCGAGGGAGAGAACCAGCCGTGATCACCGCGATCGTCCTCATCAAGACCAGCGTGGACCGGATCCCCGAGATCGCCGAGTCGATCGCGGCGCTGGACAGCGTCAGCGAGGTCTTCTCCGTCACCGGCACCTACGACCTGATCGCGATGGTCCGGGTGAAGGAACACGAGGACCTGGCGGAGGTCATCCCGGGCCGGATCAGCAAGATCCCCGGCGTGGAGGGGACCGACACGCACGTGGCGTTCCGTACGTACTCGCAGCACGACCTCGAGGCGGCGTTCTCGATCGGGCTGGACAACTAGGGCCTGTCGTTGGATCACGCCGCGGACGACAGACGCTGGAGGGTTCCGTCGTCCCCGCCCGGTCCCGGATGAGGAGTTCTTCATCCGGGCTTCATCCCGCTCCCCGGGTTCCGGCCGCAGGATCGGTCCCATGGTTTTCTCTCGCCGGATGGCGGCCCTGTCCGCCGTCGTGCTGATCCCACTGGGCATCGCCGCGACCAGCTACGCGCTCGCGGACAGCCCGGAGTCGCCCAGGGTGCCCTCCCAGCAGGTCGAGCTGGACCGCGGCTCGCCCACCCCCACCTCCACGCTCCCGCCCGCCCCGAAGGCCACACCGCCCGGCGCCACACCGGGTGACGAGGTCGTCTCGCGGCCTCCGGTGACCGACAGCTCAGCGAGTGACGACGATGACGACGACCGCGGCCAGGGCACCGGAGACGACGGACCGGGCGACGACGACGGCCCCGGCTCCGACGGCTGACACCGGCCGCCGGCGGGTCTCCGCCCGGGTCCGGATCCTGCTGTGGCTGCTGCTCGTGATGGCGCTGGCGCTCGCCTCGGTGGCCATGACCACCCGCTCGTTCCTGCTGCGGGACGTCGACCACCGCATCAACCGCCTGCTCACCCAGGAGACCGGCGAGTTCGCGAACTTCGAGGAGCGCGGCGGGGATCCGCGGACCGGCCGCCCGTTCACCGACGCGGACCGGCTGCTGACGGTGTTCCTGGAGCGGCAGTACCCCGACGCGGACGAGGAGCTGATCGGCCTGGTCGGCCGGGCGGGCGCCGGCCCGCTGCAGATCCGCCAGCCGCACGACCTGCCCGTCGCCCTGCCCCTGCACGAGGACCCCGGGGCCCGGGCCCGCATCTTCGGCTCGCCCGACTCCTCCGGCGTACTCGACCGGCCGCAGGGCGAGATCCGCTGGGCGAAGGTCACCGTGGTCCAGCCGGGCCGGGAGCCGGACGCGGCGTTCGTCGTGGCGTTCCACCCGGAGCGTGAGCAGGCCCGCGTGAACAGCGTGTTCCGCACGCTCCTCGTCATCTCCGGGGTGGCCCTGCTGCTGACCGTCGGCATCGCCTGGGCCGTCGCCGGGCGGATCCTCAAACCGGTGCGGGTGGTGCGCACCGCGGCGGCGCAGCTCACCGAGCAGGACCTCACGCGCCGGATCCCGGTGCACGGCCATGACGACATAGCGGCACTCGCCGAGACGTTCAACGGCATGCTCGACCGGCTGGAGCGGGCCTTCGCCGCACAGCGCGAGTTCGTCGACGACGCCGGGCACGAGCTGCGCACCCCCATCACCATCGTGCGTGGCCATCTGGAGGTCATGGGCGACGATCCGGCCGAACGCGAGGAGACCGTCCGGCTGGTCACCGACGAGCTGGACCGGATGAGCCGCATCGTCGAGGACCTGCTGCTGCTCGCCAAGGCCGAACGCCCCGACTTCGTCTCCCCCGAGCCGTTCCAGGTCGCCGAACTCACCGCCGACGTCTTCGTCAAGGCCCGCACCCTGGGCGAGCGCGACTGGCGGCTCGACGGGGTCGCCGACCTGGAGGCCGACCTGGATCCGCAGCGGATCACCCAGGCCATGGTGCAGCTCGCGCAGAACGCCGTGCAGCACACCACCCCCGGCCAGACCATCCGCATCGGCTCCCGCACCGACGGCCCGGACCTGGAGCTGTACGTGGCCGACTCGGGGCCCGGTGTGCAGCCGCAGGACGCCGAGGTGATCTTCGAACGCTTCCGGCGCGGCACGGCCCGCCGGGGCGCCCGGGGCTCCGGCGCCGGACTCGGACTGTCCATCGTCAAGGCCATCGCCGAGGGGCACCGGGGCCGCGTACGGCTGTACGGCACACCCGGGGGCGGCGCCACCTTCGCCCTCGTCCTGCACGCACCCCGGGAACCGGAAGGGGACCCCACGTGAACCGCATCCTCATCGTCGAGGACGAGGAGCGCATCGCCTCCTTCGTGGAGAAGGGCCTGCGCTCCAACGGCTTCACCACGACCGTCGTCACCGACGGCGACGCGGGCTACGAGTACGCCCTGACCGGCGGTTTCGACCTCGTCGTCCTGGACATCGGGCTGCCCGGCCGGGACGGCTTCACGATCCTGCGGGAGCTGCGCGAGGCGCGGGTGTCGGTGCCGGTGATCGTGCTGACCGCGCGGGACTCCGTACGGGACACGGTGGCCGGCCTGGAGGGCGGCGCCGACGACTGGATGACCAAGCCGTTCCGGTTCGAGGAGCTGCTCGCCCGGGTGCGGCTGCGGCTGCGGACGGCGGCGCGGGCGCCGGAGGTGACGATGCTCAGGTCGGGGTCCCTGAGCCTGGATCTGCGGACGCGGCGTGCCCGGTCCGGGGAGCGGACGGTCGACCTGACGGCGCGTGAGTTCGTGCTGCTGGAGCTCTTCCTGCGGCACCCTGGGCAGGTGCTGTCGCGGGAGCAGATCCTGTCCCACGTGTGGGGCTACGACTTCGATCCGGGCTCCAACATCGTGGACGTGTACGTGCGGACGCTGCGCAAGAAGCTGGGGGCGGAGCGGGTGGAGACGGTGCGGGGGATGGGGTACCGGTTGCCGTAGTGGCACTCGGCGCCGATGCCCGGTGTGGGCTGTCGTGGGCTGATCGCGCACACGCGGCGGAGCCGCAGATCGATACAGACCCGCGCCCCTGAGGTACCGCACCTGAAAGTTCCTTCATGTGGAACTCATCGACGACTCACCGCCCGGGCGAATGCTCGATCGTGTGACGCCGAACCTCCGAACCGCCACCGCCCTGTGCTTCGCCCTGTCCATGTGTGCCCTGCTCGCCGTCCCCACGAACTTCCCGGGGCTCGGCGGCGACGCACGGCTCACGCTCGTCGTGTTCGTCCTCGCGACCTGCGCCTGGATCGGGACGCCGGTCGACGACACGTATGTCGCGCTCGGCGCCGGGCTCGCGCTCACGGTGACCGGGGTGATCAGCAGCGACACCCTGTTCGGCACGCTCGGTGACGCCACGGTGTGGCTGCTGATCTGCGCGTTCGTGCTGGCGGCCGCGGTGAGCCGGACCGGGCTCGCCGGGCGGGCGGCGGTGTTCCTGGTCAGCGGGGCGCGCACCGTACGGCAGCTGGTGCACCTGACGACGACCGCCCTGGTCGTCACGGCGTTCGCGGTGCCCGCCACCTCCGGGCGGGCCGCGCTCGCGCTGCCGGTGTTCCTCGCCCTCGCCAAGGTCCTGGCCGACCGGAAGCGGCTGGTCGTGATGCTGGCCCTGCTGTTCCCGACCGTGATCCTTCTGTCGGCGGTGGCGACGCTGATCGGCGCGGGAGCCCATCTGATCACCGTGTCGGTGCTGTGGGAGACGACCGGACAGCACATCGGCTTCACCCAGTGGCTGCTGCTGGGCCTGCCGCTGGCCGTGGCCTCCTCCCACCTGGCGGCGGAGCTGGTCCTGCTGACGACGACCCGGCGCGCGGACCGCACCGGCCCCGTCCACATCACCCCCGAGCAGATCCAGCGGCACAGCGAACAGCCGGTCACCGGCCCCTGGAGCCAGGCCGAGAAGCGCTGCGTCCTGCTGCTGGCCACCGTGATCGCCCTGTGGTGCAGTGAGCCGCTGCACCGCGTGCCACCGGCCCTGGTCGCGCTGATCGGCGCGATCATCGCCGCCTCGCCCGCCCTCGGCACCGTGCGCCTGAAGGACGCGCTGAAGACCGTCCCCTGGTCGCTGCTGCTGTTCATGGCCGCGACGATGGCGATGGGGGTCGCGCTGGCCGACTCGGGAGCGGCGAAGTGGCTGGTCTCCGGACTGCCGGCCGACGCGTCCCCGATGCTGTTCCTGGCGGTCGTGATCACCGTCAGCACGGCGGCCCACCTGGTCCTGCAGTCCCGCTCGGCCCGCTCGTCGGTGCTGGTGCCGCTGGTCGTGGCCGCCGCGGCCGGCGTCGGGGTCAACCCGGTCGCCGCCGCCCTCGCCTCGACCGCAGCCGCGGGCTTCTGCCACACCCTGCCCGCCTCGGCCAAGCCGGTCGCGCTCTTCGCGCAGCTCCCCGGCACGCCGACCTACGCCCCGCGCGACCTGCTGCGGCTGTCCGCCGTCCTGGCGCCGCTGACCGCCGCGCTGGTCCTGCTCTTCGCCGTCGCGGTGTGGCCGCTGCTCGGCGTGTCCGTCACCCCTTGAGGAGTCGTCCATGCTCACCCGTGTCGTCGTAGCCCCCAGTGGTTTCAAGGAGTCCCTGTCCGCGGAGGCCGCCGCCGACGCCATCGCCGCCGGCGTACGCCGGGTCCTGCCCGGCGCCGAGATCGACCTCGTGCCGCTGGTGGACGGCGGTGAGGGAACGGCTCTCGCCCTGGCCGCGGCGACCGGGGGCAGGATCGTCACCACGCCGGCGACCGGCCCGGTCGGGGAGACCATCGCCGCGCACTTCGCCCTGCTGGGCGGCGGGGACACCGCCGTGGTGGAGATGGCGGCGGTGGCGGGCCTCTCCCTCGTGCCGCGCGACCTGCGCGACCCGGGCGCCACCACCACGTACGGCGTCGGCGAACTGATCCGCGCCGCCCTGGACTCGGGCGTCCGGCGGATCCTCGTCGGCTGCGGCGACTCGGGCACCTCGGACGGGGGCGCGGGCGCGCTCCAGGCGCTGGGCGCCCGGCTGCTGGACGAGGACGGCCGGGAACTCGCCCGGGGCGGGCGGGAGCTGACCCGCCTGCACCGCGTCGACCCCAGGGGCCTGGACCCCCGCCTCGCGGAGGTGGAGCTGCTCGTCGCCTGCAACCCGTACAACGTGCTGTGCGGCGAGCGGGGCGTGGCCCGGGTCTTCGGTCCGCAGAAGGGCGCGACGCCCGCGCAGGTGGAGGAGCTTTCGGCGGCCCTGGAGAACTGGGCGTTCATCCTCACCCGCGACGCCGCCATGTCGGACAGCGACCTTCACTCCGGGCCGGGCACGGGAGCCTCCGGCGGGCTGGGAGCCGGGCTGGCCGCCCTGGGCGCCCGGCTGCTCCCCCGCTTCGACGTGCTGCTGGACCACCTCGACCTGGACGCCCGGCTGGCCCGCGCCGACCTGGTCGTCACCGCCGAGGGCGCCCTGGACCACCAGACGCCCCGCGGCAAGGTCCCCGCCGAGGTGGCCCGCCGCGCCAAGCTCTACGGCCGTCCCGTCCTGGCCCTGGCCGGCACGCTCGGCGAGGGCGCGGGCGACGTGCCGGGAGTGGACGCCTGCCACGGCATCCTGCCCGCCCCGATGGAGCTGGCCGAGGCCCTGCTCCGCGCGAGTGAACTCCTCACGGACGCCACCGAACGCGCCCTGCGCATGATCGTCCTGGGCACCCGGCTACCGGTGGTTCAGGCGGAGGTGTCCGGCACGCAGCGCCCGTCCTCCGTGCGGTAGTTCCACTTCGCCCCGTCCGTCACGAGCTCCTTCACCGCCCGCACGAACCGCTCCACGTGCTCGTCCGGCGTGCCCGCGCCGAAGCTGACCCGGATGGCGTTGAGCGACTTCTCCCCGGGCGCGGCCTCCGGCGACCCGCACTCGCCCTGCGACTGCGGGTCGCTGCCGAGCAGTGTGCGCACCAGCGGGTGCGCGCAGAACAGCCCGTCCCGTACGCCGATGCCGTACTCGGCGGACAGGGCGGCGGCGAAGTGCGAGCTGTTCCAGCCCTCGACGACGAAGGAGAGCACGCCGACGCGCGGCGCGTCGTCCCCGAAGAGGGACAGGAACCGCACCTGCGGGACGTCGGCGAGCCCCTCCCGCACGGCGCGCACCAGGTGCTGCTCACGGGCGACGAGGCTGTCGAAGCCGGCCTCGGTCAGCGCCTTGCAGGCCGAGGCGACGGCGTAGGCGCCGATGACGTTGGGCGACCCGGCCTCGTGGCGGGCGGCGCTGTCGTGCCACTCCACCTCGACTCCCCCGTCCTGGCGCCGGCCGACCTTGCGGCTGGCGCCACCGCCCGCGAGGTACGGCTCGGCGGAGCGCAGCCAGTCGGCCCGCCCGGCCAGGACGCCGGAGCCGAAGGGCGCGTACAGCTTGTGCCCGGAGAAGGCGACCCAGTCGACGTCGAGGTCCCGGACGGACACCGGGTGGTGCGGGGCCAGCTGGGCGGCGTCCAGCACGATCCGCGCGCCATGGGCGTGGGCGGCCGCCGCGAGTTCCCGTACGGGCCACAGCTCGCCGGTGACGTTCGAGGCGCCGGTGACGCAGACCAGGGCCGGTCCGTAGGGGTCACGGCCGGCGAGGGCGCGCTCCAGGGTCTCGACGGCCTCGCGGGGGCTGCGCGGGGCGTCGAGGCAGGTGACGCGGGCGTTGCGCCAGGGCAGCAGGGCGGCGTGGTGTTCGGTCTCGAAGACGAAGACCTGGCAGTCGGCGGGGAGGGCGGCGGCGAGGAGGTTGAGGGAGTCGGTGGTCGACCGCGTGAACACGACCTGGTCGCCCTCGCGGCAGCCGAGGAACTCGGTGACGGTCCGGCGGGCGTTCTCGAACAGGTCGGTGGAGAGCTGGGAGAGGTACCCGGCACCACGGTGGACGCTGCCGTAGTACGGCGCGTAGGCGGCGACGTCGTCCCAGACGCGCTGGAGTGCCGGGGCGCTGGCGGCGTAGTCGAGCGCGGCGTAGGCGACCTCGCCGCCGGTCACGAGCGGCACGGTGACATCCCGCCCCAGAACGGGCAGCGGGGCACAAACGGACGGGGCGGAGGCAAGGGTGGAGACGGACATGGGTGAACTCCCGTGAAGGCAGGTGGAATCCGCCCGCGAGCCGGTACGGCTGCCAGCGGGGGGAAAGAAAGAAGGGTGCGGAGGCGGGGCGTTGCGGCCCTAGCGCATTCGCTTGCTCACGGGAGGCTCCTCGACGACCAGGACCCCTGGTATCTCGAGGGGTCCGCGCTTGCCACAGACCTCGCTGCCTGCGGCCTGGTCTTCACCCGGGGCACCCCGCCACGGACGGAGGGTTGCCGGACAGTCGGCCGGGGCCTCATGACTGTCACTCATGACCTGGTCACGAACGTATGCGAAAAGATCGGCGTCCCGCAACCCGAGTCCGGATCGCGGGACGCCGTCAGGGTTCCCTATGCGTTGCTCGCGGCCACCCAGCGCTCCAGCGTCCGCTTGGCCGCCCCCGAGTCGATCGACTCGGCCGCCTTCGCCATCCCGGCGCGGATCTGCTCGGCCAGTGGCGCGGCGGTGGGCTCCAGGGCCACCAGTGCCGCCGCCGAGTTCAGGATGACCGCGTCGCGGACCGGGCCGGTCTCACCGTCCAGCAGGCGGCGGGCGACCTCGGCGTTGTAGGAGGCGTCCGCGCCGCGCAGCGCTTCCACGGGAACCAGTTCGAGGCCCACGTCACGCGGGTCGAAGGACTGCTCGGTCACCTCGCCGTCCCGGACGATCCACACCCGGGAGGTGGCCGTCGTGGTCAGTTCGTCCAGGCCGTCGTCGCCCCGGAAGACCAGGGACGAGTTACCGCGCTCGGCGAAGACACCCGCGACGATCGGCGCCATGCGCGGGTCCGCCACACCGACCGCCTGGGCACGGACCCGGGCGGGATTGGTGAGCGGGCCGAGGGCGTTGAACACCGTACGGATACCCAACTGACCGCGGGCCGCGCCCGCGTGCCGCAGCGCCGGGTGGAACTTCACCGCGAAGCAGAAGGTGATCCCTGCCTCGTCGGCGACCTGCGCGACGCGGTGCAGGGGGAGCTCCAGGTTGACCCCGAGCTTCTGCAGCACGTCGGAGGCCCCGGACGCCGAGGACGCGGCCCGGTTGCCGTGCTTGACGACCTTCGCACCGGTTCCGGCGACGACGATCGAGGACATCGTGGAGATGTTGACCGTCTTCGCCCCGTCGCCGCCGGTGCCGACGATGTCCACCGTCGCCCCGGGCACCTCGATCACGTTGGCGTGCTCGTACATGGTGCGGACGAGGCCGTTGATCTCCTCGACGGTCTCGCCCTTGGCGCGCAGGGCCACGACGAACCCGGCGATCTGCGCCTCGGTCGCCTCGCCGCGCATGATCCGGTCCATCGCCCAGGCGGTGTCGTCCGCGCTCAGGTGCCTGCCGTCCAGCAGGCCGTTCAGCAGCCGGGGCCAGGAGCGGCCCGCCGCGGTGTCGCCTCCAGCGGGGGTCACAGCGCTCATAAGCCGCTCCAGGGTCAGGCGTCCCGCACTGCGGGACGAGAGTCTCAACGGGTCCACCCTATCCAGCGCCGGGCATGGCGAAGGGCCCCGTCCGAACACCGGACGGGGCCCCTCGTGTGGCGTGGCGAAGCAGTCGATCAGTGGTGGCCGTGGCCGCTCGTGATCTCCCGGTGTTCCTCGGCGGTGGGCTTCGGGATCTGGGCGCCCTCGCCGTAGTAGGCGTCGCTGAGCTTGGCGCGCAGCTTCTCGGAGCCCTTCACCTTGCGCTCGACACCGTTCTCGTCGACCGTCGGGCCGATCTCGGCGGGCTGGTACTGCTCGTGCGCCGTGAGCGTGTACATCTGCTCCTGGCTGAGCGGCTCGTGCACCTCGATGAACTCACCGTGCGGCAGGCGCTTGATGATGCCGGTCTCGCGGCCGTGCAGCACCTTCTCCTTGTCCCGGCGCTGCAGCCCGAGGCAGATGCGCTTGGTGACGATGAAGGCGAGGACCGGTCCGACGAAGAACCCGATCCGGACGAACCAGGTCACCGCGTTGATCGACAGATGGAAGTGCGTGGCGACGATGTCGTTGCCACCGCCGATCAGCATGATGATGTAGCCGGTGATCCACGCGACACCGACGCCGGTGCGGGTCGGGGCGTTGCGCGGCCGGTCCAGGATGTGGTGCTCGCGCTTGTCCCCGGTGACCCACGACTCGATGAACGGGTAGAGGGCGATGATCCCCAGGAAGACACCGAAGAGCAGCAGCGGGATGAACACACCCAGGACGAGGGTGTGACCCCAGAGGTTGATCTCCCAGCCCGGCATCGCCCGGATCAGACCCTCGGCGAAGCCCATGTACCAGTCGGGCTGGGCGCCGGTCGACACCTGGTCGGGCCGGTAGGGGCCGAGGACCCAGATCGGGTTGATCGTCGCGATGGCGGAGAGGGCCGCGATGAAACCGAAGACCAGGAAGAAGAAGCCTCCGGCCTTGGCCATGTAGACCGGCAGCAGCGGCATGCCGACGACGTTCTTGTTGGTCCGGCCGGGACCCGCGAACTGGGTGTGCTTGTGGTAGAAGACCAGGATCAGGTGGCCGACCACGAGCCCGAGCATGATGCCCGGCAGCAGCAGGATGTGGATCGAGTAGAACCGGGCGATGAAGTCGGTGCCCGGGAACTCCCCGCCGAACAGGAACATCGAGATGTACGTGCCCACGATCGGCACGGACAGGATCGCGCCCTGGGTGAAGCGGACACCGGTGCCGGAGAGCAGGTCGTCCGGGAGCGAGTAGCCGGTGAAGCCGGTGAACATGCCCAGGACGAACAGCAGGAAGCCGAACATCCAGTTGATCTCGCGCGGCTTGCGGAACGCGCCGGTGAAGAAGACGCGCATCATGTGCACGAACATGCCGGCGAGGAAGATGATCGCCGCCCAGTGGTGGATCTGCCGGATGAGCAGACCGCCGCGGACGTCGAAGCTGATGTCCAGCGTGGAGGCGAACGCCTCCGACATCAGCTGCCCCTGCATCGGGACGTAACTGCCGTGGTACTCCACCTCGTTCATCGACGGGTGGAAGAACAGCGTCAGGTACACACCCGTGAGGATGATGATGATGAAGCTGTAGAGGCAGATCTCACCCAGCATGAAGGACCAGTGGTCCGGGAAGATCTTGCGCATGTTGGCCTTGGCCAGGGAGTAGATCCCGAGGCGGCCGTCGGCCCAGTCGGCGACCCGCTCACCCGCGGGCGCCTTGCGTCGTTCTTGTGCAGTGCTCATCCGCGCTCCCAGAAAGCAGGGCCGACGGGCTCTTCGAAGTCGCCGCGCGCCTCGAGGTAGCCCTCGTCGTTCACGCCGATGCGGAGCTGCGGCAGGGCGTGACCGGCGGGACCGAAGATCACTCGGGCACCGTCGGAGAGGTCGAAGGTGGACTGGTGGCAGGGGCAGAGCACGTGGTGCGTCTGCTGCTCGTACAGGGAGATCGGGCAACCGACGTGGGTGCAGATCTTCGAGTACGCGACGATGCCCTCGTGCGACCACTCGAGTTCGCGCTTGTCCTTGATGTCGTCCGGCTGGAGCCGGACGATCATCAGGGCGGCCTTGGCGATCTCGTTCTGGAACCCGTGGTCGTGCTCCTCCAGGCCCTCGGGCTTGGCGAAGGTCAGCGAACCGACCGCGACATCGGACGGACGCAGCGGCTCGTTCGTGTTCATGTTGACGAGCAGCTTGCCCTTGGACCACAGCGTGTGGCGGAGCTTCGTGCCGGGCAGCGGACCGAGGTCGCGCAGCAGTACGACGCCGGAGAGCGGCACCAGCGTGAGCGCGCCGAGCATCGTGTTGCGGATCAGCTTGCGGCGGCCGAGCGCGGACTCCTTGGCGCCCTGGCTGAAGTCCGCGAAGACCTTCTCGCGGACCTCGGGCGTCGCCTCGATCGGGTGCCGCTCGTCGGCGACCTCCACGTCCGACATCAGGGTGCGGGCCCAGTGGACGGCGCCCGCGCCGATGCAGAACAGCGCGATGCCGAGCGTCATGCCGAGCGCGAAGTTCAGGGCGCTGATGTGGCCGAGCGGCCAGATGTAGACCGACTTGTCGACCGGGATCGCCACGAACGCGGCGATGAAGGCGACCGTGGCCAGCATCGACATCGTGAACATCAGGGCGACCGAGCGCTCCGAGCGCTTGGCGGCCCGCTCGTCGACGTCCTGGATCCGGTGCTCGTGGGGCGGCAGGCCCGGGTCGGCGAACGGGTGCTTGTCGTCCGCGACGCTCACCGCGCCGTGCCCGTGCTCGTCATGTCCTGCGGACTGCGCGGCAGGCAGGTTCTCTTCTGGAATGTCTTGGCTACTCATGACTTCTTGGCCTTTGCGGTCCGGGCGGCGACCCACACGGCGACGGCGATCAGACCGCCGAGACCGAAGATCCAGCCGAACAGGCCCTCGCTGACCGGCCCGAGGCCACCCAGTGCGAGGCCGCCGGGGCTCTCGGTCTTTTCGCTGTTGACCGCGTCGAGGTACGCGATGATGTCCTTCTTGTTCTTCTCCGACAGCGTGGTGTCGGGGAAGGACGGCATGTTCTGCGGGCCGGTCTGCATGGCCTCGTAGATGTGCTTCGGGGAGGCGCCCTCGAGGCTCGGCGCGTACTTGCCGTGCGTCAGCGCGCCGCCCTTGCCGGTGAAGTTGTGGCACTGCGCGCAGTTGTTGCGGAACAGCTCACCGCCCTTGGCGATGTCGGCGCCCTCGGGGCCGTACTGCTCCTCCGTCGGGATCGACGGACCGGCGCCCAGCGAGGCGATGTACGCCGCGAGCTGGTCGATCTCGGCCTGCGAGTAGATGTTCTTCTTCTCCGGGACCTGGGGGCCCTGGGAGGTGGCGGCCGGCATACGGCCGGTGGCCACCTGGAAGTCGACGGCCGCGGCGCCGACACCCACCAGGCTCGGCCCGTCGGAGGTGCCCTGACCGCCGGTGCCGTGGCAACTGGCGCAGCCGACGGCGTAGAGCTTCTTGCCCTCCTCGATGGTGAGGGACTGGGCGGTTTCGTCGGCCTGCGCCTTGTCCGCGGGTGCGAACACGGCGTACAGCCCCCCGGTGCATGCCAGCGCGAGGAGTAGGACGACGAGCGCCGCCAGCGGGTGGCGTCGTCGTGCGGAGAGCTTTTTCACGGATTACCCCGGTGTCAGGATCTTCTGCGTCGATGCTTCTGGGATGCGCGCTGCGTCGAGCACGCGCGGATGCGGGCCCTGCTACTTGATCATGTAGATCGTGGCGAAGAGACCGATCCAGACGACATCGACGAAGTGCCAGTAATAGGACACGACGATCGCGGCCGTCGCCTGCTCGTGGGTGAACCTCCGGGCCGCGTAGGTCCGGCCCAGGACCAGCAGGAAGGCGATGAGTCCGCCCGTCACATGCAGGCCGTGGAAGCCGGTGGTCAGGTAGAACACCGAGCCGTACGGGTCCGAGGACAGGGACAGGCCCGCCTCCTTGACCAGCTCTGTGTACTCGAGGACCTGACCGCCGATGAAGATCGCACCCATCACGAAGGTGACGATGAACCACATCCGCAGCTTCTTCACGTCACCGCGCTCGGCGGCGAAGACGCCGAGCTGGCAGGTGAGCGAGGAGAGCACCAGGATGGTGGTGTTCGCCGCCGAGAACGGGAAGTTGAGATGGCTGGCCATCTCCTTCCAGTGATCGGGACCCGTCACCGATCGCAGGGTGAAGTACATCGCGAAGAGGGCCGCGAAGAACATCAGCTCGGAACTCAGCCAGATGATGGTTCCGACGCTGGTGAGGTTCGGCCGGTTGACCGACGGGTGCGCGTGCCCGGTTTCTACTGTCGTTGCTGTCGCCACGACCGACATTATGTCGGTCGCTTATCCCGCCCTCACTCCGGGGGGTGCCGTTCGGAGTGTCTAAGCCGGTCGTACCGGTGTTGACGTGGGGTTCAAGGGAGTAGCATCCGGCCCAACGGGCCTGTCCTTACGACGCTGACGTCACGGAGGAACAATGCAGCCGACCGCCACGGTGCTGGTCTACAGCGACGACTCCAACACCCGGGAGCAGGTGCGGCTCGCCACGGGACGGAGGCCGGCTCCGGACGTTCCCGTGGTGGAGTTCGTGGAGTGTGCGACTCCCGCCGCGGTGCTCACGGAGCTGGACCGGGGTGGGATCGACGTCTGTGTACTGGACGGCGAGGCCGTGCCGATGGGAGGCATGGGGCTCTGCCGGCAGATCAAGGACGAGGTGTTCGACTGCCCGCCGGTGCTGTTGCTGATCGGGCGGCCCCAGGACGCGTGGCTGGCGACCTGGAGCCGGGCGGAGGCGGCCGTGACCCTGCCGGTGGAGCCGGTGGAGTTCGCCTCCGCGTTGGCTTCTCTGCTGCGGGACAAGGCGGCTTTGAACGCCTAGGGGCTCGGGGGCACGCACCTGTTGTCTCGCGGGTGCGGGTGGTCTGTGTCTCGTCGCGCCCACGCGGCGGAGCCGCATATCGACACAGCCCCGCGCCCCTGAGGGACGTGCCCCTGAGGGCGTCTAGACGCTCTGCGGTCTCAGGCGGGCCCTGTCGGCCTGTGCGGGGCCGTCCGGGGTGCCGCCCACGAGGGCGCTGCCGGTGCGCCACTTCGCCCAGTCGAGGTTCCAGTCGCCGAAGCCGTTGCCGAAGGGGGCCATGGTGTCGCCGCCGGAGTTCACGACCTCGACGACGTCGCCCTCGCGGACGGTGTCGTAGAACCAGGCGGCGTTCTCGTTGCTCATGCCGGTGCAGCCGTGGCTGACGTTGGCGTAGCCCTGGGAGCCGACGGACCAGGGGGCGGCGTGGACGTACTCGCCGCTGTTGGTGACCCGGACCGAGTGGTGCACGATCAGGTCGTAGAAGTCCGCGGCGCCGATGCTGGCGCTGGTCATGCGGACGGTGCCCTCCTTGGCCAGGACGACCTTGACGCCGTTGCGGGTGTCGTAGCCGGGCATACCCGTGGTGACCGGTATCTCCCGGACGATCTCGTCGTTCTTGTAGACGGTCATCCGGTGGGCGGCGGCGTCCGTGACGGCGATGAGCTTGTCCGCGGTGGTGAAGGTCAGCGGCTTGGCCTTGCCGCCCCACATCCGGTCGCCGATCTTGATGCCCTGCAGGTTGCTGCGTACCTGGACGGTCGCCCGGGCGGGCCAGTAGTCCTTCGGGCGGTAGTGGAGCTTCTTGTCGTCCACCCAGTGCCAGGCGCCCTCGGTGGAGGGCGTCGAGGAGACCTTGAGAGCGCGTTCCACGACGGCCCGCTGGACCTTGTCCTTGACGGGCCGGCTCAGCTCGGCCGTGACGGGCTGGCCGACTCCGTAGGTGCCCGTCTTGGGTCCGAAGGTGACGTCCAGGCGCTTCTTGGTGGCGGGCTTGCCGGTGTCGAAGGTCACGACCTTGCGGCCGGGCGCCCCGTCCTCGTTCTCGGTGCTCACACGGACCGTGTAGCTGGCGTTCGCGGCCAGCGGGGAGGTGCTGTGCCAGCGACTGCCGTCGGCGGCGAGTTCGCCCGCCACGTAGCGTCCTGAGGCGTCGTGGGCCGTGACGTCCGTGATGCGCCCGTCGGAGTCCTCGACGACTTCCAGGGGCTTGTCCGGGTCGGCCTTCTTATTACGGCCTTCCGAGGGGGCGTTGAAGGAGACCTGGTCCGCCGCGTCGTAGGGGCGGGCGGCCAGCGGGTTGCCGTCCGAGCCGCAGGCGGTGACGCCCGCACAGAGGGCGATCACCAGCAGCGTGCAGCCGACGACGGTGCGGGGGCGGGATATCGCTGTGTGGCTCATGAGGTCACGCTAGGAAGCGGCGTCAACAGCGGCACGCCGAGCGACTCGTACGAGTGACACGCATTGCGGCAAAAGCAGGAGCCCGGACGCTCCTCTCGGAGTGTCCGGGCCCCTGAAGCGCTCGGCTCGTGTTACTGGGTGCGGTTCTCACCGCGGTAGTACTCGAACACCCAGCCCCAGACGCCGATCAGGATGATCGGCAGCGAGAAGTACATCAGCCACCAGCCGATCGCGATCGACAGGAAGGCGAGGGCGCCGCCGATGGCCAGGGAGAGCGGCTGCCAGCTGTGCGGGCTGAAGAACCCGACCTCGCCGGCGTCGTCCGCGACGTCCGCCTCCTTGTTGTCCTGGGCGCCCACGTCGACCCTCTTGGCCGTGAAGCCGAGGTAGAAGCCGATCATGATGCACAGGCCGAAGGTCAGGAAGAGAGCCGTGGTGCCGGCCGGTTCCTTCGACCAGAAACCGTAGACGACCGCCATGACGAGCACGAAGACGCTCAGCCACATGAACATCTTGCCCTGGATCTTCACTTGCCGGCCTCCTTGCCGCCAGCGAGGGCCTTCTCGCCGTGACCGACGTTCTCGAGCTGGTCGAGGGCGGCGATCTCCGGATGGTGCAGGTCGAACGCCGGGGATTCGCTGCGGATCCGCGGCATGGTGATGAAGTTGTGCCGCGGCGGCGGGCAGGAGGTCGCCCACTCCAGGGAGCGGCCGTAGCCCCACGGGTCGTCGACCTCGACCGGCTTGCCGTACTTCGCCGTCTTCCACACGTTGTAGAAGAACGGCAGGATCGACATGCCGAGCAGGAACGAGCTGATCGTCGAGATCGTGTTCAGCGCGGTGAAGCCGTCGGCCGCCAGGTAGTCGGCGTAACGACGCGGCATGCCCTCGGCGCCCAGCCAGTGCTGGACCAGGAACGTGCCGTGGAAGCCGATGAACAGCGTCCAGAAGGTGATCTTGCCGAGGCGCTCGTCCAGCATCTTGCCGGTCCACTTCGGCCACCAGAAGTGGAAGCCGGAGAACATCGCGAACACCACGGTGCCGAAGACGACGTAGTGGAAGTGCGCCACCACGAAGTACGAGTCGGAGACGTGGAAGTCCATCGGCGGCGAGGCCAGGATGACACCGGTCAGACCACCGAAGGTGAAGGTGATCAGGAAGCCGGTCGCCCAGAGCATCGGTGTCTCGAAGGACAGCGAGCCCTTCCACATCGTGCCGATCCAGTTGAAGAACTTCACACCGGTCGGGACGGCGATGAGGAACGTCATGAAGGAGAAGAACGGCAGCAGCACACCGCCGGTGACGTACATGTGGTGCGCCCACACCGTCACGGACAGACCCGCGATCGCGATGGTCGCGCCGATCAGACCCGTGTAACCGAA
>NZ_JBIBEP010000006.1:0-369153 GCF_042955185.1 Streptomyces sp. NPDC012474
CCGAACCCGGAAGCTAAGCCTTACAGCGCCGATGGTACTGCAGGGGGGACCCTGTGGGAGAGTAGGACGCCGCCGAACAATTCTTGAGAAAACCCCCGTACCATTCGGTACGGGGGTTTTCTGCGTTTCAGGATGTCTGGATCAGCTTGGTGTCGTACGCCAGGATGACCGCCTGAATGCGGTCACGGGAGCCGGTCTTGGCGAGAATACGGCCCACATGGGTCTTCACCGTCGACTCGGCCAGGTGGAGACGCGTGGCTATCTCCGTGTTGGTCCAGCCCTTTCCTATGACCGTGAGGATCTCGCGTTCCCGGTCCGTCAGGGCAGCGAGACGCGGGTCCTCCGGAGGCGAGGCCTCCGACGAGGCACCGGTCGGCAGGTGATGGACGTAGGCGTCCAGGAGGCGGCGGGTCAGGCTGGGGGCGACCACCGCGTCTCCCGTGGCCACCGCGCGGATGCCGGCGAGCAGTTCCTCGGGCTGGGCGTCCTTGACGAGGAAACCGGAGGCACCTGCGCGGAGCCCGGCGTAGGCGTACTCGTCCAGGTCGAAAGTGGTGACGATCAGGATGCGGGTGCGATCGCCGGCGGCGGTGATGCGGCGGGTCGCCTCGATCCCGTCGAGGCCGGGCATGCGGATGTCCATGAGGACGACGTCGGGATGGAACTCGGCCGCCATGCGGACCGCTTCGCTGCCGTTCGCCGCCTCGCCCACGACCGTCATGTCGTCCTGGCTCTCCAGCAGCATGCGGGAACCGAAGCGCTGAAGGGGCTGGTCGTCGGCGATGAGAACCGTGGTCACTGCGGGGACTCCTCCGGGAGAGACAGGCGGACGCGCCAGCCCCGCTCCGGGTCGGGGCGCGGGCCGGCCTCAAGTGTGCCGCCGTACAGGGCCGTTCGCTCGCGCATTCCGGGTAGCCCGCGGCCGTCCCGCGAGGGCCCGTCAGCGCGGCTGCCGTTGCCGGTGTCGGTGATCGTGACGGTGACGGCGGATTTCTCCCCGTAGGAGAGCTCTATCTCCGCGATGGCGTGGGGGCCGCCGTGCTTGAGGGTGTTGGTGAGGGCTTCCTGGACGACGCGGTAGACGGTGAGTTGGCGGCCCGGGGGGAGGGTGGGGCTGCCGTGGGTGGTGGTGCTGACGGGCAGGCCGGCGGAGCGTACGCCGTCGAGGAGCCGGTCGAGGTCGGTGAGGCCCGGCTGGGGGGTCAACTCGGGCTGTTGCCTCTCCTCCTCGCGCAGGACGTCCAGGAGGCGGCGCAGTTCGGTGAGGGCCTGCCGGCTGGTGGTGGCGATGGCGTCGAGGGCCTGGGCCGCGCGTTCGGGGGACTTGGCGGCCGCGTATCGGCCGCCGTCGGCGAGGCCGGTGATGACGGAGAGGTTGTGGCCGATGATGTCGTGCATCTCGCGGGCGATGCGGGCGCGTTCGGCGGCGGTGGCGAGCTGGGCCTGCTGGTCGCGTTCGGTCTCCAGGCGGCGGGCGCGGTCCTCCAGGGCCTCCGTGTGGTCGCGGCGGGTGCGGACCGTGGCGCCGATGAGGGCGGCCACGGTGATGGACATCAGATGGGAGCCGATCTGCTGGTGCCAGGAGCCCTCGCCGTGGCGGAGGGCCGAGACGAGGACCGGGACGATCACCAGTGCCGTCGCCCACCACAGGTTGCGCAGCGGGCGGCGCAGGGCCAGGTGGTAGACGAGGACCAGCTGGAGCAGGGCTGCCTGGAGGGCGGCGCCGGTCCAGGCGTTGACGAGGGCGAAGGGCACCATGGCGGCCAGGACCGTGCCGGGGTGGGTGCGGCGCCACAGGAGCGGGGCCGACAGGCCGACGCTCAGGATGAGGAGGAGCCAGCCGGGGACGTCGTGGTGGAGCGCGTTGTTGCGCCAGCCGCCGCCGAAGTAGTCGATCAGGGCGGCGGCGACCCAGAAGCCGGTGAAGTGGAGGTCCCACAGCAGCGGGTGGCGTCGGTCGAAGGCGCGCACCTTGAGGGTGAGGCGCTGGGCGTACTCGGTGAGGGGCTCCGGCGCCCGGTCTTCCGTCACGGGGTCCATCGTGCGGGACGCGCTGCCCGGCGTCATACGTCTTTGCGGCGCAGGACCACCGCGGCCACCGTGAGGAGGGCCGCCGTCCACAGGAGCATGGCCAGCAGGGCGGCGCCCGGGGAGGTGGCTCCGGGCAGGGGCTGGGCCGTGGTCAGGGCTTCCAGGGCCTTGCCGGGGAAGTAGCGGACGGCGTCGTCGACGAAGGCGTACGGGAGCATGGCCAGGATCTCCGGGAGGATCATGACGAGGCCGATGAAGGCGCCGATGGCCATCGGGACCGAGCGGAGCAGGGCGCCGATGCCGAGGGCGAGGACGGCGAGGAGGGTGAGGCCGGCCGCGTTGCCCGCGAGGGCGCGCAGGACGCCCGGGTCGCCGAGGGAGACGGAGAGGTCGGTGCCGTTGAGGAAGGACTGGGCCAGGGGGAAGGTGAGGAGGTTCGTCGCCAGGGTGAGAGGGAGGGCGACCGCGGCCAGGACGGCGGCCTTGGACCACAGGACGGGCAGGCGGCGGGGGACCGCGGTCATCGTGGCGCGGATCTGGCCCGTGGAGTACTCGCCGGCGGTGGCCAGGATGCCCAGAACGCCGAGGTTGATCGTGGCGAACTGGGTGCCGAGCAGGGCGAACATGACGGGGTCCATGCCGCCTTCGCCGGATCCGTCGTAGGCCGCGCCGAGGCCCGCGCCCATCGCGGCGGTCAGGAGGCTCGTGACGGCGAGGGTGATCCAGGTGGAGCGCAGGGTCCAGAACTTGTGCCATTCGGAGCGCAGGACGCGGGCCGGGGTCACGCGGTAGGGGAGGCTCGCCGTGGTCATGCCGCTGCTCCTCGCGGGGTTGCCGGGTACTCCACCGCGTCGCGGGTGAGGTCCATGAAGGCCTCCTCCAGGGAGGCTGTGGCGGGGCTCAGTTCGTGGAGGGGGATGCCGTGGGCGGCTGCCGTGCGGCCGATGTGCGGGGCGTCCGTGCCGCGGATGCGGAGGGTGCCGGGGGTGTCGGTGGTGATGTCGATGCCGGGGGCGGTGAGGAGGTCTGCGAGAGTGCCGGCCTGAGGGGTGACGACCTTCGTGGTGCCCGCGCCGGAGTCGCGTACGAAGTCGGTGACCGTGGTGTCGGCGAGGAGGCGGCCGCGGCCGATGATGACGAGGTGGTCGGCGGTGAGGGCCATCTCGCTCATCAGGTGTGAGGAGACGAGGACGGTACGGCCTTCCGCGGCGAGCGACTTGAGCAGGTTGCGGATCCACAGGACGCCCTCCGGGTCGAGGCCGTTGACCGGCTCGTCGAGGATGAGCGTGGCCGGGTCGCCGAGGAGGGCGGCGGCGATGCCGAGGCGCTGTCCCATGCCGAGGGAGAAGCCCTTGACCCGGCGGTGGGCCACGTCGGTCAGGCCGGTGAGGCCGAGGACGTGCTCGACCCGGGCGCGGGGGATCCCGTGGGTGTGGGCGAGGGCGCGCAGATGGTGGTGGGCGGTGCGGCCGGGGTGGACCGACCGGGCCTCCAGCAGGGCGCCGACCTCGGTGAGGGGCGCGGGGTGGGCGGCGTAGGAGCGTCCGGCCACGGTGGCGTGGCCGCGGGTGGGGGCATCCAGGCCCAGCAGCATGCGCATGGTCGTGGACTTGCCGGCGCCGTTCGGTCCGAGGAAGCCGGTGACGGTGCCGGGGCGGACGGTGAAGGACAGGTCCGTGACGACCGTCCGGTCGCCGTAGCGTTTGGTGAGTTCGTGTGCCGTCAGCATGCTTCGATGCTCGTGCGTGCGGGGACGGCGGGCGTCGGACCGGCGGGGTAATCGGGGTGAGGGGTGTCGTACCCGGGTACTACCGTGGCCACATGAGCTATGTGATCCGGTCCGTCCGTGCCGATGAGTGGCCTGCGGCGAAGGAGCTGCGGCTCGCGGCGCTGCAAGATCCGGTGGCGCACCTGGCCTTCCTGGAGACGTACGAGGAGGCCGCGGCGCGGCCGGACTCCTTCTGGCAGGAGCGGACGGCCGGTGCCGCCGAAGGGGCGGACGCGAGGCAGCAGATCATCGCCGAAGGGCCGGACGGGCGGTGGGTGGCGACGCTGACCGTGCTCGTGGAGGAGCCCGGGACGACGGACTGGGCCGGGTTCCCGGTGGAGCGGAAGCAGGGGCACGTGGTCGGCGTGTTCGTACGGCCCGAGGAGCGGGGGAGCGGCCTGACCGAGGTGCTGTTCGACGCGGCCCTGGAGTGGTTGTGGGGGCGGGGTCTCGAGCGGGTGCGGCTCATCGTGCACGAGGAGAACGGGCGGGCGCAGCGGTTCTACCGGCGGGTGGGGTTCCTGCCGAGCGGGGTGACGGTGCCGCTGGGGGATGCCGGGGAGCTGGAGCTGGAGTTCGTCCTCGAGCGGGAGTAGTGGCGCCTAGACGGGCAGTTCGTGGTGCGGCCAGCGGGCGCGGCCCTGTTCCCGGGACCGGAGCAGGGCCAGGGTCGGCAGGCCCCGGTCCGCTCCGGTGGCCAGCAGCTCCGGAAGCTGGGGAAGCGGGGCCACGGCCGCGACGTCGTCCAGGACGAGCGTCATTGGTGGGTCGAGGCGACCGGCCGATGACCGTTCGGCCATGTGCCGGCCGCGCTCGACCACGCTGGAGACGAGGGCCGTCAGGAGGGGCATCGCGCCCGGGTTCGTCCTGGGGTCCTCGATGGATTCCCCCACCACGTAAAGCGTGCCCGCTTCGTGGACGAAGGAATCCAAGGCGAGGGCATCAGTTCGGTTGGGAGTGCAGGCCTCGCGGATGTTGACCGTGGAGAGGGCGGCCAGGGCGCGGGTGGTCAGCTGCTGGGCCATGTCGCGGCGTTCGGGGTGGGCCGTGAGGGCGCCTTCGAGTTCGCCCGCGGAGCCGGGGGCGGCCTTGGGGTTGGTGCGGAGGATGCGTACGGCGTCCTGGATCTGGGTGCCCTGGGACCAGCGGTGGACGTGGCGGATGGTGCGGCCGTCGATCGCTGCGGCGTGCAGGTAGCTCCGCAGGAGTATCTCCGCTGTGTCGCTGAGGGCTTGGTCGAGTTTGGCGGTGGGACGGACGGGCGTGAGGAGGGCGGTGGCTCTCGTGATTGCCGTCGCCTTGTCCTCGCAGCCGGCCGTGGGGGACCAGTGGAGGCGGGACGGGGTGTCGCAGAGGTGGGCGGGATCGTAGAGGTGGGTGGGGCCCAGCTTGGCTCTGGCGTCCTTGGTTTCCTGCCAGAGGGCGGGATTCGAGGTGACGACGAGGGCGGGGCCTTCCGCGTCGCGTACCGCCTGGGCTGCCGTGCTCTGGCGGGTCTCCCTCGGGGCCACGAGGACCCTTTCCCACCTGCCCACTCGTTCCTGGGCGAACAGGGGAGCCGGGTCTGTGGTCGGGACGGTGGCTGTCGGAGGCGGAACCGGTGCCGGCTCCGGGGGGTGCGAGCGGGGTGTCGGCAACTCGTGCTGCACCGCCGTCGGATCAAGCTCCGGTGCCGGTGTCTGTACGAAAGTCGGTGCCGGTGCCGGTGCCGGTGCCGGTGTCTGCGCCTGTGCCGGTGTCTCGTGCTGCGTCGGCATCGGCGGTTCCTGCGCCGCCCGGACCCTCTCCTCCCGGCGCCTCGCGCGAACCGCCCGCCACCGGGCCAGCGTGCTCATCACGAACACGGTCAGGACGACCAGGACCATCAGCTGGCCGATGAACAGGCCCCAGAACAGGCCGTAGCCGGAGAGTTCGCCGGGGGGTGTGCCGGGCCAGGCGCCGGGGATGTCGTGGGGCTGGGCGATGAGGCCGCGCATGGCCAGGGGCGTGCGGGCGAAGGTGACGCCGGACGGCCAGGAGCCGTGAGCGAACAGGGCGGCGAGGCCCGTGGCCGTCCACACCAGCACGGACATGCCGAGGAGGAACGCCAGTACGCCGACCAGCAGGCCGTCGGGGATGCCTCCCTGGCCGTCCCGCGGGGTGTGGCGGTCGTCCGGTCTCACGCGTCTTCCCCTTACGCCTACGCCACCGTCGATTCGGAGTCGCCCAGGTGGTGCTCCACGAAGGCCGCGGCCCTTTCCTCCGCCTCCAGTTCGGCGGCGTGCAGGGCGTCGTCCGCGAGGTCGGCGGAGGACTGGGTCATCGCGCGGTCGGTGAAGACGAGCGGGCGTTCGGTCTCCGTGACGAGGTGTTTGACGACCTGGACGTTGCCGTTGACGTCCCACACGGCGATGCCGGGGGTGAGGGTCGGGATGATCTCCACCGCCCACCTGGGCAACCCCAGCACCCGGCCCGTCGCCCTCGCCTCGTCCGCTTTCTGGGCGTAGATCGTCCTGGTCGAGGCCATCTTGAGGATCGCCGCGGCCTCCTTCGCGGCTGCCCCGTCCACGACGTCCGACAAGTGGTGGACCACCGCCACGAACGACAGGCCCAGGCGTCGGCCGAACTTCAGCAGGCGCTGGAAGAGCTGCGCGACGAACGGGCTGTTGATGATGTGCCAGGCCTCCTCGACCAGGAAGATGCGCTTCTTCCGGTCGGGGCGGATCCAGGTGTGCTCCAGCCAGACGCCGACGATCGCCATGAGGATGGGCATGGCGATGGAGTTGCGGTCGATGTGGGACAGGTCGAAGACGATGAGCGGGGCGTCGAGGTCGATGCCCACGGTCGTCGGGCCGTCGAACATGCCGCGCAGGTCACCGTCGACCAGGCGGTCCAGGACCAGGGCGACGTCGAGGCCCCAGGCGCGTACGTCGTCTATGGCGACGTTCATCGCCTCGGCCGACTCGGGTTCGGGGTGGCGCAGCTGCTCGACGATGTCGGTCAGCACCGGCTGGCGGTCGACGATGGTCTCGTTGACGTAGGCGTGGGCGACCTTGAGGGCGAAGCCGGAGCGTTCGTCGAGGCCGTGCCCCATGGCGACCTCGATGATCGTCCGGAGCAGCGCGAGCTGGCCCGTGGTGGTGATCGCGGGGTCGAGCGGGTTGAGGCGGATGCCCATGTCCAGCGCCGCCATCGGGTCCAGACGGATGGGAGTTATGCCCAGCTCCTGGGCGACGAGGTTCCATTCGCCGACGCCGTCCTCGCCCTGGGCGTCCAGGACGACGACCTGGCGGTCCTTGAAGCGGAGCTGGCGCAGCACGTACGTCTTCTCCAGCGCCGACTTGCCGTTGCCGGACTCGCCGAGGACCAGCCAGTGGGGGGCGGGGAGCTGCTGGCCGTAGAGCTGGAAGGGGTCGTAGATGTAGCCCTTTCCGGAGTACACCTCGCGGCCGATGATGACGCCGGAGTCGCCGAGGCCGGGGGCGGCGGTCGGGAGGTAGACCGCCTGGGCCTGGCCCGTGGACGTGCGCACCGGGAGCCTGGTCGTCTCGACCTTCCCGAAGAGGAAGGAGGTGAAGGCGTCGGTGAGGACGGACAGCGGGTCCCGCATCTGGTCCTACCTCCGAATGCCGGTGGCGAAGGGAAGGGTGTTCACGAACGCGCGGTGGTGCTCGCGGTCGCACCATTCCAGCTTGAGGTACGACTTGCCCGCGGAGGCCCTTATCGTGCGCTTGTCGCGGGCGAGTGCGTCGGGGTTGCGGGAGGAGACCGTGATGTAGCCGACGAGGTTGACGCCGGCCGCGCCGCTGGCGAGGTCCTCGCCGCGCTGGTCGAGCCGGGAGTGGGCGGCGATGTCGCGCGGGTCGACCGTGCGGTTCATCTTGGCGGCGCGGGACGCCTCGGCCTCGTCGTTGGTCTTCTCCGTCAGCATGCGCTCGATGGCGACCTCGGTGGGTTCGAGGTCCATGGTGACGGCGACCGTGCGGATGACGTCCGGGGTGTGGACGAGCAGCGGGGCGAGGAAGTTGACGCCGACGGGGGTCATCGGCCACTCCTTCACCCAGGCCGTGGCGTGGCACCAGGGGGCGCGGGTGGAGGACTCGCGGGTCTTGGCCTGGAGGTAGGTGGGCTCCATGGCGTCCAGTTCGGCCGGCCAGGCGTTGCGCTTGGTCATCGCCTGGATGTGGTCGATGGGGTGGTCCGGGTCGTACATGGAGTGGATCAGCGAGGCCAGCCGTCCCTGCCCGAGCGGCTGCCGTACGCGGATGTCGGCCTCCTGGAGGCGCGAGCAGATGTCGGTGAGCTCGCGGGCCATGACGACGGCGAGGCCGGCGTCCCGGTCGACCTTGCCGCCGTGGGCGCGGGCGGCCCGGGCCATGGCGTTGGCCTCGGCGGCGAGGTCGCGCGTGTAGTGCATGCAGGCGACCAGGTAGGCGCGGTGCTGCTCGCTGCTGGTGGACACCATCGACTGGAGCTGGTCGTAGGACTCCTGGATCCAGGGCAGGGCCTTCTCGTCGCCGCGGACGGCGACGTCCTTGTTGTGGGCGTCCGGGTCGGCCGGGAGGGTGCGGGCCAGCATCTGGATGCGGGTGACGAAGCCGTCGCCGTTGGCCACGTGTTTGAGCAGCGTGCCGAAGCGGTCGACCAGGGCTTCCTGGTCCTCGCTGTCGCGCAGGCCGACGCCGGGGCCCTCGATCTCGATGGCGGCGGTGACGGTCTTGCGGTCGGCGTGCAGGAGCACGGCGATCTCGTCGGGGCCGAAGGGGGCGGCCAGCCAGGTGATGCGGCCGATGCCCGGGGGCGGGCCGACCTCGATCTCCTTGCCGTCCAGCCGGGTGCCGGCCTCGATCGCGGTGGAGCGGTAGGTGGTGCCCTGCTTGAGGGTCCGCTTGTAGCTGCGGTTGATCTCGAACCACTTGTAGAAGGTGCGGTGCTTGTACGGCACGTACACCGCGGCCAGCGCCAGCATCGGGAACCCGGCGAGCAGCACGATGCGCAGGGACAGCACCGGGACGAGGAGCCCGCACATCATGCCGAGGAACGCGCCAACGACGATCAGGGCGATCTCGCCGGTCTCGCGGTTGCGGCCGATGATCGCGTTCGGCCGGGCGCGGCCGATCAGGTATGTCCGGCGGGGCGTGACCGGATGGGACAGGTGGGACTCGGTCGTCAACGCCCTTCACCTCCCGTGCGGTTGGTACTGCTGTTGCGGGTGTTGCTGGCGTGGGGAGTGTTGACGGGGCTGCTCGAACGGGGGGCGGGTGCGGCGGAGGGGACAGATCCGCCGCCGCCGTTCGAGGTGCGCGCACCGTGCGCGGCGACTCCGCCGGAGGCGGGGTTGCTGGGGCGGGGGGCGGAGGACTGGCTGCCTCCGCCGTTGTTGTCGGCGCGGGAGCTGTGGGTCTTGATGCCCTGCGCGACGAGGGTGGCCGGGGAGCTGATGACCGCGGCGGCCTTGCTCTCGGCGCCCTGCATGAGGCGGTTGTTGCGGGAGCCGGCGATCTCGTCGCCGAAGCCGGGGACGAAGCGGTAGATCATCGCGCTGGCGAAGATGGCGAGCAGGATGATGGCGAGGCCGGAGACGACGGCGGAGAAGGCGTTCGGGCCGTCGTCGGCGGAGAGTGCGCCGGCGAGGCCGAGGACGATCACGATGACCGGCTTGATGAGGATGACGGCGATCATGATGCCGGCCCAGCGGCGGACGTGGCCCCACAGGTTCTTGTCGACGAGGCCGGCGTAGACGACGGTGCCGAGGAGGGCGCCGACGTAGAGCAGGGCGGCCCTGATGACGAGCTCCAGCCAGAGGACGCCGGCGGCGAGGATGCTGACCAGGGAGACGACGATCAGCATGATCGGGCCGCCGCCGATGTCCTCGCCCTTCTTGAGGGCCTCGGAGAACGTGCCGAAGAACGCGTCGGTCTGGTCGCCGGTGGCTTTCGCGAGGACCTCGGTGATGCCGTCGGTGGCCGATACGACGGTGTAGAGGATCAGGGGGGTGAAAGCGGAGGCCAGCACCGTGAGCCACAGGAAGCCGATGGCTTCGGAGAGGGCCGTGGTCAGGGGGACGCCTCGGACGGCTCGCTTGGCCACGGCCAGGAGCCAGAGCAGGAGCGTGAGGATCGTCGAGGCGGCGAAGACGACGGCGTACTGCTGGAGGAACTTGGGGTTCGTGAAGTCGACGTTGGCGGTTTCCTTCACGGCCTCGCTGAGCTTGTCGACGGTCCAGGAGGCGGCGTCGGCGCAGCCCTTGGCGAGGGAGGAGAGGGGGTCGAGGGTGGAGGCGGGGTCGAGCCGGGAGGTCCCGCTGCCGCTTCCGCTGCCGGTGTCGCCCTCGCAGATGTCTCTGGCCTCGCCCCTGAGCAGGTCGCAGGCGTTGTTGCTGGGCGACGGGGAAGGAGTGGGGGCGGCGAAGGCGCGGGTGGCCAGCAGGACCGTGGCCGTCTGCACGGCCGCAACCGCGGCGCCGAGCTTGAGTACGTGATGCCTAACGGGCATAGGTGAACCCTCCGTACTCCTCGACAGCCTTGCTCATGTCCTCTGCGGTGGAGGCTCTTTGGTCGCGGCCGACCGGGACCGGGCCGTCCTTCTGGGTGAAGCCGGTGACCTTCCAGTCACCGTCGACCCACTTCAGCTGGTACGTCGTGGTGTACCAACTCTCCGTCACAGGGTTCTTGGAGCCTTCACCCGACAGGCCGAAGAGCGACGTGTACCAGAGTGCGACCGAGGCGGTGCTGCTGTTGTAGGAGGTGACCTTGGTGCCGACCGGGACGACGCGCGAGACGAAGGTCTGGCCGCTCGGGGCGGTCCCGTCCTTGGTCAGGCCGATCTTCTCGAGGAAGCTCTCCCGCGAGTACACCTGGTCGAACTCCGGCAGCTGGGCGGTCGCGACGTCGGGTGCGTACACGGTGTTGACGATCGCGTGCCGCTTGTCGAGGTTGTACATGTCGGCCGACCCGAGGGCGATGCCGTAGTTTGTGGCCGCGGACTGGGCGCCCTGCTCGGTGTGGGCGTAGCCCGTGGCGATGTCGCCGGTCTTCGACTTCACCGGTTGTTCTCCCGTGGGCGCCGTCGCAGAGCTCTTGGCCTTGTCACTGCCAGAGCTGCTGCTGTCGTCCCCGTCCCCCCGGTTCGCGAAGGCGATCGCCGCGATCAGGAGGACCACCACGCCGACCACCGTGACCAGGCTGCGGGAGGAGCGGCGGCGGGGGTCGCCGAAGGCGTCGCCGGAGTCGGGCAGGCGGGTGCGGGTCTGGCCCGTGCCGGCGTAGCCGCCGGAGGGCTCGTGGTCGTCACCGAGACTCATGCCGCGTACGCCCCCTCGACGTCGTGCGGAAACACTTCGTACCGGTCGTACTTCTCATACTCCTCGTACGACGGTAGCCGTGCTGGTTCCCGCGCGGGCGCGGTGTGGTGACTCGACATCAGGGAAACGCAACCTCAGCCGGTGGGCACGACGGGCGGGTGGGATGGAGGGGAACCGGGCGGGCCCGGCCGGGCGGTCGGTGCCCGGGCTACACGGCCATGCCGTACACGATGGTGAACAGCGTCCCGAGTGAGCCGATGATGAAGACCCCCGTCAGACCCGCGATGATGAGGCCCTTGCCCTGCTCAGCGCTGAAGGTGTCCCGCAGGGCGGTCGCTCCGATGCGCTGTTTGGCGGCGCCCCAGATGGCGATGCCGAGGCAGAGCAGGATGGCCACCGCCATCACGACCTCGATCATCACCTTCGCCTCGTTGCCCAGGTTGCCGAAGGGGCCCCAGTCCGGAGCGATCCCGCCGATGATGGTGTTGATGTCTCCCTTGTCGGCCGCAAACAGCATGTAAGTCACCGCCCCTGTTGGGTAGTTCCGCACCCTCTGCGGTAGTGCAGAGGTCAGGCCTCATTCTCGCCGACAATGATGCTGCCGGATGTCGACTTGGCGTCATTGATTGGCGGGTTTCGTACGAATACCTTGCCACCGTTCCGCCCCGGTCCTTGAGGGAGGCGACGGGTGGTGTGCGAAGGATCGTATGGTTACTCTGTGTATCACGGGAGGTCACGCCGGGCAATGAGGCCTGAGCGGAACCTGGTGTGTGGTTCCGTCGTTGTGCCTTCTTGCGGTCTTTCTCACCTTTGCGGGCTGTTTCTGACGGCTGGTCGGGTGAGTGGTCGCGCCGGTGTTCCCGGGGTGAAGGCTACCTGGCACGGCGAAGGGGCCGCGGCTGAGTGGCCGCGGCCCCTTCGTCATCGGCCGCCCCCCGGGCCCCCACGGCCCCGGGTGACGGTGTTCGGTGACGGTCTGTCACCGGCTGGGGCGGCTCAGCCGGTGAAGGCGCCGAGTCCCTCCGGGGTGCCCAGGCCGGTCGGACCGTCGTAGCCCGTCCGGGCGGTGCAGAAGTAGCCGGTGGTGCAGCTGCCGTTGCTGCCGCTGGTGACGTCGTTCAGGGCGGATGTGTTCGCGTAGGGGAACCTGGCCGGGTAGGAGCCGGCGGACGGGGTGCCCGCGAGGGCGTAGACGCTCGCGATGATCGGGGCGGAGGCGCTGGTGCCGCCGTAGGTGGCCCAGCCCTGGCCGTCGGCGCCGTAGGTGTCGTAGACGGAGACGCCGGTCGCCGGGTCGGCGACGGCCGAGACGTCGGCGATCATGCGCCGGGCGCAGCCGGTGTCGGTCTGCCAGGCGGGCTTGGTGTCGTAGGCGGAGCAACCGGAGCCGGTCCCCTCGGTGCTGCTGGTCCGCCAGACGCTCTCGGACCAGCCGCGGGCGGTGGAGGCGGCGGTGAGGCTGGTGCCGCCGACGGACGTCACGTACGTGGACGCCGCCGGGTACTGGGCGCCGTAACCGGCGTCGCCCGCGCTGACGGTGATGGCGACGCCCGGGTGGTTGAAGTAGGAGGAGTCGTACGAGGCATCGGCGGAGGACTCCCCGCCGCCGTAGCTGTTGGAGACGTACTTGGCGCCCAGGGCGACGGCCTCGTTGACGGCGGTGCCGAGGTTGGACATGGACGCCGACTTCGCCTCGACGAGGGTGATGCGGCAGTTCGGGCAGACCGCGCTCGCCATGTCGAGGTCGAGGGAGATCTCGCCGGCCCAGCCGCTGTCGGCGGTGGGGAGGGCGGTGGCGGAACCGGTCTGGCTCACCTTCTTGAAGCAGCCGTTCGCGGTGGTGCAGGCGGGCAGGCCGTAGTGCGAGCGGTAGGCGGCGAGATCGGACTCGGCGTTCGGGTCGTCGTAGGCGTCGACGATGGCGATGGTCCGGCCGGAGCCGTTGCTCGCGGCGGCGGAGGTGAGGCCGTAGGCGCTGCGGAGGTCGGTGGGGCCGTAGCCCGAGGGGGAGGAGGCGTCGGCTGCGGCGGGGGTGATGCCGGTCTTCTTCGCCCGCTGCTTCTGGAAGGCGGTGAGGCCCCCCGTGACGCGCAGGGCGTTGCAGGCCATCTCGCCTTGGTGGCGGGGCAGGGCGCAGGAACGCGTCCAGGTGACCTGTGAGGTGCCCGGGTCCGCGGCGGCCTGTGCGTGGGCGGCGGTGGCGAGGCCGGTGAGGAGGAGCGCGGCGGTGGCGGTGACGGCGGAGACCGTGCGGCGCCATCTGCGGAGGGCGGAGGGGGCGTTGTGCGGTGTGGTGCGCAAGGTACAGCCTCCTGGCAGTGGTGGGCAGAGGCCTGCGGGTGGGGGAACCGCCGGTGTGTTTCCCGGCGGGGGCGGCGACCCGCGACGACGATCGCTTGTTGGGTACGTGACAACAAGACGAGTTTCGGAATACTGACTTCCGCATTGCTGAAGGAGGCGTGGGGCTTACTGATCACTGACGGGCCGATGGCCGGGCGATGGGGGAGGCTTGACCCGGGGCGGCCACGCCGAGGGTGCGGTGTCGGCGCGGCGCGGCGCGCCGGGCGGCGACGGGGTCGGGCGGGCCTGTGGGTACGGATCGGCCGAGGGTGGTCGGTCGTCCTCGGCGCGGAGGCGGAGCGGCTGTACGGGCGGGCGAGGGGGATCCATGACGGGCCGGGCATGCGGGGTGGGATCCGTGGCGGGCCGGGCATGCGGGGTGGGATCCATGACGGGCCGGGCATGCGGGGTGGGGGCCGTGACGGGCCGGGCATGCGGGGTGGGAGCCGTGACGGGCCGTGAACCCGTGCGCCGGGCCGGGCTCACCGTGCTCTTGCCGTGCTGCCCGTGCCGTGGCCCGTTCCTCCGTCCGCCCCGACTCTCCTCCCCGTGATCATTCCCGGGCGTACCGGCCGCCTCTACACTGACCAACGGACTCCTGGGCGGCGAGGGGCGGTTGACGGTGCGTAAGGCATGGATCGTGGCGAGTGTCGCCATCAGCTCCGCCCTGGCCTTCGTGATGCTGCTCGTCGTCGGGGTCTACCTCGTCGCCGGGAACCTGGTCAGCGGCGTGAGCGGCGGGGCGAAATCGCTGGCCAAGGGGTCGGTGCCGGCCGCGTACGCGGCCCTCGTGCAGAAGTGGGGCAACCTCTGCCCCGCCATCAGCCCGGCCCTGCTCGCCGCCCAGCTCTACCAGGAGAGCGGCTTCAACCCGAGGGCCCAGAGCCACGCGGCCGCGCAGGGCATAGCGCAGTTCATCCCCGGAACCTGGGCCGGCCACGGCATCGACGGCGACGGCGACGGCGACCGTGACGTGTGGGACCCGAAGGACGCGATCCCCTCGGCCGCCTCCTACGACTGCGAGCTCGCGTCGTACGTGAAGAAGGTTGGCGGGAATCCGACCGAAAACATGCTGGCCGCCTACAACGCGGGGGCATACGCGGTGATCAAGTACGGGGGCGTGCCGCCGTACAGCGAGACCCGGAACTACGTGAAGCGGATCACGACGCTCTCGGAGAGCTTCGCGGCGCCGGTCGGACGGGTCGACCCCTCCGAGCAGGCCGCCGCCGCGATCGAGTACGCGCAGAAGAAGCTCGGCACGCCCTACCTCTGGGGCGGCACGGGCACCGCTGAGCAGGGCGGACGCTTCGACTGCTCGGGACTGACCCAGGCCGCCTACGAGACCGTGGGCATCAAGCTGCCGCGCGTCGCCAACGACCAGTACAACGCCGGACCGCACCCCTCGCGGGACGAACTGCTCCCCGGCGACCTCGTGTTCTTCTCGGACGACCTCACCAATTCCCGTACCATCCGGCATGTCGGCATTTATGTCGGAGGCGGGTACATGATCGACGCGCCCCGGACCGGGGCGGTCATCCGGTTCGACCCGATCGACACCCCCGACTACTTCGGAGCCACCCGCGTCACCGAAGATGGCGCGAAAGCACTGCCCACGACGGTGTGAACCCTGTGTGAACCCACCCCCTGAGCTGCGAAGACGTGTCTCTCTTCGATAACGTCTACGTGATCATTCGGTGGAGTGTGGAACGTATCAGCGGGGACCATGCGTTCCTGATGACGTAGCCGAGCAGCCGTTCATTCGGCACGCGTCACGCACGCGTGCGGCGGAAGCGGATCTACAACCACGGGGGTGGCAGGAGCGGCGCACGCACAGGTGCGCCGGGAGAGACGACGAAGGGGCCGCAGCGCCATGGCTGGACTCGCCGATTCCGGGTCGAACCCTGACGTCGACCTGCTGTACGACATCAATGGCCTGGCCAAGGACGCGCCGGCCTGGTTCGACCGCGTCATGGAGTACGTCGGTGAGTACGGGCTGCTGCTCGCCATCGTCCTGCTCGTGGTGTGGTGCTGGTGGACCGTGCGGCGGCGGGGCGACGACGACGCGGCCTCCACCGTCGCGGCACTGGTCTGGGCGCCGCTGGCGGCAGGTGTCGCCGTGCTGGTGAACGTGCCCATACGGGGGTTCGTGGAACGGCCCCGGCCGTTCCTGGACCACCAGGGGCTCGAAGTGCTCGTCCAGGGCAAGACCGACTACTCGTTCGTCAGCGACCACGCGACGATCGTCATGGCACTGGCGGTCGGCCTGTTCGTCGCCAACCGCAGGTTCGGGCTCATCGGGCTCGTGCTGGCGTTGTTCGGCGGTTTCATCCGCGTCTACATGGGCGTGCACTACCCGACGGACGTCGTGGGCGGGTTCGCGCTGGGGACGGCCGTGGCGCTGCTGCTGTCGCCGCTCGCCATGGCCCTGCTGACGCCGGTGGTGAGGGCCGTCGAGCGCTCGCCCCGGGTGGGGTGGCTGGTGCGCGGCGGAGGGCGGGCCGCAGGAGGGGACACGGTGATCCCCGAGGCGCGCAGTGACCGGGCCCCGGAGCGGGACCTCGCCGCGTAGGACTCCTTACAGCGCCTGCGGATACGTGAAGAAGCGGTCGGGGTCGTACTGCTTCTTCAGCTTCGCCAGGCGGGTCGCCGCATCCCCGTAGTAGGCCTTGCGCCAGCCGGTCAGGGCCGGGTCCGTGTAGTTCTGGTAGGCCGCCCCCGAGGCGTACGGGCGCATCGACGTGTGGGCGGCGGCCAGCCAGTCGCGGGCCGTCGCGCCGCTCGTGCCGGCCCGCCACGCGGCGATGTACTGGGCCAGCATGCGGGAGCGGCGGTGGACGAACGCCGTGGACGTGGGGGCGACGCGGTTGACCGCTCCGCCGAGGGCGGTCAGCGCGATGCTGCCCGTGCCGCCGCGCACCGACCCGATCCGGGACAGCAGCGTGCGGATGCCGGCCGCGGAGAGGGAGCGGTCGAAGAAGTCCGACGCCGCCGCGTACGTCTCGCGGCCCAGCGCGCCCTCCGGGGAACGCCCCGGGGTCGGGCCGGGCAGATGGCACTGCGCGTCCGTAGGGAACGAGGAGCAGCCCGCGTACACCTCCATCGACTCCTCGTAGGAACGGCGCTTGAGGGAGACGCTGCGGGCCGGGGCGCCGACGCGGTCGGCCAGCCGGTCGACGGCGTTCCTCAGCTCGCCGTGGGTGCCGAGGGAGAACGCCGCGACCGAGACGGTCGGGGTGCCTCCCGCGGCACTCGCCAGGTGCAGGGACGACCAGATCTCGTCGGGCTGTGACGGGCCCCACTCCTGCCAGGCCTTCACCACCGCGGCGGCCTTCGACCAGGGCCAGGACAGGTACGCCGAGACGCCCTGCGGTGCCGGGTGGGTCTTGAAGTGCAGCTCCGTGACCACGCCGAAGTTGCCGTTGCCGGCGCCGCGCAGGGCCCAGAACAGGTCCTTGTTCTCCCGGGCGTCGGCGGTGAGCTGCTTGCCGTCGGCGGTGATCAGGGTGGCCCGGGTGAGGCTGTCGCAGGTCAGGCCGTAGGCGCGGGAGACCACGCCGTGGCCGCCGCCGAGGGTGAGACCCGAGACACCGACGGTCGGGCAGGAGCCGGCGGGGATCGTGACGCCCTTGGCGGCCAGGGCGCGGTAGACGTCGATGAGTTTGGCGCCGGCCCCGACCACGGCGGTGGTGCCGGAGGCCCGGACGCGGCTGAGTTTCGAGACGTCGACGATCAGACGGCCGTCGCCGGAGGACCAGCCGGCGTAGGAGTGGCCGCCGTTGCGGATCGCCACGCGCAGGGCGTGGGCACGGGCGTAGGCCAGGGTCGTGCGGATGTCGTCCGGGTGGGACACGTACGCGACCGCGGCGGGCTTCAGGCTGTCGAAGCGGGTGTTGTAGAGCTGCCGGGCCGCCGGCCAGTCGGCATCGCCCGGGCGGACCAGGGGGCCGTCCAGGTCGCGGGCCAGGGCGGAGAAGTCGGCGGCGGTGGATCTCGACGTGGTCGTGGTACGCGAGGAGTGGGAGGCGGTGGCCCCGGAGCGGTTGCCCGACGGGGTGCAGGCGGTGGTGAAGGGGGTCGCGGCCGCGGCGATCGCCGCCGTGCCGGCCGTGAGGATCGTGCGCCGTTCCATGGGGCCTCCCGGTGGTTCCGTCCTGGGAGACGGGGTGGTGGGGGTGAGGGTTCCATGGTCCGGCCGCGGCCGGGGCATCGTCCGCCACGGGTTCTCAGGGCGCCGCGTGCTGCTCCGCGTCCGTGCGGGCCTGGCTCCTGGCTCTTCGTGCCGGGCCGCGCCAGCCGCAGATGCAGCGGGCCATGCAGAAACGGCCCTTCTCCATGGTCGTCGTGCGGTGTTCCGGGAGGTTGGGGGGAGGCTCCGGCCCGTCCTGGTGCGCCACGCCGGCAACGTTACCCACCCCGGGTGAGGAGTTCGACGGCCGGTCGGCACGGGCTCGCGTGACGGGTGCACATACCCGTCGTTAACCGGAACAACACGGGGCCCGTGACGGACGTACCGGCTGGGGGTAGGCAGGCGATGACTGGGCGGCAGGGCGAACGGCGGCACAGGCGGGCGGGTGCGGCGGTCGTCGCGGCCGGGGTCCTGGCGGGGGCGGGGCTCGGGACCGCGGGGTGCTCCGGGGGTGACGCCGTCGCCGGGGACTCCCGTGGCGGGGACGCGGTCGCGGTGCTGCGGCAGGCCGCCGGCCGGCTGGTGGACGCGGGGAGTTCCAAGGCCCGTACGTCGATGGAGATGGCCGCCGGCGGGACCCGGGTGACCATCCGGGGCGCCGGGGTGTACGACTACCGGAAGCGGATGGGGCAGCTGAAGGTGCTGCTTCCGCAGGATCCCGCGGGAGCCGCGAAGCGCCGGCCGATCACCGAACTGCTCGCGCCGGGTGCGCTGTTCATGAAGAACCGGGGTGCCGGTGTGCCCCCGGACAAGTGGGTGCGGGTGGACACGCGGACCCTGTCCGACGGAAACCTCGTCACCGGCGGGGCCACCGATCCGTTCACGGCGGCCGAGGTGCTGCTCGGGACGCGGACGGCGGCGTATGTGGGCAGGACGGAGGTCGCGGGCACCGGAGTGCGGCACTACCGGGGGACGGCGGACCTCGGTGACGCGGCCCGGCGCGCCTCGGACGGGAACAAGGACTCCCTGAAGGCGGCGGCCGACGGGTTCGCCACCGCCGCGGTGCCGTTCGACGCCTACCTCGACGACGAGGGACGCATCCGCAAGGTCAGGCACCGCTTCAGCTTCCTGAACGGTCAGCAGAAGAGCCCCGTGGCCGTCGCCTCGACCACGCTGCTCTACGATTTCGGGGCCCCGGCGCGCGTACGGCTGCCCGCAGCCGGCGACATCTACGCGGGCAAGATCGCCGAGGAGTGACCGGCGTGAACTAGCCCGTCCGTGCCATGCGCGGTGTGTAGGCCGCTCCCTACTCTAGGAAGCCGGTGACGGCAGAGACGAGGTGATGCACGTGGCTCCGGTCGGCGGTACGGCAGTTCAGGACCACGTGGCCCTCGCCGAGATCGAGCTGTGCGGGGAGCTGATCATCGCGGCCTCGGCCGCCCAGGAGCGGCTCAGCCTGGAAAGCATCGACGAGGTGCTGAAAGTCGCCGAGGAGCGGGACTCCTCCGGACGCTGATGCGGGGCGTCCGCCGGACCCGGGCCCGGTTCACGTCCGCAGCATGCGGGCGATCGCCTGGGTCGCCTCCTTCACCTTGGCGTCGATCTCGTCACCGCCCTTGAGGGCCGCGTCGGCGACGCAGTGCCGCAGGTGCTCCTCCAGGAGCTGGAGGGCGAAGGACTGCAGGGCCTTGGTGGAGGCGGAGACCTGCGTGAGTATGTCGATGCAGTAGACGTCCTCGTCGACCATGCGCTGCAGGCCGCGGATCTGGCCCTCGATGCGGCGCAGGCGCTTGAGGTGTTCGTCCTTCTGCTTGTGGTACCCGTGCACGCCGTGGTCGTGATCGGCCGCCACTTCGGCTCCGGCGGTCTCGGCGGTGCCGGGGGTGACATGTGCGACATCTGTCGTGTCGGTCACATCCGTCATCGCTTCCTCCTGGTGGACCGTGGGTGAACTGATACCCCTGGTGGGTATATGGTACCGAACTTTGCCGGGTATACGGCCCTGGGAACCGCCCCCGTGTTCATCACTGTGCCCGATGGGCGACACTGGTGGGCGGCCGATAGCCGTGGCCGGATGATGCGCCTAGCATCAGCCTGACCGAAACCGAAGCACCCCGAGGACCCCACGTGCGCTTTCGTCTGACCCCCAGGGAGACGAGCTTCTACGACATGTTCGCCGCCTCCGCGGACAACATCGTCACGGGCTCGAAGCTCCTGATGGAACTGCTCGGGGCGGACACTCCCGCCCGGGCCGAGATCGCAGAGCGTATGCGGGCAGCGGAACACGCAGGTGACGATGCCACGCACGCGATCTTCCACCAGCTGAACTCCTCCTTCATCACGCCGTTCGACCGCGAGGACATCTACTCCCTCGCCTCGTCGCTCGACGACATCATGGACTTCATGGAGGAGGCCGTCGACCTGGTCGTCCTCTACAACGTCGAGGAACTGCCCAAGGGCGTCGACCAGCAGATCGAGGTCCTGGCACGCGCGGCCGAGCTCACGGCCGAGGCGATGCCGCATCTGCGGACGATGGACAACCTCACCGAGTACTGGATCGAGGTCAACCGGCTGGAGAACCAGGCCGACCAGATCCACCGCAAGCTGCTGGCGCACCTCTTCAACGGCAAGTACGACGCCATGGACGTGCTGAAGCTCAAGCAGATCGTGGACGTGCTGGAGGAAGCGGCGGACGCGTTCGAGCACGTGGCGAACACGGTGGAGACCATCGCCGTCAAGGAGTCCTGAGCCCTTCATGGACACCTTTGCTCTGGTCGTGACCATCGCGGTCGCGCTCTTCTTCACGTACACCAACGGTTTTCACGACTCGGCGAACGCGATCGCCACGTCCGTCTCGACGCGGGCGCTGACGCCGAAGGCCGCGCTGGCGATGGCCGCGGTGATGAACCTCGCCGGTGCCTTCATGGGCTCCGGGGTCGCCAAGACCGTCAGCGAGGGGCTGATCCAGACACCGACCGGGTCGAAGGGGATGGGCATCCTCTTCGCCGCGCTGGTGGGCGCGATCGTCTGGAACCTGATCACCTGGTACTTCGGGCTGCCCTCCTCCTCCTCGCACGCGCTGTTCGGCGGCATGGTCGGGGCGGCGCTGGCCGGGGGGACGACGGTCTACTGGGACGGGGTGCTGGAGAAGGTCGTCATCCCGATGTTCGTGTCCCCGGTGGTCGGCATGCTGGCCGGCTACCTCGTGATGACCGCGATCCTGTGGATATTCAGGAAGGCCAACCCGCACAAGGCCAAGCGCGGGTTCCGCATAGCGCAGACCGTCTCGGCGGCCGGCATGGCGCTGGGACACGGTCTGCAGGACGCGCAGAAGACCATGGGCATCGTGGTGATGGCGCTCGTCATCGCCGATGTCGAGGACTACGGCGATCCGATCCCGGTGTGGGTCAAGATCGCTTGTGCGGTGATGCTGTCGCTGGGGACGTACGCCGGCGGCTGGCGGATCATGCGAACCCTGGGGCGGAAGATCATCGAGCTGGACCCGCCGCAGGGCTTCGCGGCGGAGGCGACGGGGGCGACGATCATGTTCACCTCGGCGTTCCTGTTCAAGGCGCCGATCTCCACGACCCACGTCATCACGTCCGCGATCATGGGTGTCGGGGCGACGAAGCGGGTGAATGCCGTGCGCTGGGGTGTCGCCAAGAACATCATTCTCGGCTGGTTCATCACGATGCCGGCTGCGGCGGCTGTGGCCGCGGCTTCCTACGGGCTCGTGAGTCTGGCGTTCCTGTAGCCGGCCCGGTACCGCCGCGCACGTGAAAAGGCCCGCCCCTGGGAGCAGGGGCGGGCCCTTTTCGGCCTCGCGGTGGCACCGCCATGCAGCACCGCGAGGGGTCTCGGCGGGGTCCGGCTCAGCCGAAGCGGCCGGAGATGTAGTCCTCCGTGGCCTGGATCGACGGGTTGGAGAAGATGCGCTCCGTGTCGTCGATCTCGATGAGCTTGCCGGGCTGGCCGACCGCCGACAGGTTGAAGAAGGCCGTGCGGTCGGAGACGCGGGCCGCCTGCTGCATGTTGTGCGTCACGATGACGATCGTGAAGCGCTCCTTGAGCTCGCCGATCAGGTCCTCGATCGCGAGGGTGGAGATCGGGTCGAGTGCCGAGCAGGGCTCGTCCATGAGCAGGACGTTCGGCTCGACCGCGATCGCCCGCGCGATGCACAGACGCTGCTGCTGGCCGCCGGAGAGGCCCGAGCCGGGCTTGTTCAGACGGTCCTTGACCTCGTTCCAGAGGTTCGCGCCCTTGAGCGACTTCTCGACGATGTCGCTCAGTTCGTTCTTCTTGTAGTTGCCGTTCAGGCGCAGTCCCGCCGCCACGTTGTCGAAGATCGACATCGTGGGGAAGGGGTTCGGACGCTGGAACACCATGCCGACCTCGCGGCGGACCGACACCGGGTCGATGCCCGACCCGTAGAGGTCCTCGTCGTCGAGGAGCACCTTGCCCTCGACCCGGCCGCCCGAGGTGACCTCGTGCATACGGTTCAGGGTGCGCAGGAACGTCGACTTGCCGCAGCCGGACGGGCCGATGAACGCCGTCACCGAGCGGGGCTCGACGGTCATCGAGATGTCCTCGATCGCCTTGTGGGAGCCGTAGTAGGCGGTCAGTCCGCTTACGTCGATTCGCTTGGCCATGATTGCTTCACTTCCAGACAGTCAGATCAGTCGCTGTGGCCGCCGTCAGCGACCGGTCTTCGGGGCCTTCCAGCGGGCGATACCGCGGGCCACCAGGTTGAGGATCATCACGAAGGCGATCAGGGTGAGCGACGCCGCCCAGGCGCGGTCGTACGCCGTGACCTCGCCCGATCCGTACTGCTGGTAGATGTACAGCGGGAGCGACGCCTGGGCACCCTCGAAGGGGTTGGCGTTGATGAACTTGCTGCCGAACACCAGCAGCAGCACGGGCGCGGTCTCACCGGCGATGCGGGCGATGGACAGCATGATGCCGGTGGTGATGCCGCCGAGCGAGGTCGGCAGGACCACCTTCAGGATGGTGCGCCACTTGGGCACGCCGAGCGCCAGAGAGGCTTCGCGCAGCTCGTTCGGGACGAGCTTGAGCATCTCCTCCGTGGAGCGGACGACGACCGGCATCATCAGGATCGCGAGGGCGAGTGACCCGGCGAAGCCGAAGGGCTCCAGATCGAACATCAGCATGAGGCTGAGGATGAACAGGCCGGCGACGATCGACGGGATGCCGGTCATGACGTCGACGAAGAAGGTGACGGCTCGGGCGAGGTTGCCGCGCCCGTACTCCACCAGATAGATCGCGGTGAGCACACCGACCGGCGCGGCGATCAGCGTGGCGAGGCCGACCTGCTCCAGCGTGCCGAGGATGGCGTGGTAGATGCCGCCGCCCGTCTCCGAGTCGGCGACCACGCCCATGGAGTGGGTCAGGAAGTAGAGGTCGAAGACCTTCACGCCGCGCTTGACGGTCGACCACACCAGCGAGGCCAGCGGCACCACGGCGAGCAGGAACGCTACCCACACCAGCGAGGTGACCACACGGTCCTTGGCCTGGCGGCGGTTCTCGACCCGGGCCGCGATGACGTACGTACCGAGGACGTGCAGGATCGCGGCGATCAGCGCCCACTGGACGCTGCTGTGCAGGCCGGCGGCGGCGCTGATGCCGAGTCCGAGGGCGACGGATCCGGCGGCGATGGCCCACGGAGCCCACTTGGGCAGGTGGCCGCCGCGCAGTGTGCTGGGGCGCTTGGCGGTGGCGGAGGGTGTGGTGCTCATGCGTTGGCCCCCGAGTACTCCTTGCGGCGGGCGATGATCGCGCGGGCCGCGCCGTTGACCAGCAGGGTGATGACGAACAGGACCAGACCGGAGGCGATCAGCGCGTCACGGCCGAACTCGGTGGCCTCGCTGAACTTGCTGGCGATGTTCTGGGCGAAGGTGCCGCCGCCCGGGTCGAGCAGGCTGGTGTGGATCAGGAAGTCGGGGGAGAGCACGGTGGCGACGGCCATCGTCTCGCCGAGGGCGCGGCCGAGGCCGAGCATCGAGGCCGAGATGACGCCGGAGCGGCCGAAGGGGATGACCGCCATGCGGACCACCTCCCAGCGGGTGGCGCCGAGCGCCAGGGCGGCCTCCTCGTGCATCTGCGGGACCTGGCGGAAGACCTCGCGGCTCACGTTGGTGATGATCGGCAGGATCATGATCGCGAGCAGGATGCCCACGGTGATCATGGAGCGCGCGGCGCCGCCCTGCCAGGAGAAGACGCCGGTCCAGCCGAGGTAGTCGTTCAGCCAGCCGAAGAGGCCGTTCATGTGCGGGACGAGGACCAGTGCGCCCCACAGGCCGTAGACGATGGACGGCACGGCGGCCAGCAGGTCGATCACATAGGCGATGGGGCCGCGCAGCCGGCGCGGGGCGTAGTGCGTGAGGAACAGCGCGATGGCGACCGAGACCGGGACCGCGATGAGCATGGCGATGATCGAGGAGACGATCGTGCCGTAGGCCAGGACCGCGATGCCGAAGACCGGCGGGTTGACACCGGTGTTCCACTCGAAGGTCGTCAGGAAGTTGCCGTCGTCCTTGCTGATGGCGAGGACGGCGCGGTAGGTGAGGAAGCCCGCGATCGCGGCCATGATCACCAGCAGCAGAATGCCCGAGCCACGGGACAGACCGAGGAAGATCCGGTCTCCGGGCCGGGTGGCGCCACGGGCCGCGCGCTTCCGCTCGGCGGTGGGCGGCTGCGTGGGGGGAGGTGCGTCAGCTATCTGTGTTGTGTCCATCGGGTTCTCCGGTCTGCGGAACCGCACGTGCTGTGCGGCTCTTGGCGGCGGTGCACCGGACGGTGCGGTCCGGTCCCGCTGGGGACCGGACCGCACTCAGGTCAGCTCAGGCTCTCGACGGTCGTGCGAACCTTGGTGATGATCTCGTCGGGCATGGGCGCGTAGTCGTTCTCGGCGAGGATCTTCTGGCCGTCCTCCGAGGCCGCGTAGCGCAGGAACGCCTTGACCGCGGGCAGGGTCTCGGACTTGTTGCCCTTGTCGCAGACGATCTCGTACGTCACCAGGACCATCGGGTAGGCGCCGTCGGCCTTGGTCGCGTAGTTCAGCTCCAGCGCGAGGTCCTTGCCGGTGCCGACGACCTTGGCCTCGGCGATCGCCTTGGTGGCGTTGTCGACGGTCGCCTCGACCGGCTCGGCCGCGCCGGTGTCGATGGCGACGGTCTTGATGCCGTCCTTGGCGTACGACAGCTCGAAGTAGCCGATCGCGCCGGCGGTCTGCTTGACCTGCGCGGCGACACCGGAGGACTGCGGAGCGGACTGGCCGCCCTTGGCCTGCCAGGCCTTGCCGCCCTCGTAGGGGAAGTCCTTCTTGGCGGTGGCGATCAGGTACTTGGTGAAGTTGTCCGTGGTGCCGGACTCGTCCGAGCGGTGGAACGCCTGGATCTTGAGGTTGGGCAGCTTCGCGTCGGGGTTCAGCTTCGCGATCGCCGGGTCGTTCCAGTTGGTGATCTTGCTGTCGAAGATCTTGGCGATCGTCGCCGAGTCCAGGACGAGCTTGTCGACGCCGGGGACGTTGTAGCCGACGGCGATCGGGCCGCCGACCATCGGCAGGTCGATGCCCTGGCCGCCGGAGCAGATCTTCTTGGTGGCCGCGACCTCGTCGGGCTTCAGCGCCGAGTCCGAACCGGCCCAGGGGACCTGGCCCTGCGTGAACGCGGTGACACCGGCACCGGAACCGCCGGCCTTGTAGTTGATCTCCACCTGGCAGGCCGCCGAGAACTGCTTCACCCAGGCGTCGACCGCGTTCTTCTGCGCGGAGGAGCCGTCGGCGAGGACCTGGCCGGAGGCGTCGTCACACTTGATGTTGCTCTGCGCGGCGGCGTTGGACGAGCCTTCGCCCGGGTTGCCGGTTTCGTCGGAGCCGCACGCCGTGAGGGCCAGGGCGCCGGAGACGGCGAGAGCACCGAGAGCGAGGGCCCGCCGGTTCATGCGCTGAAGCTTCACTTGAGTTCCTTCCAGGAGCCGCCGTCCTGATCGGCGGCGTGCGAAGTCTGAGTGATGCGGACGCGGTCGCACTCGGCAGGCGCGGCTCGCGTCGGTAAGGCTGAAATTAGGCAGGACAGGTGAAGCCGCCAATGGCCGCACGTGAACGAGGGGTGAACCCCTGCCTAAGGCCTGGTTAGGTCACGGAATGCTCACGGGGAGAGCACGTCGGCATTCCGCTTTCGGGCGGAACGGGACCGTCCGGTCAGCCGGCCGTCCGGGGCAGGTGCAGAACGGTGAGCAGCTCGTCCACCAGGGGCCGGTCGTGGGGCTGGGTGAGGCGGTCCCGGGCGGCGGCCGGGGCCAGCCACAGAAGCCGGTCCACCTCGTCCGTCGGGGAGAACGCGCAGGTCACGGCCTCGGCCGCCCAGTAGCGGACCGTCTTGGGGCGGCCGCCCGCCGTATAGCGGTGGGTGGACAGCTCGGGGCCGGGCACGGCCCGGCAGCCCGTCTCCTCCGCCACCTCGCGCAGCGCGCCCGCGAGTGCCTCCTCGCCGCGCTTCAGTTTCCCCTTCGGCCACGACCAGTCGTCGTATTTCGGCCGGTGAACGAGGCAGAGTTCCGGCTCGCCGGTGGCGGGGGAGCGGCGCCACAGGACGCAGCCCGCCGCCTGAACGGTGGTGTCCTTGGGGGTGCTCACCGGTCTCACCGCCTCCTGGTGCCGGGTCCGGTCATGACGCGCCGACGGTCTCCTTCTGCCAGGCCTGCTGGAACGCGAAACGCGCCGCCTCCACCTCGTGCCGCTGGTCGGCGTGGAGCACGCCGAGGGCGTAGGCCGTGGCCGGGGCGATGCGCGGGGTGCGGGCCGCCTGGGCCGCCGCCGACGACGCCTCCGAGGCGTCGCGGTGCCGGTTCAGGGCCTGGCCGGCGGCGAGCAGCCGCAGGTCGACCACGGCGTTGCCCTTGGGGCCGCTGACGGCCTCGCGGGCGTAGCGGTGCAGGCGCAGCAGCAGGCGGACCTGGTGCCACGGGGCGTCCTGCGGGTGCGGGACGGTGTCCGGGGACAGGCCGTGGATGAGGGCCGCGGCGTTGTACGGGTGCCCCGCGACGACGAGGGGGAGGGCGGTCACCGCGTCGGCGAGCCGGTCCTGGGCGGCGGTGGCGAGGGGGCGCAGGTCGGTGGTGTCGGCGGTCTTGGCGAGCGGGACCTCGCTGGCCAGCACCGCGACCTTGTCCGCGACGGCGTGGAAGCGGCTGCTGCCCAGTGCCTGCAGGGCCGTGGAGTGGGCCCGGGTGCGGGCCAGCGTCAGCTGCCGGTCGAGCAGGGCGCCCGCCTTGGCCGCTCCCACGGTCAGGTTGCCGCGTTCCGGTGCCGCGGCCGGGGGGTTGCGCGGCCCGGCGTCGCGGGCGGCCGCCCTCTGCGGGAAGGGTGCCGCCCCGGCGGTACGACTGCCCGCGGCCGGGTCGGCATGGGCGAGCGCGGCCGGGTCGGCGCGTGTGCCCGCCGGGGTGTCCGCGCGACCGGCGGCGGCCGTGCCGGCCGTCCGCCCCGGCAGCGCCGTCGAGCCCGACAAACGGTGCAAGGCGCTCAGCAGGCGTTCCAGACGCGCCGTGTACGCGTGCTCCATCGCCAGCGTGCCCGACACCCAGGCCAGTTCGGGGCGCATCGCCTCGCACCAGTCCGAGTCGAGGAGGGACTGGAACGTGTGCAGGCCGGCGCTGATGCGGCGGGCCGAGCGGCGCAGGGCGCGGGCCGCCTCGGCGGACCCCTCCGAGCCGTTCGCCCCCGACCCCGTCTCCCGGTGCAGGCGCAGCGCCCGGAGGAACTCCGTGGCCTGCGCCCGCAGATAGCCCGCGAGGGCGTCACCGGTGGGGACGGGCCCGGCGTGCCGGGACCGGGGATCCGTCGGGTCAAGGTGTTGCTGTGCCACGCCGGCGCCTCCGGGCGTCTATGAGCATCTCCTGGACGTTGCGCAGGGGCTGTCCGTCCGCGTCGGTCGCATGCCGGGTCCAGTCGCCGTCCGGGCCGAGGTGCCAGGAGGCGGTGGCGTCGGACATGCCGGTCTCCAGCAGCCGGTTCAGGGCCGCCCGGTGGGCCGGGTCGGTGACCCTGACCAGGGCCTCTATCCGGCGGTCGAGGTTGCGGTGCATCATGTCGGCGCTGCCGAACCACACCTCGGGTTCGCCGCCGTTGCCGAAGGCGAACACCCGGGAGTGCTCCAGGAAGCGGCCGAGGATCGAGCGGACCCGGATGTTCTCCGACAGGCCCGCCACGCCCGGGCGCAGCGCGCAGATGCCGCGTACCCAGACGTCCACCGGCACGCCCGCCTGGGCCGCGCGGTAGCAGGCGTCGATGAGGGCCTCGTCGACCATGGAGTTGACCTTGATGCGGACGTACGCGGGGCGCCCCGCGCGGTGGTGCTGGACTTCCTTGGTGATCCGCGAGATCAGGCCGTCGCGCAGCGACTTGGGGGCGACGAGCAGCCGGCGGTAGGTCTCCCGGCGCGAGTAGCCGGACAGGCGGTTGAAGAGGTCGGAGAGGTCCGCGCCGACCTGCGGGTCGGCCGTGAGCAGTCCGAGGTCCTCGTAGAGGCGGGCCGTCTTCGGGTGGTAGTTGCCGGTGCCGACGTGGCTGTAGCGGCGGAGCATCTCGCCCTCCTGGCGGACCACCAGCGACAGCTTGCAGTGGGTCTTCAGGCCGACCAGGCCGTAGACCACGTGGCAGCCGGCCTCCTCCAGCTTGCGGGCCCACTTGATGTTGGCGTGCTCGTCGAAGCGGGCCTTGATCTCGACCAGGACCAGCACCTGCTTGCCGGTCTCGGCGGCCTCGATGAGGGCGTCGACTATGGGGGAGTCGCCCGAGGTCCGGTACAGGGTCTGCTTGATCGCGAGGACGTCCGGGTCGCCGGCCGCCTGCTCCAGGAAGGCCTGGACGGAGGTGGAGAACGAGTCGTACGGGTGGTGCAGCAGGACGTCCCGCTCGCGCAGGGCGGCGAAGATGTCCGGCGCGGACGCCGACTCGACCTCGGCCAGGTCCCGGTGGGTGCCGGCGACGAACTTGCGGTACTTCAGCTCCGGCCGGTCGAGGGAGGCGATGCGGAACAGGCCCGTGAGGTCCAGCGGGCCCGGCAGCGGGTACACCTCGGCCTCGCTGATCTTCAGCTCGCGCACCAGCAGGTCCAGGACCTCGCGGTCGATCGACTCCTCGACCTCCAGGCGCACCGGCGGGCCGAAGCGGCGCCGCATGAGCTCCTTCTCCAGCGCCTGGAGGAGGTTCTCGGCGTCGTCCTCCTCGACCTCCAGGTCCTCGTTGCGGGTGAGGCGGAAGGCGTGGTGCTCCAGCACCTCCATGCCCGGGAACAGCTCCTCCAGGTGGGCGGCGATGACGTCCTCGATGGGGACGTAGCGGCCCGGGGAGCTCTCCAGGAACCGGGACAGCAGCGGCGGCACCTTCACCCGGGCGAAGTGCTTGTGGCCCGTGACCGGGTTGCGTACGACGACGGCCAGGTTCAGCGACAGGCCGGAGATGTACGGGAAGGGGTGCGCCGGGTCGACCGCCAGCGGGGTCAGCACGGGGAAGATCTGGTGCCGGAACAGGGTGAACAGGCGGGCCTGCTCCTTCTCCTGCAGCTCGTTCCAGCGGACCAGGTGGACGCCCTCCTCCGCGAGTGCGGGGGCGACGTCCTCGTGGTAGCAGGCGGCGTGCCGGGCCATGAGCTCGCGGGAGCGGGCCCAGATCATCTCCAGCACCTCGCGGGGCTGGAGACCGGAGGCGGAGCGGGTGGCCACGCCGGTGGCGATACGGCGCTTCAGACCGGCGACCCGGACCATGAAGAACTCGTCCAGGTTGCTGGCGAAGATCGCGAGGAAGTTGGCCCGCTCCAGCAGGGGCGTGTTCGGGTCCTCGGCGAGCTCGAGTACACGCTCGTTGAACGCGAGCCAACTGCGCTCCCGGTCGAGGAAACGGCCCTGCGGCAGCTGGGGCCCGTCGTACGGCGACTCCTCGTAGGCGTCGAGGTCGGCGTCGATGTCCGGTTCCAGATCGGAGACCGCTGCCGCCACCGTGTGAGGGCGGTGGGCTGCGATGGAGCCCACGGAGGGCTGCGCGTGCTGGACCTGTGCCTGGGTGTTCGGCTGGCTCATGGACCCATTCTTCCGCGCCGCGAGCATCACGGGCGCGTCGGACAGCGCGGGCGGGAGCGGGGGTGTCACACGAGTGCTCCCGTTTCCCTCGGGCCCCTCACGGGGTGGGGAAGGCTCTGGCACGGCGGGATTCATTGGCCGAGCTTCGCAAGCTCGTCTGAATCAATGGTTACGGCGACATGACGTGCGGGATAGCGGGGGGCGGCCCGCGAGGGCCTGCGGGGGCTCGCGAGGGGCCCGCGTCGGGTTGTTCTGGCCGGAGCGGTGGGCGCTGCTCGTGCCGGTGCGGGACGAGCGGTGGGCGGCGGCGCGTGATCGGTGGGCGGTGGTGCCGGCCGGGGCGGTGCTGGTGGGCGTGCCGGGTGCGGTGGAGCCGTTGCGGCGGCGGGTCCGGTTCCAGTACGTCGAGTGGTTGTGGCAAGGGGCGCATCCGGCCTGAAGGCTCCGGTTCACCGGCCTCTCCGACAGCCACCAGTTGTGCGGTTACGCTGCCCCTCGTGGACCTCAAAGCCGTACGGGCCTTCGTCGCGATCGCCGACTCCGGGCAGTTCCAGAAGGCCGCCGTGGATCTGGCCCTCACCCAGCAGGCCGTCTCCAAGAGGATCGCCGCGCTGGAGAAGGACCTCGGGGTGCGGCTGCTGGCCCGTACACCGCGCGGTGCGGAGCTCACCATCGACGGGCAGGCTCTGCTGCCGCACGCCCGGGTCCTGCTCCGGGCCGAGGAGCGGGCGACGGCCGCCGTGCGGCCCGGTGACCGGGCGCTGCGGGTGGACGTCGTGGGGCGGCGGGCCGCACCCGGCGGGCTGGTGCAGCACTTCCACCGGGCGCACCCGGAGACCGCGCTGGACGTCGTCACGCTGTTCGACTTCGAGACGGCCGTGACAGCCCTGCGGGACGGGGCCGTCGACGCCACCTTCCGGGCCGTCACCATGCCCGGGCAGCGGCTCCCCGACGGCATCACGGCCACCCCGGTCCTCGACGAGCCGCTGCGGCTGTGCGTCGGCCCCGGCCATCCGTTCGCCCGGGCCGACCGGGTGACGACCGCGCAGCTCGCCGGGCACCGGATCTGGATGCCGGGCAACGTGCCCGGGACGGAGTGGCACGCCTACTACGAGGAACTCGCCGCGGACTTCGGCCCGGCCATCGACACCATCGGGCCCAACTTCGGCCTGGAGGCGCTCCTCGACACGATCGCCGGGTCCCCGACCGTGGCGACCTTCCTCAGCGAACGCACCCCGCACGTCTGGCCGGTCGACCACGACCTGCGGCTCGTCCCGCTCGTGGACCCGGTCCCGGTCTACCCGCACTCACTGCTCTGGCGCACGGACAACCCGCATCCGGGCCTGACCGCCCTGCGCGACTACCTGGTGGCGACCCGGCCCCGACCGCCTCAGGGCGAGCTCTGGAGGCCGTCCTGGGCGCAGTGACCAGGGCCCGAGTCCTGAGCGGCGCGACAGTCAGGTGGTGACGTACGTGAGGAACGACGCCCAAGGGGTCATGCCGAACACGAGTATCGGGCCCTGCGGCTGCTTGCTGTCGCGGACCGGGATGATGCCGGGACAGTTGTCGGCGACCTCGACGCAGTTGTTGTCTCCGCCGTCGCTGTAGGACGACTTGCGCCATACAGCGGTGGTGAGGTCGCGGGTGCTCGTCATGATCTGTGCTCCTCCAGTACGCCCTTGATGAACGCGAGCGAGTCCGACGGGGACAACACCAGGTCGCGAAGCCGATCGTAGGACGATCGCTCTCGAAGAACCTCGTCCGTATCCCCGATCAGCCGACCGCTGCTGTTGCCTTCCGCGTAGGCAACGGCGCTGCCATTCCTCTGCCAGAGCAGCGTCAGCGATCCGTTCATATGGTGATGCGCACCTGCCGAGAACGGCAGTACCTGGAGCGCCAAGTTGGGCCACAGTGCGGCGGCCTCAAGGTGAAGCAGCTGGTCGTGCCACGTCTTGCCCCGGGCAGCGGGACGTCGGAGCGCGAACTCGTCCATGATGATCCGGACCTCGGGTTCCGGCTTCTGGCTCAGCACAGACTGCCGTCCGAGCCGAGCAGCTACTTGCTCCTCGACAGCCTCGCCACCGTCAGCCGTTGTCTGAGCGCCGGACAACACCCCGCGAGCGAAGTCCTCGGTCTGCAGCAGGCCGGGAATCCCCAGCGAGAACTTCCACATGATCCGCGCTGTCGCCTCCAGCGCCATGAACTCCTTGTACTGGTCCTTGAACGCATCCAGCCGAGCCGCCTTCCAGTGGCTCAAAAGCAGGTCACCCGTGCCGTAGTACCCGTCCAGGTCCTCCATGACCGTCACCTTGGAGAGCCGCTGGCCGGACTCGAGTCGGCTCAGATAGCTCTTCTCGTAGCCGGTCTCGTCGGCCAACTGCCCCAGTGACTTCCCGGCCTTCTCCCGCAGGACCTTCAGCGTCTGCCCGAGCATCGCCCGCCCGGAGACCGGCTCCGCGTCAACCTTCCCGCCCACGTCATCCCTCCCCGTTGCCTGAGCGCCAGACAACACCGGACCTCTTCCGCAGCGTACGCACGATCAGTGACTATCGAGGCGCGAACGGTAATCACCGCACGTCATACCCATCCCCTGCCCTGAGAAGGGACACCCCCGTGCGCCTGCACATCGCCGTACTCTGCGAGCTCCTGCTGCTCGCTCTCCTGCGGAGCCTGCTGCCCGCGCGAGGGCGTCATCGAGCGGTGTCTGCCCGGCGGCCGTCGGTCATTCCCCACTCCCCGCCGGTCCCCAGCCCTCGGCCGGCGGAACCCCTGGTCATGGACGGCCCGCTCGTCCGGCCGTACCTGCGCGCCGAGGAAGTGTTCGTATGAGGCTGCTCCCCTGGACCGGGACCGCCGGACGGCCCTGCTACCTCAGCACCGACGACCCCGACAGCCGCCTCTCCCGGCTCGCCGATGACATCGAGGCCGTTCAACTGGCCTCCGCTGAGCAGGTGCTCGCCGCCGCCGGGGCCGTACTCGGCGATGCCGGGGCCGGTGAGCACGCGCTGCGTTTCGCACTGGTCAGGGCGGTGGAGTCGCTGGGGGAGGTGCTGCGCGTCGCGGCGAGCCGGGGCGAGCGCATCGCCCACCGGCGGGCCTGACGCCTACCCGAGCCGCTTCTCCAACAGCGTGAAGGACTTGGGCGCTCCGCCGGGCTGCGGCTTGCCCTCCTTGCGCCCCACGACCCGGTAACCGGCGCCGACGTAGTACGCGTTGAGCTGTGCGTTGCCCGCGAGGCAGTCCAGGCGCACCCGGGTGCGTCCCGCCTCGGCCACTCGGCGCTCGGCGGCGTCCAGCAGCAGCCGGCCCGTCCCGGGCGCGGTGGCGGTCCGGTCGACCATCAGCCGGTGCACGTACCCGGCCACGGGCGGCTGCGGGCCCCAGGCGTCCTCCTCCTCCCACCACAGCTCCCAGGCACCGGCGATACGCCCGTCGGCCTCCGCCAGCCAGACCTCGCCGTGGGCCATGACCCGGCGGAAGTGGTCCTCGTCCAGCTCACCCGGCCGCCACTGCCCGGTGACGCCACGGGCCGGCATCCAGCGGGCGGCGTCGTCGCGGAGCCGGACCAGGGCGGCGAGGTCGGACGCGGCGGCCGGGCGGACGCTCAGGCCCGGTATCGCGGGAGAGCTCACGTCTCCGTCCGGTACATCAGGTCCACGTCGTGCGTGGTGAACCCCAGCCGCTCGTACACCGACACGGCCGCCTTGTTGTCGGCGTCGACGTACAGCATCGCCGTCGGCAGCCCCTGCCCCGCCAGATGCCGCAGCCCGATCGTGGTGAGGGACTTGCCGAGGCCGCCGCCCTGCGCGCCCGGACCCACGCCGAGGACGTACACCTCGCCCAGGCCCTCCTCGGCGTGCACCTTGGTCCAGTGGAAGCCCACGAGTTCGTCTCCGCGGAAGGCGAGGAAGAACCCCGCGGGGTCGAACCACGGCTCGGCCTTGCGGTCGTCGAGGTCGCGCTGGGTGAGGGAGCCCTGCTCGGGGTGGTGGGCGAAGGCGGCGGCGTTGACCGCGAGCCAGGCCGCGTCGTCCTGGCCGGGGACGAAGGAGCGGACCGTGACGCCCTCGGGGAGCACCGGGTCGGGCGCGTCGAAGTCGGTCAACGGCCGCCGCATCTGGCGCAGTTCACGGAACAGGGTCAGGCCGAGGACCTGGGCGAGGTGCCGGGCGGCGGAGTGCCCGCCGTGCGCCCACACCCGCAGCCGCTTTCCCGACGCGGCCAGCAGCGCCGAGCCGAGCGCGCGTCCGTGCCCGTGTCCGCGATGCCCGGGGTGCACGACCAGCTCGGCGGCCGGCGGCTCCACCGGGTCCGTGTCCTCCAGCTGGGCATAACCGACAAGTTCCCCGCCGGTGGTGAGCAGCAGATGGGACACGCCCTCCCGCTCCCCGCCACGCAACTGCAACCGGCCCTGTTCGGACACCGCCTGCTGACCGTCGGTCCGGGCCGCCTCGTCGAGCAGTCCGAGCACGGCCTCGGTCTTCTCGGCGGAGAGCGCGGCAAGGGTCTCGATCGAGCGGGGGCTTCCGGGCCGTACGGTGTCGTCGCTGGTCATGCGTACGAGGGTACGGGGCGCCACCGGCAAATCGGCGGCAAAGAAGCAACCAGGTCGTAACCACGAAAGGCCTGTCGCGCTACGCGCGTTGACTCTAGGCTGCGCCGGACGACATCACTGTCCCAGCAGACCCACAGGGGGGCGTATGCCAGCCAGTTCACCGGCGCATCCAGAGCGTCGGAGACGTCGTACGAATCGTTTCGCCGCTCTCGCCGCCGGTGTCGTCACCGCCGGCGCGCTGGCCGCCGCGGGGCTGCCCGGGTCGGCGACCGCCGGCGAGGACCACCGTAAGGGCGGGCACTGGCCCGGCCGCTACCAGGACGTGCAGCTGCTGTCCTTCAACGACCTGCACGGCAATCTGGAGCCGCCGGCGGGCTCGTCCGGCCGGGTCACCGAGCACCAGCACGACGGCACGACGAAGACCATCGACGCCGGTGGTGTCGAGTACCTCGCCACGCACCTGCGGCAGGCCCGCAAGGGCGAGAAGTACTCCGTCACGGCCGCAGGCGGCGACATGGTCGGCGCCTCACCGCTGATCTCCGGGCTCTTCCACGACGAGCCGACCATCGAGGCGCTGAACAAGCTCGACCTCGACGTCACCTCGGTCGGCAACCACGAGTTCGACGAGGGCGCCAAGGAGCTGTCCCGGCTGCAGAAGGGCGGCTGCCACCCGAAGGACGGCTGCTACACGGACAAGAGGTTCAAGGGCGCCGACTTCCCCTACCTCGCGGCCAACGTCCTCGACGAGAAGACGAAGAAGCCGATCCTCAAGCCCTACTGGGTGTGGAAGAAGAACGGCGTCAAGGTCGGTTTCATCGGAGTGACCCTGGAGGGCACCCCGGACATCGTCTCCGCCGAGGGCGTCAAGGGCCTGTCCTTCAAGGACGAGGTCGAGACGATCAACAAGTACGCCAAGGAGCTCCAGCGCAAGGGCGTGAAGTCGATCGTCGCCCTCATCCACGAGGGCGGCTTCCCGGCGTCCACGTCGTACAACTACGACTGTGACTCCCCGGGCGCGGGCGACGGCGTCTCCGGCCCGATCGTCGACATCGCCAAGAACGTCACGCCGCAGGTGGACGCGCTGGTCACCGGCCACACCCACAACGCGTACGTGTGCAGCATCGCCGACCCGGCGGGCAAGCCCCGCATGGTCACCTCGGCCGCGTCCTTCGGCCGCCTCTACACCGACACCACGCTGACGTACGACCGCAGGACCGGCGACATCGCCCGTACGGCGGTGAAGTCCGCGAACCGCGTGGTCACCCGGGACGTCCCCAAGGCGCCCGACATGACCGAGCTGATCAGCAAGTGGAACACGCTGGCCGCGCCCATCGGCAACAAGCCGATCGGCTACATCTCCGGCGACATCGGCAACACCGGCACCGAGACCCCGCTCGGCGACCTCATCGCCGACGCCCAGCTCGCCCACGGCAAGCAGCTCGACGCCGAGACGGACCTGGCGCTGATGAACCCGGGCGGTATCCGGGCGCCCCTGACCTACGCGGCCAAGGCCGGTGAGGGCGACGGTGTCGTCACCTACGCCGAGGGCTTCACGGTCCAGCCGTTCGCGAACACCGTGAACCTCCAGGACTTCACGGGAGCGCAGCTGATCCAGGTGCTCAAGGAGCAGGTGTCCGGCCCGAACGCGGCGGCCCCGAAGGTCCTTCAGGTCTCGTCCGGCCTGACCTACACCCTGGACCTCACCAAGTCCGGCGCCGACCGGGTGGTCACGGACAGCATCAGGCTGAACGGTTCGGCCATCGACCCGGCGGCCACCTACCGCGTCGCGACGAACAGCTTCCTCGCGGGTGGCGGCGACGGCTTCCCGACCCTCGGCCAGGGCACGAACGACGTCGTCGGCGCCGACGACCTGACCGCGCTGGAGCAGTACCTGACGGCCAACTCCTCGGCCGCCGAACCGATCGCCCCGCCGAAGGCGGACCGCATCACGATCGTGAAGTAAGTCGCATACCCGGGGTTCAGGTTGCGGGACGGGGCGGTGCGCATGGTCGGATGAGACGATGCGCACCCCCCACCGCATGGACACGCATCATCCCGACGACCGCTCCGAGCAGCCTCGCGACCCCTATGAGGAACTCGGCGCACTCGACGACGGGCCTCTGGAGGCGACCCCTCTGGAGGACTTCCTCGGCGAGGACGCCGAGCAGCGGCACGTGCCGGAGCCGGACTGGTCGCCGCCCGGCCACCGCCGCGGCGGCCGACGGCGAAAGAATCGTTTCGCCGGACTGCCGCTCGCCGTGAAGGCGGTCGTCGGCCTGGTCGTCCTCGCCTCGTTCGCCGCTCTCGGCGACCGCTGGGCCGTGCTGTACGCCGAGCACCGGGCCGCGGACACGCTCAAGGACCGCCTGGACCTGGCCGCCGCGCCCGAGGTGGAGATCGGCGGCTTCCCCTTCCTCACCCAACTCGCCGACAAGCGGCTGGAGTCGGTGAAGGTGACCGTCCCGGACGTCGCAGCCGACCGGGTCTCGCTGGCCAAGGTGTCGGCAACGGCCCACGATGTACGGCTCAACTCCGACGGCCTGACGTCCGTGCGTGGCGCCGACGTCCCCCGGTTCGACGGGGACGTCGTGCTGTCCTTCGAGGACCTCAACCGCGAACTCGGCGCCTCCCAGGTGACGTTCACCGGCGAGGGCCGGGACCGGGTGCGGGCCCGCGGCACCCTGCCGGTCGCCGGGCACAACCTCAAGCTGCGGGCCGAGGCCCGGATCCAGCGGCAGGGGGAGCGGGGCATCGCCACGGAGATCGGCGGCATGCGCCTGGACATCGGGGACCTGGCCACCTACCGCCCCGGCAAGCGTGCCTCGGAGGGACTGCACCTGACGCGCAAGGCGTCCGCCGACCTTGCCCGGGAGACGCAGAAGGCCAAGGCGCTGCTGTCGGTCCCGGCCATCGTGCAGCGTATGGGCGTGCCCGAGGCGACCGTGGACCAGGCCCTGGCCGACGACGGCAAGCTCGCCGAGCTGACCGGTTCCCCGCGCTTCGCCCGCCAGGCCGAACGCCTGAACCTCATCGACCTCGCCCTGAACAACCCCGAGGTGCTCAAGCGCCTGGGCCTCGACCCCGACCTCCTCGGCGAGTTGTCGGGCCTGACCCGCCCGGTCCTGGCCGACCGGCTCGCCCTGGCGTTCGAGCTGCCGAAGCCGGAGCAGGGCGACGTGAAGCTGGAGGACGTACGGGTGGAGGAGGACGGCATCCGGGTGCGGCTGTCGGGCTCGGGGCTGACGGTGGGCGACTAGAGGACGCGCGCAGGACCTGTCGCCGTCACCCTCGGACGGGGAGAAATCATCTGGAACCGGCTTGGCCTCGGAGCCGTGGGTGAAACTTGTGTGCTGATGTGTTGACCTCTGTTCGACTTCCCTTCTAGTTTCGTGCTCCCGTGAGTGGTCTCCTGATGGGCTGCTCACCTTCGCACATGCTCAGAAGGGGATGTCGTGCCTCAAAGGAACCATCGCGGAACAGCTTGCGTGGGGGCGCTGCTGGCCTGCGTCACGGCATTCGGTGGAGCGCTCGCCTCCCCCGCGGCCGCGTCTCCCGCCCACCGTCCCGCCACCCCGCCGCCCGTCAGCGACTTCAAGGGCGTCAACTGGGCGGACCCGCGCGACAACTACGCCGACGACGCGGTCGTGCCCTCGGGCCTGTCCACCTCCGACGGCTACGCCACCTCCTACGCCAAGTCCAAGGCGATCATCGGCGGGTTCTCCAAGCTCGGCGCCAACACGGTCCGTCTCCCCGTCAACCCGTCCTCGGTCAACGGCCCGTTCTGGAAGTCGTACCGGGGCGCGATCGACGCCGCCACCGCCAAGGGCTTCAAGGTCATCCTGGGCTACTGGGAGGCCGACAACGCCAAGGACGGCAGGATCGACAACCAGGCGTCCTGGGACCGGATGTGGGCGCGGATCACCTCCGCCTACGCCGGCAACTCCAAGGTGTACTTCGAGCCGATGAACGAGCCGTTCGGCTACACCGCACAGGAGTGGACCGACGTCGCGGCGAAGTGGGTGAGCAGGCACCGCTTCATACCCCGCGACCGGATCCTGATCGGCGGGTACAAGTACAGCGAGGACGTCAAGCCGGTGTGCGCCGACCCGCGCCTGAAGGGCACACGCCTGGCCCTGCACAACTACGGCTTCTGGCACACCGACTGGACCAGCGTCGACCAGTGGAAGGCCGACTTCAAGGCACGCATCGGCGACTGCGCCTCCCGCACGATCCTCGACGAGTTCGGTGCCTCGATGACCACCGGCCTGGACTACAACGGCCCGGCGGGCAGCTCCAACGAGATCGCCTACATCCAGGCCGCGACCGACACGATCCGGGAGCTGGGCCTCGGCTCGGTCTACTGGCCCGGCCTGCGCAACGGTGACACCTACTCCCTCACCACGCTCCACGGCACGGGCACGAACCTCAGCCTGACGGTGAACAACCAGAGCGGCCTGGACCGGCTGCACCACGCCTGGAAGCAGTAGGCACCCGAACGTGGTGGCCCTTCCGGGTCCGGCGCCGCTCGTCAGCCGGACCCGGAAGGGAGCCGTTCAGGACGCCGAAGGCGTCCAGCCCGCGAGCCAGTCGCCGACCTCCTGGCCGGCGGCCTGCGCGGCGCTCAGATGGGGCCGGTTCGTGCTCGCCGGGCCCGCCCCGGCGCCGTAGTTGCCGTACTCCGCGAACCGGTCGTCCTTCCAGGAGAAGCCGCTCATGTCGGTCCACGGGGCCGACTTGATCGCGTTGCTCAGGTTGGTGTTGCGGACGGTGGTCTGCGGATCGAGGGACGCGTCCCCGCCCGCGTGCCAGGGCCGGCCGAGGTAGAAGGTCCCGGCCGACACATCGCCGTTCACCGTGGAGTTGGCGATCAGGATGCCCTTGCGGTTCGCCGCGGTGCTCGGTGCGGTGATGTACCCGGCCGAGGTGCCGTTCCAGCGCTTCTTCAGCGTGATGACGGACTTGTCGACGACGGCCGTGGCCCGGCCGAAGATGAAGTCGACGTTGCCGATCACGTAGGAGTTGCTGACGTAGACCCGGCCCAGCCGGTCCTTCGACGCGGTGTCGAGCAGCAGGGTGTCCTGGTCCCCGCTCACGATGATCCCGTCCAGGAACACCTTGTCGGCGGCGGTCCGCAGGGCGACGGCCTGATGCCCGTTGAGGGACTGGTTGGCCTTCTCGTCGAAGTCGTTGGAGATGGTCAGGTTGCGCGCCTGGAAGTCGTCGGCCTCGACGGCGACGGTCGCGCTGCCGCTGGTGCCGTAGGTCCCGCCGCCGGGCTTCGGCGTGCCCGACGCGTTGTTGTAGACGATCGTCGTGTCCTTGCGGCTCCCGCCGGTGCCCCGGATGGTGACGTGCGGCTTGTTGGAGGGCACCTTCACCAGTTCCCGGTACGTCCCCGGCTTCACGGCGATCACGACACGCGAGGGGTTGTTCGCCGGTACGGCGTTCACGGCGGCCTGCACGGTGCGGTACTGGCCGCTGCCGTCCTTGGCGACGGTGAGGGTGGTGGCGGCGGCGGCCTTGGTGGAGGCCGTCGCGCCCTTGGCGGAGGCGGCCGTCCCGATGGAGGCGCGGGGCCCGGCACCGGCCTTGAGGATCGCGGGGAGGTCGGCGGCCTTGTCGAGGCTGTAGGGGTAGTACGTCTTCGGATCGAAGGCGGTCCCGCCGCTCTCGTTGCGCCCGCTGGTGCCGGAGAAGGAGTTGCCTCGCTGGACGACGGCGGCGCCGCTGTCCTTGATGACGGGGTTGTTGACGCCCTTGAAGAGGGAGTTCTCCAGGACCATCTTCGTGCGCCCGCGCGAGTAGTTCCCGTACGACGACTTGATGGCGGTGCCCGGGGCGTCCTCCAGGAAGTTGTTGTAGAGGTGCGCGTGGGCGGCGTTGTCGGTGGAGGGGTTGCGCTGCTCGGTCTCGCGGATCCAGTTGTGGTGGATCGTGATGTCGGTCTTGACGTTCTCGGTCCAGCCGATGCCGAAGGTCTTGTTGTTGTCGCTCAGCCTGTTCCAGGAGACGGTGACGTTCGTGCTGTCCTTGCGGACGTCGATGAGACCGTCGGCCATGTGCCGCAGGTCGTTGTGGTCGATCCACACGTGGTGGGCGCCGTCCATCTGGATCGCGTCGAAGTCGTGGTCCTTGTCGTTCCAGATGCCCTGGTACGCGTCCCGGATGGTCAGGTTCCGGATGATCACGTTGTGTACGCCCTGGCCGAGGAAGAACCCGCCGCCGACGATGTGCCCGGCGGTGCCCTGCCCCACGATGGTCTTGTCGGACTTGACCTTGATCTCCTTGCCGACCGGATTCATCGTGATGGTTCCGGCGACGACGATGACGTAGGGCTCGGCCGCGGTCGCGTACTTCTCCAGGTCGGCGAGCGTCTTGACGGTGACGGTCTTCCCGCCCCGCCCGCCGTACGTCCCGTTCTGGCCCAGGGAGTTGACGGAGGCGAACCCGTCGGCGGTGTCGGCGGCCCAGGCGGGGGCGGCGGCGGAGGCCTGCCGGACACCGCTGCCGAACGGACCGAGGTCGGTGCCGTAGGCCAAGGTGCCGGCGGCGGTCAGGGCCAGGGGGACCCCGACCGCCAGGGCGGTGCGGCTTCTGCGACGACGATGCTGGGCCTTGCTGCGCGGCTCACTCATGCGGCGATCCGTTCCGTGTGGGGGAATGACCGCTGATCAGTCGCCGCCCCACACGGAAAGGTTGCCGCTCTCCCGTGCCCTACTGGATGCAGGACTTGGGGTCGAGTTTCTCCTCGACCTTGTCCTCACGGCCGTCGGGCTGACCGCTGGGGAGGAGCTTGTCCGAGATGCCGTCGATGTAGTACCCGTGCGAGTAGACGGTCCGGTATCCCCGGTCACGCCAGCTGTGCACGGTCCGGTCCCCGTCGCCCTTGTCCCACTGGTAGTCCTCGACGTGGAAGACGGGGTTCACGCGCACGACGCGCTGGTACGGCGTCCAGGTCACGGCGACCTGCCGGCACGGCGGAATGCTCTTCTCGCTCCGGGTCTCGAACTTGGACTCCTTCTCCCAGCCCCATTCGTACCCGGCGCTGCCGCCCACGGTTCCGCTGAAGATGCTCTTGGCGAGGGAGAAGCTGATACTGGCGCCGACGCTCTTCTTCGCGAACGTCTTGGTGCTGTAGCTGCTGACGAAGGTCTCCTTGTCGTCGGCGGAGCCCTTGTTGCCGATCCAGCGCGAGGTGCGGACGGTGTCGCCCTTGACGGACCAGGTCGAGGCCTCGGCGTACCCGCACCAGCCGCGGAACAGCTCCCACGGCCCGGCGGGCTTCCACAGCCCGAAGACGTCCCGCAGGTACTCGTCGTGGGTCTTGAACTCACCGGTGTCGACGTTCAGGGCGCCGTACACGCCCGTCAGGCTCGTCTCCTGGCTGCAGAGCCGCTCGATCATCCGGTCGGTGTCCCCGGGGTCGACGCCCCGGATGTTGGTCGCCCCGGCGGGCCCGGCCGTGGCGGTCCCCGCGCCGGCCAGCAGACCGGTCATGGCGAGCGCGGTGGATGCGGCAACTACGCCGCATTTCCTGAGAGTTGAGATGCGAATGAGACGCATGTGGGGGCTCACTCCTGCTTGCGGATGTGTGACGGCGACGAAGATGTCAGAACAGCGGCGGGAGTTCGCGCTACTGATGGGTATGACAGGACATCGACAGCTGGGCGGGGTGTATGTCCCGCCTTGTCGGCTGCCGCCGCCGCGACTCACCGCGATCCGCGGCCCGGCCTCGAAGGAGTGCGGGCGGCCCGACAGCCCGATGCTCGTGTCCGGCGCGATCCCCTGGGCGTCGTTCCTCACGGTGGTCACCACCGAGAGTGCGGCCCACACCGACGTGGGGGAGGGAGCGTGAGCACGCCCACTGAGGTTGTAATGCAGCTATGGTGGGACCATGGCAGAGAACACGACGATCCAGGTGTCCCGGCAGGCCCGCGATCATCTCGCTCAGGTCGCCAAAGAGCGGGGGGTGACCCTGGGGCAGCTCGTGGAGGAGCTGGCTGCCGAGCAGCTGACCGCGGAGCAGATCGCGGAACGTGTTGCTTCCGCACGGAAGGTTCTGCGCGAGCGGATGGGCTGCACGTTGACCGACGAGGAGTTCGATCAAGGACCGAACGTCCTGGCCAATGTGTACGCCATGGCTGCTGAGAAGATGCACAACCTGCGAGGCAACGCAGCGTGATCATTCTCGACACCAGTGCGGTGGTCGCGCTCGCGCAAGGGCGGCAAGCCCTCCACCGCCTCGTTGACAACATCGCTCACACGCCTGGGGACTGGCTCCATGTCCCCGCGCTGTGCCTGATGCAAGCGGAGTCGATCGAGAAGGGGACAGCCGGGGATGTGATCGCGCTCCCGGGCATTCTGGTCGACCCGCTCCATCAGACCGCGGCGGCAACGGTCGGAGCAATGATCCGGGACGGCTGGGGCGGGCCTGACATCTGCCACACCCTCTACGTCGCTACACCTCACATCGAGACCGGCGGGATGTCGATCATCCTCACCGGACGAGAGAGCGACTACCCCCCGGGCATCCTGACCGTGGACATCGACTCACCCGGCATGCTCGGCTTCCACTGAGCCCGTCATGCCGTTGCTGCTGCTGGACCTCGACAACACCTTGGTCGACCGTGACGCCGCTTTCCGCGACGCCGTCGCGGAGTTCCTGGCCGAGCACGACCTGCCCGAATCTGATCTTGCATGGGTCACGGCCCTTGATGCCGGCGGCTATACCCCCCGTAACGACGTCGCGGCAGAGATGACTCGTCGGTACGAGGCCTTGGTGCCCACCGCCACCATCCGGACCCTGCTCGACACCGGTGCGGCAGACCGGGTGGAGCTGGCGGATTCCTCCCGCGAGGCTCTGGAGAAGGCACGGGCCCGGGGATGGTCGTGCGTGATCGTCACCAACGGCAGGACCGCGCAGCAAGAGGCGAAGATCCGTAACGTCGGCCTCGACCGGCTCGTCCAGGCATGGGTGATCTCCGAAGCGGTGGGTCGGAAGAAGCCGGCACCCGGGATCTTCCAGGCGGCCGCGAGGGCGGTGGGGCTTCCCCTCCGCGGCTCGTGGGTCATCGGGGACTCCCCGCACGCCGACATCGGCGGCGCCGACGCACTCGGCCTCCGCAGCGTTTGGGTGTCCAACGGTCGAGCCTGGGCTCAGGACGCCTACCGCCCCACCCATATCGCTGCCCACGTCAGCTCCGCGATCAACTACGTCATCTGAGACACCCGCTCACAACCGTCAGGCCGAGGAAGGCAGATCCTCCGGCGGAGGCACCGCAGCCCCCGGCAGCCGTACCGTCGCCACCGTGCCGCCGCCATCGGCGTGGGACAGGGACACCTCACCCCCCGCCTGCTGCACCGTACGCGCCACGATCGACAGGCCCAGGCCCGAACCCGGCAGGGCCCTCGCGTCCGGGGAGCGCCAGAAGCGGTCGAAGACGTAGGGGAGTTCGTCGGCGGGGATGCCCGGGCCGTGGTCGCGGACCGTGAGGACGCCCTCGGTCAGGCGGACCTCGATCAGGCCGCCCTCCGGGCTGAACTTCACGGCGTTGTCCAGGATGTTGACCACCGCCCGTTCCAGGGCGGAGGGTTCCGCGCGGACGAACCAGGGCTCGACATCCGCCGTGATCGTCAGTTCCGGGCCGCGCAGCCGCGCTCGCCGCAGCGCCGACTCGACGGTGTCCTGCCAGGCCACGATCTGTGTCCGCTCCGAGTGCTGGCCGGGATCCGGGCGGGACAGTTCCTGCAGGTCGCCGATGAGCGTGGCGAGTTCCGTCATCTGCGCCTTCACCGACGCGAGCAGCGCCTTGCGGTCAGCCTCGGGGAGGGGGCGGCCCGTTTCCTCGCTGCGGGTCAGGAGTTCGATGTTGGTGCGCAGAGAGGTGAGCGGCGTGCGCAGTTCGTGGCCGGCGTCCGCGATCAGCTGCTGCTGGAGGTCACGGGAGCTGGCCAGGGACGAGGTCATGGAGTTGAAGGAGCGGGACAGGCGGGCGACCTCGTCCTCGCTGTCGTCCTCCACGGGGATGCGGATGTTCAGATCCTCCGTGCGGGCCACGTGCTCGACGGCCTCGGTCAGCTTGTCGACGGGGCGCAGCCCGGCCCGGGCGACGGCCAGGCCGGCGGCTCCCGCGCCCAGCACCCCCACACCGGAGACCAGCAGGAGGATCAGCGCCAGCTCGTTGAGCGTGGACTGGGTTCCCTTGAGCGGCAGGGCGACGACGAGGGAGTAGTCGGCGGCCACCCCTTGCGTCAGGGACCCGTCCTTGACGACGACCGCCGTGGTCAGGACGCGCAGCTTGTTGCCGTCGTTGTCGGTGCCGTCGCGGATGTGGCCCTGGTTCGGGTCGGGATCCTTGGCCACGGCCTTGTCCTCGCCACTGACGTGCACCTGTGCCGTGGAGCTGGGGAAGAGGCACACCTTGCCGTCGGCCCGGACCAACTGCCCGTAGCTCTTGGGTCGCGAGCCCATGCCCAGTCCGTCGGAAGGCGTCTGACGGCAGTAGGCCGTGAGGTCCTGGAAGTCGTCCGAGCGCAGCGGCCCGACCGACGACCTCAGGTCGTTGTCGATCTCGTCGTACAACTTCCCCTGCACGATGAACCAGCAGGTCACCGACACCGCCGCCACCGCGAACGCCACCGCCGCCGCCACCAGCAGAGCCAGCCGCGACCGGATCGGCAGCGAGCGGAACCGCCGCAGGACCTTCTTCACTCGGCGCCGCCCTGCCGCAGCACGTAACCGACCCCCCGCACCGTGTGGACCAGGCGCGGCTCCCCGCCCGCCTCGGTCTTGCGGCGCAGGTACATCACGTACACGTCGAGGGAGTTCGACGACGGCTCGAAGTCGAAGCCCCAGACGGCCTTCAGGATCTGCTCCCGGGTGAGGACCTGGCGCGGGTGCGCCATGAACATCTCCAGCAGCGTGAACTCCGTGCGGGTCAGCTCCACCTGGCGCCCGCCCCGGGTGACCTCCCGCGTCGAGAGGTCCATGCGCAGGTCGGCGAAGGTGAGGGCGTCCTCGTCGGTGGGGCCGGCCGCGCCCACGGCCGCCGCGTAGGTGCTGCGGCGCAGCAGCGCGCGGATGCGGGCGAAGAGTTCGTCCAGCTCGAAGGGCTTGACCAGGTAGTCGTCGGCACCCGCGTCGAGACCGGTGACCCGGTCGCCGACCGTGTCGCGGGCCGTGAGCATCAGGATCGGCGTGGTGTCTCCGGTCGCGCGGATGCGGCGCGCCGCCGTCAGACCGTCCATGCGCGGCATCTGGATGTCGAGGACGACCAGGTCGGGCCGGTAGGCCGCGGCCTTGTCCAGCGCGTCGGCGCCGTCGACCGCGACCTCGGTCCCGTACCCCTCGAACGCGAGGCTGCGCTGGAGTGCTTCGCGTACGGCCGGCTCGTCGTCGACGATCAGGATGCGCTGCGGGTCACGGTCGCCGTCTGCGGGGCTCATGGGTCGGAGGTCCTCGGGTGTGAAGGGGGGCGGGGGTGCTCTGACGCTCTCAGCGTCGCACGTCGGCGGGCGGTGCGGGGAGGAGCGTCAGCCCCGTACCGGGCGGTGCCGTCAGGAGCGTCAGCCCCGTACCGCGCGGCGTCGGGCCGTCGAGGCCCGGCCGCCGCGCCGGGGCGTTTTGGCCGGCACCTCCGGCGCCCGGCGGGCGGGCATGTGCAGGGCGGACGCCACCGCCAGGGCCAGCCCGACCGCCGCCGGGTCTCCGCCCGGCTCCGTGTGCACAACCTGCTGGATCATCGCCGTACTCCTCGCTGTCAGGTGCTCGGACTCAGTCGGTCGAACCCGCCCGCAGCTTCGCCAGGTCCGCCTTGACGGTGTTGATCGGGATGGCGAAGCCCAGGCCGACGCTGCCCGCGTCGGAGGACGAGGAGGCCTGGCTCGTCGGCGAGTACATCGCGGAGTTGATCCCGATGATGTTGCCGTTCATGTCGATCAGGGCCCCGCCGGAGTTGCCCGGGTTGAGGGACGCGTCGGTCTGGAGCGCCTTGTACGTGGTCGTGTCGGACCCGGTGTCGCCGTTGAACTGACGCCCGCCGAACTCGAACGGCCACTGGTCGCCCTGCCCCTGCCCCCACTGCTGCTGGTCCTGGCCCTGGCTCTGGTCCTGGCCCTCTTCGGTCGGGACGGTGACGTCACGGTCGAGGGACGAGATGATGCCGCTGGTGACGGTGCCGGACAGCCCCTCGGGGGAGCCGATCGCCACGACCTGGTCGCCGACCTGGAGTCCGGCCGAGTCGCCGAGCGTGGCCGCCTTCAGGCCGGAGGCGTTCTCCAGTTTGATCAGCGCCAGGTCCTTCTTGCTGTCGGTGCCGACGACCTTCGCGGTGTACGACTTGCCGTCGCTGGTGGTCGCCTTGATCTGCGAGGCGCCGGCGACGACGTGGTTGTTGGTGATGATCTCGCCGTCGCCCGTGATGATCACGCCGGAGCCGGTGGAGGACCCGGCGTTGGAGTCGGCGCTGATCTCGACGATGCTCGGGCTGACCGCCTTCGCGACGCCGGCGACCGTGCCCTTCTGACTGGAGGGGACGACGGTGGTGCTGGTGGAGCTGGAGGCGACGGTGTCGCTGCCGGTCAGCTCCTGGATGCCGTAGGCGGTGCCGCCGCCTATCGCCGCCGCGACGATCGCCACGGCGGCGATCAGGGCGAGGGGGCCACGCCCACGCTTCTTCGGAGGCTGAGCATGCGGAGCATGTGCCGGGGCGTACGCCGGCGGGGGCGGCCACTCGGGGTTCACCGGGGCCTGCTGCTGACCCTCGTAAGGGTTCTCGTACTCGCCACTGCGGTGGAAGCTCTCGGTCATGGAACCGAGCTTGTCGCCCGACCATGAGAGCTTCCTGAGGGCTTGCTGAGAAGCCCGACAGAACCTCGTATGCCCGATATAAAGAGCCCTGCCGCCCCTGCCGGGGTCGGCCGCCCGAGACTACGAGCAGCCGCAGGAGTGCCGGGTCACCAGCCGCGAGGGGAAGACCTTCAGCCGCTCCCGCCGGGTCCCCGCGACCCGCAGCCCGTCGTCGAGGACGAGGTCGACGGCCGCCCGGGCCATCGCCGGACGGTCGGAGGCGACCGTCGTCAGGGGCGGGTCGGTGAGCGCCGCCTCCTTGATGTCGTCGAAGCCGGCCACCGCCAGCTCGCCCGGGACCTCGATGCGCAGCTCGCGAGCCGCGCGCAGCAGGCCGATCGCCTGGTCGTCGGTGGAGCAGAAGATCGCCGGCGGGCGCTCGGGGCCGGAGAGGATCTTCAGGGCGGCCTGGTAGGCGTCGTAGCGGTTGTAGAGGACCTCGAAGAGGCGGCCCTCGGTGGAGATCCCGGCCTCGTCCATCGCGCGGCGCCAGCCCTCGACGTGGTCAGAGACCGGGTCGCCGACCGCCGGCGTCTCGGCTATCCCGCCCATACAGGCGACGTACTCGTAGCCGTGCTCCAGCAGGTGGCGGACGGCGAGCTCGGCGCCGCCCAGGTCGTCCGTGGCGACGGCGACGTCGTCGATGGCCTCGGGGCGTTCGTGCAGCAGGACGACCCGGGCGTCCCAGGCCTCGATCTCGGCGGCGGCCAGGTCGTTGAGCGCGTGGCTGACGAGGATCAGGCCGGAGACCCGCATGCCCAGGAAGGCGCGCAGGTAGTGGACCTCGCGCTCGGCCACGTAGTCCGTGTTGCCGACGAGGACCATCTTCCCGCGCTCGGAGGCGGCCTGCTCGACCGCGTGCGCCATCTCCCCGAAGAAGGGCTGGCGGGCGTCCGGGATGATCAGGCCCAGGAGGTCCGTGCGCCGGGACGCCATCGCCTGGGCCACCCGGTCGGGCCGGTACCCCAGTTCCTTGATCGCGGCGAGGACACGCTCGCGCGTGGCCGGGGCGACCGGCCGGGGTCCGTTGTTGATGACATAGCTGACCACGGCAGTGGAAGTCCCTGCCAGCCGCGCCACATCATCCCGAGTCACCTTGGCCACGCGCGGAGTCTACGCGGATATACCGGCTCCGGGCAGGGCGTAAAGGAGGTTCTGTACGATATCCCGACCGCCGTCCGGGGTGCCCTGCCCGGGAAGCGATGCCCAGGTCGGTGCCGCAGTACGCCTCTCACGCCTTGGCGCGGGCCTCAGCGGCGTCCAGGGCGGGTGACTCGTCCACCTTGTCCGTCTTTGCCTTGGCCGCCTTGGCCTTCGCCTCCTCGGCGGCGCGCTCCATCTTCTCCGGCTTCTCCGGCGTAACAAATCGATAACCGACGTTCCGGACGGTGCCGATCAGCGACTCGTGCTCGGGGCCGAGCTTGGCGCGCAGCCGCCGTACGTGCACGTCGACCGTGCGCGTACCGCCGAAGTAGTCGTAGCCCCACACCTCCTGGAGGAGCTGGGCGCGGGTGAAGACGCGGCCGGGGTGCTGCGCGAGGTACTTCAGGAGCTCGAACTCCTTGAAGGTGAGGTCGAGGACGCGGCCCTTGAGCTTGGCGGAGTACGTCGCCTCGTCGACCGACAGATCGCCGTTGCGGATCTCCATCGGGGAGTCGTCGCTGACGATCTGCTGGCGGCCCATGGCCAGGCGCAGCCGCGCCTCGACCTCCGCCGGGCCGGCGGTGTCGAGCAGGACGTCGTCGATGCCCCAGTCCGCGGTCACGGCGGCGAGACCGCCCTCGGTGACGACGAGGACGAGCGGGCAGCCCGGCCCGGTGGAGCGCAGCAGCTGGCAGAGGCTGCGGACCTGCGGCAGATCACGGCGGCCGTCGACGAGGATGACGTCGGCTCCGGGGGTGTCGACGAGGGCGGGGCCCTCCGCGGGGGCCACCCGCACGTTGTGCAGGAGCAGGCCGAGTGCGGGGAGCACCTCCGTCGACGGCTGGAGGGCGTTGGTCAGGAGCAGCAGAGAACTCATACGTCTGGTTCCTCCTCGGTCCCTGCGAGGACGCTGGTTGGCACAGCACGGGCTCTGCGATCCCGAAGGCCCCGTACACCTGCGGTTTCCCGCGTCGTATACAACGCTTCCGAAAGCACAAAAGGACCCGGGGGCTACGTTGCCCGAGTCCTCTGCCCAGCAGAATAGCCCACATGAGCTCTGGTCCGGCAGGTCATGTGGCGCGTTCCACCGATCGTCCGCATTCCGAGACGGGCGGGGGAAGGCCGGTGAGGATGTCTTCGCGGACGTTTCTGCGCACGTCCGACAGTGTTGCGATCGACGCCGTATACGAGCCGGGAGCGGCTGTGTACGACACCTCCGGGACGCCTTCCGCTCATCCCGCGTTCGTCGTCGCCCACGGATTCACCGGCTCGGTGGACCGGCCGCACGTGCGGCGGATCGCCGCGGTCCTCGCCCGGTACGGGGGCGTGGTCACCTTCTCCTTCCGCGGGCACGGCATGTCCGGCGGGCACTCCACGGTCGGCGACCGGGAGGTGCTCGACCTGGCGGCGGCGGTGGCCTGGGCGCGGAGCCGCGGCCACGAACGGGTGGTGACCGTGGGCTTCTCCATGGGCGGCTCGGTGGTGCTCCGGCACGCGGCGCTGCACCCGCGGCAGACCGACGCGGTGGTGGCGGTCAGCTCACCGGCCCGCTGGTACTACCGGGGCACCGCGCCGATGCGGCGGCTGCACTGGCTGGTGACCCGGCCCGAGGGGCGGATCGTGGGCCGCTACGGATTCCGTACGCGCATCCACCGCCGGGACTGGAACCCGGTGCCCCTCTCCCCGGTGGAGGCGGTGCCGAGGATCGCCCCGACCCCCCTCCTCGTCGTGCACGGCGAGGACGACGGCTACTTTCCCGTCGACCATCCGCGGATGCTGGCCGCGGCCGCCGGTGACCAGGGCGAACTGTGGCTGGAGCCGGGTATGGGGCATGCCGAGAACGCGGCGAGCGACGAGTTGCTGGCCCGGATCGGGGAGTGGGGCGCCGGCCGGGCGGGCTAGCCTGACGGTGTTCACCGTCGCATTCATTGAGGAAGCAGATGCCAAAGGTCACGGTGCGCTACTGGGCCGCCGCCAAGGCCGCGGCCGGGGTGGCCGAGGAACCGTACGAGGCGGTCACGCTCGCCGAGGCGCTCGCCGGGGTGCGCGAGCGGCACCCGGGCGAACTGGAGCGCGTCCTGCGCCGGTGCTCGTTCCTCGTGGACGGCGACCCCGTGGGCACCCGCGGACATGAGACGGTACGGCTGGCCGACGGCGGCACGGTCGAGGTGCTCCCGCCGTTCGCAGGAGGATGACGATGAACGACCAGCCGAACCGGCCCCACCAGCCGTACGACGGCTACGCCCCCTACGGGCAGCAGCCGCAGGCGTGGCCCGGGCAGGGGCACCAGGGGTACGAGGACCCGCAGGCCGCCCAGCAGTACACGCAGCAGTGGCAGGGGCAGACCTGGGAGACGCAGAACCACCAGCCGGTGCCCGCGCAGGCGCCGGATCCGGAGACGGCGATCCTGACCCCCCAGTCGCCGCCGCGGAGACCGCCGGCCCCGGCCGGAGCCGACGCCGCCGGTACCGGCTACGGCCCCGCCACCGTCGGCGGGAACACCCGCGTCACCGACGCGCAGCGGGCCCGGGCGGAGGGGCGTTCCCCGGTCATCGAGCCCGGCATGCAGCCGGCCGCGCTGACGGCGCTGCTCGGCCTGCTGCTGGCCGGTGCGGCGGCGGTCGGCACGTACGCGCTGCTCGTGCCGCTGGTGGTCCTCCAGGCCGTCACCGCGGCGGGCTGGTTCCGGCTGAACGGGATGTGGCCGGCCCGGCAGGGCATCGCGCTGGGCTTCGCGGGCGCGCTGGCCGCGGACGCGGCGCTGCTGGTCTCGGGCCGCTCCCCGGCGGCGATCCTCGGCACGATCGGGGTGTGGGTGCTGCTCGCGCTCGTCCTCCAACTGCGCTCGCACGCCGACCCCGACGAGCGGATGTACGGCCTGATGGCGACGGTCGCGGCCTCGGCGCTGGCGATCGTGGCCGGCGGGTACCTCGCGGCCGCCGCGGACGCGGTGACGGTGGGCGCGGTGGCCGTGGCGGCGGCCGTCCTGGCCCGCGCGCTGCCGCTGCCGACCCCGGCTTCGGTGGTGGTGTCCCTCCTCGCCGCGGCGGGCGCGGGCATCGTGGCCGGGCCGGTCACCGGCCTCGGCACCTCCGGTGCCCTCCTCGGCGCGGGCGCCGCCGCCTGCGCCCTGATCGGCCACCGGGTCGCGAGCTACGACTACCCGTCCCGCTTCGTGCACTTCACGGCGGGCGTGGCCCTGCCGCTGGCCGCGGCGGCCCCGGCGGTGTACGTCCTGGGCAGGGCGCTGGCGTAGCGCTCCGGGCCGGGGGCTGTCACAGGTGATCAACAATGTGCCGGCCCCCCTTCCTCTCGGCGTTACCCTCACGCAAGGGACGGCCACCGGGTCGTCGAAACACCGGACCGGTGGGGGACACACCGCATGCGTGCACTGCGAATACTGCTGATCTTCGTCGTGATTCTGGGCGGGCTCTTCGTGATCGCCGACCGCGTCGCGGTCAACTTCGCCGAGGACGAGGCCGCCGACCGGCTGAAGACGACGGAGAACCTGTCGGCGACCCCCGACGTGTCGATCAAGGGCTTCCCGTTCCTCACCCAGGTCGCGGGCGGCTCCCTGGACGACATCGAGATCGGCATCAAGGACTACGAGGCCACCGCGGGCAACGGCGGCCAGAAGATCCGTATCGACGACCTCCAGGCCGACATGAAGGGCGTCGAGTTCTCCGGCGACTACAGCTCCGCCACCGCCTCCAGCGCCACCGGCACCGCGACCATCGCCTACGACGAGCTGCTGAAGACGGCGAAGTCCGAGCCCACCCAGGTCGCCCCGGGCGTCACCGCCAACGTCGTCGGCCTCTCCGATGGCGGCAACGGCAAGATCAAGGTCACCGTCGAGGCCACGGTCCTCGGCACCAAGCTCCCGGAGCCGGTCTCCGTGCTCAGCTCGGTGAAGGTGGACAACGGCACCGTCAGCGTGCACGCCGACGGCCTGCCCGAGTTCGGCGGTGTCGACATCGCCGAGGACCGCGTCCGGGCGATCACCGACTTCCAGCAGAAGATCGACGGCCTGCCCGGCGGCATCGAGCTGGACACGGTCCAGGCCGCCCCGAACGGCGTCGAGATCACGGTGAAGGGTTCCGACGTCCGGCTGGCCGGGTAGACAGAGCGCAGGGCGGCGGACAGGGGTGTCCGGTGGGCGAGACGGCGGCGTCCGCAGCTCAGATGTGACGGCCGATACATGGGGTCACGATCCGTGTCCCGCGGCGCCGCATCCCCCTCTGGTCCCACATCGTGGATTATCGCGTCTCAGCATGCGACACACCGGTGACATGCCTGCCTGACCGTCCCTACGATCGACGCTATGAAGCGACAGGCGGACCTCACGAAGCGGCGGGCAGTAGACCTGTGCCGCGTCGCCGCCATGCTCTGTCGCACCTTCTGAGCGATCGCGTCGGCAGTCGCGCCGGCGCGCGCATCCCCGCAGCCCCGCATCACGGGCACCCGTGCGCCGCCCTGCCTCAAGGGCGCGCCCTGCAGACCTCGCACGCCCCGCCGTAACTGCCCCGGAGGAGAAGAAGCATGAGCCGCAGCGACGTCCTGGTCGACGCCGATTGGCTCCAGGAGCACCTGGACGACCCGACCATCGCCATCGTCGAGGTGGACGAGGACACGTCCGCCTACGAGAAGAACCACATCCGCAACGCCATCCGGATCGACTGGACCCAGGACCTCCAGGACCCGGTCCGCCGTGACTTCGTCGACCAGGAGGGCTTCGAGAAGCTCCTGTCCGACAAGGGCATCGGCAACGACCACACCGTGGTCCTCTACGGCGGCAACAACAACTGGTTCGCCTCGTACGCCTACTGGTACTTCAAGCTGTACGGCCACGAGAGCGTCAAGCTCCTCGACGGCGGCCGCAAGAAGTGGGAGCTCGACGCCCGCGAGCTGGTCCCCGGCGACGAGGTGCCCGAGCGTCCGAAGACGGACTACAAGGCCAAGGCGCAGGACACGTCCATCCGTGCCTTCCGCGACGACGTCGTGGCCGCCATCGGTGCGCAGAACCTCGTCGACGTGCGTTCGCCCGACGAGTTCTCCGGCAAGCTGCTCGCCCCGGCCCACCTGCCGCAGGAGCAGTCGCAGCGCCCCGGCCACGTGCCGAGCGCCCGCAACATCCCGTGGTCCAAGAACGCCAACGACGACGGCACCTTCAAGTCGGACGACGAGCTCAAGGAGCTCTACGCCGAGGAGAGCGTCGACCTGGCCAAGGACACCATCGCCTACTGCCGCATCGGTGAGCGCTCCGCCCTGACCTGGTTCGTGCTGCACGAGCTCCTCGGTGTGCAGAACGTCAAGAACTACGACGGCTCCTGGACCGAGTACGGCTCCCTCGTGGGCGTGCCGATCGAGCTCGGCGCCAACAAGTAACCCTCCCCGACCGACCTTTCCAGACTTCAGGAGTACGACATGTGCGGTGCGAAGGCCGGCGGCCCCGACGCCTCGACGATCAAGCCCGGTGAGACCACCATCCAGGGTCAGGTGACCAAGGACGGCGAGCCCGTGGTGGGCTACGTCCGTCTGCTGGACTCGACCGGCGAGTTCACGGCCGAGGTGCCGACCTCGGCGACCGGACAGTTCCGCTTCTACGCGGCCGAGGGCACCTGGACCGTCCGTGCCCTCGTGCCCGGCGCCACCGCCGACCGCACGGTCGTCGCCCAGCAGGGCGGCCTGGCGGAGGTCGCGATCGCCGTCTGACGGCGATCAGCTCCTCGAAGGGCCGCACCCCCCGGGTTGGACGCCTGGGGTGCGGCCCTTCGGCCTGTCCGTCCTACGCTGGACACATGTACGCACGGCGGCGTCACACGTACTTCGCGATGATGGGCCTCTGCATCGGCCTCTTCGTCCTGGCCTGGGGTGTCGTGCGCCTCTGGTCCGTTCCCGTGGCCGTCGGGATGTGCGTGGTCGCCATGGTCATCCCGCCTGTCGCGGCCATGGTCGCCAACCGGCGCGGCCCGGAGGACCGGTGGTGGGACGACCCGTCCGGGGATCCCCAGTCCGACGAGTGGTGGGACGAACTGGACGGCAAGAAGCGGCCGCGGTGAGCGGCGTCGTCCCGCCCGCCGGGGGGCCGTCGCCGAGGCCGCGCGCCGGCCTCACGACGACGTCCGGGTGCCCATGGACGGAGGCGGGCCACCCGTCCCGCCTCCGCACGCGAACGCCTCAGTAGACGAGCGCCTGCGTCTCGTCCGCCATCGCCTCCTGGACGAAGACCTGCGCGCCCGCGATGCGGACACCCTTGATGACGTCCTGCTCCGTGATCTCGCGGCGGGCGGCGCACTGCGTGCACAGGGTGACGCGGCCGGCCGTGAGGAGGGATTCGAGCAGGTCGGGCAGGGGAGCCGCGTGCGGCAGCTCGAACTCGGCGGCACGGCCCGGCAGGGCGAACCAGGCGGACTCGCCGGTCAGCCACAGGGAGACGTCGACGCCGCTCGCCACGGCCACCGCCGCCACCGTGAACGCCTGAGAACACCGCTCGGGGGCATCGGCCCCCGCCGTCACCTTGATCACCAGCTTCTTCGCCATAGCCGGAATCGTAGTCCGCGATCGTAGGGCCGAACGGGCCCGCGTAAGCTGGGCCCGGCCCCGTGCACACATCCGCAGCCCGCTCAAGGAGCACCCCGTGGAGATCTTCTTCGAAATCCTGTTGGTCCTGGTCGCCGTCGGCGTCCTCGCCTTCGCCGGACTGACCGTGAAGAAGCTGTACCAGGGCCAGCGCTGACCCACGTCTAGGAAGTTCCCATGATCGAGATCCCGTCCGACCTTCACAAGGACCTCGTCCCGCTCGCCTTCCTGCTCGGCGACTGGGCGGGCGCCGGCGTGCACGACTTCCCCGGCTCCGAGAAGTGCAACTTCGGGCAGGAGGTCTCCTTCACCCACGACGGCCGGGACTTCCTGGAGTACCGGTCCCACAGCTGGGTGCTGGACCAGGACGGCAACAAGGTCCGTCCCCTGGAGTCCGAGCAGGGCTACTGGCGGATCGACTCCGGCCGCAAGGTCGAGGTGACGATGACCCGCGACGACGGCGTCATCGAGATCTGGTACGGCGAGCTGGCCGACAAGAAGCCGCAGATCGACCTCGTGACGGACGCGGTGGCCCGCACGGCCGCCTCCCAGCCCTACACCGGCGGCAAGCGGCTGTACGGCTACGTCAAGAGCGACCTGATGTGGGTCGGCGAGAAGCAGACCCCCGAGGTCGAGCTGCGCCCCTACATGTCCGCCCACCTGAAGAAGGTCGTCACCCCGGAGGAGGTCGAGCGCTGGGCCAAGGCCCTGCCCGACGACATGCCGGACGACGGCATCGCCTTCTTCAAGTGACCGCATGCCTTCCTCGACCGGCCGGATGCGAGTCGGCCTAGACTGGCCGGTGTGGTGGACACCGACTGGAAGAGCGATCTGCGGCAGCGCGGCTACCGGCTGACCCCGCAGCGGCAACTCGTGCTCGAAGCCGTGGACACCCTGGAGCACGCGACCCCCGACGACATCCTCGTGGAAGTGAGGAAGACGGCGTCGGGGGTCAACATTTCCACGGTGTACCGGACGCTTGAGCTCCTGGAGGAGCTCGGTCTTGTCAGCCACGCGCATCTGGGGCACGGGGCGCCGACATACCACCTCGCGGACCGGCACCACCACATCCACCTGGTCTGCCGCGACTGCCAGAACGTGATCGAGGCGGACGTCTCCGTGGCCGCCGAGTTCACGGCCAAGCTGCGGAAGACCTTCGGCTTCGACACCGACCTGAAGCACTTCGCGATCTTCGGCCGGTGCGAGGACTGCACACTCAAGGCTTCAACTACCGAGTCGTAGGCTTACGCATATGAAGAGCCCCCTGCTGACCCTGCCCGGCGCCGTCCCCGCCGAGGGCGTGGACGAAGGCGTCGCCGCCCACTACGGCGATCTGTTCCGTGAGCAGCGTGCCCTCGCCGACGGCACCGGATTCGTGGACCTCTCGCACCGGGGGGTCGTCGCCGTCACCGGCGAGGACCGGCTGGCCTGGCTGCACCTGCTGCTCACCCAGCACGTCAGCGACCTGCCGGCGGGCCGGGCCACCGAGGCGCTGATCCTGTCCGCGAACGGCCACATCGAGCACGCGCTGTACCTCGTCGACGACGGCGCGACGGTCTGGGCCCATGTGGAGCCGGGCACCCAGGAGGCGCTGATCGCGTACCTGGAGTCGATGAAGTTCTTCTACAGGGTCGAGGTCGCCGACCGCACGGCGGACACCGCGGTCGTGTACCTCCCGGCCGGGTCCATCGCCGACGTCCCCGAGGGCGTGGCCGTACGGGAGACGCCGCACGGGCGGGACCTGTTCCTGCCGCGCGCCGACCTGGAGACCTACGCGGCGCAGGCCGGGCCGCCCGCCGGGATCCTCGCCCACGAGGCGCTGCGCGTGGAGCAGTACCGGCCCCGGCTCGGCTTCGAGACCGACCACCGCACCATCCCGCACGAGCTGGGCTGGATCGGCTCGGCGGTGCACCTGCAGAAGGGCTGCTACCGGGGGCAGGAGACGGTCGCCCGGGTGCAGAACCTGGGCAAGCCGCCGCGCCGGCTGGTCTTCCTCCACCTCGACGGCAGCGAGGTCCACCTGCCCGTGGCCGGGACGGAGCTCCGGCTCGCGGACGACAGTCCCGACGGCCGGAAGGTCGGCTTCATCACGACCTCCGCGCGCCATCACGAGCTCGGGCCGGTCGCCCTCGCCCTGGTGAAGCGGAACGTGGCCGTGGACGCACCGCTGATGGCCGGAGACACCGCCGCAGCGCAGGAAGTCGTCGTCGAGCCGTAGGACTTGTAGATCTTTCGGGTCAGATTTCGATCTGCACGGTGAACGGGCCGTCGTTCGTCAGCGATACCCTCATCGCCGCCCCGAAACGGCCCGTGGCCACCGTCGCGCCCAGCGAGCGCAGCCGGGCGACGACCTCGTCGACGAGAGGTTCGGCCACGTCGCCGGGGGCGGCGGCGTTCCAGGTGGGGCGGCGGCCCTTGCGCGCGTCGCCGTAGAGGGTGAACTGGCTGATCACCAGCAGCGGGGCGTCGATGTCGCTGCACGACTTCTCGTCGTGCAGCATGCGGATCGACCAGAGCTTGCGGGCCAGCTGGGCCGCCTTCTCCTTGGTGTCCTCGTGGGTGACGCCGACGAGGACGCACAGTCCCTCGCCCTCGATCGCCCCCACGGTCTCGCCGTCCACGACGACGCTCGCGCCGTCCACCCTCTGCACCACTGCTCGCATACGTCCATCATGCAGGGCGGTGACATCGACGCCGCGGGCGGTCGGCGCATGGCCCGAAAGGGTGGTTTGCGCGGGCGCCAACAGCCCCTGCACGGCCGTATTTTGCTGCTATACCGCCCATCTGGGGTCTATCGGGGGCACTCGTTCCCATAGCGGCCACTTGGGGTGGCACGATGCATGCACACACCGGTCGAGGGGACGGTTGAGGCACATGAGCACACCAAGCACCGGACAGCAGCAGGCGGCTGTCCGGTCGACGTACACGGGGATCGGCGCGTCGGAGTACCACCGGCCGCCCACACAGCGCACGGACAGCCCGCGGCTGCCTTCGGACGCCTGCGCGCCCGAGTTGCCCGCGCTGAGCCTGCCCGACCTGCGCAGGCTGCGCCGTGAGGCCCAGCGCGACGAGGCCGACCTCAGCTATCTGCGGCGGCTGCTCCAGGGGCGGATCGACATCCTGCGCGCCGAGGTCGCCCGGCGCGGCCCGGCGGGCTTGGCCTCCGTGGCCGTGTCCGACGCGGGTTCGGTGGTGGAGCGGCTGGCGGAGATCCTGCGGGACGGCCCGGCCCTGCACCGCTCCTCAGCCCGCCATCTGACCCTGGGCACCCCCCAGGGCGAGGAGTACCGGCGGCTGGCCGCGGAGATGCTCGCCGAGGTCGAGCTGTCCGACCTGGACGCGCGCACGGACCAGGAGCTGACCACGGCGATGGGACGGCTCGAACGCCACGAGCAGCAGGTCTCCCGGCGGCGCCGGCGGCTCCAGCGCACCGCCGACGAGTGCAGCGCGGAGATCGCCCGCCGGTACCGCGAGGGGGAGGCGCAGATCGAGGACCTGCTGGTGTGAGCCGTCCGGGGCCCGGGGGGAGGGGGGCGGTCGGATATTCACGCGACACCGACCGGCCCTCCGCCTAGCGTGAGTTCATGACCTCCGTGTCCCGTGCCGACGACATCGACGTACGCCCGATCACCGCGTCCGAGTTCACCGACTGGCTGCGTGCCGTGAACACCGGCTTCCTGCGGGCGCCCGCCCTCACCGAGGAGGAGATCGAGGGCCGGCGCGGGAAGTTCGTCGAGGGCCGCTACCTCGGAGCCTTCGACCACGGCAGGTGTGTGGCGACCTTCCGGTCGTTCGACCAGGAGCTCACGGCCGTGGGTGGCGCGAGGGTCCCGGCGGACGCGATCTCGGGCGTCACCGTCACTGCCACCCACCGCCGCCGCGGGCTGCTCAGCCGGATGATGGCGCGGGACCTGGCGGCCGCGAAGGAGCGCGGGGACGTCGTCGCGACGCTGATCGCCGCCGAGTACCCGATCTACGGCCGCTACGGCTTCGGGCCGGCGACCACGATGGCGGAGTGGACGATCGACGTGCCGCGCACCGGCCTCGACGCCCGCTGGGCGGGTCCCGCGGACGGCGGGCGGGTCGACCTGGTGGAGGGCGAGGACGTCCGCAAGCTCGGCCCCGAGCTGCACGAGCGGCTGCGCCGGGGCCTGCCCGGCGCCATCGACCGCGACGAGACCTGGTGGAAGGTGAACACCGGCGCCCTGCTGTTCGACCCGTCGTGGAAGACGCCCTTCTTCGCCGTGTACCGCTCGGCGTCCGGCGAGGTCGAGGGCATGGCCGCGTACGACGTGGACGACAACTGGGGCGACGCCAAGCAGCCGCTGAACACGGCGACCGTGCGGTGGCTGCTCGGCGTGACACCGGCCGCGGAACGCGCGCTGTGGGAGTACCTGTGCTCCGTCGACTGGGTCGTGAAGGTGAAGAGCGGCTGGCGGGCGCCCGACGACCTGCTCCCGCACTTCCTGCCCGATCCGCGAGCGGCCGGGATCACCTCGCTGGCGGACTGGCTGTGGGTCCGGATCCTGGACGTCGTACGGGCGCTGGAGGCGCGGACGTACGAGGGGCAGGGGACGCTGGTGCTGGAGATCGCCGGGGTGGACGGGCTGACCGGCGGGCGCTACCGGCTGGAGGCATCACCCGAGGGGGCGTCCTGCACGCCGACCACCGAGAGCGCGGAACTCGAACTGGGACTGGGCGAGTTGGGGGCCCTGTGGCTCGGGGGCGAGTCGGCGGTGCGGCTGGCGGCGCTGGGGCGGGTGCGCGAAGAACGAGCGGGCGCCGCCCGGAAGGCAGACGCCCTGCTGCGTACGCCCAGGCGGCCTTGGTGCCCGGACATGTTCTGAGCCGCTCCCTCCTGCCGGTGTGCTGGGCCCGCATCCGTAGCGAGCTGTTCAGTTGTGGTTGCCGTGCGGCCGTACCGGCCGGGCGGGACTCCCGGCTCCCCTCCGGAAGGGAGTCCCTGAGCGGGTGGCCAACCCCCAGAAGGTCTGACCATGTTTCCCAAGTTGGTTACCAACTTCACTGTTCTTATCTCCGCTTGGAAGCGGCTCATAACCACCTTTCCGTGAACTGCCGCAAGATGGCGGGAAGTTGTACTGTTCAGTTGTGGACCCGGAACACGACTCCGTCACTGGACGGAACAGGTCGCAGCGGCCACAGAGAACACACCACGAGGTGGCCGACGAGCTGCGCGCCCGGATCAGGTCCGGGTCACTGCGGCCGGGCGAGCGCCTGCCCACCCAGGCCCGGCTGGCCCAGGAGTTCGGTGTCGAGCGCGGTGCGGTGCGGCAGGCGCTGCGCGTCCTGCAGTCCGAGCGGCTGCTCACCAACGTGTCCAAGGGCAGCCCGGCGACCGTCGCCCCCGACCCCGCCGGTGCGCTGACCGGCCCGCAGTCCCCGCCGCTGCCCACCACGGTGGCTCTCGCGCCCCGGATCGCGACGGCGTTCGCGGCGGACCACGTCGAGATCGACGCCGTGTGCCTGACGTCCATATCCCTCACGCTCGCCATCGGGGAGCCACTGCGGCAGATCCACGCCGGACGGCTGAAACCGGCCAAGGTCGACATGCGGGTGCTGCTGCCGAGCCGGGACATCGACCTGGCCTTCCCGGTGCCGGTCGAGGGGAGCGGAGACGACTGGGTGCACGAGCGGTGGCTGGCGATGCGCAACGCCCAGGGGCAGGTCCTCCAGCACAATCTGCTGGCCCTGCGCGCCACGCACGGCATCGATGTGCACGTCACGTTCCGGGCGCTGCCCTTCACCCCGCCGGTGAAGCTGTACCTGCTCAACGGCACGGAGGCGCTGTTCGCGTACTACACGCTGACGCGCCGGGAGGCCGAGGCCGATCACGAGCAGCCGGCGCTGTACGACGCCCAGGGCACCCAGTCCATGCTGTTCGCCTTCCGGCAGGGTGCCGGGCTGCGCGACACGACGTTCGTGGAGCAGTCGCACCTGTGGTTCAACGCGCTGTGGGAGACGATCAGTTCGGAGCTGGTGCTCACGAGCTGACGTCTCCCACGGGCCGTTCGGGGTGGCGCGGTGCGTCATCGGGCGGGCCCCGTCATCAGCAGCGCGAGCACGACCGCTCCCGCGGAGCTGACGGCCGGGCTCTTGGCCTTGACGCCTACGGTGAGAAGGATCAGGCCGACGATGCCGGCCGGACCGTACCTCCACTGGACGAGCTGTTCGAAGGCGACGACGAAGGCGGCGGAGAGGAGAGCGAGGGCGGGCATCGGTGTTCCCCCTTCGGAAGTCCGGAAGCAAAACTTCCGCCAACTCCGAGAAGTTGGCAACCAACTCTGATTAAGTTGTCCCCACTTGGCCCCTAGTTATAAACAACTTTCAAACAACTCCCGCCAGATGGATCAGAGTTGTAGCGTTTGGTCGTGACCCAGGAGAGCGTGGCGGAGAGCGTGGCAGTGAACGGCAGCAGAAGGTCATCGCCCCAGGAGATCGCCGACATCCTGCGGGAACGCATCCGTGCCGGTGAGCTGAAGCCCGGGGACCGTCTGCCCACCCAGGCCGAACTCGCCGAGGAGTTCGGCGTCGAGCGCGGCGCCGTCCGCCAGGCCCTGCGCGTCCTCCAGGAGGACGGCTTCCTCACCAACGTCAGCAAGGGCAGCCCGCCACGGATCGCCGCCCCGGCCCCGGCCCGGGCTGAGCCCCAGCCGACGATGGTGGGCCTGGCACCGCGCCTGACGGAGGCGTTCTCGGCCCCGCGCGTCCGCGTCGACGTCGTCTGCCACACCGCGGAGACGCTGATGGTCGCCATCGCCGAGCCGCTGCGCCTGATCCACGAGGGCCGCATCCACCCCGAGGCCATCGACGTCCGCATCCTGGTCCCCTCCCGGGACATCGAACTGGCCTTCCCCGTCCCGGTCGAGGCCCACGGGAAGGACAACCCGGTCCACACCCGGTGGCTCGCCATGCGCAACGCCCAGGGCCAGGTCCTCCAGCACAACCTGCTGGCCCTGCGCTCCACCCACGGCATCGACGTACGCGTCCGCTTCCGCGCGCTGCCGTTCACCCCGCCTGTGAAGCTGTACCTCCTCAACGAGCAGGAGGCCCTGCTCGGCTATTACATGCTGACCAGGCGCGAGGAGGAGTGGGGCAGCCAGACCCTCGACATGTACGACGTCCTCGGCTCCCGCTCCCTCCTCTTCGCCTTCGCCAGGCGAGCGGGCCTGCGAGACGGTGCGTTCGTGGAGGAATCGCAGAAGTGGTTCAACGCCCTCTGGGAAACCATCACGACCGACCTGACACTCTCCTAGTGACTTCAGATGCGACGCAGACTGGTGCGGTGCCCGACGAGACCGAGAATGATCCGAATCGACTCCCTCATCTGATCAGACGTGCCCGTGTCGTGCTCTGGGACTTCGACGGCCCCATCTGCCGCCTGTTCGCCGGACACTCCGCGGAGCGGGTGGCGGGCGACCTGGTGTCCTGGCTGGAGGGCCGTGGCCTGCACGGCCTGCTCAACGACACCGAGCGCGAGTCCCTGGACCCGCAGGTGGTGCTGCGCGCCGTGGACCGCAGGCACCCCGGCAGCGACCTCGTCGCCGCGCTGGAGGAACGTCTCACCCAGGAGGAGCTGAGGGCCGCGTCCTCGGCGTGGCCGACCGCGTACGCGGACCCGCTGATCCGCACCTGGACGGCGGTGGGCACCCGCCTGGCGATCACGACGAACAACTCCCCGCGCGTGGCCCGCGAGTACCTCGCGAGCCGCGGCCTCGTCGACTGCTTCGCGCCCCATCTCTACGGACGGACCCAGGAGCTGCACCACCTGAAGCCGGACCCGCACTGTCTGAACCGCGCGTTGAGCGAGATGGGGGCCGCGCCGGCGGATGCGCTGATGATCGGCGACGCACCCTCCGACCTTCAGGCGGCGGAGCGGGCCGGGGTGCCGTTCCTGGGCTACGCGCGCAACGACAGGAAGGCGAAGTTCCTGCTGGAGGCCGGCGCGGAGTGGGTCGTGGGATCCATGGAGACGCTGCTGAAGCTGCTGCGCGAGTGACGAGGAGCGCGACCGCTAGCGCTCGGCCAGCAGCAGACCGAGGAGGACGGCGGCGATCGTCAGGCATGTCGGGTTGCGCGTCCTGACGCCGACTCCCAGGAGGAACAGGAACAGCATGCCGGACGTGCCGTAGCGCATCTCGAAGACGCGCTCGATGGTCGTGCCCAGAAGCACGGGCCACGGTCGAACGAGTTTCATGGTGCCCCCAGCTACCATTTTCCGTTAAGCGATCAACTTGCAGTCCAATTGGACTGGTTGTCGTAATCTGGTTCTGCCCTGGGCTGTTGATCCCTTAACCAGCAGCTGATTTGGCTGCTGAGTTGACTGAAACTGGTTTGGCCCTACGTATGACGAGGTACGGTCGCGGTGTGAGTGAGGGGCACACCGGCGAGGGCGGCGGCAGGTCATTCGAGCGCGTCGCGGGCGAGTTGCGGGCGCGTATGGCCGACGGACGTTACCCGCTGCACGCGCTGCTGCCCCCGCAGCGTGAACTGGCCGAGGAGTTCTCCGTCTCCCGCGACACCGTCCAGAGGGTGCTCAGGGAACTGAAGAGCGAGGGCTGGATCGAGTCCCGCCAGGGAAGCGGATCACGGGTGATCAGGACCCAGCAGATCCACTCGCCGACGAGCAGCAAACGGCCCGACCGCATGGTCACGCTCGGCCCGCTCATCAGTGAGGCGTTCGAGCAGCCCCACGTGACCCTGGACGTCTTCACGCTGACCTCGGAGTCGCTGGACGCGCACATCCGCCTGCAGACGGAACGGATCGGGGCCGAGCTGATCGCCCCGCAGAGCATCACCCTGCGCATGCTGCTGCCCGACGAGTCCCTCGACTTCCCCTACTGGCGTACCAAGGACGGTGCCAGCGACACCATCCTGAAGGAACGGTTGCTGGGCATCACGCGACGGCACACCGCGTCGCTGCGCAGCGTGCTGAGTGATCTGAAATCGATGGGGCTGGTGCCGTCGGTGGATTTCGAGATCCGTCAGGCACGGCTGGTGCCGACCTTCAAGCTGTATCTGGTCAACGAGGTGGCGGCGCTGCACGGTCCCTACCAGCCGTTCCAGCGGAAGATCGTTTTTGAGGACGGGCGGGAGATCGAGGCCATCGACGTGTTCGGCCTGGGGGCCCAGCTCACCCACCACGTCAAGGACGAGGACCCCTACTCGCCGGGCACGGTGTTCGTGGAGACGCACCAGACCTGGTTCGACTCCGTCTGGACGCACCTCACATGACGCGGCAGGACGCCCCTGAGCCGAGGAGCTTCCCCGCACCCGCGAGGACGGTGAGATGTGAGGACACCACGAAGTCGGCACCGTCCTGCCGCATTCCCTCGGCCCGGCCCTCGTCCCGGGTGTAGCCGAGAAAGCACGTTCCGGCCGAGCGGGCCGCCTTGAGGTCGGTGAGCTGGTCCCCGACCATCAGGCAGGACGCGGCCGGAAGCTCCAGGTGCTCCCTGGCCCGCTTGATGCAATGCGGGTCCGGCTTCATATGCCGCGCGTCGTCCTGGTCCCGGCCGAAGATCCGCTCGAACTTCGTGTCGAGCCCGTGAGTTTCCAGGTACGTCCGGATCGGATCCTCCGCGTTGTTGCTCACCATGACCAGGCGCATGCCGAGGTCGAGCAGCGCATCCACGAGATCCGCGACATACGGCGTCGGCGTGGCACGTCCGACTGCTCTGGCCTCCTGCTGGGCGACGATGCCCTCCGCCAGCTCCAGGGGACGCCTGCAACGAGGCCGGGGTGAGGGCCGGTCGTACATGTCCCTGAGCCTCAGCAGGATGCCGTGGGAGTCGGCGCAGGCGCTGACGTCCGGGTCGAGGGTGCCCCAGTACCGCCGGGCCACCCGCTTGACCTCCTCCGCGACATCCCGCGTCGACGTACCGCCGAAGAGGTCGCAGACCGGACCGTCGAAGTCGAACAGAACCGCTCGGGTGGGGCCGAGCAGGCGCACCAGGGCATCCTCGTCGGCGGTCGCGTCGGTCATGGGCCTCCCCGGCCTCTCGTAGTCGCGCGCGTCAGTCTTCACCATCGGCGCCGGTCGTACCAACGGCGCAGGTCCGACAGCGTGATGGCCTTCAGCCGCCGTCCGGGTGCGCGTCGACTGCCCCGGGGAGGGAACCCGCTCTCCGGTTGGCCGGGTTTTCCTCCGGCAACCGAGTTCGGTGGAGTAACGTGCGTTCCCCCTTACACCATCGGTACCACCGGAACAGGCTGAACCATCGAATGACATCCCCCTCGGTCTTCGGTGCTCGAGAGCGAGCAGAGGAGATGAGCGGCGACCCGAGCCTGGTCATGGGGCCGCTCAAGGGGTATCACCACGAGACATACGTCTTCGCGTTGCCGGGCCGGGCACGAACCGTCAAGGTCCGTGAGCCGCGGGCCGAGATCCTGTGGTTCGACCGACGGTGCTTCAGGTCGGAGGAGGAGCTCCTCAAGGCTCTTCAGGCGCACATGAGCCGTGTCCCGGACATCATCGACGTGGGGGGCATGGCGCTGCAGGGCTTCATCGAAGGGCGGACGCTCGGAGAGCAGCGCCGGCCTGGACGGCGCGTTCCCGACGCCACGTTCCGTCAGATCGTGGACCTCTTCGGCGAGATGGTGCGGGTCACGCCGGACATGCTCAGTGTGCAGCGGCGCTGCGAGGACCGGGACCGTGCCGAGGACGGCGACAGCGACGGATTCCTGGAACGCCTGATCGTCTTCGTCGAGGAGCAGGTCTACGAGAGGAATCACAGCGGGTTCGCCCGGCTCTTCCATGCCCTCGGCGTCTCGGAGGAATCGTTCACCCTGCTCAGGAAGCGCGTACTGGGGCTGCAGGAGCGTCCCTTCTGCCTCCTGCACGCCGACCTGCACCGGGAGAACTTCGTCCTCGACCCCCGGCAGCGGCTCTGGGCCATCGACTGGGAGCTGGCGATGCTGGGGGACCCGCTCTACGACCTGGCAACCCATCTGTACCTGATGCGCTATCCGGCCGATCAGGAACGCCGCATGGTGCGCGAGTGGTGCCACGTCGTCGAGGGGATCCGGCCGGGCGGCTCGTCCGGCCGGGAGCGGGACCTGCCGATGATCCTCGACTTCAAGAAGGCGCAGTCGGTCTTCACCGACGTCATCCGGGTGTCGCTGTCCCTGCGCGAGGAGTGGGGCTTCAACTGGCTGGCCCTGCCCGTCGCCGCGGGCCGGCTGCAGAGAATCCTGGCCGCCGCCGCACAGCCGCTCGGCCTGGAACAGGTGCCGAGCCGGTCCCACATCATGGCCGCACTCGTGCGCTGGCACGGGGAACGCGAAGCGTCGCGCGAGGAACGGCCCATGCCCACCGCGTCGGACGTGTACTGACACCGGGCTGCCGCGACCGCTTCCGCTCCCGGGGTTTGGGCCGGGTGAGTGGTGCGCCCCTTATGGTGGTATCCGGCTCCGCCGAGAGGCCCGAGCGATCAGGAGCAGCCCGTGGGCGCACCTCCTCACCCGTCACGCTTCCCTGGGAAACCCGAGAGGCCGGCATCCGTCGTCGAGGACTTCATGGAGACGGCCGTGGAGCGGGGCCGGGAGACCAGGGGTCATCACAACAGCAACTACGTTCTGCCGCTGACCGAGGGCATGGCCCGGCTGCTCGGCCGGGAGGCGGGCACTTCCGTGACCGTACGCATCCGTCGTCGTGATGCCCTGCCTGTCGTGATCCGGACCTGGCAGGACGAGACGGAGATTCTCCGAGCCGTCGCGGGGGCCCTGCCGCACGTCCCCGAATGCCTGATGAAGGGCGCGGATTTCGCCATCCACAGCTTCGTGGAAGGCGTACCGCTCTCCAGCGTCTGCGGCAACGGCAAGCCTGTCGACGGCCTCCTCGTCGAGGCGTTGGCGGGCCTGCTCGTCCAGATGGCCCGCGTGGGGCGTGCCGCACTGCCCGTCCTTCCACCGGGCTGGCCTCGCGACGACGGGGACAGCCAGGGTTTTCTCCGGACGCTGGTCCACTTGGCCGACCGGCAGATCAGGCGTCCGAACTGGGCCGCGTTCGGAGGGCTCTTCGCGGCGCTGGGCGTCAGGGACGACGCCCTCGACGAACTCGCCGGGCGGATACCGGCCATGGCCCGACGGCCCTACAGCCTGCTCCACGCCGACCTGCACCGCGACAACGTGATCATTTCGTACGCGGGCGACCCGCCCCTCATCTGTGTCGACTGGGAGCTGGCGACCTACGGCGACCCGCTGCACGACCTCGCCACCCACCTCGTGCGCATGCGGTACCCCGGTCACCAGTGGGCCGAAGTGGTCGACGCCTGGGCCGAAGCGATGCACGAGGTCCGTCCGGCCGCTGTCGACGGGCTGGCCGGGGATCTGCGGCACTACCTGGCGTTCGAACGGGCCCAGTCCGTCTTCCCGGACGTGATGCGCGCCGCCCGGTCCCTCGAAAGCTCCCTCACGCACACGAGACTTGACGAGGCGACGGCCCGGGTACGGCTCGCCCTCGAAGCGGCGGCGGCACCGCTGCGGCTCGCCAGCGTGCCGGGTGAGGGCGAGGTGCGGCGGGCCCTTCTCCGGTGGCTGGCCCCGCGGATGAACGAGGAGGGCACCGGCCCGGTCTGGACCGCGAAGGTGATCCAGTGGCGGCCCGACCGGCGGATACCGGAGCGTCCCGACTTCCCGGCGTCCGCGGTCCGTGAGGCTCTGCTGGCGGAGGGGGCCGCGCCCGCAGGCAGGGTCTTCAAGGGGACGGCGCACCTGAACACGGTCGTGTCGGTGCCGGACATCGACTTTCCCGTGGTGGTACGGCGCGAACTGCCCGGGGTGCACCGGCGGCAGCGCCGCCTGCTCAGCGAGCACGCCGTGCTGCGCGCGATCGAGGAGTCGTCCGTCGAGGTGGCGGCACCGCGCGTGCTCGCCCTGGGCGAGACCTATCAGAGCGACAGCATCGCCCTGCACACGTACGTCGGGCCCCGGGACGCCGGCCGGCCCCCCGGCCATCCGGTTCACGGCCTGCTGCCGCACGAGGCGGACGGCCTGGTGGACCAGCTGTGTGCCCTGACGCACGTCGGGTACCAGGTGCTGGACCCGACCGCCGGCGAGTGCGCGTTCCACCACTGGCTGCGGGACCAGCTGATCTTCCTGGTACAGGATCTGCCGAAGGAGTCCCAGCAACTGGCCCGGCAGCTCGGGCTGCCCGGCGCGGACCGGTTGCGCCTGCTCCTTTCACGGCACGAGGTGAGTCACAGGGAGCCGGCCCTCCTGCACGGGGATCTGAGTCCCCACAACCTCGTACGCCGCGACGACCGACTGGCGCTGACCCTCATCGACTGGGAGATGGCAATCGTCGGCGACTCCCTCTACGACCTCGTACGGCACATGCACCTGACCCCTACCCGGCCGGAGATCCGGGATCGCCTGTTCCGCCGCTGGGAACGCCGGCTGCCCGCCGCATACACCCGTGACTGGCGCAGGGACTGGCTGGTGTACCGCCGGCTGGAGATCGTGCGGTCTGCGTATCTCGATCTCGACCGCCTCGTGACCGGTGCGAGCCCGAGCGTTCCGGAAGCCCGGCGGGCCGCGGATGCGTACCCCATGACTCTCGCGGCGGCGATGGCCCTTCTCGGGCTGCCGGCGCCCCCCAGGGCGAACCCCTACCTCGCCCGCGCCCTGGCCTGACTCCCCCGCTGCGTAGGCTCCCCTCATGAGCGACCCCGGCCTGCGTGAGCGCAAGAAGCAGCGGATGTACGAGACCGTGTCGGACATCGCCGTGCGGCTCTTCATGGAGAAGGGGTTCGACGCGGTGTCCGTCGCGGAGGTGGCGGCGGCCGCCGAGATCTCGAAGCCGACGCTGTTCCGGTACTTCCCGGCCAAGGAGGATCTGGTGCTGCACCGGATCGCCGATCACGAGGGGGAGGCCGCCCGGGTGGCGGCGGCGGCCGAGGGGGCGGCCGTGGAGGCGTTGCGGCGGCACTTCCTGGAGGGGCTGGAGCGGGAGGACCCCGTGACCGGGCTCAGCGACCATCCCGATGTGCTCGCCTTCCACTCCCTGCTCTACGGGACGCCCTCCCTGGTCGCCCGCGCGTACGCGCACCAGGAGCGGTCGGAGGCCGCGCTCGCCGAGGTGCTCGGGGGTGAACTGGACGCGCGGCTCGCGGCCGGGCAGATCATGGCCGTGCTGCGGGTGCTCGCGCTGGAGAACTGGCGGCGGATCGCGGCGGGGGAGCGGGTGGCGGACGTGCGGCCGGACGCGGTGGCGGCGGCGGAGCGGGCGTTCGGCCGGCTCGCGGCCGGGCTGCCACCGCACCTCTCCGGTGAGACTCGGTAATTTATTTAACCGGGTCACGTTTTCGCGTACGCTCGGTGGAATGACCTCGCCCGAGCCTGCCCTCCAGTCCGTCCTCGACCGGGAACGCGCCCACCACGAGCGCTGCCGGACCGCCCTCGCCGCGATGGTCGAGGGCGCCGGCGAACAGGTCGTCATCGGAGAGGACGTGTCCGCGTCCGGGGCCGATGCCGAGGTTCTCGGGTACCAGCTGCGCAGCCGGGCGAAGGCACTGCGGGAACTGCCCGAGGGGCCACTGTTCTTCGGGTCCCTGCGGGGCGGCGAGGGGCGGTTGCACATCGGGCGGCTGCGGATCTCCGAGCACCCGGCCGAACCGCCCCTCGTCGTCGACTGGCGTGCCCCCGTCTCGCGGGCCTTCTACCAGGCCTCGGCCCGGGACCCGCAGGGCGTCGCCGTACGGCGCCGGTTCGGATGGGCGCCCGGGAGCCGGGGCGACTCCCGGGATCTCACCGGCCTGGAGGACGAACACCTGGAGCAGGGGGAGACGCGCGACAGCGAGATCGTCGCCCGGGAGATCGAACGGCCCCGGGTCGGGCCCATGCGGGACATCGCCGCGACGATCCAGCCCGAGCAGGACGACCTCGTCCGCGGCGACCTGGCGCTGTCGGTGTGCGTGCAGGGCGCGCCGGGCACCGGCAAGACCGCCGTCGGGCTGCACCGGGCCGCGTATCTGCTCTACACGTACCCGCAGCGCATCCGGCGCGGGGGTCTGCTGATCCTCGGGCCCAACCGCACCTTCCTGTCGTACATCGCCGAGGTGCTGCCCGCCCTCGGCGAGACCGGGGTGCGGCAGTCGACGCTGGGGGAGGAGATCGCGCGCTGCCCGGTCCGGGGCGTGGACGGCGAGCGGGCCGCCACCGTGAAGCACGACGCGCGGATGGCCGAGGTGCTGCGGCGGGCGCTGTACGCGAGGGTGCGCGCCGAGGGGAACGGCGCGGAGATCGCCCTGCCGGACGGGGCCTACCGGTGGCGGGTGCCGGCGGGGCGGCTCGCGCGGATCGTGGCCGAGGTACGGGAGGAGGAACCGCCCTACGAGGTCGGGCGGGAGCGGGTCAGGGCGCGGATCGTGCGCTGTCTGCGCGAGCAGGTCGAGCGGCGTGCCGGGCCGCCCCCGGGCGCCTGGGTCCGGCGGATCGAGCGGGCGCGGCCGGTGTCGGCGTACGTCGACGCCGTGTGGCCGCGGGTGCGGCCCGAGGAGGTCGTGGCCGGACTGCTCGGCGACGAGAAGGCGTTGGCGGAGGCCGCCGAGGGGCTGCTCGACGCCGGTGAGCAGCGGGCCCTGCTGTGGGAACGGCCGCCCCGGTCGTGGAAGTCGGCGCGCTGGTCGGCCGCCGACCTGGTGCTGCTCGACGAGGTCGCCGGGCTGATCGCGCATCCGGAGGGCTACGGGCATGTCGTCGTGGACGAGGCACAGGACCTGTCCCCGATGGAGTGCCGGGCCATCGCCCGCCGGGCTCGCTTCGGTTCGCTGACGGTGCTGGGCGATCTGGCACAGGGGACCACGCCTTGGGCGGCGCGGGAGTGGCCCACGGTCCTCGCGCACCTGGGGAAACCGGACGCGGCCGTGGTCGGGCTGACCACCGGGTTCCGGGTGCCGCGGGCCGTCGTCGGGCTCGCCAACCGGCTGCTGCGGCGCCTCGACGTGGACGTGCCGGCGGCCCGTTCACTGCGCGGGGACGGGGAGTTGCGCATGCGGGAGACGACCGTGGACGGCGTGCCCGGGGCGGTCGTGGCGGCCGTACGGGACGCGCTGGGGCGGGAGGGCTCGGTCGGGGTCGTCGCGGCGGACGCGGACGTTCCCCGGGTGCGGGCGGCACTGGAAGCCGCCGGCATCGGGGCGGCGGGCCCGGACGAACTCGGCGCGCGGCTCGCCCTGGTGCCGGCGAGCGTGGTCAAGGGCCTGGAGTACGACCATGTCGTGGCCGTCGAGCCGGCGGCGATCGCCGAGGCGGAGGAACGGGGGCTGCACCGGCTGTACGTGGTGCTGACGCGGGCGGTGTCGCGGCTGGAGGTGGTTCGGGGAAGGCCGCTGCCCTTTTAGGGAAGGGTGGTTAGGCTCCGTGCCATGACCGACGTCGACGCGTTCACGGACATCCCCACGACCACCCTGGCCCCTCTGCTGGGCCGCGAACAGGTCATGGACATCGGGATCCGCCCGCTGTGGGACCCTGTGCCCCGGGTGGCCGGACCCGCCTTCACCGTACGGTGTCCTCCCGGCGACAACCTGATGCTGCACGCCGCGATCCACCGGGCAGGCCCCGGCTCGGTCGTCGTCGTGGAGTCGGGCGACCTGGACTATGCCCTGGCCGGCGGCAACGTCTGCGCCGTCGCCCGGCGCCGGGGCATCGCCGCGTTCGTCGCCGACGGGGTGATCCGCGACCTCGCCGAGGTCCGGGAGATGCGCTTCCCGGTGTTCGCACGCGGCGTCATCCCCATCCCGGGCACCAAGTCGGCCGCACGGCCACTGAACGAGCGGGTGCGCTGCGGCGGGGTCACGGTCGACGCGGGCGACACGGTCGTCGCCGACGAGGAGGGCATCGTGGTGGTCCCCGGGGCCCGCCGCGAGGAGATCCTGGCCGCGGCCCGGACCAAGCTGGCCGAGGAGGCCGCGGAGTCCCTGGACACGTGGGAGTCGGAGCACCGCGCCCGCGTCGGCAAGATCCTGGCGGACCAGGGCTTCGACGACTGACGGACCGGCTTCGGCCGATCAGACGCCGGGGCCGCTCACGCCTCTGCCGCGAAGGGCCCTCCCCGCGTGAAGGCCAGGTCGTGGAAGCGGTCGCCGATGTGGTGGTGGGTGGCCGCGTCCGGGTGGACGTGGTCGGGCAGGGGGAGGGCGGCGGCGTCCTTCGGGCCGTAGAGGGCGAGGCCGTCGAGGTAGTGGAGGTCCGGGTCGTCGGCGGCGCGCTGTTCGACGATCCGGGCCAGTTCCTCGCGGATGACGGTCAGGGTGAGCTTGCCGGCGGGTGTCTCCGCCGGGTCGCCCATGGCGGCGAAGGTCAGACGCCCCTTGCCGATCTCTTCGCTGTCCGGGGCGGTGGGGCCGGGTGTGTCCTCGTGGATGGCGCAGTGGATCGGGGAGACGAGCAGCAGCGGGGTGTCCGGGTGCCCGTCGCGGATCGTGTCGAGGAAGCCGTGCACGGCCGGGCCGAAGGCGCGCAGCCGCATCGCGTCCGCGTTGACGATGTTGATGCCCATCTTGACGCTGATCAGGTCGGCCGGGGCGTCGCGCATGGCGCGCGCGGTGAACGGGTCGAGCATCGCGCTGCCGCCGAAGCCGAGGTTGACCAGCTCCACACCGCCACGCAGCGCGGCGATCGCCGGCCAGATGGCCGTGGGGCTCGCGGCGTCCGAGCCGTGGCTGATCGAGCTGCCGTGGTGCAGCCACACCCGGCGGCCCCGGTCCGCCGCTGGGGTGACGGGCGCGTCCGTGCGCAGGGCGACCAGCTCGGTGGTCTCGTTGTGCGGCAGCCAGATCTCGACGTCCTTGTCCCGCGCGGGCAGGCCCGTGAAGCGGACGGTGCCGACCGGGCCGGGCGTGACCTCGCCCGCCCAGGTGGCCAGGTCGACGGTGAGGACGTTGCCGCCGGTCCCTGCGGCCCGGCCGGCCGGGACGCCGTCGACGAGCAGGTCGTACAGGCCGTCCGGGCGCGGCGGGAAGCCGGTGTAGTCGCGCTTGGTGCGCAGCGTGTCCAGTTCGACGGCGGTCGCGGCGGTACGGAAGACCAGGCGTACGCCGGAGGGCTGGGCCTCGGCCATCGCCAGCTGCGCGTTGGTGTTCTGCGCGCGGGCCCGGGCGGGGAGCCGGTGGGGGAGCAGGCCGTGCTCGGTGCGCTCCACGTCGAGGGCGCCGCGCAGCAGGTCCGCCGTGAGGGGGGTCGTGATCCAGTCGTGCTCGGTGTGCATGGGTGTCAGCCTCGGGGATCGGTAGGGGCCGCGGGCCAGTTCCGCAGCAGCGTGTCGAGGGCGTCGAGGATCCGGGCCCAGGTCTCCTCGGTGTCCGGGGCGCTGTGGCTGAAACCGCCGCCGAGCTCCAGGCTGACGTAGCCGTGGAAGACGCTGCCGAGCAGCCGGACCGCGTGGGTCTGGTCCGGTTCCGTCAGGGCGTAGCCGCGCAGCAGCGCCCGGGTCATCTGCGCGTGCCGGACACCGGCGCTCGCGGCCGCGGTGTGCGGGTCGAGCCGCAGCTGGGCCGCGGAGTAGCGGCCCGGGTGTTCCCGGGCGTAGTCGCGGTACACGTTCGCGAGGGCGGCCAGGGCGTCCTTGCCGGCCCGTCCGGCCAGGGCCTCGGAGGCCCGGTCGGCGAGTTCGGTGAGGGCGAGCAGGGCGATTCTCGTCTTCAGGTCGTGGGAGTTCCGCACGTGCGAGTAGAGGCTCGCGACCTTGACGTCGAACCGCCGGGCGAGTGCCGAGACGGTGACCTGCTCGAAGCCGACCTCGTCGGCGAGCTCGGCGCCGGCCTCGGTCAGACGCTCCGGGGTCAGTCCTACGCGTGCCATAACAACTCTCCCTTCTGCCTGAAGAGAGTGTGCCTCTGCCTAAAGCTTTTAGGCAAATCACTGTGACCTTCTGCCCCGGCGGGTCTTCCCCCAGGGCTTCAGGACGGAGATCACCGTCATGAAGACGTACGCGGACAGCGACACGACCGGCCCGAACAGCACGTCACCGGCGTCCGGCAGCGGCCCGCCCGCGGCGACGGCGGTGACCGCGGAGTCCACCCCGGGGCGCAGTGCGAACACCGTCGCGGTGGTCGTGGCGAGAGTCAGCCAGAACTTCGTGTACACCCAGCGGTACCGGGCCAGCCCCCACACCGTGCCCAGCGACAGCAGCAGGCCGCTGAGGAGCGTGAGGAACGCGACGGGCAGCAGGAGCCAGTCGGCGAAGAGCTTCATGGCCCGGACGGAGCCCTCGACGGTCCGGGCGGATCCGGTGGTGGCGGCGGTGATCCCGAGCGCGAGCAGCCCGAGCGTGAGCCCGAGCCAGCAGGCGGAGGCGATGACGTGCACGACGAGAGCGGCCCGGCGGGCCGGGCGGCTAAGCCTCGGCGGCGGGCTCGACATCTGCTTCTTCGGCTTGGTCGGCTTCGGTCCGGTATGCGTGTCCACACCGGACACGGTGCCGAACGGGGGCCGCGGGGTCGTCTCACGGCGGGAGTAGACCGGCGTACCGGCGTCGGAGTACGGGTCGTGTCACCGCTGTCGCCTAGGTTCGTGGCATGACCGAGCCCTCCCACCTCACCGCGGTCCGCGAGTCCTACGACGCCGTCGCCGCCGACTACGCCCGGCGCGTCAAGGAACCGGCCGACCTGGACCCGGTGTCCCGCGCGATGCTGGCCGCGTTCGTCGACCTCGTACGGCCCCCGCACCCCGGGCCGGTCGCCGATCTGGGCTGCGGCCCCGGCAAGGTGACGGCCCATCTGGCCGCCCACGGGGTGCCGGCGTTCGGCGTGGACGTGTCGCCGAGGATGATCGAGCTGGCCCGGGCGGCGTACCCGGAACTGCGCTTCACCGTCGGCTCGATGACCGCGCTGGACATCACCGACGGCGAACTCGGCGGCATCCTGGCGTACTACGCCACCCACCACACCCCGCCGCAGTGGCTGCCGACCGTGTTCTCCGAGTTCCACCGCACCCTCGCGCCCGGCGGGCGGCTGATGCTGGCCGGCCATGTCGGCAACGACGAGCACCTCCGCCCGACCCACGCCTACGGCGACCACCCGGTGTCCTACGCGTCGTACCTGCTCCCCCCGGACCGCATCGCCGAACTCCTCCACCGGGCGGGCCTGGTGGTCACGACGCGGGTGGTGCAGGAACCGGAGGGAGGGACGAAGAGACAGGTGGGCACGTTCCTGGCGTACAAGCCGGAATGACGCCGGGGGCTCAGGCCGGCCGCTCGTGCACCCACACCCGGAGCGGTCCGGCGGGCTCGAAGCCGTGGCGGAGGGCGGCCGCCAGGTCGTCTCCCCGCTCGTAGCCCACGACGGGCAGGGCGGGGAAGAGCCGGCCGACCGCGTGCAGGACGAGGGGCCAGGCCACGTCGGGCGGCCCGAAGAGGTTGGACACACCGACCACGTGACTGCTCCGGCCGACCACCGCTCCCACGACCACCCGTCCGTCGGCGGACCGCCCGGCGAGCACGAACGTCTCCGGATCGTCGAGCAGCCCCGGCCCGAACAGGTCCGCGTTCCCGCCCCCGTCGTCCCAGGCCAGAGCCCAGTCACGCAGCGCTCCAGGATCACTCACGACATCCCACGCGAGGTCCGGCGCGGCCACGGGCAGACCTGCCGCACGATGAATCCACTCCGCCTCGAACAGCACCCGGAACCCCGCCCCCGTCAGATCGAGGTCGGCGAAACTGTCCTTCACCGAGGCCCCGGGCGAGACCGTGTCGATCCGCGCCACGAGCGCCTCCGGGTCAGCGCCCGGCTCCAGCGTCACGGCGTCGGGGTAGTACAGAGGCGTACGTCGGGCAGCGGCCCAGGCTTCCTTCCCGAACCCACTGTCCACCTCGTGTGCCCGGCCCATCACCGCACACCACGCGGCGTTGTTGCGGGCGGCCGACCGGACCAGGGCTTGCTGCGGAGTCGTCACGACGCGCATCAAATCGATGGCCGGCCCGGTCCGTCCACCGATTTGATGATTGCCGCCCCCGACCGCTGCTGGAAGGACCCCCTGTGCCTGTCTCCCCTCCCGGCTCAGGACCGGCCGTCGCGCTCCTGCGCGGGCTCGGCGCGGCGGACGTCGCCCATCCGGGCGGCACCCTCCTCGCCCACCTCACGCGGGTCCAGCGGCAACTCGCCTCGTGGGGCGCCCGCCCGGCCCTGCAACTCGCGGGCCTGTGCCACGCGTTCTACGGAACCGACGGTTTCCCTGAAGCCCTGCTTCCCCTGGACCGCCGTGGCGAACTCGCAGCGGCGATCGGCGCCGAGGCAGAGGCCCTGGTGTACCTGTACGCCTCGTGCGATCGCCGGGCCACCTATCCGACGCTGACGGATGCCGACGGGCCTTTTCATGACCGGTTCACCGGCCTGAGCCATGTCCCGGAGCCGCAGTGGCGGCGTGACTTCGCCGAGCTGTCCGCCGCCAACGAGACCGACCTCGCCCGCCTCGACCCGGCTTTCCGCGCCCAGTGGGGACCCGAACTCCTCGGCCTCTTCACCCGCATCCGCCCCCTGCTGAGCCAACCGGCCTGGGCGGACTGCCAGGAGGTGCTGGCCGGATGAGGTTGAGCGCGATAACCCTGGACTGCGCGGATCCGCTCGCCCTCGCGGAGTTCTACCAGCGGGCCACCGGGCTGGAACCGCATCCGAAGTCGGACGCCGACTTCGCCGCGCTGGGCAGCGATGGCGGAATCTCCCTCGGCTTCCAGCGGGTCGACGGCTACCGGGCACCGAGCTGGCCCGACCAGGAGGTTCCTCAGCAACTGCACTGCTGCTTCGAGGTCGAGGACCTGGACGAGGCCGAGGGGCGGCTGGTGGAGTTGGGCGCCGGCAGGCCGGAGCACCAACCGAACCCGGGCAGGTGGCGGGTGCTGACGGATCCGGCGGGGCATCCCTTCTGCCTCCTCGCGGGCTGAGCGAACGGCTCGGCCGCCAGGCAGGCTCGGGGTTCAGCTGTCCGGTTCGCCCTCCTCGTGCGTGTCGCCGGTTGCCTCCGGCAGTTCGATGACGTAAGTGCCCTTCGCGGGCAGGGTGGCGACGAGTCCTCGCCTGCGGAGTTCGACGACGGCGCGACGCACGGTGCCGATGCTCACGCCGTACAGATCGGTCATGGCGCGCTCACCCGGCAACGCGGCGCCCAGCGGCAGCTTGCCGGACGCGATGTCTACGGCGATGGCGTCGGCGAGTTTCACGTACTCGTAGCGCGGGAGTTCCGTCATCTTTACACCGTGCCGCAGCCCTACGCGCGCCGCAGTGGCGGGACGCGTCCCACCGCAGCAGGACGCGGAAAGACTCAGAGGGGTGCAGGGGGACGCAGTTGGTGGTAAGGTCGACATGACGAGACCCCGGCGAGGTGGCTAGACCTCCCGGGGCGCGGCCAACGCTTACAAGGAGCGTCGACATGCACGACCTTATCCCCCGTGCCCTCCATCGGCTGCGCCTCTTCTTCGCTCCCGGCGCCGGGAAACGGCGCGGGGGCCGCCCTCGGCGGCACCTGTCCCCCCACGTCCACCTCACCCTCGTCAGCTGCCCCTCCGCCCCCCAGCCACCGCAGCTCCCCCGCCACCGCTCCCCGTACGGCCTGCACAGCCCGCTCGACGGCAACACCTCCCCCGTTGTCCGCCGCTACGTCGCCGCCGACCTCGGGATCGATCTCGACCGGCACCTGATCGGCGCGGGGAAGGTGGCCGCCTGATGGAACGCCCCACCGGTCGGACACACATCACGCCGCCACCCCGGCTTCTGCCCTGGCCATCCCCGGACGGCAACCCCTGCTACCTGGTGACCGACGACAACGGCAGCCACCTCTCCCGTCTCGCCGACGACCTTGAGGCCGTCCAGCTCGCCACCGGCACCGACGTGCTCGGCCTCGCCCGCAAGGTGCTGGACGACCCGGCCTCGCCGTACACGGAGGTCCGTTTCGCCGGCCTCCGCCTGGCCGAGTGCCTGACCGACGCCCTGCGGGTCGCCGAGTCCCGGGGGATGCGCGTGCCCCTGCCGGACACCGTGGCCACCGAAGCGGGCGAAGACGCTTACGGACAGATCACGCACCACGCAAGGAGCGGACTATGGTCGTAACCACGACGCGTCGAAGGAGTTCACCGGCCATGACCGCCCACGCCGCCGAACCGACACCGGGCGTCCCGCCCATGCCCGAACGGACCCCGAAGGCCCTGCGCGAGGCGATCGTAGAGCACGCGCCTCAGCTCCTCCCTGACTTCGACGAGCACTGGAAGTGGGCTGTCGCCGACGCCTACGACATCAGCACGGTGCCCGCGTTCATGGCCCGCTGGTGGGGCCAGTACGCGATCGCCCGCGACCCGAAGCTCGACGCCCACGTGGCCGATCTCGAACACCGTGCGGCGGAGTCGACCGACATCGCCGAGGCCAAGGCGATGCTCGAAGAGGCGTCGAACATCCGGCACCAGGTGCGGCGGCTGGAGCCCGGCCAGTGACCGACGAGGGATTCATGGGTCCGCCGTGGCAGATGGACTGGACGCTCAAGGCCCAGGCGGCTCGCGACACCCTGCCCGAGAGCGTGCGGAAGACGGTCGACGCCGCGCGGGCCGAGTTGGTCACCGCAAAGGACCCCTACTTCCGGGGCGTTGACGTCGACGCTGATCTTCCCGACGGGATGAAGGTTCGGCCGCTTGAGTCCAGCAAGCCGAAGGGACCCCGCATCCTCCTCTTCGACAACGGGCACGGTTGGATGACGTACACGTTCATCCGGCGCGTCGATGATCCTCAGATCGTTGTCGAGGAAGTTTTCTGGCAGTGAACTGAGGTCAGTCACGCGACGGGCCGGCAGGTGGCGTGGCGCACTTTTGCAAGCGGGTGCTTGCAATAGTTAGCGGAGTGCTGCACTGTGAAGGCATGGCATCGCTCAACGTCGGCAATCTCGGTGATTATCTGCGCGAACAGCGGCGCACAGCGCAGCTGTCGCTCCGGCAGCTCGCCGATGCCGCCGGGGTGTCCAATCCGTATCTGAGCCAGATCGAGCGCGGGCTGCGCAAGCCGAGCGCGGAGGTGCTGCAGCAGGTCGCCAAGGCCCTGCGGATCTCCGCCGAGACGCTGTACGTCCGGGCCGGCATCCTCGACGCCGAGCGCGACCGGGACGAGGTGGAGACGCGCGCCGTCATCCTCGCCGACCCGGCGCTGAACGAGCGCCAGAAGCAGGTGCTGCTGCAGATCTACGAGTCCTTCCGCAAGGAGAACGGGTTCGGGAGCGGCGACGGCTCGGATGACCCGGGTGTTTCCGGCGGTGCGGGCGTCGTCGGTGTCGTCCCCGATCTCCCCGGGGACGGCGCGGGGAGCAGGGACGGGGACGCCCCCGACGCCGGAGCCGAGATACCGGCGCCCGGCCCGGCCGCGGGCGCTCAGCCCGCCCGGCGCCGCAGCCGCAAGAGCACCGGCGACAGCACCGGCAAGAACGCCAAGAAGAACGACGCCAGCGACATCGACCCGCAGCAGACGGCCGGCTGAGCCGGACCAGGGCACCGGCCGCTCTGCCGCGGATCACACAACCCTCAGCCGAACCCTCAAGCGAGACAGAATCCGGGAGGACCATCACCATGGCCATCACCGACGACCTGCGCAAGACCTTCAGCGACCCGACCCCGCTCTACTTCGCCGCAGGCACCGCCGACCTGGCCCTTCAGCAGGCCAAGAAGGTGCCGGCCCTGGTGGAGCAGCTGCGTTCCGAGGCCCCCGCGCGGATCGACGCCGTACGCAACACCGACCCCAAGGCCGTCCAGGAGAAGGCGTCCGCCCGGGCCAAGGAGGCCTCCGCCCGCGTCAAGGAGACGCAGGAGACCCTGCAGACCAAGGTCACGGAGTTCATCGGCTCCATCGACGTCGACATCAAGAAGCTCGGCACCACGATCGACTCGGACCTGAAGAAGTTCGGCGAGAACGCCCAGGACTTCGCGCTGCGCGGCGTCGGCGCGGCCGCCGAGTACGCCGTCAAGGCCCGTGAGACCTACGAGAAGGTCGCCGAGCACGGCGAGCAGGCCGTGCGCACCTGGCGCGGCGAGGCCGCCGACAGCATCGAGGACGTCGCCGAGGGCGTCGAGGAGCTGGCCGTGGCCGTCGAGCCGAAGCCGCAGCCGGTCGAGGTCAAGGAGGAGCCGGCGAAGCCGGCCGCCGCCGCCCCGGCGAAGAAGGCTCCCGCCGCCAAGAAGGCCCCGGCGCGCAAGACCACCACCGCGAAGAAGACCACCCCGCCCGCGAAGTAGGACGGCGGAGCGGCCACACGGGCCGGGCACCCTGGGGGTGCCCGGCCCGTTGTACGGGTACGGTGACCGCGTAGGGACGAGCCGAGTCGGGTGGTGGACGTTGTGCTGATGCAGGGCTTCCAAGGATTTTTGTCGCTTCTGAGCCTGGCCCTGATCCTTTTCAGCGGCTTCGCGTTGCTCGACGCCGCCGTGCGCCGGGAGGACGCCTATCGCGCGGCCGACAAGAAGACCAAGCCCTTCTGGCTGATCATCCTGGGGATCGCCGTCGTGGTGAACCTGCTCTTCGGGATCCTGTCGTTCCTGCCGATCATCGGCCTCATCGCGACGATCGTGTACATGGTCGACGTCCGGCCCGCGATCCGGGCGCTCCCGGGCGGCGGCCGCAGCCAGCGCGGCTCCAGCAGCGACGGCCCGTACGGCCCGTGGAACGGCGGCCGGTAAGGGCCCGGCTTCGGCGGTTCCGGCAGCGACGGCCCGACGGCCCGTGGAACGGCGGCCGGTAAGGGCCTGGCTCCGGCGGTTCCGGCAGCGACGGCCCCGGCTCTCGGCGGAACCTACGGGACGCGGTCCAGCAGCAGGACCGCCACGTCGTCCGTCAGCTCGCCACCGTTGAGGTCCCGCACCTCGTTGACGGCCGCCCGCAGCAGCTGCTCGCCCCGCAGGCCCTCGGCGAACTGACGGCGGACCATCTCCGTCATGCCGTCCTGGCCGAGCCGCTCCCGGCCCTGGCCGATGTGGCCCTCGATCAGGCCGTCGGTGTAGAGCATCAGGCTCCACTCGGCGCCCAGCTCCACCTGCATCCGCGGCCAGCGGGCGCCGGGCAGCAGCCCGAGGGCCGGGCCGTTGTTGTCGTACGGCAGCAGACGGGCCGGCTTGCCCGGGCTGGCCAGCAGCGGCGACGGGTGGCCGGCCAGGCACAGGCCGGCCCGGCGGCCGTCCGGCGCGATGTCCACCGTGCACAGGGTCGCGAAGATCTCGTCGTCGGCCCGCTCGTGCTCCAGCACCTGCTGGAGCGTGCCCAGCAGCTGGTCGCCGCACAGACCGGCCAGGGTCAGCGCACGCCAGGCGATCCGCAGCTCCACGCCGAGGGCGGCCTCGTCCGGGCCGTGCCCGCAGACATCGCCGATCATGGCGTGCACGGTGCCGTCCGGCGTGCGCACGACGTCGTAGAAGTCGCCGCCGAGCAGCGCGCGCGAGCGGCCCGGGCGGTACCGGGCGGCGAACCGCAGCGAGGAGCCCTCCAGCAGCGGCGTCGGCAGCAGGCCGCGCTCCAGGCGGCGGTTCTCCTGCGCCCGCAGCCGGCCCTCGGCGAGCCGGCGCTCGGCCGACTCGGAACGCTTGCGCTCCACCGCGTAGCGGATCGCCCGGCTCAGCAGCCTGCCGTCCAGCTCGTCGCGGAAGAGGTAGTCCTGGGCGCCGACGCGCACCGCCTCGGCACCGCGCTCGGCGTCGCCGGACGCGGTCAGCGCCAGGACGGCGTGCCGGGGCGCGAGCTCCAGCACGTGCCGGAGCACGGCGAGCTCGTCCGCGGAGTCGCTGTGGCCGGGCGCGGGCAGCGCCAGGTCCAGCAGGATGCAGTGGACGTCGTCGGTCAGCAGCCGCCCGGCCTCCGTCAGGTTGCGGGCCGTGCGGACGCGGATCGGCTTGCCCGCCTGGTCGAGCATGTCCGGCACGATCGGTGAACCGGCCGGATCGTCCTCGATCAGCAGCAGCGTCAGGTTGGTGTGGGCGGTGTTGTTCTCCACCTTGTCCGTGGTGTTCCCGGCGGTGTCCGGCGTGCGGCCCGTCGGCGAGGCGTCCTTCACGGACTCCTCGGCCGAGCCGCAGCGCGGGGACGCGGCCTGCGCCTGACCACTCTCCACGGCCGGGATCGCTCTCTGCCGCGGTATGGGTACGGGCATCGTCTTGGGTTCCTTCCCTCCCCCCGAGGGCACGATGGGGCGAGGGACCTCGACCCACCGACGGGGACCATAGCGGGTGTCGGCGCCGCATTGGAATGGTGTGAGCCACGCCGCTGTGCCATCGGCCAGTGTCATATGCCGCGATATGTGCCCCAGTTGGACACCTCGGAGATGCCGCGGTGATGACGAACGTCACGTCAGCGCGCGGTCTGCTCGCGGTACGACGTGCAGTGGGTCACGTGGGCCAGGTCACCGCGGATGTCCGATATCCGGTGTGCCGCCTTCAGGTCGCCGTCGGCGATCAGTTGGTGCCGCTGTCCGCGTCCGGCCGGACCACGCCGAGGATGGGCATGGACCCGGCCCCCGCGATCGTCACGGTACGCCCGGGCCGCGGCGCGTGCACCATCGCCCCGTCGCCGATGTACATCGCGACGTGGCTGGCGTCGTCGAAGTAGATGATGAGGTCGCCGGGCCGCATGTCCCGGATGTCGATGTGCCGCAGCCGCTTCCATTGCTCCTGCGAGGTGCGCGGGATGCCGCGTCCGGCGGATGTCCAGGCCTGTGACGTCAGCCCCGAGCAGTCGTAGGTCTTCGGGCCCTCGGCGCCCCACTGGTACGGCTTGCCGATCTGGGCCGTGGCGTACTGCACGGCCTTCTTGCCCTGCTCGGAGGCCTTTGTGCTGACCTCGTCGAGGACGCCGGAGTCGAGCCAGGCGGTCTGCGCCTTGTTCGCGGCCTCCTTCTCCAGCTCGGCGAGGCGCTCCTGCTCCTCCTTCTGCAGGGCGGATTCGAGCTTCTCCGCCTGCGCGATCTGCTTCTCGATCTTCTTCTGCGCGGCGGCCTTGGCCTTGCGGCCCGTCTCCAGCTTCTTCAACTGCGCGGAGGCGTCCTTGGCGTACTGCTCCAAGTCCTCCTGGGTGCGGGTCACTTCGCCGAGCAGGCCCTTTGTCGCGTGGTGGCCCTCGCGGACCCGGCCGGCGCCGTCGAGGAAGTCCTGCGGATCGTCGCTCAGCACCAGGTGGGCCTCGGGCGGCAGCCCGCCCCCGCGGTACTGGGCGGCGGCCGCGGCGCCCGCGCGGTCCTTCAGCTTCCGGAGCTTCGCCTTGCCCTTGACGATCTTCTTGGCCAGTTCGACGACCTCGGCGGACTGCTTGTCCGCCTTCTCCTCGGCGGCGTTGTACTCGTCGGTGGCACGGCCCGCGGCGCGGTAGAGCTTGTCGAGCTTCTTGCGGACGGCTTCGAGGTCCTTGCCGGTCGTGAGGGCCGGGCCCGCGCTCGGGGTGGGGGAGGGGGCGGGGTTCGCGAACGCCGTGCCCGGTGCGGCCAGCACCGTGACCGCGCAGACCACGGCCACCGCCGTCGTGATCAGGCCACGCTTGCCCGTTCCCATACCTCGGCCCCCAAACTGATTAACCGTCAGTAACATGCGGTTCGTCCGGGGATGCTGCCACGTCGGCCCGGAAAGCGACAGAGGTAGTACTTCCCGCCGCCCCCTCGCCGGTATGCCCCCGGCATGCGATCTCCCCGGTCTGTGTGACGAACGACTCAAAGAGATCGTTCCATCGGGGCCTCGCCCGGTCCGTGACGGCCTTTTCCGGACCGCAGCAGCCCGTGCCCGGTCCGTGACGGCCCTCTTCGGACCGCAGGAGCCCTTGCCCGGACCGCAGGAGCCCCTGCCCGGGCCGCAACGACCCCGCCCGGGCCGCAACAGCCCCCGCCCGGGCCGGAGGAGTCGGGTGCCCGGGCCGCAGGAGTCAGATGCCCGCACCGCAGGAGTCAGGTGCCCGGCGCCAACGCCTCCCAGCGCAGTGTCACTTCGCCCTGCCGCCACCGCACCGGCCCGTCCACCACCGGCCAGTCGGCCGCCAGGTCCCGGACCGCGCGGATCCAGCGCTGCCGGGCACCGTACGAGGCGTAGGGCGCGGCGGCCGCCCAGGCGCGGTCGAAGTCGCGCAGGAAGGCGTGCACCGGCTCGCCCGGGACATTGCGGTGGATGAGTGCCTTCGGCAGCCGTTCCGCCAGGTCCGAAGGGCGCTCCAGGGAGCCCAGCCGGGTCGCGAAGGTGACCGTGCGCGGTCCCTCCGGGCCGAGCGCGACCCAGACGTGCCGGCGCCCGATCTCGTCGCAGGTCCCCTCGACCAGCAACCCGCCGTGCGACCCGGTCGCCGGGTCCGCCGGTGCGAGCCGCGCGCACAGCCGTCGCCACACCGCCGCGACCTCGCCCTCCTCGTACTGCCGCAGCACGTTCGCCGCGCGCACGAGCAGAGGCCGCTGCGGGATGGGGATCTCGAAGCCGCCGTGCCGGAAGACCAGGCCCGGGCGCTCGTAGGGCAGCGCCGCAGCGACCCGTGCAGGTTCGATCTCGACGCCCACCACGCGCGCGCGTGGCGTGACCGTACGCAGGCGCTGCAGCAGTTCGACGGCCGTCCAGGGGGCGGCGCCGTACCCGAGGTCGACCGCCACCGGGTCGGCGGCGCGGCGCAGCTCGGCGCCGTGCGTGGCCGCGATCCAGCGGTCCATGCGGCGCAGCCGGTTGGGGTTGGTCGTCCCGCGGGTCACCGTTCCGAAGGGGCGGGTGGTCGCGCGGGGTGTCATGGGTACGAGGTTAAGCCGCTTCCTGCCGCTGTCACGGGGCGAGGTGCCGCCGCCAGTAGGTGGTACGCCAGTAGTAGAGGCCGGTGAGGTCGTCGGGCATCGGGGTGCCGGCCGGCCCTTGCTCGAAGGGGTCCCGGTCCGGGTCGGCGGGCCGGAAGCCCGGGTCCAGCGGCTCGTCCTCCCGCGGTGGCCGCACGTAGCGTCGCATCTCCTCGGTCACGGCCCCGAGCCGCCGGTAGTTGGCCTGCGCCTCGATCAGGCTCAGCCCGTGGTTGGGGCCTGTGCCGGCCGTGGGGTGGCGGAGCTGGAAGGGGTCCTCCTCCCAGTAGCAGACCGGGCAGATCTCGTAGGCCCACAGCTCGCCCAGGGTCCGGTGGCCGCAGCACGGGCAGGGGAGGAGCTCCTCGGGCGCAGGCGCAGGCGCAGGCGCAGGCGGAGGAGGATGCGCAGGCGGAGGAGGAGGTGGCGGAGGCGGCGGTGGTGCGGCGCGATGCCGTGGGCCTGTCATGCCCGGAAGGGTAGGGATCCCGGGGCCTCACCGCCTCGCCTTCCGGCGCCCCGGCGGCTACTGGCTTCCCCCGTACGTCCCGAATCCCGCCGCCCCCGCCGACTCGAAGACATGCACCGACAGGCCGCCCGGTGTCGTCCGGTGGCCGGTCAGCCGGAGCCCCGCGGGGGCCCCGCCGTCCGGGAAGAGGCGCCGCCCCTGGCCGACCACGACCGGTGCGATCGCCAGCCGGAGGGTGTCGACCAGTCCGGCGGCCAGCAGGGACTGGGCGAGGCGGGCGCTGCCGTGGATCTGGAGCTCCCGGCCGGGCTGCCGTTTCAGCTCCGCGACCTGGGCGGGGACGTCACCGGACAGGATCGTGGTCGGGTTCCACCCGGCCTCGGTCAGGCTGTGGGAGGCGACGTACTTCGGCAGGCCGTTCATGATCCCGGCGAGGGGATGCCCGGTCATCGCGGGCCAGTCACGGGCGAATCTCGTGTACGTACGGCGCCCGAACAGCAGAGCGTCCGCCTCGCCGAGCCAGCTGCCGGCCAGCCGCTCGAACTCCTCGTCCAGATGCGGTACGAACCAGCCGCCCCGCTCGAAGCCGTCACCGGGGTCCTCGTCCGGCGCGCCCGGCCCCTGGGAGACGCCGTCGAGCGACAGGAACTCCTGCACCACCAGTTTCATCACGCACCGCCTTCTTCCCGCTTGTCGCCGTCCGTGGTTCAGACAGCGTGAGGCGCGAAAACTCATCGGCCCCCGGTCTCCTTCACCCTCGAACGGTTGAGCGACAAGCGGTAATGATTCGGTAAAACCTCCGAATCGGGAAATGGAGCACCTGCTTCCGGCGTTGGACTCCGTCGGAGGGCAGCGTGCGCCCTGCGGAAGGCATGCCCCGAGCGAGGAGGAACGCCACGTGAGCCAGTACATCGGCAGGCTCGGTCGGCGCTCCGCGTCGTCACCCGCGCGCCTCCGGCTGCACCGCAGGCCCCGCCGCGTCGCCATGCTCTCCGTGCACACCTCCCCGCTCCACCAGCCGGGCACCGGCGACGCCGGCGGCATGAACGTCTACATCGTGGAGCTCGCCCAGCGCCTCGCCGCGCACGGTGTCGAGGTCGAGATCTTCACGCGCGCGACCGCGGCGGCCCTCCCCCCGACCGTCGAGCTGGCTCCCGGCGTCCTCGTCCGGCATGTCGACGCCGGTCCCTACGAGGGCCTCAACAAGGAGGACCTCCCCGCCCAGCTGTGCGCCTTCACTCACGGCGTCATGCAGGCCTGGGCCCACCAGCGACCCGGCCACTACGACCTGGTCCACTCCCACTACTGGCTCTCCGGCCACGTCGGCTGGCTCGCCGCCCAGCGCTGGGGCGTCCCCCTGGTGCACGCCATGCACACCATGGCCAAGGTCAAGAACGCCAACCTCGCCGACGGCGACACCCCCGAACCGGCCGCCCGCGTGATCGGCGAGACGCAGATCGTCGCGGCCGCCGACCGGCTCATCGCCAACACCACCGAAGAGGCCGACGAGCTGGTCCGGCACTACGAGGCCGAGACCGACAAGGTCGCAGTCGTCCACCCCGGCGTGAACCTCAGCCGCTTCTCGCCCGCCGACGGCCGCGCCGCCGCCCGGGTCCGCCTCGGTCTGCCCCAGGACGCCCTCATCCCGCTCTTCGCGGGGCGCATCCAGCCCCTGAAGGCCCCGGACGTGCTGCTGCGCGCCGTGGCCGTCCTCCTCGACCAGCGGCCCGAACTGCGCTCGCGCATCCTCGTGCCCGTAGTCGGCGGCCCCTCCGGCAGCGGCCTCGCCAAGCCCGAGGGCCTGCAGAAGCTCGCCGCGCGCCTGGGCATCGCCGACGTCGTACGGTTCCGCCCGCCGGTCGGCCAGGAACAGCTGGCGGACTGGTTCCGCGCCGCCTCCGTGCTGGTCATGCCCTCCTACAGCGAGTCCTTCGGCCTGGTCGCCATAGAGGCGCAGGCGGCCGGCACCCCGGTGCTCGCGGCGTCGGTCGGCGGCCTGCCGGTCGCCGTGCGCGACGGGCACACCGGCTTCCTCGTCCAGGGGCACGATCCGGCCGAGTACGCGCGCGTGCTCGGCGATTTCGCCGACGACCCGCAGCTGGTGCCCCGGCTCGGCGGGCAGGCCGCCCGGCACGCCCAGTCCTTCGGCTGGGACACGGCCGCCGCCGCCACGGCGGACGTCTACACGGCCGCGATGCAGGCACACCGCCGTCGCGTACGCTCGCTGCATGGGTGAGACCGATCAGGAACAGCGCGCGGCCCAGGTCATCGAGGGAGTGCTCAAGGACGCCGAACTGGAGTGGGAGAGCCCCCGGCCCGGCACGTACGTCGCGCAGCTCCCCGGCACCCGCAAGCTGAAGACGACGCTCTCCCTGATCGTCGGCCGGCACTCCCTGTCGCTGAACGCCTTCGTCATCCGCCACCCCGACGAGAACGAGCAGGGCGTCCACCGCTGGCTCCTGGAACGCAACCTCAAGCTCTACGGCGTGAGTTACGCCGTCGACCAGCACGGCGACGTCTACGTCACCGGCCGGCTCGCCCTGCCCGCCGTCACCGCCGACGAGCTCGACCGCCTGCTCGGCCAGGTCCTGGAGGCGTCCGACGGCGCCTTCAACACCCTGCTGGAGCTGGGCTTCGCCTCGGCGATCCGCAAGGAGTACGAGTGGCGGGTGTCGCGGGGGGAGTCCACGCGCAACCTGGACGCGTTCACTCACCTGACCCAGCGCCCCGAGCGTTAACCGGCCCGACCCGCCCGGTAACGCCCCGGCGGCACACCCACCAGCTTCCGGAAGTGCCGGGTGAGGTGCGACTGGTCGTAGAACCCGGACGCCACCGCCACGTCCCCCGGTGAGCGCCCCTCCAGGAGCAGCCGCCGGGCGCGCCCCACGCGCAGGGACGTCAGGTACTGGTGCGGGGCGATGCCGTAGGCCGTGCTGAACGCCCGTACGAGATGGGCGGGATGGGCGCCGAGCAGTCCGGCGGCCTCCCGCAGGACGACGCCCTCGACGATCCGCTCGTCCAGCAACTCGCGCAGCCGCCGCGCGAGAACGGAATCGGCGGACCGGGGGGAGGCGGGGTCCCCCTCCAGATGCCCCCGCAACCGCTCCCCGACGAACAACAGCCTGCTCTCGGCCTCCAGTTCCTCACCGGGCCGCCCCAGCGTGCCGTGCAACTGCCCCACGCGCCGCCGCAGCAGCGGATCGCGCAGATCGGGCCGGTCGACGGCGGCCCCGATGAACTCGTCGCCCAGATGCGTCCCGTCGAGGTACAGCACCCGCTTGCGGAAGCCCTCCGGGGTGACGGGGGAGCCGTTGTGCGGCACGTGCGGCGGCAGCAGCGACACGCTGTCGTGCGGCGTGCCGTGCTCGTGCCGGTCGAGGTCGTACCGCACGGCGCCTCTGTCGACGATCAGCAGCGTCCAGGCGTCGTGGACGTGCATCGGATACGCGTACTCGGTGAACCGCGCGTGGAAGACCTCGACGACACCCGGGACGGCGGGCCGCCAGGCGGAGACGATCCGGGCGGGCTGGGGGGCCATGCAAAGAACGTACAAGACCTCGACGAGGACCGCCCGGCACGCTCGGATCATGAACACGATCATCGAACCCCCGCGGCCGGAGCCGATCCGCTTCGACACGAAGATCGCCGTGCTGCTGCGCGCGGACCTGGAGCCCTGGCAGCGCCTCAACGTGACATCGTTCCTGGTCAGCGGCCTGGGAACCCAGCTCCCCGAGGTGATCGGCGAACCCTACGAGGACGCGGACGGCGTGCCCTACCTCCCCATGTTCCGCCAGCCGGTCATGGTCTTCGAGGCCACCAAGGAAACCCTGGCCACCGCCCACGCCCGGGCCCTCTCCCGCGCCCTGACCCGCGCGGTCTTCACCTCCGACCTCTTCACCACGGGCAACGACCGCGACAACCGCGCCGCCGTACGGGCCGTGCCCACCGCGGACCTGGACCTGGCCGGGCTCGCGGTCCACGGTCCGAGGAACGCGGTGGACAAGGTGGTCAAGGGAGCGCGGATGCATCCGTGAGACCAAAGTCGGAGGCACGTAGACCAACGGCTGATGACAGTGCGGACGGCCCTTCCCGAGACTGCTTCCATGGAGGAAGCCAGGAAAGTTCGCTTGGGGAAGAGGCCCGTTCCGTCCACGCCTACGGACGACAAGGCCACGCAACTCGCCGAATCGGCATGGGCCATCGTGCTCTTCTGCGTGGCCTGCGGTGCCGTCGGTGGCGTGCTGCTGCCGCTCATCGCCCGCTGGCTGCTCACCCTGCCGTGGGCGCCGCTCGAAGGCCCGGCCGAACTGCTGACCTCGGTCCCGGAACCCGCCCTCACCCTCGGCACGATCACGGTGGGCGTGCTCGGCGGCCTGCTGCTCGGCTTCACGGCGGCACACGAGTCACTGTCCGTGCGCGTCCGCGACACCCATGTGACCCTGGCCGTCCGGGACGGCTCCCCGGAGTTCACCCGTGAGGAGATCTCCGTGTTCTTCCGGGACGGCAAGCAGCTCGTCCTGCTCGGCCCGGACGGCATGGAACTGGCAAGGGAGCACTGCGGCCTGCCCTGGCAACGCCTTGCGGACGCCTTAGCGGAACACGGATACACGTGGGCGGAGGAGGACCCGTACCGCGCCGAGTTCCGCCGCTGGGTGCCCGGCACCCCGGGCCTGCCCGAGGGCGCGGACGCCCTGCTGAGGGCACGCGCGCAGGCCCGCAAACACGAGGACGACGCCAAGGACGCCCGGGAGTTGCGCGGCGAGCTGCTGCGGCTCGGGGTGGTCGTACGGGACGAGGAGAAGCGGCAGTACTGGCGGCTGGTGCGACGGGATTGAGCTTCACGGGGTCGGTCCGCGCTGCCGGTCCCGGGGGGCAGGGTCGGGTTGGTCCGCGCCGCAGGTCCCGGGGGCCAGGGGGTTTCTGACGGATCTCCGCGGAGAACCATCAGAAACCCCCTGGCCCCCCTAAACTCCGTGCGGAGGTCCCCGTGACAGTGACCCGCTCACCCGGCTCAGCCGCCGCGCTCGCGTTGCTCGTCGCCACGGCGTTGGTCGCGGGGTGCGCCGACCGGGCCCCCGACGCGTCGTCGGACCGGAGCCCGGCCGGATCCGCGCCCCGCCCGGCCATTCACCTGGACGAGGACGACGGCCGCGAGGTGGTCCCCGGCGGCCCGCCGGTCCCCTTCCGTGTCTCCGTCGAGGGCCGCCTGACCCGCGCCCAGGCGGCACGACGCGTACTGGGGCTCCACCTCGGCCTGATCCCCGACCGGCTCCAGTTCCGGGAAGACGGCGCGTGGCACGACGTGCCGCTCCTGTGGACCAACGAGCAGGACGACGACGGCGAGTTCGCCGCCGTCCTGCCGCTCGCGCACCGCGGCAGAGCCCGGACGGAGTTCGACTTCCGGGTGTTCACCGCCGACAGGGAGCGGGACTCCACGCAGGCCGGACTCTCCGCCCTGCGCATCGCCGCGCAGCTGGCCCCGAAGGGCTGGACACCCGGTCCCCACCCGGTGGCATCGGCGCCGCGAGTCCGCCTGCCGGTCGACCCCACGCACCTCACCATCGAGGCCCCGAACCTGCCCAGGGCGGTCAAGGGCGGCCCACCCGTGGAGTGGAAGGTGCGCGTGCGCAACGCGGCGGGCACCCGCACCCGCTCCGGCCTGCGCATCGCCGTCACCCTGAGCCCGGGAGACGTCGGCCGGCCCGTCGGCCACCTGCCCTGGTCGATCGGCGGGGACGGCCGGTGGACCGACCTGACGGGACGGACGCACGTCGAGACGGACGAGTTCACGCTCACGCCCGGCCGGTCCCGCACCGTCCGCATCCGCGTCGCCCTGCCGCCCGGAGCGGCGACGAACTCCGTCGGAGCCGCCGCGGTACTGTCCGCCGCGGTCACGGCCCCTTGGTGGCCGTCCGACCCTGACGAACCCTCGGGCATCTCCGGCGACCCGGCGTCCACGAACGTCCTGGCTCAGCGGTAGGGCGTGGTCACGGGGCGCAGGCCTGGGCGATCGACAGGCTGTTCTCGTAGAGGTGGTGCCGGGTGATCCGCCCGTCCTCGACGGTGAGCCGCAGAGCGAAGGGCCCCGAGAAGGACTTCCCGGTCGCCCGGACCGTCCCGGAGAGCTGCCCCATCAGCACGGCGTCGGTCCCGTCCACGAGGACGGCGTCCACGGACGCGCGAGCGTCCTCCGGGACGGTGTACCGGGCCAGCTCATCGGCCTGTGCCGCACATTCGGCGGCGGTGGACCGAGGCCGGATCCAGGGGACGCCCGGGTTGTCGGCGAGCATCCAGTCGACCTCGTCGGCGAAGAGCGCGGCGAGCCCCTCGGTGTCACCGGCGAGCCGGAGTCCGAGGAACTTCTGGACGGTGAGACGGGTGGCTTCCGCGGTGTCTGCAGGTGTCATGGGACCCAGCCTGCCGGGACAGCTGGGGAGCGTCGATTACGTCGGAGGTAACCGCGGTGCCGCCGCCGGTGGTGATCCGGGATGGGCCGGGAGGCGGGGTGGGCCGGGAGGTGACGTCGAACCTAGAATCGAACGCATGAACGATCCAGAGTCGCGGCTCGCGCTGCTCCGTTTCCTGGAGCGCGTGCAGGAACGCGACCTGGCACGCACCCGTCGATGGATCGCGGACGAGGAACGCCGCCAGGCCGAACACCGGCACGGTCTCCTGGCCAGGCCGCCCGCTCCGGACTGGCTGATCGAACGCGGCCTGTCCGGACGCGCAGCCGCGTACGTCCACGTCGGCGGCTGCTGGAACGCGGGCCGGCGCAGCAAGGGCGTCGACCGCGACCACGCCCGGCGCGCACTCGCCGAGGGGATCAAGGCCTGCCCGCAGTGCCGGCCGGACACGGAGCTCGGTTTCGTGGACGGGTAGAGCGGACGCGTTCGCGGTCACGAGCGCCGGAACCCGAGTATCAGCATCAATGTCAGTGCCCGGGGTTATGGTCGCGAGCGCGCGGGCCGGCTTCCGGGGGCTTCAGCTCTGCAGGGAATGGTTGCATCCCCGGCCTGTCAGGGGGCGGCCCGGAGAAGTCGCCCGGGACCCAACCGACGACCGGGCTCCGTCGATGGCCAGGAGGAGACCCGCCAGCGCCGGCCGCGCGGCACGCCGCCGCGGATGCGAGGGCCGGACCAGGGGGGCACGGCGTGCCCTCGGCGGGTCGGCGGGTCACCGCCGAGTCCTGCCACGCAACCGTGTGCGCCATCACGCCGAGGAGCGGTACTCCTCCCGCGTGATCGCCATGACCTGGACCGGCTGCCGCATGACGTCCGGATCCGGGTCCGTCTCCGCGAGCGCGTCCAGGTCCGCCTCGCTCCACCGACGCAGCCGCAGGTGTTCGGTGTGGCGCTCGGGGTGCCGGGTGGTCACAGCGTCCCGCTCCTTCGTGTGTCCTTGCCGGGCCGGGCCGGCAGCGCCCGGAGCCCGTCCGTCGCCTCCGCCTTCTTCCCGTCCTCCGTAATCCGCCGCATCAGCACGGCGTACCCCGCCCCGGCCGCCGTCCCGAGCACCGCGCAGGATCCCCACAGCCACTCCGCCCCGAACCGGTCGATGACGAACCCGGACAGCAGCGGGGCGACGAGGGCGGCCACGGACCAGGACATCGTGTACATGCCCTGGTAGCGCCCGCGTCCGTGCGCCGGGGACAGCTGTACGACGAGACCCGTCTGCGTGGGCGCGTTGACGATCTCCGCCAGTGTCCACACGCACACCGTGAGCGCGATGACCCCCACCGACCCCGCGAAGGCGGTGAGCGCGAAGCCGTACCCCGCGAGGAGGGACGAGACGACCAGCAGCCGGCGGGGATCCCGGTGCTCGATGAAACGGGTGACGGGGATCTGGAGGACGACGATCAGCACGCCGTTCACGGCGATCGCCATGCCGTACTCGGCCGGGGAGAAACCGGCCTCGCCCATGGCGACCGGCAGCCCCACCGACCCCTGCTGGAAGATCAGCGCGATCAGGAAGGACAGCCCGACGACGCTCATGAACCGCCCGTCGCGCAGTACGGTGCCCAGACTCACGGAGTCGTCGAGTGCGGCGGCCCGCACCGCCGGCTCGGCGGGCTTGGACTCAGGCAGCCGCAGGAAGACGAGGATCGCGCAGGCCATCGTCATCCCCGCCTCGATCAGGAACCCGGCGCGGTAGCTGGCCTCGGCGATGAACCCGGCGGCCGTGGAGGAGACGGCGAAGCCGAGGTTGATGGCCCAGTAGTTGAGGGAGAAGGCGCGAATCCGGTCCTCGGGCCGGACGATGTCCGCCATCATCGCCTGCACGGCGGGCCGCGAGGCGTTGCTCGCCATGCCGACCAGGAAGGCGACACCGGCGATCGCGACGGGGTCGTGCACGAAGCCCAGCAGTGCGACGGACACGGCGGTCGAGGCCTGCGCGATCAGCAGCGTCGGCCGTCGGCCCAGCCGGTCCGCCATCACCCCACCGCCCAGCGAGGAGACCACCCCGCCGAGCCCGTGCAGGGCGGCGACCAGACCGGCGTACGTGGCGGAGTAGCCGCGGTCGAGGGTCAGGTACAGCGCCATGAAGGTGGCGACGAATGCACCGAGCCGGTTGACCAGCGTGCTGGTCCACAACCACCAGAACTCGCGAGGCAGACCCGAGACCGTCTCCTGGACGGCACGTCGGGCACGCAGGACGTACGGCATGGATCCCCCCGGAGCGACAAGTGTCAGCGGCACTGACTGCCGCACTGTGTAAGCGGCACTAACGGCAAGCGCAAATTACAAGTCGCCGCTTGACGGGGACCACTCAATTAGCAGATCCAGTCAAACGTCCGCCTGCCGGGCAGCCACGCGAACGGGCGAAAGCGTGGATTACGCTCTGGGGCATGGCCGACGCACCGTACAAGCTGATCCTCCTCCGCCACGGCGAGAGCGAGTGGAACGCGAAGAACCTGTTCACCGGCTGGGTGGACGTCAATCTCAACGAGAAGGGCGAGAAGGAGGCAGTCCGCGGTGGCGAACTCCTGAAGGACGCCGACCTCCTCCCCGACGTGGTCCACACGTCCCTCCAGAAGCGCGCGATCCGCACGGCCCAGCTGGCCCTGGAGTCCGCGGACCGCCTCTGGATCCCGGTCCACCGCTCGTGGCGCCTGAACGAGCGCCACTACGGCGCCCTGCAGGGCAAGGACAAGGCCCAGACGCTCGCCGAGTTCGGCGAGGAGCAGTTCATGCTGTGGCGCCGGTCCTACGACACCCCGCCCCCGCCGCTCGACGTCGACGCCGAGTACTCCCAGTTCTCCGACGCGCGCTACGCGACCCTCCCTCCGGAGCTGCGCCCGCGCACGGAGTGCCTGAAGGACGTCGTCGTCCGCATGCTCCCGTACTGGTTCGACGCGATCGTCCCCGACCTGCTGACCGGCCGCACGGTCCTGGTCGCGGCCCACGGCAACTCCCTGCGCGCCCTGGTCAAGCACCTGGACGGCATCTCCGACGCGGACATCGCCGGCCTCAACATCCCCACGGGCATCCCGCTCTCCTACGAGCTCGACGCCGACTTCAAGCCCCTGAACCCGGGCGGCACGTACCTGGACCCCGAGGCGGCGGCAGCGGCCATCGAGGCGGTCAAGAACCAGGGCAAGAAGAAGTAAGCAGCGCTGAAGAAGCCCCCTGCCTGCGGGTTGTCCGCTGGCAGGGGGCTTGTTGTTGGGCTTGGGCCGTCTCTGGGCCGTCAGGGGTGACGGCGCGAGCGACGGACTCGGATGTCGAGAGCGATCAGCAGCGCCACCGGCACAGCGATCTCGGCCGGGGCGTTGGCCCAGAGGGCGAGCGCACCGCCGGCCGTGCCGATGAGCGCGAGCGGCAAGTCGCGGGGACAGATGTCGACGGTGACACCTGTGCGTGGGACCATGTGGCCTCCGTCTGTGGTCGGTTCCTGGCTAGGGATTCCGGGTGCGGAAATGCAAACGAATGCCGCCCCTGCACGGGCGGCATTCGCATGTGGTGAGACTTTCGCACAGATACGTCTTCTCAGACAAACGTGCAGCTAGATCAAGGGCTTCTACTTCTACAGTAGAAAAGTCGAAGATGAGGATGCTTCATGGAGTCGACGTTCCAGCTGTGGAACAACTTGTTCCATGAGTTGAACGACAACTTGTTCCACAGCTTGAGCAGGGCATACGCCCTTGGTTGGACTCCGTGAGATTCGCGCAGGCAGGGCTCCTTGCATGCGTGCAAGAAAGCCTTTCTTGCACGCATGCAAGAAACTCTCCCTAGGGAGGGAAAGAGCTCGACTGCTGTTCCTGGAACGTTCTCGCCTGTTCGTGTTCGGCTTCAGGTGAATGGTCGTAAGTATGAGCGATTGCTTTTCTCGTGCGCTCTTGACTGGACGGCATCAGATGCGCGTACACACGGAGCGTCAGGCCCGGGTCCGAATGGCCGAGGTACTCCGCGAGGGCCTTGATGTTCTCGCCGGCGTCCAGGAGCACCGAGGCGTAGAAGTGCCGGAGGGCGTGCATGCCGTTCTCGCGGGACTCCGCGTAGGACTCGCCTGGCTTCCGCTCAGGGATCACTCCGGCCGAGGCAAGCGCCCTCTTCCACACTTCCTCGTTGAGGGACGTCCGCCAGACATGACCGCCACGCGGGCCGGTGAAGATCAGCCGCTTGGTCACGGGAGGCCCGTCCGCCACCTTCCACGGCAAGGTGATCTCCACCGGCGGGAACCGCTTCCTGTGGTCCCGGAGGGCATCAGCGACCGGACCGGGCAGCGGCACGTCCCGCAGCTTGCCACCCTTGGGTGGAGCGAACACGGGCTTGCTACGGCTCAGCTTGAGCTGCTGGACCACGTGGAGCGTGCCCGAAGCGAAGTCGATCGCGTCGACGGCGACGCCAAGGATCTCTCCCTGACGTAGACCGCAGCCGACCCCAAGATCGACCATGGCTTGGTACCGCTCGGGCATGCCGGCCCGGACGGCGAAGACCCGCTCTGCCGTCCATGGGACGACTCGCTTGCTGTCCACGGTCGGCGGCCGGACCGAGCGAGCAGCACACGGGTTCCGAGGAAGGTGCCCATCGTCCACGGCAGCGCTCAGAGCCGCCCGCACGTTGGAGTAGATCGTCCGAGCGTACGAGCCTCGGACGCCGTTCTCTTGGAGCTGCCTCACCCAGTCACGGATGTGAGCAGGCTGGAAGGAGCCGAGCGGACGCGACCCCAGGTACGGGAACGCGTGCAGCCGAAGCTGCGACTCCATCGACGCCTGGGTGTTCGGATCCGGTGCGTGAGTCACCCAGTTCTCGGCGTACTGCTGAAACGTGATCCGTGCCGCGCGCGGGTCGGTGTACTGCCCGCGCGCCATGTCGGCCTCAGTCTGGGTCAACCACTGCTCGGCGAGCCGCTTCTGCCGGTCAGGAAAGCTCTTCGACTTCTCCGTGCCGTCCGGGCCGACGTACCGAGCGCGGTACCGCATGCCCGAGCCGTACCGCTCGGTCTTGACCTTGCTGGTCTTGCCGTCCGGGCCAACCTCGATCTTGTACCAACGGTCCTGGATGTGCCCGGCCATCAGGCAGCCTCCCCAAGCTGGGCATCCACCCAGGCCCGCACGTCGATCGGGTCGAAGCGCAGGTGCCGGCCGACACGGAAGCCTCTGGGACCGGTGCGCTTCCTACGCCACTGGTAGACCGTCTCGACGCTGGGCAGGTCGAACATTTCGACCAGGTCTTCAGGCGTCAGATACCGGGAAGGCAGAGGGCGCGGCTCGGCAGCCACGTCCGCCAGGTTGAGGCGTCGGTTAGCCACGGGTTGGTTCTCCTTCCGTTCCGGGGGCGGGTTCGAGGGATGCGGCCAGCCAGGCTTCGGCTTCGGACAGACCGGTTCCGGCGAAGACCCAGTGAGCGAGGACGTACGTCGTCTCGGGCTCGGGGCCGGTGGCTGCTGCGGCTTGGGCGCGGCGCCATGCGGCGCGGGCGTCGCGGAGGGCGCCGAGGGTGGTGGAGTAGCGGCGGGACTTGGTGGAGAAGTGGCCGCGGAATCCGAGCATGTGAGCCCACGCGCGGAGCCGCAGGTGTTCGAGGTCCTTGCGTGCGCCGAGGAACCATGCGGTGCGGATCAGGCGGCGGGCGTGGTCGCTGATGAGTGCCGGCCGGAGTAGTGGCGTGCGCGGGGAGCTCCCATCCCGTCTGCCATCGACCCAGGCAGAGCCGAGCAGACGCGGCCCCTGGCGTCCAGGTCGTTCGTACAGTGGCGCGCTCCACCTGGACGCCAGGGGCCACGCCCGCTCCACGGTGTGTGGGTCGACGGCAGACGGGATGGGAGCTGGGGTGAGTGGTGGGTTGAGGTAAAAACGCCTCGTGTGGCCATGCCGTCGAGAAGGGGAACGGCTCCAGGGAAATCGGGTTCGCGAAACGGACGCCTCCTGCGACGCTGTGCGCATGACCGAGACGACCCCCTACGACGTCGACCGCGCCCGATTTTTCCGCCAAGCGCTGGCACGCTTGGTGCTCTGCGACCATGCCGTGGACGTCGCTGACAGCGCGAGTGGCCTGGTCGCGACCCGCCACGACCCTGACACGGGCCCCGGGGGCCGGGTTAGTCAAGCGCTCCAGCTCATCGAACTTGCTGAACGCGCGCTGGTCTCGGCTGTGGTCTATGAGCGCGAGCGGGGTACCTCTTGGGCGGACATCGCCCGCTACTTGGGAATCGATCCTTCGGAAGCTGAGGCGCGTTTCGTCGCCGACCTAACCCTCTGGGATACGGCGTTCGAGGTCCCTTACCGACTCGACGACACAGGTCGCAAACGCGTACCCCAGCTGCCCACGGCGGCTTATGACCCCGCCTGGGCCTGCACTCAGCTCGACCGCTGGGCCTACCTCCAGCGGCTGGGCACCGACGACGACCATGCAGTGAGCTCCGGTCTCGTCATGGCCGCGACGGAAGAAGAAGGATGTCCGGGAGCGGAAGAAGGCTGAACGTGTCACCTCGGCCCATGTCAAGACCACGTGGGGCGGCTGACACCAGTGGCTGACACCAACAAGCGCGAACAGTTGCGGTCGACGCCGCACCCCAGTGGACGATGTGCCGAGGCTCAGGCCCGGTTGTTCGACGACGACGGACCCCCGTGATCGACCTGATAAGGATGAGGCCACAGGTTCAAATCCTGTTAACCCCACCGGTTCGAAGACCCTCGGCCCATCGAAGTCGGGGGTCTTGGGCGTTCACGGCTTCTCGCTCAGTTATTCCTCAAGTCTTCGTTGATGCGCTTGTGACGCTTGCTTCACATGTGGTGAGATGATGATCGCAGCCGGGAAGCGACCAACCCGGCTGGAGGCAACACACAAAACGGGGGGCGCACTTATGCGCAGCAAGATACGGATTCTCGCCGCTGCCACCGTAGTTGCGGTGCTTGGTATGTCGACTATCGCGCACGCCGATAGCGGGGAGGATGAGATAACTCCCGCTGACGGCGGCGGGATTGTCCTGAACGATGGGCGTGTCATCGGTTTCGGTGACGAGGTCACGTTCACCTTCGAAGGGGAGCGCGAGAAGGCGAGTGATGGCAGAAGCGCGAGCGCGTGCCCTGAGGTGAACGACAAGCCGAAGTACAAAGTCAAGGGATCGCCGTACTTCATAGCCAGCAAGCCGCCGAAGTCGACCTGGCTGCTGCCCGGCCAGAGCGTGTCCTGGGCCTTGACCGAAAGCTATGAATTCACCTGGGACATCGGCGTCAGTGCGGAAGCCGAGGCCGGGATCATCCTGTCGAAGGCCAAGACCTCTGTCGATACCAAGATCAGCAACAAGTGGACATGGTCCGGTACGCAGACCGTCACCGACAAGAACACCACAACGAAGGGGTACCGGGCGGTGCTCGGCCAGCAGGGATGGAAGCTCACGGCCACCAAGACGTGGATTGCTCCGCCTTGCAAGGTTAAGAAGAAGACCATCGTCATCAAGGCTCCCAGGAAGGGCGACATTTCGATCGGGCGGAAGAATTCGTGATGATCAGCGGCAGGCGCGTGCGATATCTCTCCATTTGCCTGGGCATCTCCATGCCGCTCGCTGTGGGGGCTTGCAGCTCCAGCGAGCCGTCTCCTCCGAAGGCCTCGACTTCGAAGACCTCCGCTTCGGACGGGGCAGAATCGGCGAAGTCGGTGCTGGAGAAGGGAATTATCGAAATGGAGTCGCTGAGTGACGGGTCTGGCGTGCTGGAGCGGAACTTCGGGAACACGCTGGCATCCGTGCCCGACGATGTATTGAGCGTGGCATTCGCGTTCACTTGTACGGGTGGCGAAAAGGTGAAACTGACGCTCACCACTGCGGGCAAAGACGCTGCATCGGGCACCCTTGTATGTGACGGGTCCATTTTTCAACGGAGCATCAACACGGCCGAGTCGGGCCCTGTCGCATTTTCGGCTGTTACCGCTGACGGCACGAGCGGTGGCTATGCCTACGCCTACTACGTCGAGAAGAAGAATCATTCGTAGGATTCCCTGAAGGCTCGCGAGAGCGTATGAGCCCCCGACACTTCCCAAGTGGTGGTCGGGGGCTCGCCCAGGGCGGTTGCAAAGTCTTGGCGGGGTCGAATGGTTGCAGGTCACGGTGGTGTGACGACCGCCGGTGGGCCCGTCCCGTACATATCGAAGTTCCGGTTGGAGTGGGCGAGAGATCAAGTCGCCTTGCCTAACCGGAGCTTCAATGTGCCGTCAGTCTGCCAGCGTCTGCCTGATCAAGTCGCCCTCGCGTCAGCACCGCGCACTGCCCGGACTACCCGAGCTGGCCACGTTGGCTGACCCCGCGCCACCGGCGCGGGAGGCGTCACCCGTTCGTGAGCGTGTTGCTCATCGCCTGCTCGGCCGTGCTCAGCGGCGCAAGGTGGTCGGCCGACAGCGTCTGGATCAACGACGGCGGGCACTCCTACCGAAACCCGGCGGCTCTGCAGCTGCGCGGCAGAGCGTGATCAACGCGTTTCACGGACTCGGAGTTCTGCGGCGAGGGCATAGAGCGGTTCGGCATGGTTGCCTTGGACGTCCCGCCCACCGCTGATCTCGCCAAGGTGCAGAAGCTGCTCAGCCATGGCGTGGCCAAGGAGCGGTGGGACATGGAAGAGGGGTGCGTCACCGCGCAGTGGCGGGTTACCTCCGCCGGCTGAGGCCGTTCATGTGATCCACGGCTGGGCCGTCCCTGGGCCGTCCGAGGCCGCTCAACAGTGGCCAATGACGACCAACGACGACCACCAGGCACGCGAGCCCACCGGGCCTGACCAGCAAAAAACCAGCTCCCCAAGATCCCCGGCGAGACCCAGGGCAAGAAGAAGTCGCTTTTGTGATCATGCCTCCCACCTGCGCATATGGCGCGAGTGGGAGGCATTTTCGTGCTCTGGATCCTCCCTGGAACCTCGGCCCTCGTGATCTTGTGGCCTGAGTGCCCTGCCGAGAGCCTTACGGGCCCGGTCCCGACTGCTCGGCATGAGGTGCGCGTACACCTTGAGCGTCAGCCCCGGGTCAGAGTGCCCGAGGTACTCCGCGAGTGCCTTGATGCTCTCTCCCGCATCGAGGAGCACGGACGCGTAGAAGTGACGCAGGGCGTGCATGTCGTGCTCGCGGGCGGCGGCGTGCTCGCGGCTCTTGGCCCTGGGGATGACACCCGCCTTCGCCAGTGCGGGCTTCCAGTGGTCTTCGTTCAGCGACGTACGCCAGACGTGCCCGCCGTTGGGGCCCGAGAAGATGAGCCGCCGGGACACCGGCTGGCCGCGAGCGCAGCGAGCTGCCAAAGGGCTGTCCCGTAAATGATCTTTGGGTCACCTCGGGCGTGCTTGGCCATCGCGTGGTCCGCTCGTTTATCCGGCGATGGCGAGGTTGTGCATGCGGGCGATGCCGAGCATGGCGTGGTGGACGCCGTCCCCTTTGAGGCGGCAGTCGCGCAGGATCTTCCAGGTCTTCATTCGGGCGAAGACGTGCTCGACGCGGGCGCGGACCTGCTGGTGGGACTTCTTGTGCGCTTCCTTCCAGTCGGGCAGGTCTTCGCCCTTGCGGCGGCGATGGGGCATGACAAGTCCGGTGCCGGAATAGCCGCCGTCGGAGATCGTGAGTGTCCTGCCGACGGCGGCTTTGGCGCCGGATTCCTCCCACGCCTTGCAGTCGTTGCGGTTGCCGGGCAGTGGTCGGCCGACCACGACGACGAGCCGGGTGTCGGCGTCGATGACGACCTGGTGGTTGGTGGAGTACCGGTAGTTCTTCGACTGCTCGGCGATGGTGCGGTCGCGGGTGGGGACCAGGGTGCCGTCCACGATGAGCACGGTGTCCTTGGCGAACCGTTTGCGGGGCTGGAGCGCGAGCATCGGCCCAAGATGGTCGATCACGCGGTCCGCCGCGAACTCGGACACCCCGAACAGCGGGGCAAGTTGGCGCATCGTCAAGTTCGTGTGCCAGTACGCCGCGACCAGCAGTGCCCGGTCCTCCAGGGACAGGCTCCACGGCCGACCCTTGCGGACCGCATCCGCACCCTCACGCCGCAGCACCGTCAGCAGCTTCCCGAAGGCACGCGGGCTCAGCCCGGTGGACGGGGCAATCCAGGACGGCTCCGACGCCGTGATCACACCAGCCACGCCAGGATCATGGCACCGGTCAGCAGGTCCGTCAGCAAGCCTCCCCGCCTCAGCGGAACTCGTGCACCACCTGGATCTCGCCGACAATGTGGGCGTTGAAGTCGTCCAGCTCCTCGGCCGGAACCCAGAGCTCGAGGATCGTCTGCCCGCCGGCCTGCTGTACGGGATACCGGCTCAAGAACACCGACTCGACCTCAAAACGAGTGACGAACCCGGCGCCATCGTGCTTCACGTTCCAGTCCCGCGCGATCCTGACCGCGTAGTCCTCGTTGAGGACCGGGTAGAAGATCGGCTGCTCGGGCAGCCGGGGCGGCCAGGCACGCCAGTTCAGCTCCCGAACCAGATCCAGCTCCTTGGGGCCGGTGGGGCGCCACAAGGTCGTCGTTGCTCGCTGGCTGGTCATCTGTATCGCTCTCTGAACGTAGGCCGTCGGTACGACGGGTCGAGACCGGACGATACCGGCACCGCGAACTCAGCAGCTACGCAGTTTCCGCACCCTCCCAGCTCCGTGACCAGCAATTACGGGACAGCCCTAAGGGACGCGCGGCCGTAGGCCGTTCGTTCTTGCCCTTCCTCCGCCGGGCGCGCCGGCACTGCTGACGCCCTCGTCGCTTGTCTTGTCGCTTGTCGTGATGAGACAGGGCCGCACTTCGGGTGACCCGGAACAGGCTCTGACCTGCGGGCCGACAAGCGACAAGACAAGTGACAAGACAAGCGACACGCGGATCAGACCCGTGGGTTAGCCCGGACACGTCGGCGGAAGGATGCCGATATGTCCAAGCCAAAGAGCTTCACCGCATGGTTGAAGACCCACGCCGATCACCGCACTGCCATGGGAGATCTCGCGCGGGACGTCTCCCATGACCCCGACTGGCCCTCAAACAAGGGAAAGCAGGGCCAGCTTGACTACCTCGAAGAGCGCGGCGCCATCGACGCGGCTATCGAGACGCTCGAACGTGCCTGGTCTCGATACGAGGCGTACCAGGCCGCTCAGACAGATACCTGAGCAGCCAGGGAGCCGAAACCTGCCTGGAACCTCCGAGGTCAACAAGCAGCGACAGAGAACGACCGCCAACGACCGCCCGCACACAGGTCAGTTGCGGTGCAGCCCCCGTTGATCAGGGCCAAAATGCGGGCGGTCGAAACCCAGGGCAAGAGGAAGTAACGCGACACCAGGATTCTCTGGGGCTGGTCAACCGCATCGGGTGCAACAGCGTGGCGCCGTCGCTGAATCGGGCGATGGCGCCGTCCCGGCGGATGGACGTTCACCTGTCGGGCGCGTCCGGGTCGGGCGCGTCCGGGTCGGGGGCTCGCGGCGGGCGCTCGCTCTGTGGCAGACCGTCGACGACCAGGTCGTAGGAGTGCTCGACTGCATCGTTGATCAGCTGCTTCGTGATGCCCCGCCCGGGCCCGCGACGTCCAGTGGCTGTTGTCGAAGCAGACCGGGTCGTCGGTGACGATCAGGAACACCCTGTCCGCTACTCCGCTCACCGGGCCGCCCGCGTGCTGATGCCGTAGGTGTGCGGGTCGACGGGCTGCTCGGCCTTGGTCAGGTGGGCGACGACGAGCAGGTAAGAGTCGGTGACAAGTTCCCTGACGAGCTCCTTGTCGACCCCTGTCCCGCCCTCCAGCGTGATCCAGTGCTTCTTGTTCATGTGGTAGCCGGGGGTGATGTGACTGTTGTGCTCACGGAGAGCCTGGGCTTCGCCGGGGTCCGCCTTGAGAATCACGACCGGGCGCCCGGGGACCTCGGTCATCAGCATGAACACCTTGCCTCGTACCTTGAAGACCTCCCAGTCGGGTCCGAAGGGATGCTCCAGCTGCGCTCCCGGAAGTTCTTCCGCGCACTCGGCGGCGAATATCTGCAGGGTCGATCCGTTCATGAGGGTTTCCTTTCTTCAATGGTGGGGGCGGAAGGGGCGTCGGCCAAGGGACGCGGGCGGCATGCCCAGCCCCCTTCCTCAAGCGGGCAAAGCGGGCAGTAAGCTGCGGACACGTGATGGTCGACAAGCGACACCCCAGGCCTTCTCCATGTGCCGGACGCAGCGAGCAGGCCGTGCAGGCCGCGGTTCCGCTGTACGGTTTCCAGCCCCCGGTCGGCACTCCGTACGGCCTTGAGGTGAGCACCGTCGAGGACTTCTTCGCCGAGCACGACGACTGGCCATGGAATCCGCCCCGTCCGGGCCGTGCCACCTTCCACTACCTGATCCTCGTCACCGAGGGTGAGCTGCTCCACGATGTCGACCACGTCATGCGGACCGTCGCCCGCGGCCAGTGGCTGTGGGTGCGTCCCGGGCACGCGCAGTGCTGGCATCCGCCGGGTGCCGTCCGCGGCTTGTTCATCCTGTTTGAGCCGGACGTGCTGTCGTCCGACGCCGCCCGTCTGCTGGCCCCGCTCACCGGGCACGACGCCCCTGCTGTTCTCAGCCCCCAGCCCGATGACGCGGCCTGGCTGCGGCAGACGGCGCTTCAGCTCCTGGACGAGCACCGTGCACTGGGGCGCCGCCGGCTCGATGTCCACCACGCGCTGCGGCGCAGCCTGCTGGAATCGTTGTTGCTGCGCCTTGCCAGTTCCCCGGATGCCACCTCCGACGGCGTATCGGCGGGCGGCGCAGGCCGCGGGGACACGTATGCACGGTTCGTGGACGCTCTGGAGCTGCACTTCCGGGAACTGCACCGGGCTGCCGACTATGCCGGGCTGCTCGGCTGTTCGGTTCGCACCCTCAGTCGCGCGGCTCGGGACGCCACCGGCAAGGGGGTGCGTCAGGTCATCGACGAGCGGCGGCTGCTCGAAGCCCGGCGCTTGCTGGGAGGTGCCGGTTGGGGCGCCCGGGATGTGGCCGTCCATCTCGGGTTCACCGATCCCGCGAACTTCGGCCGCTTCTTCCGTGGCCACACCGGTCTCACCCCGGCCGCCTTCGCGGCCCGCGAAGCCAGGACCGGCATGTGAGGCGGGCGCGGCACGAGCCTGCATCCCCACGGCCGCCACTGCCTTGATCGCGTCCGGAACAGGAGCCGGGCCGGGGCCGGCCGCCCCCCCGGATCCTCTGCTCACTGGCGGGGGCGCGTCACCTCGGATCCCCGGTCAGGACGCGATCGCGCCTGTCGCGGTCTGGGCGAACGCCCAGTTGGAGTGCACGATGCGCCACTCGCCGTCATTCAGCCGATACGCCTCGGTGGCGTTCCAGGCGCGCAACTGCCGCTCGTTGCCGTTGTCGTCGAGCACGTAGGTGTTCAGGTTGTAGGCCAGGACGGCGAAGTCACCGCCGTCGCTGACGTGCACCACGGGATTGAGGTACTCGTTGCGCACGATGTGCGGGTTGGAGTAGATCGCCTCGATGTGGGCGACGGCCGCGTCGCAGCCCACGACCAGGTCCTTTTCTATCGGGTCGAAGTAGCTGATGTTCTCGGCGTAGTTGTCGAGGTAGCCGCGGTTGTCGCCGACGCTCCACCGCTCGTTGAAGGACTTCTCCAGTTCCAGGATGGTCTTGCTGATTTCTTCCTTGTTGACGCCCATGACAGTCTCCTTGTCGTGCATGCCGCCGTCGGCCGGCTCCGACCGGCGGCGGATGAGTGCGTGTCTTCTCAGTCGTCGAGCAGCACCACGTGCTTGCCCGGTGTCGTGCCGGCCTCGACGTCGGCCTGGGCATCGCGCACCTGCTCCAGGCCGTGGTGGACCTTCGCGACCGGGGCCTTGAGCCGCCCGGCGGCGTGGTCGCCGCAGCACCCCTCGATCCTCTGCCGACATCCGGCGAATCGCCCAGTCAGTGGCGGACACCTGATGGTCAAAAGGGGACACCCGCGGAAGCGTCGCGATCGCACGGCTTCACCGGGCCCTTCGCCCCGGCCAGGAAACGCTGAGCGCCCGCCCCGTCACCCGTTCGGCTCGGCCGGAACCGCCATGGACCAGGAGGGATGGGCCAAGGCGTCCTGGTCAGGCCGCCGGGCAGCGAGGAGCGGGACGTGGAGCTGTCACCGGTGGTGTGCGGTGCGCAGCTCATCGGTGAACCGGGCGAGGGCCTCCTCGGCCGTGGGGACGGGCCCGAACAACTGCTCCTGGCGACTGGGGTCGGCGACGTAGCGTCCGGTCTCGAACCAGCGGAACATCGCGGCCATGTCCTTGATCAGGGGCACGAAGCGGCCGGCGACGGCTCCTGCCGCGCGGGCGACGACGGTCGGGACGACCCACACCTTGATCTTCTTTCCGGCCCGGCGGCCCATCACGTCGGCGACCTCCCGCATGCTGACCGGACGGTCCCAGCCGATGTCGATACGCTCACCGGCCTCGGCCTCGGCGTCGACCGCGGCTGCCAGGTACGCCGCGAGATCGGAGGTGTGGACGAAGGTCAGCGGGACGGTGGCCTTGCCGATCCAGACCATGCGGCCCTTGTCGACCGGGTCGCCCGCCATGTTGGCGACCTGGTCGAGGAACGCCCCCGGGCACAGGGCGACGAACGGGACGCCGAGCTGTTCGAGCTTGTCCTCGGCGAGCTTCTTGTGCCAGAAGTGCGGGACATCGGGCGTCTGGTCGCTGGTGAGGATGCTGGTCAGAACGAACCGACGGATGCCGGTGCGGTGGGCGGCCTCGGCGAGGTTGGCGTTGCCGATGGTGTCGATGTCGTCGGCGTTCTTGCCGCCGCGGGTGTAGCCGGCGGCGGTGGTGATGACCGCGTCGGCGCTGTTCATGGCGGCCACGAGCGAGTCGACGTCGAGCATGTCGCCGCGGGCGATCTCCACGCCCCGGCTTTCGAGCCGGCCGGCGTCGCTGGCCGGCCGCACCAGGGCGCGGACGTTCTTGCCGCGCCCCAGGAGTTCGTCGACCACCTTGCTCCCCAGGGAGCCGGTGGCCCCGACGACGAGGACCGGGAGGGTGGTTGAGTGGCCGGCAGGCATGGGGGTCTCACTTTCTGTCAGGTCATCAGCGAGGGGCCTGGCGGGCGGGGCAGGACCGGTTGCAGACATGGGCACCTGGGTGCTGGGCGGGCCGATGGATGCGGTCCGTGGGCACCTGCGCGCTGGGCGGGCCGATGGATGCGGGCCGTGGGGGCGGGTCCGCAGTGCGCTGCGCCACCGGAACGTGCCGCGTCCGAAAGCAGCCGCGGCGGGGTGCGTGACAGGGCCGGCCTGAAGGTGGTCGCGCCGCAATTGGGGCGGTGTGCACCCCGGGCCGGGTGCCCCTTGTCACTTGAGGTGTGGCGTACGGGGATGGGGTGCACACCGGGGAGTCACGGAGACTCTTCTTCCGGCAGCGCGCGGCTGCTGATCGCCTCCGTGATGGCGTATGCGGTGCGGACGAAGGACTCCGCCTGCTGCTCCGACAGATTCCGGGCGGAGGCCTCCTCCAGGGCCTGCCACAAGGCCGCGATGGGCTCGCGCATCGCCCGGCCCTTGTCGGTGAGGTGGACCACCATGACGCGCCGGTCATGTGCGGCCGGCTCGCGCATGACCAGGCCGGCGTCCTGCATGCGGCGTAGCGCCTTGGAGATGGTGGAGTGGTCCACGCCGAGGCATTCGAGCAGCTCGGACTGGGACTGGCCGTCCCGGTCAAGAAGGTGCATCAGCAGCAGTTCCTGTCCGGGATGCAGGTCCATCTCGCGCAGCAGGGCGGCGGCGTAGGCGCGGTGGGCGCGGGCGAGTTGGAAGATCGCGTAGCTCATCGGTCCTGCGTCGGCCGTCGTGGGGATGCGGGGGTCCGGAGTGGGCATGGTTCGGTTCCTCAGCCGGTGTGGGTGGGGTAGTCGGTGTAGCCGGCCGCTCCGCCGCCGTAGAAGGTGGCCGGGTCGGGGGTGTTCAGCGGCGCGCCGGCGCGGAGCCTCGCCACCAGGTCGGGGTTGGCGAGCGCGAGGGCGCCGACGGAGACGAGGTCGGCCGTGCCGTTGTCGACGTCCTTGGCGCGGGCGGGCAGGTCGGTACCGGCCCGGTTGAGGATCAGCGTGGTCGGCCACAGCGCGCGCAGGGTTCCCAGCAGCTCCTCGTCGCCCGCGTGCACCACGTGGAGGTAGGCCAGGTCCAGGGGACGCAGGGCCTCCAGGAGCGCCGGGTACAGCTTGGCGGTGTCGGACTCGGCGATGTCGTTGTAGGGGTTCGCGGGGGAGATGCGGATACCGGTGCGCTCGGCGCCGATCTCGTCGGCCACCGCGGCGGCGACCTCGACGGCGAAGCGGAGGCGGTTGTCGAGGGAGCCGCCGTAGCGGTCGGTGCGCTGGTTGGTGTTGTCGGACAGGAACTGGTGGACCAGGTAGCCGTTGGCGCCGTGGATCTCCACGCCGTCGGCGCCGGCCGCGATGGCGGCCGCCGCGGCCCGCCGGAAGTCGTCGACGGTCGCCGCGACCTCCTGCGTCGACAGAGCACGGGGGGTCGGCATCTCCTGGGGCCCGGACGCGGTGAACATCGCGCCCTGTGGACGGATTGCCGAAGGGGCGACCGGCCGGCGGCCGTGGGGGGTGTTGTCGGGGTGGGCGATGCGTCCGGTGTGCATCAGCTGGATGACGATCCGGCCATCGGCCGCATGCACGGCGTCGGTGACCTTGCGCCACCCGGCGATCTGCTCGTCCTTGTGGATGCCGGGGGTGAGGAGGTAGCCCTGGCCGTCGGCGGAGGGCTGGGTCCCCTCGGTGATGACGAGTGCGTGCGAGGCCCGCTGGGCGTAGTACTCGGCGTTCAGCTCGGTGGGCACGCCTTCCGGTGTTGAGCGGTCACGGGTCATGGGGGCCATGACCAGGCGGTGGGGGAGAGACATGCCGCCGAGAGTGGTCGGCGTCCAGAGGGAATCCAGCATGAGAGGTCCTTCGACATGGCGGTGACCGGCCGGTCACCGGAGGCAGCGGGTAGGTGTGTGCGGGGCGGGCGGGCGTGCTCAGCCGACGGTCAGGACGAGCTTGCCCCTGACGTGCCCGGTGTCGCTGACCTGCTGGGCCGTGGCGGCCTCGGCAAGGGGGTAGGCGGTGACGGTGGTGACGAGCTTGCCGGCCGCGGCATCCTGGGCCAGGGCGGCCAAGCGGACGGTCGAGCGTTCCGGGGACCCCTGGGAGAAGGTGATGCCCAGCCGGCGTGCACCGAAGTCGGCGATGGTGACGATGCGCTCGGTGCCGCCCCGCAGGGTGATGGAGTCCTCCAGGGCTCCCTTCCCGGCCAGGTCGAACACCGCGTCCACGCCGTCGGGGGCCAGCGCCCGCACCCGCTCGACCAGGCCCTCGCCGTACACGGTCGCGGTGGCGCCGAGCGAGGCGAGGTAGCCCTGGTTGGACGGGCCCGCGGTGGCGATCACGCGTGCTCCTCGGGCCGTGGCGAGCTGGACCGCCAGGGTTCCCACCGCTCCGGACGCGCCGTGCATCAGCACGGTTTCCCCGGCGGTGACGCCCAGCAGGTTCAGGACCCGCTCGGCCGTCTCGCCCGCCACCGGCAGCGCGACCGCGTGCTGCCAGTCGAGGCCGTCGGGCTTGAGGGCGACGGTGGTGGCCAGCGCGTACTGGGCGTACGAGCCGGTGTCCGACCAGCCCAGCACCTCATCACCGACCTGCACGTCGCTCACACCCTCACCCAGGGCGTCGACCACGCCGGCGAGCTCGCCTCCCGGGACGGCGGGGAGGGTCGTCGGGCGGATGGCCTCCAGCATCCCGGAGCGGATCTTGCCGTCCAGCGCGTTCAGGCCGGCTGCCTTCACCCGGACCCGGACTTGGCCGGGGCTGGGCTGCGGGACCTCCATGTCCGCCTCGTGGAGCACGTCCGGGCCGCCGAACTGGTCGAAAACGATCGCTTTCACGATGACTCCATTTCTTTGGCCGCCGGCCGCCAGAAGTGTGGCTGGCCACATAATCAACGTAGCAGCAATCATGTGGCTAGCCAAGTATTCGCGACGGCGGGGCGAGGACACCGGCCCTTGAAGCCCTGCACTCAGGACGAGAACCCGCGTGCCGCCCGCAGGATGTCACCAGGGGCCGTCCCGCACTGGGCCCATGCGATGCCGACACCCGAGTGCATGCGCACGGTCTGGTCGCCCAGGGGGATCGGCAGGTGGATCCGTTCCTGCATCCACACCGCGGCGGTGTGCGCGTCGGCGGGGTCCAGACCGTCGGCCAGGACGACGAACTCGTCACCGCCGTACCGCGCGACCGTGTCGCCGTCGCGCACGGCCTCACCGAGCCGTCGGGCGACCTCGACGAGGACGCCGTCCCCCGCGTCGTGCCCGAAGCGGGTGTTGATCGCCTTGAAGTCGCGGAGGGCGAAGAACAGCACGGCCAGGCCATGGGTGTTGTCGTCGCCCACGGGGGCCCGGACATGGCTGTGGGAGGTCGCGGCCGGGTAGGCGTGGCCGAGGTAGGGGTCGTCGACCCCTTCCGTGGCATCGGACCCGTGCTCCCGGAGTGCGCAGAGCCGGGCGTCGATACGGGCGTGCAGCTCGGCGGAGTTCGGCAGGCCGGTGAGGGCGTCGTGCGAGGCGCGATGGGCGAGGTCGAACTCGCGCTGTTTGCGCTCCTCGATGTCCTCGACGTGAGTGAGCAGGAAGCGGGGGCCGTCGGCCTCGTCCGCGACCACGCTGTTGCGCATCGACACCCACAGGAACGTCCCGTCGCGGCGCCCGAGGCGCAGTTCCGCGCGCCCGCCCTCGGCGCTGGTGCGGAGCAGGATGCCGAGGTCCTCGGGGTGGACGAAGTCGGAGAACGCGTAGCGGCGCATGGCGGAGGCCGGGCGGCCCAGCATGCGGCACAGCGCGTCGTTCGTCCGGAGGATGCGGCCGTTCTGGTCGCCGCCCAGCTCGGCGATGGCCATTCCGTTGGGCGCGTACTCGAAGGCCTGCCGGAAGGACTCCTCGCTGGCCCGCAGCGTCTGCTGCTCCCTGTCCAGTCTGACCAGTGCGCGTTGCATGTTCGTGCGCAGCCGCGCGTTGCTGATCGCGATGGCGGCCTGGAAGGCGTATTCCTCCAGGTCCCGGCGTTCGTCCGGCCGGGGACGGCGGCGGGTGAGGGGGTGGTCCACGGAGATCACGCCGACCAGCTCGCCGTGGGAGGCACCGGAAGCGCTCCGGGCGTACATGGGCGCGAAGAGGCGGTCGGAGGGGTGCCACTCGTCCTCGAAGCGGGGGGCGGGGCCGTCGGTGTGCCACTGCGGGACGTCGTCGTCGTCGAGGACCCAGCCCTCGGTGTGCGGTATGAACACCAGGTCCCCCCAGTGCCGGCCCATGCTCAGCCTGCGTTCCCAGGACTCGCGCGAGCCGACACGGCCGGTGAGGAGGGCGTCGGCGGCGGAGTTGCCCGCCAGGGAGGCGACCACGAGATCGCCGTCCGGGCGGACGAGGTTGACGCACGCCAGTTCGTAGCCGAGACCGGTCACCACTCCGTCGGCGACGACCTGCAGGGTGTCCGCGAGACTGCGGGCGAGATGGAGACCCTGGACCGCGGCCTGCAGGTTGTGACTCTTGTCGATGGCGAGCGCGCTGCGGGTGGCGAACTCGGCGGCGACCGACAGGTCGGCGTCCTGGAAGGCCCGCTCGGCGGCGTGGCGCAGGAGGACCGCCGTGCCGATGATCCGCCGGCGACCGTGCAGGGGCACGAGGACGGTGTGGCCTCCGCCGGGTGTCCCATGGCCCTCACCGAGCAGCTCCGGCAGCGCGGCGCCACCGACCGGAGAGTCGGTGGCGACCGGCAGCGCCCCGTTCAGTACGTCGAAGAGCGCGCCGCCGGGACGCACCTCGCACAGCGTGGCTCCGCCTCCGGCGTGGAGCGGGTGCACCTGCTGCAACCGCAGGACCAGCGGGCCCACGTGTTCTTCGTCGCTCGTCGGGATCGGGTCCCGCAGATAGACCATGACCGCGTCGGCGACGGTGGGGACGACGGCCCGGCACAGTCGCGTCACGATGTCCTCCGGGTCCCTGCCCCGGGTGATCCCGCGGGCCGCCTCGGAGATGTCGCCCTCGGGGTCGGCGACCGGAGGCCGGGGGGACTCAAGTGCGGGGAAGGACGTCTCGTGGCTGGTCGGCGGGTTGTTCGGGGTTGTTCCGGACAACTCGAAGGGTCGTCCCCTCAGGTTCTGCCCGACCTCCCCGAGCGCGGAGACGCCGGCTTCCTCCGCGGGAGAGGCCGAGGGGATCGAGGACGACCAGTAACCCACTTCGTCGGCCGCCTGCTGAACGGCCTCGTGCTCCTCGTCGAGGACGGCGCGCGCCTTCTCCAGCGCGCGGTCCACGTCGTTGAGCGCGGCGTCGTCGGGGTCGAGGGCGTGCAGGTCGGGGTGTGACAGCAGCGGCGCCGGCTCCTGCGTCCGGGAGGGCCCGTCCTCGCCCATACGGAGCCGCAGCTCGGCGAGTTCGGCCTCCAGTTCGTGGATACGGCGTGCCGCGTGGTCGGCGACCTGCTGGGCGATGCCCCGCTCCCGCTCGGCGCGAACCAGCTGTTCGCGCAGATCCGTCTCCTGCTGTCGCGCCCGTGAGAGCAGCTCCACGACCCCTTGGCCATCGGGGAGTTCGGCCGTCACCGACTCCAGCGCGTCGAGCCGGCGCCTCAGTTCGGCGACCTTCGCCTGGGCCTGTCCGAGCATGACGAACAGCAACGTGGCGATGGACAGGGCCTGTTGCCGCCCGTGCTCGCCGGCCTCGTAGGCCTGCCGGGCACGCTGCATCTCCTGGAGGACCTCGATGGTGCGGTCCTTGGCCTCCAGCAACTCCCGGGCGGGTACCAGCTCCTGTGCCTCCGCGATGGCTGTGGGATCGGTGCCCGCCCGGTCCCACAGCGTCCTCGCCTCCGCGAGGCGGCGCCGGGAGAGGTCGGCCTGTTCGTCGGGAAAGCACACGTCGGCCACGGCCTCGACGAGATCCCACTCCAGCGACTCACCGGCCAGCCGGTCGCGCAACCGGCGTAACTCGGGCACGGATCCGGTGACGAAGTGCTCGGGAGTGAGCCGCGCGTGCAACTCCCTGACGGACACCGCCGATTCGTCGAGCCAGGACCGGACCACCGCGACCAGCTGGTTGATCTCGACGCACGAGCCCCGGGCCGGTCCCCACGGTCGTCCCCCACGCTTCCTCTGGCCGGCCACTCGTTCTCCCCCACGGTTTGTTCGCCGGACAACCCCCTGTTGTCACCGGAGAACACATCCAACCGTCCCACCTGCGGTTCCGCCCGGGGATCGTCGTAATTCGTCATCGACACCACACGACCCAGGCGGTGCCTCCATGAATCACACCTTCCCGGCGTTGCTGCTTCTCGCGCTGGCGGTGGCCGTCCTCTTCTCCCTCGTCGCCGCTGCGATCGCTTTCGTCCTCGCCCGCTGGGAGGGGGCCGCGGTGCCGACGGCCCTGTCCCGGTGCGGCATCGCGTTCGCCGCGAGCCTCACCCTGTGCCTGGCCGTCTTCACGGCGTTGGACCGGACGTAGCGGAGGGGACAGGGGGCTCCGTCGACCCGGTCGACGGAGCCAGGCCGCGAGGGTGCGGAAGCCGGCGGCCGCGAGGCCCGCGACCGGGTCGACGCGATGGAGCAGGGGACGCTCCGTCACGCTGGTCACGGCGGCACGACAGCCCCCGTGGCTCGAAAGCGGGCCGGTCGTCGACGCCGGCCGCCGCCCCCTGTCACGTCCGCGGCCGATATTCGGTGGCGTCCCCGCCCCACCCGGTCCACCATGCCCGCATGGTCTCAGGCGAGCACACCGGCGAACGAGCAACGTCCACCGCGTCAGCAGACTCGGAGACGACGCGGTGGACGAAGGCGACGGTCTACCCCGACATGTGGGTCGACCCCGACGACGACCCTCGCGAGACCGACGCCCAGCCGGTCGACGAACGGGGCATCCTCCTCGACTACCTGCGCAACTACCGCCTCACCTTCGAGATGAAGTGCGCGGGCCTGGACGCCGGGCAGATGGCCCGGCGGTCCTGCCCGCCGTCCACGATGTCGCTGCTCGGACTGGTGCGGCACCTGACGGAGGACGAGCGGCACCTCCGCCGGGTGATGGCCGGTGAGGACGCGCCGAAGCTGTACCGCACGGAGGACGACCGCGACGGTGACTTCAACGGTGCCGTCGCCGACCCGGTGGTCGTGGAGGAGGCCTGGCGGCAGTGGCGTGCCGAGACCGAGCGCACCGACCGCTACCTGGCCGGCATCACCGACCTCTCCACCCGCAACGCCGGCCACTCCGACTACGGCCCCGAACCCGGCGGGCAGGTCCAGATCCGCGACATCCTGGTCGCGCAGATCGCGGAGTACGCCCGGCACTGCGGCCACGCCGACCTCCTGCGCGAACGGATCGACGGCCGCGTCGGGCAGTGAGCACCCGCCCAGAAAAAAGCTTCGGCGGCGATGTCGAGAACCCGGGCCCCGCTCCGTCCCCGGGGTGAAGGCGGCCAAGACGGGTCGCAACGGCACCGAGGAGAGTCACCATGGCCAAGTACCTGCTTCTCAAGCACTACCGCGGCGCTCCGGCAGCGGTCAACGACGTGCCCATGGACCGGTGGACGCCCGAGGAGATCTCGGCGCACATCCAGTACATGAACGACTTCGCGGCCCGGCTGGAGAAGACCGGCGAGTTCGTCGACGGTCAGGCGCTCGCCCCGGAAGGGGCATGGGTCCGGTACGACGGTGAGGGGCGCCCGCCGGTCACCGACGGCCCGTTCGCCGAGACCAAGGACCTCATCGCCGGCTGGATGATCATCGACGTCGACAGCTACGAGCGTGCCGTCGAGCTGGCCGGGGAACTGTCGGCCGCCCCCGGGGCGGGCGGGAAGCCGATCCACGAGTGGCTGGAGGTGCGCCCCTTCCTGGCCGCCCACCCGACCACCACGGAGTGACCTCACCGATGGACGAGGCCCTCGTCAGAAGCCTCACGCCCGGCGTCCTCACCATCCTCGTCCGCCGCGGAGCCGACTTCGCGGCGGCCGAGGACGCCGTTCAGGACGCGCTGATCGAGGCGTTCCGCGTCTGGCCGTCCGAGCCGCCCCGGGACCCCAGGGGCTGGCTGGTCACCGTGGCCTGGCGCAAGTTCCTCGACCGGGCGCGGGCCGACAGCGCCCGCCGCCGGCGTGAGGACCTCGTCGAGGAGGAGCCGCCGCCCGGGCCCGCGCCCGGCGTGGACGACACGCTCCAGCTCTACTTCCTGTGCGCCCACCCCTCGCTGACGCCGTCGTCGGCGGTCGCGCTCACGCTGCGCGCCGTCGGCGGGCTGACCACCCGGCAGATCGCCCGGGCCTACCTCGTGCCCGAGGCGACGATGGCCCAGCGCATCAGCCGGGCCAAGCGCACCGTCTCCGGCGTGCGGTTCGACCGGCCCGGCGACGTCGCGACGGTGCTGCGCGTGCTCTACCTGGTCTTCAACGAGGGCTACTCCGGTGACGTCGACCTCGCCGCCGAGGCCATCCGGCTCACCCGGCAGCTCGCGGCCGCGATCGACCACCCCGAGGTGGCGGGGCTGCTCGCCCTGATGCTGCTCCATCACGCGCGGCGGGCGTCCCGGACCGCGCCCGACGGCGGTCTGGTGCCGCTCGCCGAGCAGGACCGCGGCCGGTGGGACACGCGGATGATCGCCGAGGGCGTCGGGATTCTGCAGGCGGCCCTCGCCCGCGACCGGCTGGGCGAGTTCCAGGCCCAGGCCGCCGTCGCGGCGCTCCACGCCGACGCGCCCACCGCCGGTGAGACCGACTGGGTGCAGATCGTCGAGTGGTACGACGAACTCACACGCCTGACCGACAGCCCGGTCGTCCGGCTCAACCGCGCGGTGGCCGTGGGCGAGGCCGACGGACCGCGCGCCGGGCTCGCGGCGCTCGCGGCACTGGACGACTCACTGCCCCGGTACGCCGCGGTGGCCGCGTACCTCCACGAGCGCGACGGTGACCCGGAAACGGCGGCCCGCCTGTACGCCGAGGCGGGCCGCAAGGCTCCCAACCTCGCCGAACGTGACTACCTGACCCGGCAGGCGGCCCGCCTCAACGCCGGCCGGCGCTGACGGGTCGCGTGCGGCAGGTCACCGCACCGTCAACGGGACGGGGTGCACCTCGTCCGCCTTGTGCCCGGCGCGCTCGTGAATGCGCTGGACCGCTTCGGCAGAGGGGGCCTCGGAGAGGCAGTAGACGTGGCCGGACTCCGGGTCCGCCCAGGCCATCTCGAAGTGGACCTGCTCGTCCTTCTCTATCGCGAGGTCCGCGTTGTGGGCTTCACGCAGCTGTTCCTCCGTGATGCCCTTCATGCCGCTGTGGACATCCATGAACTTGGGCATGCCTCGCGCCTCCTTCCAGGCGGCGGCGCGGCCCGCGCCGCCTCGCCTCCCTCCCATGCTCCGCCCGTACGGCGACCCCGGCGACCCCAGGCCACACGCCGCAGCGCCCCGGCGACCCACGGCCGTACGCCCGCAGGGCCCCGGCGACACCGCCGGGGCCCTGAAGGACGTACCGAGAACACTGCGTCGGCGTCAGCCGCACTGGCAGGGGCTGCCCGACTGGCACCCGCAGCCACAGCCCGAGCCGCAGCCGCACGCGGCGATCAGGGGCAGGCTCCTGATCTCGGCGGGCTGCTCGGTCTCGCGCTGGCGGGCGGGGTCGGGCGTCGTGCTGGGGGATTCGGCCATGGGTCCCTCCTAGAGGCTGGTGCCTGTGCCCATTGGATGCCCATGGCCCTGGGCGCATCAACGGCGCATCGAGGCGCCCGCGCGCCCGGGCCCGGCTCCCGGGCACGCCCCGTCAGCGCTCTGCGCCCACGGGACAGCCCGGATCTCCGGCCGCGGATCCGCCTGGAGCTCGCCCGCGCGCCCGGACCTGACCCCCGGGCACGACCCCGGGTACGACCTCAGGCACCACCCTCGGGCAGAACCCGTCAGGCGCTCTCCGCCCCCGGGGCCGCCTGGATCTCCGGCTGCGCATCCGCCTGGAGTTCGTCCGCGTGCTCGCCCGTCACCAGGTACACCACGCGCTTGGCGACCGACACGGCGTGGTCGGCGAACCGCTCGTAGTAGCGGCCGAGCAGCGTGACGTCCACGGCCGTCTCGATGCCGTGCTTCCAGCGGTCGTCCATCAGGTGCTGGAAGAGCGTGCGGTGCAGCAGGTCCATCTCGTCGTCGTCCTGCTCCAGCTGGAGCGCCAGGTCGACGTCCTTGGTGATGATCACCTCGGCGGCCTTCGCCATCAGGCGCTGCGCGAGCTGGCCCATCTCCAGGATGGTGGCGTGCAGGTCGCTCGGGACCGCGCGGTCGGGGTAGCGCAGGCGGGCGAGCTTCGCCACGTGCTGGGCGAGGTCACCCGAGCGCTCCAGGTCGGCCGACATCCGCAGCGACGTGACGACGATGCGCAGGTCCGTCGCCACCGGCTGCTGCCGCGCCAGCAGGGCTATGGCCCGGGCCTCGAGGTCGTGCTGGAGCTCGTCGACCTTCTGGTCGGCCTCGATGACGTTCTCGGCGAGCTTCAGGTCGGAGTCGAGCATGGCGGTCGTGGCGCGCCCGATCGCCGACCCGACCAGCCGGGCCATCTCCACCAGACTGTCGCCGATCGAGTCCAGTTCCTCGTGGTACGCGTCCCGCATCAGGCTTTCCCTCTCGTGCGTCTCAGTCGGGGGTCCAAGGGCCGGGGCCACCGGACAACCGGCGGTACGACCGTCGTATTACCGGCGGTCCGAACCCCACGCTCCCACGTTCCGCCCCGTACGCGTCCGTTTCCGGCATCCCGGATGAACCCATACTGGCTCCAAGGTGAACTCTGGGCGACGAGTGTTCGAGCTCGCACCCCGACGGCTGTGGAGGGTGCCCGAGCCATGCCTAACCTGGGTGCATGGACGTGAACGCGGCGGTCGCCGCAGTGGCAGCGATCGCCGGGGTGCTCACCGGCGTCATCGCCATGCTCGCGTTCCGCTGGAGTGAGCGCGAGCAGAAGCGCCCCACCCGTAGCTCGCTGCACACGGACGCGGTGCTTCCGCCGGGCGTGGACACCGTCCTGTCGGTCCTCAGGTCGTCCGCCGTCGTCCTCGACGAGGCGGACGCCGTGGTCAAGGCCAGCTCGGCGGCGTACGCCCTCGGCCTGGTCCGCGGCGGCAAGCTCGCCGTCGAGCCGATGCTGCAGATGGCCCGGGACACCCGGCGGGACGGCGAGATACGCCAGGTCGAACTGGATCTACCGCGGCGCGGCACCGGACGCGGAGAGGCCCTGGCCGTCTCCGCGCGGGTCGCGCCGCTCGGCTCCCGGCTGGTGCTGCTCCTCGTGGAGGACCTGACCGAGGCCCGCCGCATCGAGGCGGTCCGGCGTGACTTCGTCGCGAACGTGAGCCATGAGCTGAAGACGCCCGTGGGGGCCCTCTCCCTGCTCTCCGAGGCCGTGATGGACGCCTCCGACGACCCCGAGGCCGTCGAGCGGTTCGCCGGGCGCATGCAGATCGAGGCCACCCGGCTCACCAGCCTGGTGCAGGAGCTCATCGACCTCTCGCGGGTGCAGAACGACGACCCGCTGGAGGACGCCGAGCCGGTCCGTGTCGACGAGCTGGTCGCCGAGGCCGTCGACCGCTGCCGGCACCAGGCCGGCGCCAAACAGATCACGATGGCCTCGAACATCTGGGCGCCCGAAGGGCCCGATCAGGGTGGTGGCGGGCGACGGGCGGGAGGCACCACCGACCTGCGCGTCTGGGGAAACCGCGGCCAGCTCGCCGCCGCACTCGGCAACCTCGTCGAGAACGCGGTCAACTACTCGCCCGCCCGCACCCGCGTCGGCATAGCGGCCCGCAGCGTGAACGCGTCCGGCGGGGACCACATCGAGATCGCCGTCACCGACCAGGGCATCGGCATCTCCGACAAGGACAAGGAGCGCATCTTCGAGCGCTTCTACCGCGTCGACCCGGCCCGCTCCCGTGCCACCGGTGGTACGGGACTCGGGCTGGCGATCGTGAAGCACGTGGCCGCCTCGCACGGCGGGGAGGTCACGGTGTGGAGCGCCGAAGGCCAGGGCTCCACCTTCACCCTGCGGCTGCCGGAGGCCGGTGCGGCCCGCGACCGCGCACATCAGCAGACCGCCCGAGAGACACGCGCAGGAGGCGCGGGCCTCGACGTGGAGGCCGGGCGGTCCACCCCCACATCCCCCGAATCAACAGCGTACGAAACGCTTCCCGCCCCGGAGGTCCTTCCGTGACCCGTGTGCTCGTCGTCGAGGACGAGGAGTCCTTCTCCGACGCCCTGTCGTACATGCTCCGCAAGGAGGGCTTCGAGGTCGCGGTCGCGACCACCGGGCCCGACGGACTCGACGAGTTCGAGCGCAACGGCGCCGACCTCGTCCTCCTCGACCTGATGCTGCCCGGCCTGCCGGGCACCGAGGTCTGCCGTCAGCTGCGCGGCCGTTCCAACGTCCCCGTCATCATGGTGACCGCCAAGGACAGCGAGATCGACAAGGTCGTCGGGCTGGAGATAGGAGCCGACGACTACGTCACCAAGCCGTTCTCCTCGCGCGAGCTGGTCGCCCGCATCCGCGCCGTGCTGCGCCGCAGAGGCGAGCCCGAGGAGGTCACGCCGGCGGCCCTGGAGGCCGGCCCGGTCCGTATGGACGTCGACCGGCACGTGGTCACCGTCGGCGGCACCAAGATCGACCTGCCGCTGAAGGAGTTCGACCTGCTGGAGATGCTGCTGCGCAACGCCGGCCGCGTGCTGACGCGCATGCAGCTCATCGACCGGGTCTGGGGCGCCGACTACGTCGGTGACACCAAGACCCTCGACGTCCACGTCAAGCGTCTGCGCGCCAAGATCGAGCCGGACCCGGGCGCCCCGCGCTACCTGGTGACGGTCCGCGGCCTCGGCTACAAGTTCGAGCCGTAGACCGGCCGTGCACGACGGCGGTACGAAGAAGGGCGGGGCCTCTCCCGGGAGAGGCCCCGCCCTTCTTCGTACCGCGACCGGCTCAGTGTCCGGCGCCGGCGCCCGCGCTCGCCGTGGCCGCGTCGGTCGGCGTGCCGGACGCTCCGTGGCCACCGGGCGTCTCACCGCCCGCGGGGTTCTCCGGCGCTCCCGGCTCACCCTCGGCGGGGGAACCGGACGGCGAGCCCGACGGGGACGACGAGGCGCCCGGCGCGGCCGGAACCTCCGTCGGGCCCCACTCCTTGAAGTAGTGCTCGGCGGGGACGACGAACGCGCGCAGGCTCACGGCACCCGTCTCGCTGAAGGTGAAGGTGACCTTCTGGGCGTTGCCGTCCTGCACGGCCTCGCGGCTGCTCGGCAGCATCGCCGTGGCGTTGTTCCGGCCGCCCAGGATCAGCGAGCCGCCGGGCGGGATGCTGAGGCTGCCGCCCTTGGCGGGCTTCAGCTGGGCGGTCTTGCCGGTGCCCGGGAGGGTGATGGACTCCAGCGTCTCGGCACTCTTGCCGGAGTTGAAGAAGGTCGCGGAGATCGCGGCCGGGCCGGTCGATTCGAGGTCGGGCTGCGTGATCACGACCGCGTTCTGGATCTCGATGTCGCCGACGCTGGTGGCGGCGTTGTCCGGCTTGATCTCCAGCGTCTGGGCGTTGTTGCCGGCGCCGCACGCGGCCAGCGAGGCGATCGAGAACGCGGTGACGGCGGCGGCGAGGGCACCGCGTCGAAGGCTGCTGCTCACGGCGGCGGTAACTCCTTGACTCGAGCGGAGCGGCCGATAGAGCCGCCCTAAGTGTCTGTCAGCGGGCCTTAGGTTACCGAGCCGCCCTCGTCCGGCCGCACCCGACCCCCCGTCACCGCCGAGTCCACCTGAGTCACACATGACTGCCGCGTCACATTGCCGTGGCGCTCGTCCGGCATTCACATTAGAGCCCCGGGTGGCAGCACGGATTTTCCGTGAAGGAATGCGCGGGGTGCCTCGGAATTGATCACCGGCGGTCCGTCCGGGCGCCTCGTGATCAATTATGGATTCGACCGGAACCCGGCTCGGGCCGCCGAACGGAGTAGCGGAAGTCGATCATACGGAACCGGACATATGGGGATGTTCATCCTTCTGGAGGATGCTCCGGATGCGTGTAACGTACGCGTTTCGCTCACCCCGGAGAGCCGCTCCCACCTGCGAATACCTTCTTCCACTCCCTGTCCGAAGCACGTTCCTGTCGGAGTTGTCAAGCCCCGAGATATGCCCTGACCTGCGAAAACGTCATTCAGAACCCGCAGTTTCCGTGTTACCCTGGATAGCCACGGAAGGGGTACCTGTCACATGACGTTCAAGGTTGGCGACACCGTGGTCTATCCCCATCACGGGGCCGCGCTGATCGAGGCTATCGAAACTCGCCAGATCAAAGGCGTGGACAAGACCTACTTGGTGCTGAAGGTCGCCCAGGGCGACCTGACGGTACGTGTGCCAGCGGACAATGCGGAGTTCGTCGGCGTGCGTGATGTGGTCGGTCAGGACGGGCTGGACCGGGTCTTCGAGGTGCTGCGCGCGCCGTACGCCGAGGAGCCCACGAACTGGTCCCGTCGATACAAGGCAAACCTGGAGAAGCTCGCCTCGGGCGATGTCATCAAGGTCGCGGAAGTGGTGCGTGACCTGTGGCGTCGTGAGCGCGAGCGTGGACTCTCCGCCGGTGAGAAGCGCATGCTCGCCAAGGCCCGCCAGATCCTGGTGAGCGAGCTGGCCCTCGCGGAGAACACCAACGAGGACAAGGCCGAAGCCCTGCTCGACGAGGTTCTCGCCTCCTGAGGCGAAGCCGGTCGTTCAGCGCCCTGCTTATCAAGCGCGCGCCTGCACATCGATATGCCGCGGTGCCCGATGACGAATTCTCTGTCGCCGGGCGCTGCGGCATGTTCATTCTCCGACGCCGATGCGCCGCCGCCCCGGGCTGTGTTATCACTCACGCCCCGGTGATTGGCGTGCCGGGCCCGGGCAGCCGGCTCGACCAGCGTCACGGAAGGGTCCGGTCGAGCGCGTCGCGCCCGGCACTCCTCCAGGCCATACCCACGCCAGGCCAGCACACAAACCTGACAGGAACCGATGTCTGACGATTCGCGTCCCTCGCCGTCCGCCGGCCCCTCGGCGGCCCGTACGGCGGCCGTGATCCCGGCCGCCGGCCGCGGTGTGCGGCTCGGCCCGGGCGCCCCCAAGGCGCTGCGCGCGCTGAGCGGCACACCCATGCTGATCCATGCGGTCCGCGCGATGGCCGCCTCCCGGGCCGTCTCCCTGGTCGTCGTCGTGGCCCCGCCCGACGGCGCCGCCGAGGTCAAAACGCTGCTCGACGCGCACGCGCTGCCCGAGCGGACGGACTTCCTCGTCGTCCCGGGCGGGCAGAGCCGCCAGGAGTCCGTGAAGCTCGGCCTGGACGCGCTGCCGACCGGCCACGACATCGTGCTGGTCCACGACGCGGCCCGGCCGCTGGTGCCGGTGGACACGGTCGACGCCGTGATCGAGGCCGTACGCGACGGCGCACCGGCCGTGGTGCCCGCGCTGCCGCTCGCCGACACCGTCAAGCAGGTCGAGCCCGCCGGTACGCCCGGTGCGCCGGAGCCGGTCGTCGCCACGCCGGAGCGCGCCTTGCTGCGGGCGGTGCAGACCCCGCAGGGCTTCGACCGGGCCACGCTGGTCCGGGCGCACGAGACGGTCACCGGCGAGGTCACCGACGACGCCGGGATGGTCGAGCAGCTCGGCCTCACGGTCGTGGCCGTCCCCGGCCACGAGGAGGCGTTCAAGGTCACCCGCCCCCTGGACCTGGTCCTCGCCGAGGCGGTCCTGGCCCGCAGGAGGCTCAACGATGGCTTCTGACCAGCCCGTTCTGCCCCAGGTGGGCATCGGCACCGACATCCACGCCTTCGAGGAGGGCCGCGAGCTGTGGTGCGCCGGCCTGAAGTGGGAGGGCGAGGGCCCGGGCCTGGCCGGTCACTCCGACGCGGACGTCGTCGCCCACGCCGCCTGCAACGCCCTCTTCTCCGCCGCCGGCCTCGGCGACCTGGGGCAGCACTTCGGCACCGGCCGCCCCGAGTGGTCGGGCGCCTCCGGGGTCACCCTTCTGACGGAGGCCGCGCGCATCGTGCGCGAGGCCGGCTTCCGGATCGGCAACATCGCCGTACAGGTGGTGGGCCCCCGCCCGAAGATCGGCAAGCGCCGGGACGAGGCCCAGAAGCTCCTGTCCGAGGCGGCCGGAGCCCCGGTGTCGGTGTCGGGCGCGACGACGGACGGCCTCGGCTTCCCCGGCCGGGACGAAGGACTGATGGCGGTGGCCACGGCGCTGGTGGTGCGAGCGGGCTGAGGACAAGCGCTCGGGGCGTACCCGTTGCCTATGTCACGAATATGTGCGCCCCGAGGTGAAGGTCCTGATGCACACCCCGGGGCCCACTACCCTGGAGTGGTGACTATTCGCCTGTACGACACCAGCGCCCGGCAGATCCGTGACTTCTCCCCGCTCCAGCCGGGTTGCGTCTCGATCTACCTGTGCGGTGCCACCGTGCAGGCCGCCCCGCACATCGGGCACATCCGTTCCGGGCTGAACTTCGACATCATGCGCCGCTGGTTCGAGTACCGCGGCTACGACGTCACGTTCGTGCGGAACGTGACGGACATCGACGACAAGATCATCGGGAAGGCCGGCGAGCAGGGCCGCCCCTGGTGGGCCATCGGCTACGAGAACGAGCGGGCCTTCAACGACGGCTACACCGCGCTCGGTTGCCTGCCGCCCACCTACGAGCCGCGTGCCACCGGCCACATCACCGAGATGGTCGAGATGATGCGCGGCCTCATCGAACGCGGGCACGCCTACGAGGCCGACGGCAGCGTCTACTTCGACGTCCGTTCCTGGCCCTCCTACCTGGAGCTGTCCCGGCAGGACCTCGACGAGATGCGGCAGCCCTCGGAAGAGGGCATCACCGGCAAGCGCGACCCGCGTGACTTCGCCATGTGGAAGGCGGCGAAGCCGGGGGAGCCGAGCTGGGAGACTCCGTTCGGCCGCGGCCGTCCCGGCTGGCACCTGGAGTGCTCGGCGATGGCGCACAAGTACCTGGGGACCGCCTTCGACATCCACGGCGGCGGCCTCGACCTGGTCTTCCCGCACCACGAGAACGAGATCGCCCAGGCCAAGGCCTACGGCGACGAGTTCGCGCGGTACTGGGTGCACAACGCCTGGGTCACCATGAGCGGCGAGAAGATGTCCAAGTCGCTCGGAAACTCGGTGCTGGTCAGCGAGATGGTCAAGCGCTGGCGGCCCATCGTGCTGCGCTACTACCTCGGCACCCCGCACTACCGCTCGATGATCGAGTACAGCGAGGAGGCGCTGCGCGAGGCCGAGTCGGCGTTCGCGCGCATCGAGGGCTTCGTGCAGCGCGTGGTCGAGAAGGCCGGCGTCGTCGAGCCCGCCCCCGAGGTGCCGCTCGCCTTCGCCGAGGCCATGGACGACGACCTGGGCGTTCCGCAGGCGCTCGCCGTGGTGCACACCACCGTCCGGCAGGGCAACAGCGCCCTGGCCGCCGACGACAAGGAAGCCGCCGTGGCCCGGCTCGCCGAGGTGCGCGCGATGCTCGGCGTGCTCGGCCTCGACCCGCTGGACCCCCGGTGGGCCGGAGAGGGCGACCGCGGCGAGGACCTGCACGGCGTGGTCGACACGCTCGTCCGCATGGTGCTGGACCAGCGCGAGGCCGCCCGGGCCCGCAAGGACTGGCCCACCGCGGACGCCATCCGCGACCAGCTGGGCCAGTCCGGCCTGGTCATCGAGGACAGCCCGCAGGGGCCGCGATGGAGCCTCGGCCCGCGCTGAGACAAGCCCCACGGGCTGCTCGACTGTGCCGCCCGGGCCTCCGGGCGGCACACTGCACAGACGTAAGAGCCGTACACAGACGTACGTACGCATCACTTCACGGAGACAGGTAGCTCAATGGCCGGGAACAACCGCCGCATGTCCGGCAAGAAGGGCGCGCAGGTCGGCAGTGGCGGCCAGCGGCGCCGGGGTCTGGAAGGCAAGGGCCCCACCCCGCCCGCCGAGATGCGCAAGGGACACAAGAAGAACCGCATCGTCAACGCCAAGGCCAAGCAGGCCGTACGCCGGCCCACCGTGCGCGGCCGCGGCGGCAAGGGCACGTCCGAGCTGGTCGTCGGACGCAACCCGGTCCTGGAGGCGCTGCGCGAGGGCGTCCCGGCCTCGACCTTGTACGTCCAGCAGTTCATCGACAACGACGAGCGGGTGCGCGAGGCCCTCCAGGTCGCCGCCGAGCGCGGCGGCATCAACCTCATGGAGGCCCCGCGTCCCGAGCTGGACCGGATGACCAACGGCCTCAACCACCAGGGCATGGTCCTCCAGGTCCCGCCGTACGAGTACGCCCACCCCGAGGACCTGGCGTCCGCCGCCTACGACGACGGTGTGGACCCGCTGATCGTCGCGCTCGACGGCGTCACCGACCCGCGCAACCTCGGCGCGGTCGTCCGCTCCGTCTCCGCCTTCGGCGGGCACGGCGTCGTCGTCCCCGAGCGCCGCGCGGCCGGCATGACGGCCGGTGCCTGGAAGACGTCCGCCGGTACGGCTGCCCGCACGCCGGTGGCCCGCGCCACCAACCTCACCCGGGCGCTGGAGGCCTACAAGAAGGCCGGTATCACGGTCGTCGGCCTGGCCGCCGACGGTGAGGCCGAGGTCGGTGAGCTTCCGGCGCTGGACGGCCCCGTCGTCATCGTCGTCGGCAGCGAGGGCAAGGGGCTGTCCCGGCTGGTCGGGGAGACCTGCGACCACCGGGTGCGGATCCCGATGCCGGGCGGCGCCGAGTCGCTCAACGCCGGTGTCGCGGCGGGGATCGTGCTGTACGAGGCGGCCCGCCGACGCCACTGAACAGGCATCCGAAACTTCACCCGTACGGGGTAATTCCGGTGTCATCGGGGCGACGAGGACAAGCTTGACGGGGTCCGGACAGTTCCGGCGGGTCAAAGCAGTGTCCTAACGCGACGTCACTCGGTTAGATGAGTGTGGACACCAGAACACCCCGCACACCCACGGGGGACCGCTCGTCGGGACTCGACGACGCTCCCGCGCTGAGCATGGTGAAGGTGCCGAGCGACCCGGCGCAGGTCATCGTCAATCACGCGAGTTTCCGCGTGCAGTTGGGCGTATCGACGCGTCGCGCCCAGTCCCCCCGGGTTGCTCGGCATCTGACCGCCACCGAGGACACCGCCCGCATCCCCCAGGTGGGGGGCGGGGCGGACGGGGCCTCCGCTCGCCGCCGGCCCGTCGTCTGGAGCGGCAGATCCGCCCCCGACGACACCGGCGCGCACCGGCTCCTGCAGGCCGTGCGGCACGAGAGCGTCCGCCACACCGACGAGCCCGCCTCCGACACGGGTGCCACCCAGGTCATCTCCCGCGTGGGCCCGGGCCACGACGGCCCCGGATACCAGGGCGCGGGCTACAGCGGCGCCGGCTACGGGGGCGCCGGCTTCGAGGGCGGCTACGAGGACGACCTCACCCAGACCGTCGAGACCCCGGTCGTCGGCCCCCAGCGCACCCACGAACCCGCCGACGGCACCCGGCTGCTGCCGCCCATGCGCACGGTCGGCAGCGCCTACGACGAACCGGCGTACGGAGAACCGGCCTACGGGGACACCGAGTTCGAGGAGCCCGCCCCCGACGCGGACGACACCGGGCGCCGGGCCAAGCGGCACGGCGACGACCCGGGCCGGCACGCCTACTACCCGGGCCGCCGGATGAACCTCGGCGTCGTCCTGCTCCCGCTGCGTGTCTTCCTCGGCTTCATCTCCATCTACGCCGGCATGGGCAAGCTGTGCGACCCCGTCTACTTCGAGGGCGGCAAGCGCGGCTCGATGGTCAAGTGGCTCAACACGCTCCACCCGTGGGAAGTCGCCGAGCCGCTGCGCCAGTTCGCCCTGGAACACCCGGTCGGCGCCGGTCTGGTCATCGCCTTCGCCCAGGTCATCGTCGGCGTCCTGACGGTGCTGGGCTGCTGGCAGCGCGTCGCCGCCTGCCTGGGCGCCCTGCTGTCGGCCGCGCTGCTGGTCACGGTCAGCTGGAAGAGCGTCCCCGCCTACGAGACGCCCGACATCATCTACCTCGCCGCCTGGTCACCGCTGATCATCGCGGGCGCCCCCGTCTACTCCGCCGACGGCCGTCTGGCCGGCAGTGCGTGGCGCCGTCTCGGCCCCCGCGCCGACATCTGGGACCTGCGCCGCTACGTGCTGCGTCGCGGCGCCCTCGTCACCGCCATCGCCACCGGTGTCACCCTGCTCGTCGGCTCGCTGCTCGGCGGTGCCGTCCGCGACGCCGACCGGGTCGTCGTCCCGGGGCCCGGCGAGGCCCCGCGCAACGAGCTGCCCGGCTCCCCGCTCCCGGGTGAGCCCGGCAAGCGCAAGGAGAAGCAGACCCCGTCGGCCTCCTCCTCGCCCACCCAGGGCGCCACGGCCGGCTCCGCGAGCCCGAGCGCGGGCACCACGACCCGGCCGGACGCCACCCGCGACACCGGCACCGTCACCGGCGGCACGCCCAGTCAGACCCAGGGCACCGCGGGCCAGGCCCCGCCCCAGCAGTCCTCCCCGGCCGACCAGGCCCCGAGCACCACGACCGGCCCCACCTCCGGCGGCGGCACGGCGACGGGCGGCACGGGTTCGACCGGCGGCACGGGCGGCGGCTCGTCCTCCACGGGTCGCCCGGGCCTGGTGGGCGGCCTGCTGGGCTAGCACCGACCCCCAACACCAGAAGGCCCCGCACCAGACAGGTGCGGGGCCAACGGGCTTTCAGGGCAACGGGCTTCAGGGCGACGGACCTCAGGGGCGCGGGGAACTGCGCGACGAACCACAACGAACGGTCGGCCGCCGACGGGGAGCAACCGGCCGAGCCCTCAGCGGCCTGACGCCGACGGCTCCTTGACGGAAGTCGGGCCTCTCGCCGACCGGCGCGACCGGCGGGGCCTTCTGTGCCTCAGCGCCGCCGGCTTCTTGGCGGAGGCCGGGCCCGTCGCCGACCGGCGCGACCGGCGGAGCGCTCAGCGGCCTGACGCCGCCAGTTCCTTCGCCGCCTCGGTCAGATCCTTCGCCGTGTCGATGGCCCGCCAGTACGATCCCTGGGGGATCGTGAACCCGGCCAGCCGCCGCTCCCGGGCCAGGTGAGGGAACGTCGTCCGCTCGTGGTCCCCACGGTGCGGCAACAGCCCGGAGAACTCGGGGGAGAAGACGTACACGCCGGCGTTGATCTCGAAGGTCGACGGGGGCGCCTCGATGAAGTCGGTGATGCGCCCGAAGCCGTCGGTCTGCACCGCCCCCCACGGCAGCCGGGGCCGCGCCAGCGCCAGCGTCGCGACGGCGTCCCGCTCGGCGTGGAAGTCGGCCATGTCCCGCAGCGAGAACCGGGTCCAGATGTCCCCGTTCGTCGCGTACCAGGGCTGGTCGGGGTGGGGGAGATGCGCCGCGGCGTACTTGAGGCCGCCGCCGCGCCCGAGCGGCTCCGGCTCGACGACCGTCGTGACGGACACGGACAACTCGGCCGTCTCCAGCCACTTCTGCAGCACCTCGGCGAGATGGCCGCAGGAGACCACGACGTCCGTCACACCCTCGTCGGCGAGCCAGGACAGCTGATGGCCGATGATCGGCGTCCCCGTCCCGGGGATCTCGACCATCGGCTTGGGGCGGTCGTCGGTGTACGGGCGCAGCCGGGAGCCCTGGCCACCGGCCAGAACGACGGCTTGAACGGGGCGGGACGCGGCGCTCGGATCGCTCATGGACACGAACTGTACGTGGCGTCCCGCCCCGGGACATCGGCTGACGGTCGTTCCCGCGTCAGCCGTCAGGGACTTCCCACCCGGTGGCAGGGCGGTGCGCTCAGCTGTGCGCGGCGGCGACGCCGGTGGCGAAGGCGGTGTCGCAGACCGGGCGCGCGTAGGACTGGGCGCGGGTCGGGCCGTAGACCCGGACGGCTGCATGGCCGAGGGCGCGGGCGATGGACGCGCAGTGCTTCGCCAGCGACGGGCGGCCGTTGACGGCCTGCTGGAGGTGGGTGAGGGCGACGCCCGGGTCCTCCTCCTGCAGTTCGGTCAGGAGCCTGTCGCGCAGGATGTCCTGGGGCGCGCGCTTGGCGGCCCGCGGGGTGCCCACGGAGGTGTCCGCGGCGGTGAGCACCGGGTCGGTGGAGTTTCCCGACCAGTTGACTCGAGTGACCGCGAGGGTCCCGGAGAGCACCAGGACGACGGGCAGGACGAAAGCGAGGGTGCGGCCGATCCGGCGGGCGGGGCCCCGGCCGCGTCGCGTCTGTTGGTTCATGGAGTGCTTCACGCGTGTGAGGGTAGCGCCCGGTAATGGTTTGTAGACATTTAGTCACCGGTTCGGGGGATGAGAGAGCGCCACTTTCTGGGTATGGCGTTGACGCACACAGCTCGAAACGTCCGGTCTGCCGGGGTATTTGTCGACAACGGGAAGGGCCCCGCAGCGTGCTGCGGGGCCCTCTCCGTCAACCTGGGTGATTCACCCGGGGTTGTGCGTTTGCTGGTTGATCAGTCGGACAGGCGCGCACCGGTCGACGTGGAGAACACGTGGGTCTCGCCGGAGCGCGGCACGACGTGCAGCGTGCTGCCCTTCTCCGGGACGTCACGGCCGCTGACGCGGACGACGAGGTCCTTGGAGTCGCTGCCGACCTGGGCGGTGCCGTACACGTAGGCGTCGGCGCCCAGTTCCTCGACCACGTTCACCGTGACCGCGAGGCCCAGCTCGGCGTCCGCGCCGGCCACCTCGAAGTGCTCGGGGCGGACGCCGACGGTGACGGTCTTGTCGGTGGCGGCGGCGATCGCGTCACGCTGCACCGGCACGACCGACTTGCCGAACTTCACGCCGCCGTCGGTGATCGGGACCTCGACGAGGTTCATCGCCGGGGAGCCGATGAAGCCGGCGACGAAGAGGTTGGCGGGCTTGTCGTACATGTTGCGCGGGGTGTCGATCTGCTGGAGCAGACCGTCCTTGAGGACCGCCACGCGGTCGCCCATCGTCATGGCCTCGACCTGGTCGTGGGTGACGTAGACGGTGGTGATGCCCAGGCGGCGCTGGAGCGAGGCGATCTGCGTACGCGTGGACACACGGAGCTTGGCGTCCAGGTTGGACAGCGGCTCGTCCATGAGGAACACCTGGGGCTCACGCACGATGGCGCGTCCCATGGCGACACGCTGGCGCTGACCGCCGGAGAGGGCCTTCGGCTTGCGGTCCAGGTACTCGGTGAGGTCGAGGATCTTCGCGGCCTCCTCGACCTTCTGCCGGATCTCCGCCTTGTTGACGCCGGCGATCTTGAGCGCGAAGCCCATGTTGTCGGCGACGGTCATGTGCGGGTAGAGCGCGTAGTTCTGGAACACCATGGCGATGTCCCGGTCCTTGGGCGGCAGGTGCGTGACGTCGCGGTCACCGATGCGGATGGCTCCGCCGTTGACGTCCTCAAGGCCCGCGAGCATGCGGAGCGAGGTGGACTTGCCGCAGCCGGAGGGGCCGACGAGGACGAGGAACTCGCCGTCCTCGATGTCGATCTCCAGCGCGTCGACTGCGGGCTTGGTGGAACCCGGGTAGACCCGGGTCGCCTTGTCGAACGAGACAGTGGCCATGGTGAATGAACCCCTTCTACCGGCAGGAACGTGCCGGACGATCCGAGTAGGAAGGCGGTGCCACGACGGTGGTTGCCGTTGTGGTGTAGTCCACGCGTGTGAACTGGCTCAGGACGGTACCCGGCGTTCACACGTCTGTCAGTAGTTCCGGGCCTGTGAACTTCGCGGAAATTTTCGAAGCGGCACGTTACGGCTGATCGGACCTGCCTCCGGCCGCCCGGCTTGCTCACGGCCGCCCGAGCCCGTTCACGGCTGCCCGTACCGGTCGGCCAGCGCCGCCACCGCCCGGGCCACGGCCTGCCGCAGCCCGGGCGGGCCGAGCACCTCCGCCTCCGTGCCGAGCCGGAGCAGATCGCCCACGGCGACCGCCTCCGACTCCACGGTCAGCTCCACCTCCACCCAGCCGTCCCCGTCGGGCGGCCCCGCGCCGTCCAGGGCCCGTACGCCCGCCGCGCCGAACTGCATCGGCAGCAGCCGCCGCGCGCGGGGTGAGATCCGCAGCCGTGCGGTGTCCTGGTGCAGGGCGGCTTCCAGACGCCGGGAGGCCTCGGCCCAGTAGGCGGCCAGGTCGAACCCCGCGGGCCGCTCGAAGACGTCCCCCGTCTCCTCCACGGACAGCACGCGCGACACCCGGTAGGTCCGTCCGGCCTCCTCCGCGAGGGCGACCAGGTACCAGATGCCGCCCTTCAGGACGAGCCCCAGCGGCCGCACCTCCCGGCGCACCTCGCCGCGCCAGCGCCGGTAGTGCAGCCGCAGTGCCCGCCGCTCCCACACGGCCGCCGCCACGGCCGTGAGGCACGGCACGGGGTCGGCCTCCCGGAACCAGGCGGGCGCGTCCAGGTGGAACCGCTCCTGGACCCGTCGCGCCTGCGAGGACAACCCGGCAGGCAGGGCCGCCTGGACCTTGAGCTGTGCGCTGGCCAGGACCGCCCCCAGCCCCAGGTCCCGTGCGGGCCCGGGCATCCCGGCGAGGAACAGCGAACCGGCCTCGGCGTCGGTCAGACCGGTCAGCCGCGTCCGGTACCCGTCGACGAGCCGGTAGCCGCCCTCGGGCCCCCGGTCGGCGCACACCGGCACACCGGCCGCCCCCAGCGCCTCGACGTCCCGGTAGACCGTCCGCACCGACACCTCCAGCTCGGCGGCGAGCTCGGGGGCGGTCATCCGCCCCCGGTTCTGGAGCAGCAGGAGCAGGGAGAGGAGCCGGTCGGCGCGCATGGGGGCCATTGTCGCGGCGGACGTCTCCCGTACCTGACAGGAGATGTCAGGTACGGCGTCCAGGCTGGTGGAGGACATCAGCCCGACCGGGAGGACCACCCATGCCCGGCACCCGCACCACCACCGGTCACTTCACCTCCGCCGACTGGCAGGAACGCGCGATCGGCCCCGGCGAGGACGCGACCCCCCGCCTGGCCCACGCCTCTGTGCGGAACGCCTTCACGGGCGGCATCGAGGCGGCCGGGACGATCTGCGAGTACACGATCGTCTACGTCACCGCGAAGACCGGCTCCTTCAGCGGCATGGAACTCGTCACCGGCCGCGTCGAGGGCCGTGAGGGGAGCTTCGCGGTGGAGGAACGGGGATTCTTCGACGAGGAAGGCACCGTGCACTGCACCTTCGAGGTGGTGCCGGGGTCGGGGAGCGGGGAGCTGACCGGCCTGGCCGGAAAGGGCGACTTCACCGCACGGCACGGTGAGACGGCGGTGGCGTACCGCTTCGCCTACGAGGTGGCGGAGGGGGCCGGCCGCACGGAACTTCGTGGCTCGGCGTAACAGGCTCTGTGTACAGTGGTGCCGCCCTCGCGCACGGCAACACGGCGCACGGCACCCGCCTCCTTAGCTCAGCTGGCCAGAGCAACGCACTTGTAATGCGTAGGTCGTCGGTTCGAATCCGACAGGGGGCTCTGCCGAACCCCAGGTCAGGCGTCTCTGGCCTGGGGTTTTGTCGTCGGTGGTCTCACGTCTGCGAGCCGGAGGTCCCGGTCGGCTCCGGGGCGCCGAGGTCCGGTTCACGATGAGCAGCGGCTTCGCTGGTGACACCGGCCAGTGGAAGGTCCCGGCTCCGTGACCGACCGGCCGGGCCGGGCGGCCGGGGCTTCCAGGCCGGTGGACGGCGGCTGCACCGGTCAGCGTCCATGGCCGCGCAGCCGCCGGGCGATCTCCAGTTGGGCGTCGTCGACAGGGCGGCCGTCCTCCGTGTCCCACAGGGTGTTCTGGAGGAGGCGGGCGAGGGTCCAGGCGTGGGCTCGGGAGCGGTCCAGGGTGAGGATGTCGGTCATGGCGTCGAAGCGCCAGCGGATGTCGTCGGGGTCGTAGCGGTTGTCGAGGGCGGGCCACAGTTCGAAGCCGGGGTCGCCGGCGAGGGGCTTGGGGTCGATCGCGAGCCAGGGGGCGCGGCCGGAGGCGAGGACGTTCTCGTCGTGGAGGTCCCAGTGCAGGAGCCGGTCGCCCGGCTCGTCCATGACCTCGCGTACGGCGGCGGCGCAGTCGGCGACGATGCGGCGGGCCTCCGGGTCGGGGATGCGGGCGACGGCCCGGGGGGTCCGGTCGAGCATCCCCCGGGCGATGTCGCCGAGGCGGCGCATGCCGGGCGGGGCCGGGAAGGACGTGAGGTGGGCCAGGAGCTCGGCGATGGTGACCACGGCCTGATGGGCGTCCGGCACGTGGGACAGCATGCGGGTCTCGTCGAGGCGTTCCAGCAGCATGGTGCCGGTGGGAGCGTCGTGGTCGAGGAGACGGACGGCTCCGTCGCCGTTCCAGGCGCGCAGCGCGACCGGTTCGCCCTCGCTCTCCTCGTCGAGGATCTGGAGCTTGAGGACCGCGGGGGTGCCGTCGGCGCGGACGACCGGGAGGACCAGGGCGGAGACGCCGTGCATGGGCGGTCCGTCGGGCCTGAGGTCCCAGTGGTCGAGGAAGCGGGCCGACTGTTCCGGAAGCCCGGCGATGAAGGCGCGGCCCGCCTCTCCGTTGAACTTCTCCTGTGATGCCGCCAGTTCCCGGGGAATGTCGATCACCCTCGGCACGGTAGTGGGGCGTGCCGGGCGGGGCATGTGGATTTGCCGGGGGGCGTACCCGGCTCGTCGCCGGGGCCGGTCAGCTCCAGGACCACCTTTCCGGCGCCGGGGGCGGTCAGGGCTCCAGGACCACCTTTCCCACCGTGCCCCGGGTCTCCAGCGCCCGGTGGGCCGCCGCTGCCGCGCTGAGCGGGAAGCGCTGCACGGCCGGGGTGAGCCGGCCGGACGCGGCCTCGGCGAGCGCACGCAGTTCCAGGGTGCGGAGGGGGGCGGGTCCGCCCGCCTTCCCCAGCATCACCGGGCCGAGGACCTCCTCGGAGACGCCGTCGACGAGGTAGGGACCGCCGTCCCGGATGCCCTCGCCGGACCAGCCGAAGACGATGTGCTTGCCGCCCGGGCCGAGGAGGGCGACGGCCTCACGGGCGATGTCGCCGCCGACGCCGTCGAAGACGACGGTCGCGGTCCGGCCGCCGAGGTGCGCGCGGACCTTCGCGGGCCAGCAGGGCTCCTTGTAGTCGACGGCGAGGTCGGCGCCGCCCGCCTGCACCCGGGCGGTCTTCTCCGGCCCGCCCGCGAGGCCCACGACGGTTGCCCCGGCGTTCCGGGCGTACTGCACGAGGAGGGTGCCGAGGCCTCCGGCGGCGGCCGGGACGACGACCACCGACTCGGGCCCCAGCTCCGCGAACTGCAGGATCCCCATCGCCGTACGGCCCGTGCCGATCATGGCTACGGCCTCGGCGAAGTCCAGGTTCCCGGGGATCTCGTGCAGGCGCTCGACCTCGGTGACGGCCAGTTCGGCGTAGCCGCCCGGGACGAAGCCGAGATGGGCGACGACCCGCTTGCCGCGCCACACCTCGGCCACGCCCTCGCCCAGGGACTCGACGACACCGGACACCTCGCGGCCGGGGACGGTCGGCAGCGGCGTCGGCTCGGCCGCCGGGCCACCCCGCACGCCCTCGCGCAGGGCGGCGTCCAGCAGGTGGACGCCCGCCGCGCGTACGGCGATACGGACCTGGCCGGGGCCCGGCACAGGGTCCTCGACCCGCTCGTGGGTGAGGTTCTCGGGCGGGCCGAAGGCGTGCAGGCGGATGGCGTGCATGACGACTCCTCAGGAAGGGGCGTTCGGGCGTTCGGTGCGACAAGTCTTCGACCTCAAGCTTGCTTGAGGTCAAGCTCGCGCCGACCCAGGGCCAGGGACACCGCCGTCAGGGCGCTGTTGAAGGACACCTCCGACAGCACACCGGGGGCCGCGACCTGGTCGCCGGCGAGGTAGACGCCGTCACCCCGGTCCACGGCCGACCGGTCGCGCCAGCTGGTGCCGGGCAGATCGACCGCGCCCGTACGGCCGTTGGCCACCGACTCGCGCCGCCAGGTGACCCGCTCGCGCCAGCCCGGGAAGCCCAGGTCGAGCAACTGCTCGGCGCGGGCGGTGCCGTCGGCCTTCGACTCGTGCGGGGCGATGGGGAAGTGCCCCTGGATCAGCTGCTCGCCGGCCGGGGCGAGACTGCGGTCCTGGGCGGTGAACCGTTCGAGCCAGCCGGGCGCGTCCAGGTCGGAGACCGCGAAGGCATCCCCGCGCCGGGTGCGTACGGCCAGGTCGACGAGGGTGGTACGGCCGCTCGGCCAGGTCAGGGAGCCGTCGCCCAGCAGACGGCGGGCGGCGTCGAGGGAGGTGGCGACGACGACCGGCGTGTCGGTGGGGAGCGTGTCGACGCGGGACAGCGTCTCCATCCGGACGCCCAGGTTCCAGGCATGGGCGGCCATCCGGTCGATGAGGCTCGCCCAGCCACCGCGCGGGTAGTGCGCCTCGGGCGGCAGCTTGGTGGCGCGGCGCAGCCGTTCCTGCACGAACGCGGCCGACAGCGAGCCGGGATCGTGGTGGAACAGGGCGACCGCCGCATAGTGCGCGGCCGCCCGGGCCCCCTCCTCGCCGGCGATGCCTGTCGCCCAGGTCAGGAAGTCGGCGTCGACGGGTGCCTGCCGGCCCGTCCGGCGCAGCAGCTTCAGCATCGCGAAGGGCGGGGTGCGGCGCAGCGCGCCCTGGTGCCGCAGCCGGAACCGGGCCACCTCCAGGGGCGGGAGCGGGGCGAGCGGCCCGATGAGGTCGCGTTGCCTGAGCCAGGCCCAGTGCGGGCCGCCGTTGTAGAGGGCGTGCGGGCCCTCGTTGGCGCGGTACGGGCCCTCGGCGGTGCGTGCCCGGCCGCCGAGCGTGTGGTGGGCCTCGTGGATGGTGACCTTGGCGCCCGCCTCGGCAGCGGTGATGGCCGCGGTCAGTCCGGCGAAGCCGCCGCCGATGACGGTGATGCGGTGCATGACTGTGGATCTCCCTCGGGTCGGGTCCGCCTTCTGGGAGTACGACCGATCGAGGGCGCCGGAATGTGACATCGCCGGTGTCCGCGCAGGTCAGAGCCGGTTGTCAGTGGTGGGGTGCAGCATGGGGGCATGGCGAGGAGAGCGGTGGGCGGTACGGGGGTGAAGGGCGCGCGGCGACCGGAGGTGCGGCTGCCGGTGCTGGAGCCGTACGAGGGCGGTGACCTGGAGCCGGACGGGGACTACGACGGGCTGGAGCTCCGGGACGCCGACTTCACCGGGCAGGACGGATCGGGCGCCCGTTTCATGGACTGCGCCCTGACGGGCTGCGCGCTCGACGAGACCAGGCTGCGGCACGCCCGGGTCCTGGACTCCACCCTCACCGGCGTCCGCGGCGTCGGCACCGACCTCGCCGAGGCGACCCTGCGTGACGTGGAGCTGACCGATGCCCGGCTCGGCGGTCCGCAAATGCACGGGGCGGTGCTGGAGCGGGTGCTGATCCGCGGCGGCAAGATCGACTATCTGAACCTGCGCACGGCCCGGCTCAGAGACGTCGTCTTCGAGGGCTGCGTCCTGGTCGAGCCGGATTTCGGCGGTGCGCGCCTGGAGCGCGTGGAGTTCGTGGACTGCGCGCTGAAGAGCGCCGACTTCCACGCGGCGACCCTCACGGACGTCGACCTGCGCGGCGCCGCTTCCCTGGACATCAGCCGCGGTCTTGACCGTCTGTCGGGAGCGGTGATCAGCACGGCGCAGCTGCTGGACCTGGCGCCCGTGCTGGCCGCGCAGTGGGGGATCCGCGTGGAGGGATGACCGGGGCGGCGTTCTCGGCGCAGGCGTTCAGGATCCGCGGGGAGGGCTGGAGGGGCCCGGCGCTTCACGGCTGACGTTCTCGGCAGGCGCTTTACGGCAGATGTTCACTGCAGGCGGGGGAAGCGGGCCTGGAGGGTCCAGATCGCCGGGTTCTCCGCGAGGTCGTCGTGCAGGTCCGTGAGGTCGGCGATCAGGTCGTGCAGGAAGTCCCTTGCCTCCCGGCGCAGTTCGCTGTGGGACACGGTGAGTGCGGGCTCCTCCGCGCGCATCCAGTCGGCCTCGATGTCCACCCAGCCGAAGCGGCGCTCGAACAACATCCGGTCCGTCGACTCGGTGAAGTCCAGCTCCGCCCGCTGCGGCCGGGAGGCCCGCGAACCCGCCGGGTCCCGGTCGATCCGCTCCACGATGTCGCACAGCGCCCATGCGAAGTCGAGCACCGGCACCCATCCCCAGGCTGTGGACACCTCGTGATCCGTCTTGGTGTCCGCCAGGTAGACGTCCCCGCAGAACAGGTCGTGCCGCAGCGCCCGGACGTCCGCGCGGCGGTAGTCGGTCTGCGGCGGGTCGGGGAAGCGGTTGGAGAGGGCGTAGCCGATGTCGAGCACGGAGGTGATGGTGTCACGCGCCCGTAGGATCGCGACCGTGGCCCGATCTGTACGCCTTGTCCCCACCCGGCCCGCAGCCCCCCTGCCCGGAGCCACTCGGCCCTCAGCCTCCCGGCCCTCAGCCGCCCTGCCCCTGTCCGCTCTGCTCGCCTCCGCTCTCGTCCTCACCGCGTGCGGCGGCGGGGTGCACGGCACCCCGGGCGGCTCCGGCGTCCGCGACCCCTACTTCCCGAAGGCCGGCAACGGCGGCTACGACGTCACCCACTACGGCCTGCGCCTCGCCTACGACCCCGGCGCCCACCACCTCACCGGCGCGGCCACCCTCACCGCCCGCGCGACCAAGGACCTCTCCGCCTTCAACCTCGATCTGCTCGGCATGGAGGTCGAGCAGATCACCGTCGACGGCGAGACGGCCCGCTGGAACCGCGCCGGGCAGGAGCTCACCGTCCGCCCGCGGGAGGACCTCGACCGGGACGAGACGTTCCGCGTCACCGTCCGCTACGCGGGCGCACCCGAAACCGTCACGGACCCGGACGGCTCCCGGGAAGGCTGGCTGCGCACCACGGACGGGGCGCTGGCCCTGGGCGAGCCGACGGGGTCGATGGCGTGGTTCCCCGGCAACCACCACCCCTCCGACAAGGCGGCGTACGACCTCACGGTGACCGTGCCGGAGGGGCTGCGGGCCGTGTCCAACGGGGAGTTGCGGAGCGAGACGACCGCTCGGGGGCGTACGACGTCCACCTGGCACATGGCGCGGCCGATGGCGAGCTACCTCGCTACGGTCGCGATCGGCCGCTTCACCGTCAGCCGGTCCGGGGCCGGGAGCCTGCCCGTGTACACGGCCGTCGACCCGGCGGAGGCGGCGGCGAGCCGGCCCGTGCTCGGGCGGCTGCCCGAAGTGCTGCGATGGGCGGAGAGGCGGTTCGGGCCGTACCCCTTCTCCTCCACGGGCGCGATCGTCGACAGCGCCGCGTCCGTCGGCTACGCCCTGGAGACCCAGAGCCGGCCGGTGTTCCCGGGGGCGCCCGACATCACACTCCTCGTCCACGAGATAGCCCACCAGTGGTACGGCGACTCGGTCTCGCCGGAGAGCTGGCGGGACATGTGGCTCAACGAGGGCTTCGCGACGTACGCGGAGTGGCTGTGGGAGGAGGACCACGGAGGGGACAGCGCACAGGAGATGTTCGACGCCCTGTACTCCGGCGAGCACTTCGACTCGGAGGAGGCCGGGGAGGAGATCTGGGAGTTCCCGCCGGCGGACCCGCCGAGCGCCGCCCGGATCTCCGACCCGCCGGTGTACTGGCGGGGGGCGATGGTGCTGCAGAAGGTGCGGCAGACCGTCGGGGACGACCGGTTCTTCTCGATCCTCAGGGGTTGGGCGGCCGAGTACCGGTACGACAATGCCGACACGGCCGACTTCACGGCCTATGCCGAGGAGCAGGCTCCCGGGGACGACTTGGCGGGGGTCTGGGAGGAGTGGCTGTACGGGGAGGGGAAGCCGGAGCAGCCCTGAGGCCTCACGGCGTGGTCGGTTCCTCGCGGCGGGGTCGGAGCGGAGGCGTCCCGCACCGTCCCCGCCGATCGGCACGGCCGCCGATCGGCACAGCCCCGCGCCCCGGAGGCGAAGCCCCCCGGGCCGGTGGTCCGGCCCGGGGGGCTTCCCCTCGAAACGCTCAGGCGTCCGTCAGACGTTCACGCCGAAGTCCTGGGCGATGCCGACCAGGCCCGAGGCGTAGCCCTGGCCGACCGCGCGGAACTTCCACTCCGCGCCGTTGCGGTACAGCTCGCCGAAGACCATGGCCGTCTCCGTGGCCGCGTCCTCCGACAGGTCGTAGCGGGCGATCTCCGCGCCGCCGGCCTGGTTGACGATGCGGATGTAGGCGTTGCGCACCTGGCCGAAGTTCTGCGAGCGGTTCTCCGCGTCGTAGATCGACACCGGGAAGACGATCTTCTCGATGTCGGCCGGGAGGCCGGCGAGGTTGACGTTGATCGCCTCGTCGTCGCCGGCGCCTTCACCCGTGCGGTTGTCACCGGTGTGGACGATCGTGTTGTCCGGCGTCTCCTTGTTGTTGAAGAAGACGAAGTGGGCGTCCGAGTAGACCTTGCCCTGTGTGTTGACCGCGATCGCGGAGGCGTCGAGGTCGAAGTCCGTGCCGGTGGTGGTGCGGACGTCCCAGCCGAGGCCCACGGTGACGGCGGTCAGGCCCGGAGCCTCCTTGGTGAGCGAGACGTTGCCACCCTTGGACAGGCTTACAGCCATTGTTGGGAGTCCCTTCCCTCGTTTATGTGCGGCAAAGACACTGCGGCATCGAAGCTACAGCTACCCCGGTGAACGTGGAGAGGGGTACGCGAGGTTCCAGCTCCTTTACTTTCTTTACTCGCGATTATTCGGGTGACGTGGACGGGACAGGAGCGGGAACATGGGGGGCATGTCTGGTCCCCATGTCATCCGCGGCTCCGTCTCCCTGCCCGAGGCCGAGCTCATGTGGCGTTTCTCGCGGTCGTCGGGGCCGGGCGGGCAGCACGTCAACACCAGCGACTCGAAGGTCGAGCTGAGCTTCGACCTGGCGAAGACCGAGGCGCTGCCCGCGGTGTGGAAGCAGCGGGCCCTGGAGCGGCTGGCCGGGCGCCTGGTCGACGGGGTCGTCACCGTACGGTCCTCCGAGCACCGCTCCCAGTGGCGCAACCGCGAGGCCGCGGCCGTACGCCTCACCGCGCTCCTGGCCGAGGCCACCGCGCCCCCGCCCAGACCCCGCAAGCCGACCCGGATCCCCCGGGGCATCAACGAACGCCGGCTGCGGGAGAAGAAGCAGCGCTCGGAGACGAAGCGGGGGCGTGGCGGGCAGAACTGGTCCTAGGTTCTAGACCAGCTCCATGACGCCCACGGTCTGGCCTCCGCTGGTCTCCCCGTTCGGGCGGAAGCCCAGGCCGAGGTAGAAGTTCTCCGGGCCGTCGGGCCCCGGGTGCCAGGTGACGTAGAACTCTTCGCCGCCGCGCCGGCGCAGTTCCTCCGCGACCGACTCGACGGCGAACCGGCCGTACCCCCGGCCCTGCTCACCGGCCGCGATGTTCAACCGCCACAGGCCCGAGCGGCGGACGCCGCCGTTCTCGTACCAGTCGATGTCGAGGAAGGCCATCAGGAAGCCGACCGGGCGGTCACCGTCGAGGATCAGGCGGGGCCAGGCGATGCCGGGATGGGCGTAGGCCTCGGCGAGGGACTTCACGACCGGGGCGACCGCGTGTTCCTGGTCGGGACGGACGGCGATGCCGAGGGCGGCGTCGAGGTTCCCGGGGGTGATCTCTGCGAGGCGCATGCCGGTCTTGGTCATGCGCGCACCCTAGGAGGGCGGTCAACCACCGGGCCAACGATTTCCTCAGCCCAACTGCCGGTACCGGCCCCGGAAGTACGTCAGCGGCCCGCCCTCCGCGCTCGGCACCCGCGCCGTCAGGACGCGGCCGATGACCAGCGTGTGGTCGCCCGCCCGGACGCGCTGCTCGCTGCGGCACTCCAGGACGGCCAGGGCGCCGCCGACCAGCGGCGCGTCGGTGTACTCGCCGCGGGTGTACGGGATGTCGGCGAACAGCAGCCGGTCGCTGAGGCGGCCCTTCATCGCGAAACGGCCCGCGATGTGCCGCTGGCTCTCGGACAGGACCGAGACCGCCCACAGCTCCTGCTCCTCCAGCAGATCGTCCATGCGGGAGCCCTCGCGCAGGCTCACCAGCACCAGGGGCGGGTCCAGGGACACCGACATGAAGGCCGTGGCCGTCATGCCCACGTCCTCGACATCCGGCGCCGTGGGGTCGTCCGGGTCGAGCGACGCCTCCTGCGCGGTCACCAGGACCACACCCGAGGCGAGCCGGGACATGGCGGCGCGGAACTCGTCGTTGCTCACCCCCTCAGCATGCCCGGAGGCGGGCGACGGAATGATCGGGGACGTGGCAGCGGGAGTGTTCGGCACGCCCGAAACGCTAATCTCCGCCCCGCACGTCCCGCATCGGACCCCCGCCCGATCACGGTCCTAGGACTCCCGACGGACCCTGCGTGGCCCGCCGGAGCGCACGGAGGAAAAACATGTGCGCAACCTGACAAAGTTTGCGTTCGTGGCCGCACGTGAAGAACGCAGAAACTCCACTCAATTGTTCAGGTTTGCCTGTGACTTGAGTCACAAGGGGTAGGAATTGTTGACCCTGTGTACCGAGTGGGCAGCGCGCTGTGATTCAGTGGCTGGGAAGCTGCCAGGACGATACGCCGATGAGAACCCTTGATTCGCTGCGAGGTCTCGGGGGGAGGGCGAGCATGGAGAGCGAGTCGGAACCCTACGTCCGCCTGGCGTCCCTGCGACAACTGCACCAGGTCATGGCCGACATGAACACGGCCCGCAGCCTGGCGGACACACTGCAGACCGTCGCGGACGGCGTCGTCGCGGCCCTCGGGTACGAGCTGGCGTGCGTGAACCTCGTACGGCCGGACGGCGACCTCGTCGTCGCCGCCTTCGCCGGGAACCCCGCCGCCGAGGCCCTCATCACCGGCCGCGTCGGATCGCGCGAGTCGTGGGAGCGCCGCCTCGGCATGGGCGAGAACTGGGGCGACCTGGTGTTCATACCGCACACCGAGGGCTGGGTCCTCGACGACGACGACGTCCCGCAGTGGTACACCGACGGCCCCGCCCCCCGCTTCGAGGACGAGTGGCACCCGGCCGACCGCCTCTTCGCCCCCATGTACGCGCCCGCCCCGAAGGGCAGCGGTACGTGCGGCGAGCTGATCGGCGTGCTCTCCGTGGACCGGCCGCGCAACGGCCGCCGGCCCGGAGCCTGGGGCCGCGAGGCGCTCCAGATGTATGCCTTCCAGGCCGCCATCGCCATCAGCAACGCCCGGCTGCGCGCCAACATGCAGCGCGCCCTGGTCCGGCTGGAGCGCGAGCAGCAGGCCCTGCGGGCGAGCGAGGAAAGCTTCAGGCAGGCCTTCGAGTACGCACCCTCCGGCATGGCCATCGCCGAGATGGGCGGCGACCAGCACGGCCGGATCCTGCGCACCAACGACGCGCTGTGCCGGCTGCTGGGCCGCCCCGCCTCCGCGATGCGCCGCTACTCGTTCTCCGACCTGGTCCACCCCGAGGACATAGGCACCCTGCTGCGCACCTCGGCGGAGGGCGGGCGCGCGGAGCTCCGCCTCGGCCGCCGTGACGGCACGTACGTCTGGGTCAGTCTGCGCAACAGCGTGGTCGCGGACGCCGCCGACGGGCCCCGCTTCCTCCTCACCCACGTCGAGGACATCGAGGAGCGCAAGCGGCGCGAGCTCCAGCTCGCCCACCGAGCCTCGCACGACTCGCTCACCGGCCTGCCGAACTCCGCGGAGCTGCGCTCCCGGCTGTCCGCCCGGCTCTGTCAACGCGCGTCATCCCCGCGCACCGCCGTGGAGTCCGTCGACGCGGCCTACGGCCATCCGGCCTTCGACGTGGTCGGGCCCGGCTTCGACTTCCGGCAGGGCGCCGAGCCGTACGACGCCTACGACCACCACGTGCACACCGTCGCCCCGGACGGGGACCACGACGACGGCACCAAGGGGCTCGCGGTGCTCTTCTGCGACCTCGACGGCTTCAAGTCGATCAACGACCGGTTCGGGCACAACGCGGGTGACGCGGTTCTCATCGAGGTCGCCCGGCGGCTGAGCAACGGCGTGCGCGACGGGGACACGGTCGCCCGGCTCGGGGGTGACGAATTCGTCATCCTGGCCGACGGGCTCGGCCGCGCCGACGCGCAGGACCTCGCGGTCCGGCTCCGCAACGAGATCATCCAGCCCATCCGTGCCGAGGGGCGGGCCGTCCGGGTGGGCGCCAGCTTCGGCATCGGATGGGCACACTGTGGAATGACGGCGGACGAAGTGTTGAAATCCGCTGACGAGCGGATGTACGTCGAGAAACGATCTCGTCCCAAACAACACAGACGCGCCGGGTGAAGCCCTGGTCAGCGAGTTGATGCGGTCTGAGTCACCCGTTTGGGTCTCTGGGAGCGGGTAGGCTCGCTTACTCACCCGTGTACCGCATGCACCGCACTTGACTGAGGAGACCAAGGGATGACGCCCGGCAACAACGGCGCGAGCACGCCCGAGGACGACGACCCGTTCGGCTATCTCTACGCCGACGGGCAGGCCAACGGGGCCCAGCCGCCGTCCGGCGGGGGCTACGGCTACCCGAACTCGGTCAACCGGGTGCGCGCGGTGGGCACGCGCCAGTACGGCCAGCAGCCGCAGACCGCGCAGACCGCGCCGTACGGCCAGGTCCCGCAGCAGGGCTCCCACAGCCAGCCGAACGCGCACTACGCGGCGCCGGAGACGCTGCCGGGCGGTGCGCAGACCGCGCACCACGCGACCCCGGCGGGCGGCGGCGGCCGGGGTGGCCGCGGCCCCAACACCAAGGGTCTGCTGATCGGCGCGATCGCGGTGGTCGCCGCGGTCGTCATCGGCATCGGCGTGGCCATGCTGGGCGGCGACAAGGACAAGGACGACGCGTCCGACAAGGTGGGCACGAGCCCGACCCAGTCCGAGGAGTCGAAGCCGAGCCCGTCGGCGAGCAAGGCGGAGGAGAGCAAGGCGGACCTGCCCGAGATCGACGCCAAGGCGCTGCGGCTAGGGGGCGGCGCGAGCCTCGCCCAGGACGTCAAGGGCGCTCAGTCCGAGGGCGGTATCTACGTCGGGAACCTTCAGCAGGTCGGCGCCTCGGTCACCTGGACCGTCAACGGTGTCCCCAAGGAGGGCCTGTACACGGTCTTCGCCCGCTACAGCACGGTGGACGAGGACCAGGAGATGACCCTCACCGTCAACGGCAAGCCGTTCGGCAGCAAGATGAACATGGGTAACTTCACCCATACCTCGGACGGTGACCTCGCCAAGGCCTGGACGGATACCTACGCCTGGCCGACCCTGAACAAGGGCAGCAACACGATCACGCTGTCGTGCGAGGACGGCGACAAGTGCAACGTCCTGCTGGACCAGCTGTGGCTGAAGGCCGGCCAGGTCAAGGATTGATTGGGAAACACCGCCAGCTTCGGTGATCCGGCGGTGTTCCGATCTGCGTGTGTGCTATTCGTCAGACCCAGTCGGTGCAGGAATTGAGCAGCCTGTCACCCTCGAACCTGGCCACCTGCACGCCGAGCTCGTGAAGTCCCGCATCATCTGAAGCGCTGCTGGTCCAGGTCTCGGTCGTTCCCGATCCGCCGAAATTCTTCCTCCAGGGCCAGTTCACTCTCTTACCGTTGTACTGCTCGCTGATCAGCCGTATCCGCACGTGGTGGTTGTCTGGCTCGATGTCGCTCAGGTTGAACTCAAGGCCGACCCTCGCGCCGGGCCCGTGCCAGTTGGTGATTTTGACAGCGCCTGAGGCGCCAGTAGTTGTGCACCCTGCGTAAGCCGTCGGAGCAGCTTGTGCCGGACTGGTTGCGAATGCGGCCAGCAGAAGAGCCGCTGCGCCAGTACAAGTTGCTATGGTCCGCTTTTTCATACCCGCCCCTTTGGATTGGCAGTACACCGTCAACCTATATCGACGATCACAACCGTGGATAAAAGGGCGGCAGATTGACTGAAACCTACGTGCAGTGTCCAAATGGCATCGCAGGGCGCAACTGCGGAGGGTCAGGCCGCGCTGACCTCTCCCGAAACCGTCACCTTCCCCAGCAGCTCCTCGTACACCCCCCGGTCGAACTCCCCCGCCACCGGTGCCAGCACTGTCGCCGTCGACAGGGCGATGGCCCGGGCCAATCGGGCCGGCCAGGGGAGGTGTTCCACCAAACCTGAGAGCAGGCCCGCCACCACCGCGTCGCCCGCGCCCGTCGGGTTGCCTCGGGTCGAGGTCGGTGGGGTGGCTCGCCAGCGGCCCTCTCGGGTGGCGGCGAGGAGGCCCTCGGGGCCGAGGGAGGCGACCACCGCGCCCGCGCCCCGGCGGCGGGCGTCCTGTGTGGCTCGCAGGGGGTCGTGGGAGCCGGTGAGCTCCGCCAGTTCGTCGGCGTTCGGCTTGATGATGTCGGGGCGGGCCGCGACGCCCCGGCGCAGGGGCTCGCCGCTGGTGTCCAGGAGGACCGGGAGACCGAAGGAGCGGGCCGTGCGGATCAGGCCCGCGTACGCGCCCACCGGGACGCCCGGCGGCAGGCTGCCGCACAGGGCCACCACGGAGGCGGAGGCGAGCAGGGTCTCGTAGGCCTCCTGGAAGGCCGACCATTCGGCGGGCGTGACCGTGGGGCCGGGTTCGTTCAGTTGCGTGGTGTCGCCGGTCCGTTCGTCGACCACGGCGACCGTGCGGCGGGTCGCGCCCGAGAGCGGGACCAGCGCGTCCATCACGCCCGGTACCGCCGCGAGCTTCTCCTGCACCACCCGGCCCGTCGCCCCGCCCGCGAACCCCGTCACCGTCACCTCGTGCCCGAGGGCCGCGAGCACCCGGGCCACGTTGACGCCCTTGCCGCCGGGGCGTTCCGTCACCTCGGAGACGCGGTGCGAGGCGTGCGGCCTGAGGGACCGTACGCGGTAGGTGATGTCGAGAGCGGTGTTCAGCGTGACCGTGAGGATCACCTGGGCCGACCTCCCCCGATGTGCTTGCCGACGTGAACGTGCAGGTAGCCCGATCATGCCAAAGAGACGGCGGTCGGCCCAGTCCTGGAGTCGGCCACCGTCTCCCGACGGGGGGATGGATCAGCCCAGTTGGGGACCGACCACCCATTCACCCCGGCGCATCACGCCCTTCAGCTCGTACGCGGAGTCCAGGATCAGCAGGTCGGCATTTTTCCCGGGCTCCAGTGAGCCGATCGTGTCGGCCATGCCGAGCAGCCGGGCCGGGGTGGCGGACAGGGCCGTCACCGCGTCCTCGACGGACAGGCCGTCGACCGTGACCGCCCGCTTGAAGGCGCGGTCCAGCGTGAGGGTCGAGCCGGCGATCGTGCCGTCCTCCACCAGCCGGGCCACGCCGTCCGCGACCTCCACCTCCAGCGGGCCCAGCCAGTAGCGTCCGTCGCCGAAACCGGCCGCGTCCATCGCGTCCGTGATGAAGGCGACCCGGCGGGCGCCCGCGTGGTGGAACGCCAGTTGCAGCGCGGCGGGGTGGAGATGCGTGCCGTCGTTGATCAGCTCGACCGTGATCCGGTCGTCCTCCAGGAGAGCCGCGATCGGGCCGGGGGAGCGGTGGCCGAGCGGGGGCATCGCGTTGAAGAGGTGGGTGGCGACCGTTGCGCCCGCGTCGATGGCCTCGACCGTCTGCTCGTACGTGGCGTCCGTGTGGCCGATCGCCGCGATCACGCCGTGGTCGGCGAGGAGGCGTACGGAGTCGAGGCCGCCGGGGAGCTCGGTGGCCAGCGTGAGCATCTTCGCCCGGCCCCGGGCCGCGTCGATCAGCTTGCGGACCTCCGCGGGGTGGGGGTCGCGCAGGAGGGCCTCGGAGTGGGCTCCCTTGCGGCAGGGGGAGATGAACGGACCCTCGAAGTGGATGCCGGCGATCTCGCCCTGCTCGGCCAGCTCGCTCAGCAGGCCGGCACGGTGGACGAGGGAGTCCATGTCGCCGGTGACGGTGGAGGCGACCAGGGTGGTCGTGCCGTGCAGGCGGTGGGTGTGGATGCCCTTGAGGACGTCGTCGACCGAGCCGGAGGTGAAGGAGGCTCCGCCGCCGCCGTGGTTGTGCAGATCGACGAAGCCGGGGATCACGTAGTGGTCTGTTACGTCGATGACCTGGGCGTTTTCCGGGGCGGTGGCGGCGATGCGGGTGCCGTCGATGGTCAGCCGGCCGTTCTCGGAGGGTCCTGTGGGGAGAACCACCGTCGCGCCGGTGAGGACCGTGGGGGTTCCCGGTGTCGCGGGGTGCGGGGGGTGTGTGGCTGGTCGCGCTCCGCGGCGGAGCCGCATATTGACACTGTCCCGCGCCCCTGGGGCTTCCGTCATCAGGGTGTTACCTCCATACGGTCGGTCGATGCCAGAAGATCCCAGGCCAGCAGGCCCGCCCCCAGGCAGCCGGCGCCGTCGCCCAGCGCCGCGGGGACGATCGTCGGCTGTTTCTGGAAGGTGATGCGCTGCCGGACGGCCTCCCGCAACGGCGTGAACAAGGTCTCCCCGGCCTCCGCAAGGCCGCCGCCGATGATCAAAGTGCGGGGGTCCAGCAATGTCAGGGCCGTGACCAGGCCGTCGGCCAGGGCGTCCACGGCCTGTTGCCAGACCGCCCGGGCCTTCGGGTCGCCGGAGTCCACCGCCTTGGCGCAGTCCGCCGCGTCCGCGTCCGGGTCGCCCGAGGCCGCGGCCCAGGCCTCGCTCACGGCCGCCGCCGAGGCGAAGCGCTCCAGGCAGCCGTGCTGCCCGCACGGGCAGGGGGATCCGCCGGGGCGTACGACGATGTGGCCGATCTCGCCCGCGAAGCCGTGCGCGCCCGCCTCCACCCGGCCGTCGACGCCGATGGCGCCCGCGATGCCGGTGCCCAGGGCCACGAACAGGAACCGGTCCGCGCCCCGGCCCGCTCCGACCCGGCCCTCGGCGAGGCCGCCGGTGCGCACGTCGTGGCCGAGGGCGACCGGAACGCCGAGCCGCTCCGACAGCCGGGCACGCAGCGGGACGTCGCGCCAGCCGAGGTTGGCGGCGTAGACGGCGATGCCGCCCGCCTCGTCGACGATGCCCGGGACGGCCACACCGGCGGCGGACGCGGGCGTGCCGAAGTGCTCGGCGCCGTAGGCGTGCAGCTCGGCGGCGAAGTCGAGGATGCCCGCGACGACGGCGTCCGGCCCCTGGGCGCGTCCGGTGGCCCGGCGGGCCCGGTGCAGCACCTCGCCCCCGGGCCCGGCCAGGGCGGCCTTCATTCCGGTGCCGCCCACGTCGAGGGCGATGACATGTCTCACGGAAACAGTGTGACCCGGTGACCCGCAAGAGGTCTAGTCCACTCACGTGGTGTAGACCTTATTCCGAATATCGAAATGTTTCAGAGGCGGCGACGCCAGGGTTGGGGAAGAACAGCGGTGCAGCGGCGGCGAATGGCAGGAACGATCGCGGCGGTGTCCGCACTGGGCATGACGGCGGTGCTCGGCGGCTGCGGCATGACGGGCGGCTCGGGTGACGTGACGCTCAAGCTGGTCGCCGCCGACTACGGCGACAGCGCGGCCAACAGCTCGAAGAAGTACTGGGACAAGCTCGTCCAGGAGTACGAGGCCGACCACCCCGACGTCACGATCGACGTCAGCGTCTACTCCTGGAACGACGTCGACCGCGAGGTCAGGGAGATGGTCGCCGCCGGTGACCCGCCGGACATGGCGCAGATCGGCGCCTACGCCGACTACGCGGCCAAGAACCAGCTCTACAAGGCCGACGACCTGCTCTCCATACCCGTGCAGGCCGACTTCGTCGGGCAGCTGGCCTCCGCGGGCCAGGTGAAGGGCGTGCAGTACGGGATGCCGTTCGCCGCCTCGACGCGCGTCCTCTTCTACAACAAGACCCTCTTCGCCAAGGCCGGCATCACCCCGCCCGAGTCCTGGGACGACCTGGCCGAGGGCGCCGAGGCGCTCAAGGCCGAGGGCGTGAAGTACCCGTACGCGCTGCCGCTCGGCCCGGAGGAGGCGCAGGCCGAGACGATGCAGTGGATGCTCAGCGGTGGGGGCGGCTACACCGACAGCGTCGACAGTTACGGCATCGACTCCCCAGAGAACATCGACACCTTCTCCTGGCTGAAGAACGACCTGGTCGGCAAGGACCTGACGGGGCCGGTCGCGCCGGGCGAGCTGAACCGGGCCGCCGCGTTCGCCGCTTTCACCAAGGGCCAGGTCGGCATGCTCAACGGCCACCCCTCCCTGATGAAGACCGCCGAGAGCAAGGGCGTGAAGTACGGCATGGTGCCCATGCCGGGCAAGGGGGGCCCGAGCAAGTCCACGCTCGGTGTGGCCGACTGGATGACGGCCTTCCGCGAGAACGGCCACCGCGACCAGGTGGGCGACTTCCTCGACTTCGTCTACAGCGAGAAGAACGTGCTGGCCTTCTCCCGCGAGTACGACCTGCTGCCGGTCACCTCCTCCGCGTCCGGCACCATGGCCGACTCCGACGAGGACCGGCACCTCAGGCCGTTCCTGGAGGAGCTGCTGGCCTCCGAGCTCTACCCGGTCGGCAAGACGTCCTGGGCCGACGTCAGTGCCCAGGTCAAGCAGCAGATCGGCAAGGCCGTCGCGCCCGGCTCCAGCCCCTCGGGCGTCCTCGGCCACCTCCAGGCGGCGGCCGGCCGGGCGGAGAGTGCGGAGTAGCCACGCTGTCGGTGGCGGGCGTTACGGTGCCGGGTATGGACGAGGACACGGGTGAGCAGGGGCTCGGGCGCCGGGAACGGGACATCCTCGCGCTCGAACGCCGGGGTTTCCCCGGGCCCGGTGCGAAGGAACGGGCCGTGCGTGAGGAGCTGGGGCTCGCCCCGGTGCGGTACTACCAATTGCTCAACGCCCTGTTGGACGACCCCAGGGCCCTGGCCCAAGACCCGGTGACCGTGAACCGGCTGCGGCGCGTCCGGGAGACGCGTCGGTCGGAGCGCTGAGAACCGTGGGGCTCCCGGCCGTACGACGGGTGCGTTGTGGTTGTTCGCGCCCCGCGGCGGAGCCGCATATCGATGCTGCCCCGCGCCCCTGAAGGGGCGTGTTCAGCCGAGCTGGTCTGCGAGTGCTGCCAGCAGGCCCACGACCCCTTCCGGGCCGTCCACCACCAGGTCCGCGCGCTCGCGCAGTTCCGTCACCTCGTCGCTGCCGCTGCACACCAGCAGGCCCGGGGTGCCGGATGCGCGGAGGGTGTCGACGGCGGCGTAGGCGGGCAGGTCGCCCAGGTCGTCGCCGGCGAAGAGGACCGACCCGGCGCCGACCTCCCGGGCGAATCCGGTGAGGGCGGCGCCCTTGTCCATGCCGGGCGGGCGCAGTTCGAGGACCATGCGGCCGGGCTCGACGATCAGGCCGTGCCGCATCGCCAGGCCGGTGAGCGGCTCGCGCAGGGCGTCGAAGGCGGCCTGCGGGTCGGCGGCCCGGCGGGTGTGCACGGCCACCGCCCGGCCCTTGTCCTCGACCCAGGTCCCGCTCCCTTCGAGCAGCCCGGGCAGCTCGGCGCGGACGGCGTCGACGCCGGGGTGCGCTTCGGGGGCGGTGACCTCGCCGGTGCGGGCGTCCCACCGCTCGGCGCCGTAGTGCCCGAGGACGACCAGGTGCTCAAGACCCGGTACGCCCGCGAAGCCGCCGTTGCGTACGGCGACCTCGGCCGGCCGGCCGGTGATCACCGCGACGGCGGCGACCTTCGGGGCGAGCGCCACCAGCGCGCCCAGTGCCTCCGGATGGGCCCGGGCCAGCTCCGGGTCGGCGACGATCGGGGCGAGCGTGCCGTCGAAGTCCAGTGCGACCAGCGCCTTGCCGGGATCGGCGAGCAGAGCGGCGAGCCCGTCCTGCCCGGCCTTCGTGACCGGCGCGGGCAACGCGTTCGTGCTCATCGCCGCTCAGCCCCTCAGCGCGTCGAGCTGGTCCACGAACCACTGGGCCGGCGGCAGTGCCGTCGCCGCCGCCGCCAGGCGCTTGCAGCGCTCGGCGCGTTCCTCCGGGCGCATCGACAGCGCCTCGTGCAGAGCCGCGGCCGTGCCCGTCACGTCGTAGGGGTTGACCGTGATCGCGTCCTCGCCGAGCTCCTCGTGCGCCCCGGCCTCCCGCGACAGCACCAGTGCGCAGCCCGCGTCGGAGACGACCGGGACCTCCTTGGCGACGAGGTTCATGCCGTCCCGGATGGGGTTGACGAGCGCCACGTCGGCCAGCCGGTAGGCGGCCAGAGAGCGGGCGAAGTCGTCCTTGAGGTTGAGTACGACCGGCGTCCACCCCGGCGTCCCGTACTCGGCGTTGATCTCCTCCGAGAGCCGCCGGACCTCGGCCGTGTAGTCCCGGTACACCGCGAGGTCCTGCCGCGAGGGGTACGCGAAGGCCACGTGCACCACCCGCTCGCGCCACTCGGCGTGGGTCTCGAGGAGCCGGCGGTAGGCCAGCAGGCCGCGCACGATGTTCTTGGACAGCTCGGTGCGGTCGACCCGGACGATGGTGCGGCGGCCCTCGCCGATCTCCTGCCGCAGCGCGGCGATCCGCTCCTCGACGTCCGGCTCGTGGGCCCGCTTGCGCAGGAAGTCCGCGTCCGCGCCCAGCCCGTGCACGCCGATCCGCGTGCCGCCGAGCCCCCCGGCGAACCGCTCGGCGCACGCGGTGAACGCCTCCGCCCAGCGCTCGGTGAGGAAGCCCAGCCGGTCCGCGCCGAGCATGCCGCGCAGCACCTGCGCGGCCACGTCGTCCGGCAGCATCCGGAAGTACTCGGGCGGCGCCCACGGCGTGTGCGAGAAGTGCCCGATGCGCAGGTCGGGCCGCAGCTCGCGGAGCATGCCCGGCACCAGCGTCAGGTGGTAGTCCTGCACCACGACCGCCGCGCCCCGCGCCGCCTCCTCGGCCAGCGCCTCGGCGAACGCCCGGTTGTACGTCTCGTAGGACGCCCACTGCCGCCGGAACTCCGCGTCGAAGGCCGGCTCCAGGGGCGTCTGGTAGAGCATGTGGTGCACGAACCACAGGACCGAGTTGGCGATGCCGTTGTAGGCGTCGGCGTGCACGTCGGCCGGGATGTCCAGCATCCGCACGCCGTCCTCGCCGACGCCCTGCCGGACCGCCTCCCGGTCGCCGTCGGACAGCGCCGAGCACACCCACAGCGCGTCCGCGTCCGAGCCGATCGCGGAGAGGCCGGACACCAGCCCGCCGCCGCCCCGTTTGGCGTCCAGCGAACCGTCCTCACCCACCGTGTAGGAGACCGGACCCCGGTTGGAGGCCACCAGCACCTGCGCAGCACCGTACGTTGAAGCCATAAGCCTCAACCTAGCCCGGCCCGGAAACGCTCAAACGTGCGGATCTGCCGTACGCGGCCGAAAACGGCCCCGGTCAGGCCGCCCTGCGCGCCTGGTACTCGGCGATCTCCACCATCGGCGGACGCTCCTCGGTGTCCACCGAGTACGTTCGTGGCTCGAAGCCGTCCTCCCCCCGCTCGAACTGGGTCAGGGACGGCCGGATCAGATGCCCGCGGGCCAGCCGCAGCTGGGCCGTGCGGTAGATCGCGGCGGCCATCCGGCCCAGCGCCTGCCCGTCCTGGTGCCGGTGCTTGCGCACCCCGACGTCCACCTGGGCGAGGGCGTCCAGGCCCACCAGGTGCAGGGCGTCGACCAGCATCCCCAGCTCCACGCCGTAGCCGACGGGGAACGGCAGCTGCTCCAGCAGCGAGCGGCGGGCCGCGTACTCGCCGCCGAGCGGCTGCACGAAGCCGGCCAGCTGCGGCCAGTGCATGTTGAGCAGCGGGCGTGCCATCAGCTCGGTGACCCGGCCGCCCTGCCCGGCGGCACCGGAGAGCGGCCGGTCGTACATGGCCTTCACCAGGTCCACGTCCGGGTCCGTGAGCAGCGGGCCCACGATCCCGGAGACGAAGTCGGACGAGAAGTCCCTGAGGTCGGCGTCGACGAAGCAGACGATGTCCCCGCGGGTGACGAGCAGCGAGCGCCACAGCACCTCGCCCTTGCCGGGCACGGCGGGCAGACGCGGCAGTATCCGGTCCCGGTGCACCACCCGGGCGCCCGCGGCGGCGGCCACCTCCGACGTACGGTCGGTCGAGCCGGAGTCGACGACGACCAGCTCGTCGACGAGCGGGACCTGCCGCATCAGGTCGTGGCGTATGACGGCGACGATGTCGCCGACCGTCGCCTCCTCGTCGAGGGCGGGCAGCACGACGCTGACCGTCCGGCCCGTGCGCTGCTTGGCGGCCAGGATCTGGTGGAGCGGGCGATCGTTCGCGGACCAGGAACGCGCGCTCAGCCAGCGCTCGACTTCTTCCAGCACAGTGGCGGCTCCTCTGCGTGCTCTCGGCGGGACGCACTGCCCGCCGCGGTGCGGCTGACGGGTACAGTCATCTCGCGTTTCGGACGACTATCTCAACTGTCCTGGTCGTCGGTTACAGTCTTGAACAAGGCGGATGACCATCGCATGTCCGGCGTCAGCCGCCGCCTACAACCACATACAGCTCATCCAGAGGGGCAGAGGGATACGGCCCGATGAAGCCCCGGCAACCCTCCAGCCGATACTCGTAGGTCACTGTCGACCGCTCCGCGAGGTCCCGGCTCGGGAAGGTGCCAAATCCGTCTCACGGCGAGATGCGTCGTGAGGAAGATGAGGAAGGGCCTCGCCTCACATGGCTGTGCAGACTGTTGCAAGCACCACTGACTCCACCGTAGACCTCGGTCCCGCCGCGGCGCTGAGCTGCCGCGAGTGCGGTCACCGCGTACCCCTCGGACCGGTCTTCGCGTGCGAGGAGTGTTTCGGCCCGCTGGAGATCGCCTACGACTTCTCGGCCTACGACACCGAGGAGCTCCGCGAGCGGATCGAAGCGGGCCCGGCGAACATCTGGCGCTACGCCCCGCTGCTGCCGGTCCCGGCCGACGTCGCGGACAAGCCGAACATCAATCCCGGCTGGACCCAGCTCGTCAAGGCCGACAACCTCGCGCGCGAGCTGGGCGTCGACGCCGGCAAGCTGTTCATCAAGGACGACTCCGGCAACCCGACGCACTCCTTCAAGGACCGTGTCGTCGCCCAGGCCATCGAGGCCGCCCGCGCCTTCGGCTTCACCACGCTCTCCTGTTCCTCCACCGGCAACCTCGCCGGCGCCGTGGGTGCCGCCGCGGCCCGCGCCGGCTTCCGCTCCTGCGTGTTCATCCCGCACGACCTGGAGCAGGGCAAGGTCGTCATGGCCGCGGTCTACGGCGGCGAGCTCGTCGGCATCGAGGGCAACTACGACGACGTGAACCGCTTCTGCTCCGAGCTGATCGGCGACCCGGCCGGTGAGGGCTGGGGCTTCGTCAACGTCAACCTCCGGCCGTACTACGCGGAGGGTTCCAAGACCCTGGCGTACGAGATCTGCGAGCAGCTCGGCTGGCGGCTGCCGGACCAGCTGGTCGTGCCGATCGCCTCCGGCTCGCAGCTCACGAAGATCGACAAGGGTCTCCAGGAGCTGATCAAGCTCGGGCTGGTCGAGGACAAGCCCTACAAGATCTTCGGCGCGCAGGCGCTCGGCTGCTCGCCGGTGTCCACGGCCTTCAAGGCCGGGCACGACGTCGTACGGCCGCAGAAGCCGGACACGATCGCCAAGTCGCTGGCGATCGGCAATCCGGCGGACGGGCCGTACGTGCTGGACATCGCGCGGCGGACGGGTGGTGCGGTGGAGGACGTGAACGACGAGCAGGTCGTCGAGGCGATCAAGCTGCTGGCGCGGACCGAGGGTGTGTTCGCGGAGACCGCCGGTGGTGTGACGGTCGGCGTGACGAAGAAGCTGCTGGAGAACGGGCTGCTCGACCCGTCGAAGTCGATCGTCGTCCTGAACACCGGTGATGGTCTGAAGACGCTGGATGCGGTGGCCGGGACCGGGCTCACGGCGACCATTCGTCCCAGCCTGGAGTCGTTCCGGGACGCGGGACTCGTCTGACCGTTGTTCGCTGCGGGCCGGTGGGGGGCTGGTCGCGGCCACGCGGCGGAGCCGCATATCGGCACAGCCCCGCGCCCCTGGAAGCAGGTGCGTCACCCAACCCGGAGGTTTTGAAGTCATGAGCGTCACCGTCCGCATCCCCACCATCCTGCGCACCTACACGGGCGGGCAGGCCGAGGTCGCCGCCGAGGGCGCGAACCTCGGTGAGGTCATCGCCGACCTGGAGAAGAACCACACCGGGATCGCCGCCCGGGTGCTCGACGACCAGGGCAAGCTGCGCCGGTTCGTCAACGTGTACGTGAACGACGACGACGTGCGGTTCGAGCAGGGGCTGGAGACGGCGACGCCGGACGGTGCCGGTGTGTCGATCATTCCCGCCGTCGCCGGTGGCTGAACGGGTCGACCGGCCTGTTTGTTACCTTCGGTAACGACGATTACCGAGAGTTCATCGAATTGCCCCCTCCGTGAGAGAAGCGGAGGGGGCAATTCTGTGTGGTTGAGCGGGGTACAGTTGGGGAACGCGATACCGATCCTCTGATCGGAACCCTGAATTCCTGCCGCGAGTCCGACAAGATGTAGCCAAAGTGTGCGCGTCTTTCGAGGCTTTTGTTCCCTTCGTGGAGCCCGACTTGCCCTGAATTCAGGCGAATTCTCCCCACATTCCGGACCCTGCGCGTCCAGAATTCTCGTCCGATTGACCTGTTGCAGACGGCAGTTGGACAGATACATTCGGCCGCGGTCGACGCGTTCCGGCGCACGCCCCCAACCGTGGGGGGTGAGGTCTGACCCGGATCCGCGAAGTGTGGATCTGTGCAAGGGCCAGTAATAGGGGAGTTAGGCATGGCTCAGGGCACCGTCAAGTGGTTCAACGCGGAGAAGGGGTACGGCTTCATCGCGGTCGACGGTGGTGCGGATGTTTTCGTCCACTACAGCGCGATTCAGATGGACGGCTACCGCACCCTTGAAGAGGGCCAGCGGGTCGAGTTCGAGATCTCGCAGGGCCAGAAGGGACCGCAGGCCGACATGGTTCGCGTCGCTGCCTGAACGCGCACCACGACCAACGCTCACGCGACCGGTCTTCTCAGAAGGGCCCGTACCCCCCGGGGTGCGGGCCCTTCCGCGTGGTCGAACGGCCTGGCCGGCGGTGGTCGCGGGGGCCGACGCCCGTGCCCGGCCCAAGGGGCGCTCGCGCCCGCCCGTCACCCCTCGACTCACCCGATCGCCACCCCTCGACGAGCGCTCGCCGCGCGAGCGCGCCTTGCACTCTCGGGGGTCGAGTGCTAATCATTGCGTTAGCACTCTGAAGGTGAGAGTGACAACGTAAGGACCGGGTCGGTGAGGCCCGCAGGCCGGGTGGGAAGGAACCACGAGGCAGGCGAGCCGTCCGTCGCGGGCGCGGGCGCGGTCCGAAGTAATCACCCCCAGTCCTGGAGGGACCACTTCACATGGCCAAGATCATCGCGTTCGACGAGGAGGCGCGGCGCGGCCTCGAGCGCGGCATGAACCAGCTCGCGGACGCCGTGAAGGTGACGCTCGGCCCCAAGGGCCGCAACGTCGTCCTCGAGAAGAAGTGGGGCGCCCCCACGATCACCAACGATGGTGTCTCCATCGCCAAGGAGATCGAGCTCGAGGACCCGTACGAGAAGATCGGCGCCGAGCTGGTCAAGGAAGTCGCCAAGAAGACGGACGACGTCGCCGGTGACGGTACGACCACCGCGACCGTTCTCGCCCAGGCCCTGGTCAAGGAGGGCCTGCGCAACGTAGCCGCCGGCGCCAACCCCATGGCCCTCAAGCGCGGTATCGAGCGTGCCGTCGAGGCCGTCTCCGCCGCCCTGCTGGAGCAGGCGAAGGACGTCGAGACCAAGGAGCAGATCGCCTCCACGGCCTCCATCTCCGCCGCCGACACCCAGATCGGCGAGCTCATCGCCGAGGCCATGGACAAGGTCGGCAAGGAAGGCGTCATCACCGTCGAGGAGTCCCAGACCTTCGGTCTGGAGCTTGAGCTCACCGAGGGTATGCGCTTCGACAAGGGCTACATCTCGGCGTACTTCGCGACCGACATGGAGCGTATGGAGGCCGTCCTCGACGACCCGTACATCCTGATCGCGAACTCCAAGATCTCGAACGTCAAGGACCTGCTCCCGCTCCTGGAGAAGGTCATGCAGTCGGGCAAGCCGCTGCTGATCATCGCCGAGGACGTCGAGGGCGAGGCCCTGTCGACCCTGGTCGTCAACAAGATCCGCGGCACCTTCAAGTCCGTCGCCGTCAAGGCCCCGGGCTTCGGCGACCGCCGCAAGGCGATGCTGCAGGACATCGGCATCCTCACCGGCGGCGAGGTGATCTCCGAGGAGGTCGGCCTCAAGCTGGAGAACGCCACGATCGACCTCCTGGGCAAGGCCCGCAAGGTCGTCATCACCAAGGACGAGACCACCATCGTCGACGGTGCCGGCTCCGCCGACCAGGTCCAGGGCCGGGTCAACCAGATCCGCGCCGAGATCGAGAACAGCGACTCGGACTACGACCGCGAGAAGCTGCAGGAGCGCCTGGCGAAGCTCGCCGGCGGTGTCGCGGTCATCAAGGCCGGTGCCGCCACCGAGGTGGAGCTCAAGGAGCGCAAGCACCGCATCGAGGACGCCGTGCGCAACGCCAAGGCGGCCGTCGAGGAGGGCATCGTCGCCGGTGGTGGCGTGGCCCTGCTCCAGGCCTCCCAGGTGTTCGAGAAGCTGGAGCTCGAGGGTGACGAGGCGACCGGCGCCAACGCCGTGAAGCTCGCGCTGGAGGCCCCGCTGAAGCAGATCGCCGTCAACGGTGGTCTCGAGGGCGGCGTCGTCGTGGAGAAGGTCCGCAACCTCCAGGTCGGCCACGGCCTGAACGCCGCGACCGGTGAGTACGTCGACATGATCGCCGAGGGCATCATCGACCCGGCGAAGGTGACCCGTTCCGCGCTGCAGAACGCCGCCTCCATCGCCGCGCTGTTCCTCACCACCGAGGCCGTCATCGCCGACAAGCCGGAGAAGAACGCCGCGCCCGCCGGCGGCGGCATGCCGGGCGGTGACATGGACTTCTGATCGACCCGGTCGATCACGTCCTTGCCGAGGGCGGCACTTCCTGTTCCGACAGGGGGTGCCGCCCTCGGGCGTTCGCCGACCGTCTTACTGCTCGTTTCAATAAGAGATCCATCAAGAGGGCCTCGAAGGCTGAAGGCAGGCGCCATTGGCTTGTCGCGTGGTAGGCATGAGCGGTGATTGGTCGCCTCCCGCTCGACGAGCAGCTCGCTGCCCTAAGGTCTGTGCTGTCCCGTAACGAGGTGCTGGTGGAGGTGTTGAACCGCACGGCTCGATTGGGGCTGCCGGGCTGGTACCTGACGGCAGGTTGCCTGTTCCAGACCGTCTGGAACGTGGCCACGGACAGGCACCCCAGCAGCGGTATCCAGGACTACGACGTCTTCTACTTCGACGATCATGATCTGTCGTGGGAGGCGGAGGACGCTGTGATCAAGGCCGCCGACGGTGCCTTCGTCGACGTGCCGGCAGAGGTCGAGGTCCGTAACGAGGCCCGCGTCCACCTCTGGTACGAGGAGAAGTTCGGCGTCGCGTGTGCTCCCTATGCCTCCACCGAGGCTGCCATCGACAGCTTCGCTGCTACTACCTGCTGCTTGGGCGTTCGCCTGGAACGGGATGGACAGTGGCGCGTCTACGCACCGCATGGGCTTGCCGACGTGTTCAACCTCGTCGTCCGGCCCAATCCAGTGCTTGCTCCGCGCGATGTATACGAGACCAAAACCGCCCGCTGGCGGCAGCAGTGGCCCGAGCTGACCGTGCTCGACTGGCCTTCCGAGCCCACCACCCTGACGCCTGCCTCGACATGATGCGCGAGTCGACGCAGAACAGATGATGCTGCACGCGAGCTGAAGCAGGCGGACGTGGAGGTCCGTGCGCCGTTCGTAGCGGACAGTTAGTAAGGGACGGAGTCGCGAGGGCTGCGCGAAGGGCTCGGGGGAGGAGGCGTCACAGGGGGGCCGGGTGGCTGACGCAAGGTGCGGGAGATTCCCTTGCGCTCGTACCTCAGGTGCTCCTTCTTCAGTTCGTCCTTGAAATGCCGTCCATGCGTGGCGATGGCGTCAGCGATGAGGAGTTCGGCGTAGGCGGCCTTGTTCGTCTTCTCGAGCGCGCAGGCCAAGGAGGCCTGGTCGAACAGGGAACAGACCTGGACCACGTGGTGCAGGATGCGCCGCACAACAGGGGGGGCCTCTGAGAACTGCGCGCCGGGCGCGTTCTCGAGATCCGTCATCAGCAGCAGGATGCGGCGTGAGGAGTACTCCTGGCACAGACTGCGCACCACGGCGTCCAGGCGTTTGTGGAGAGATGCCGACGCGAGAGCCAGCAGGATCCGCGCGGTAAGCGGTGCTGCGGGTTCGGCGGAGTGGCAGAGGACGGCGCGGTCTACATGGCGTGACCCCGCCCGGACGAGTGTGGTCAGGAACTCCCCGAGGTGTCTGATCGGCCGGTCGGTCAGTGCGTCCTGGAACACGACCTGGGCGTGATCAGGCAAGTCGTGTCGCTCCAGGCAGAGCAGGAGTGCGGCGACATCCTGCGGTGTGCTGATCCTGGCCGCCGCCTGCACGATGCTCTTCGAACCAGGGAACGCTCTGTCCAGCGTGCTGAACAGAGCGTGGATCTCGGCGGATGTTCTGGCTGCCCGCAGGGTCAGGACCAGAAGCTCCGCCGCGTACCGACGGCGCCCCGAGCCGTAGAAGTTGCTCAGGAGCGCGGCGATCTCGTGAGGCGGGCGGGACTCCGCGGCGCGGCATGCGATGGCCCAGGCGTCGTCGTGACGCTGTGTCTGCGACAGCACCGAGACGAGCGCGATCAGGTGCTCCACCCCGCGGCGCTGAGTGTCGTCGAAGATGGTGTCCGCGTCACGGCCCAGCCCGTGACGTGTCAGCGAGTCCATCAGGAGTACGACGTCCGACGCGGAACGCTGGGTCGCGGCTGCGGTCTGAAGGGCATCGGCGAATCGGGACAGCTGATCCTCGCGCAGCGTGAGACTCATCTCCACCAGGTCCGAGGTGGGACGGCGGGCAGCCGCAGTGCTCATGGCGGTGATGATCGCGTGGTCGAGTTCGCCGTCGGCGAGGGCCGCGGTGATGATCACCAGATCGGCCACGGGCCGGACGGCCGCGACCGCGCCGAGCAGGCTCTCGGCGTGTTCGCGGAGCTCGTTTCGATGGAGTGCGAGGACGAAGGCGCACATGTCGTCAGCCCGATGAAACTCCGCTGAGGCGCGCAGCAGCGTCAGGACGTAGTCCTCGAAGCCTCGTTGAAACAGTTCCCTCGCCAAGACGCCGACGTCTTCGACCGGGCGGACCATCACCATCGCCGACAGGGCGGTGTGCGCGTGTGCGTCGAAGCCCTCCTGCCGCAGCGCGGCCAGAAGTCCCGCCACTTCCTCGACGGTGCGTGACTGGCTCGCCGACCTCACCAGCTCGCCGGCCGTGGCCTGCCGGGTGCGCAGCTCCAGATCACCCACCACGCGTACGAGCTCCGGTACCGACGCCGTACGGTCGGCCTCTTCGAGCATGACCGTGAGCGAAGGAATTCCTGCCTGGTCCGGATCGGGGTGGAGTTCCTGCACAGCCTCCAGCTGGACCTCCAGCCGATGGCACTCGTCTTCGACGGCGATCAGTTCGGCCCGGGTGACGGCGAGGGCCTCCTGGAGATAGCTCACCTGGTCTTGCAGGTCGGTGCATTCCGCATCGAGCTGCTTGTACTCGCCTTGCCACAACTCCACTTCGGCCCGTTGGGCGAGTTGCTGCTGTTCCATCCGCATCTCGAGGTTCCGGCACCGGCTCTGCACGTTCGCGAGCCGGGACTCCCGGTCGACCAGCGCTTCCTCCAGGGCCCGTTGCCGGGTGGTGATGCGCCGTGCCTCCTCATCTGCTTCCGCCAGCTTGTCCTGGAGCTCCTGAAGCTCGCCGTTGCGCCTGTTCTGCTTCTGCGCCGCCCTGTGCAGCTCTCGCAGGGCCCGCTCCGCCTGGACGGTCAGTGGAGCATGCTCCTCTCGACGGTCCGCGATGACACCCGCGACGAAATCCCAGGGCGGGCACCGCTCGCCGTTGAGGTAGCGGGTCACCGAGCTGGCGTCCAAGTGCCGACGAGCGGCATAGCGGCGCACGCTGACCTTGAGAGCGAGAAAGACACTGCGCAGATCTTCTGCCAAGGCCCGCTTCTCCGGAGACAGCCCGTCCTTCAGCGGGGCCAGGCGCACTGGCCGGATCGGGCCATCGTCTGCTTCCTCACCGTCAGTAGACGTCTGTCCGTTGCGCATTCGGCCAGTATCACCGCGAGAGCGACCGCTCGCTCGGGAACTGGTGTTGCCGCCTGAAGCGGCAACACCCGGGCGGCACTGCCACTTCGGACGGCAACGCCTGAGGGGGTCTCCGGAGCCCTCCGTCCGGCCATGATCGAGCTGGACCGACACCGGGGACTTCCCGGGAGCCGAGCAGGAGGAAACACGATGACGAGCCATGACGAGAGCAAGCGGTCACGCTACGCGGCGGTCTGGCGCCGTCTCGCCCGTCAGGCCGCACTCGGCGCCGCCGGCGCCTTGGGGTCCGGCCTCGTCAGTGGGCTGCTGTGGTGGCTGCGGGGGCAATGAGCGTTCCGGATGCCGCCCTCGCGCGTGTCCGGGATCACAGCGGAGCTGGGATGGCCATGACCGGACCGGATGGTTGAAGGTTACGTCCCATGCGTATGCACATACCTTCCGGTATCCGAAAGTGAGCCCCCACGTGACTGTCGCCGCCTCCGCTTCCCGCGCCGCCGAAATCCTGTCCCGGCCCGTATCGCTGGGCGGCCTGACCGTTCCCAACCGGATCGCGATGGCGCCGATGACCCGCATGTTCTCCCCGGGCGGCGTGCCCGGCGAGGACGTCGTGTCGTACTACGCGCGCCGCGCCGCCGCCGGAGTCGGCCTGATCGTCACCGAGGGCACCTACGTCGGCCACGACTCGGCCGGGCAGAGCGACCGCGTGCCGCGCTTCCACGGCGAGGAGCAGCTCGCGGGCTGGGCGAAGGTCGCCGAGGCGGTGCACGCCGCGGGCGGCACCATCGTGCCGCAGCTCTGGCACATCGGCATGGTCCGCAACCAGGGCGAGCCGCCCGTCGCCGACGCCCCGGCCGTCGGCCCCTCCGGGCTGCGCATCGGCGCGGCCGAGCCCACCGGCAAGGCCATGACCCAGGCCGACATCGACGCCGTCATCGGCGCCTTCGCCGAGGCCGCTGCCGCCGCCGAGCGCATCGGCTTCGACGGTGTGGAGCTCCACGGCGCCCACGGCTACCTGCTCGACCAGTTCCTGTGGGAGGGCACCAACCGCCGCACCGACGCCTACGGCGGCGACCGGGTCGCCCGCGTCAAGCTCGCGGAGGAGATCGTCGCGGCGGTCCGCGAGACCGTCTCCGCCGACTTCCCCGTCATCTTCCGCTACTCCCAGTGGAAGCAGGACGCCTACGACGCCCGCCTCGCCGAGACCCCCGAGGAGCTGGAGGCCATCCTGTCCCCGCTGGCCGCCGCCGGCGTCGACGCCTTCCACGCCTCCACCCGCCGCTACTGGCTCCCCGAGTTCGAGGACTCCGACCTCAACCTGGCCGGCTGGACCAAGAAGCTCACCGGCAGGCCCACCATCACCGTCGGCTCGGTCGGCCTGGACGGCGGTGACTTCCTCAAGTCCTTCCAGGGCCACGGCGCCGAGGTCGGCGACCTCGACAACCTCCTCGACCGCTTCGAGCGCGACGAGTTCGACATGGTCGCCGTCGGCCGCGCCCTGCTCCAGGACCCCGAGTGGGCCCGGAAGGTGCTCGACGGCCGCTTCGAGGACGTGGCGCCGTACAACCCGGCGTCGCTGAAGTCCCTCAGCTGACACCCGTCACCACAGCGTCTGGATCTGCTTGCGTCAGTCAACGACACTGACTGAGCGCCTGTTCACCGGCATTCCGTGAGGAGATCCACATGACGACGACCGAGTCCCGCCCGTCGGCGGGCGGCCCTGCGGAGGAGCCCGCACCGGTGGTCCGTACGACCGCCGGTGCGGTGCGCGGCCGGAGGGAGGAGGGACTCGCGGTCTTCCGCGGCATCCCGTTCGCCGCACCCCCGGTGGGCGAGGCCCGCTTCATGGCCCCCCGGCCCGCGCACCCCTGGGACGGCATACGCGACGCCTGCGCCTTCGGCCCGCCGCCCCCGCAGGACCTCGGCAACCTGGGCGGCCCGGGCCTGCTAGACGTGCCCGAGGGCGACGAGTGGCTCACGGTCAACGTCTGGACGCCCGAGCCCGACCCGGGCGCCCGCCGGCCGGTCATGGTGTGGATCTACGGCGGCGCCTACAAGCTCGGCCACTCCGGCAGCCCCGGCTACGACGCCCGGCACATCGCCACCGAGGGCGACGTGGTGGTCGTGTCCCTCAACTACCGCCTGGGCATGGAGGGTTTCGCGTTCATCGAGGGCGCTCCCGCCAACCGCGGCCTGCTCGACCAGGTGGCCGCCCTGGAATGGGTGCGGGACAACATCGAGTCCTTCGGCGGCGACCCCGGCCAGGTCACGGTCTTCGGGGAGTCCGCGGGCGCGGGTTCGATCGCCTCGCTGCTCAGCATGGACCGTGCGGCAGGTCTGTTCCGGCGGGCGATCGCGCAGAGCGTGCCGGGGACGTTCTTCTCCGACGCCCTGGCCCGGGACATCGGCACCGCCCTCGCCGCCGAGCTGGGCCTGCGCCCCACGGTCGCCGACCTCTCCACGATCGCTCCGAACCTACTGACCTCGGCGGGCGAGACACTGAGCGCCAAGATGCTCCAGCGCGTCGACCGCTGGGGCCAGGCGGCACCCACGGTCACGCCCTTCTCCCCGGTGGCCGACGGGGACGTCCTGCCGGTCATGCCGTGGCAGGCCCTGGCGGCCGGTTCGGCGAAGGACGTCGAATTGCTCGTCGGCCACAACCGCGACGAGTACCGCCTGTTCATCGCCATGGCGGGCCGGCTGGGCCAGATCACCGACGAGAGGGCGGCCTCCGCCCTGCGCCTGTTCGCCCCCGGACCCGACGGCGGACAGGCCTACCGCACGGCGTTCCCCGACGCCTCCGCGAGCGAGCTCTACGAACGCGTCCAGACGGACTGGCTGTTCAACATGCCCACCCTCCACCTGGCCCAGGCCCAGCGCGCGGGCGGCGGACGCGCCCACGTCTACGAACTGACCTGGCCGGCCCCGGGCAACGGCGGCGCGCTCGGTGCCTGCCACGGTCTGGACATCCCGCTGCTGTTCGGCACGTACGGGGCGGACCTGGGGCTTCTGCTGTTCGCGGGCGTGGAGCCGTCCGCAGAGGCGCTCTCGCTGTCGTCCCGCTTCCGGGCGTCCTGGTCGGCCTTCGCGAGGACGGGCGACCCGGGCTGGCCCGCCTACGACGACGAGCAGCGGCTGGTGCAGGTGCTGGACGCGGAGCCGGTCGTCACGGCGTACCCGGAGGAGCGGTCGCGGCGGCTGTGGGAGGGGCACGAGTTCCTGCCGCTGCCGCTGCTGTGAGGACGATCCGTCACAGGTTGCCCATCGGCTCGATGTCCACCTTCACCGGCGTCCCCCACACCCGCAGCACCTCGTAGTCGGTGAACTCGTGCACCAGCCGGTACGCCATGGCGGCCCGGGGTGCCTTGCGCTGGGCGTTGATGAAGAGTTCGGCCTCCCGTCGGTCCCGGCGCGGGGTGCCGCACAGCTGCCAGGCCTGACCGTTCCACAGCTCCGCAAGCCAGCGCTGCTGGGGCTGGGGGCGGTCACCGCTCACGCCGTAGCGGGACGGCGCGGGTTCGACGGGCCGGTGCTGGGGGGCGGGCCCGTTGAACTCCGCCCTGCGGGCGGCCCTGCGCCGGGTCTCGCACAGCAGGCACAGGTCGGGGGCGGCCTCGTCGACCGGGCCGTTCGGGTGCTCGGGGCAGCGGGTGGTGGGCGCGGCGCCCGCGACACTCTCGTCCAGCAGGTCCAGCGCGCGCTTCAGATCGGCCTTGATCTCGTGCAGCTTGGCGTCCGGGGAGTCGCCGGTGAGGGCCTCCCCGTGCTCGCCGAGGAGTCGGAGGGCGCGGCCTAGGGCGGTGAGCTGGGCGTGGTTCATGGGTCCATTGTCGTCATTCGGCGTAGTCCTTGAGTTTCTCGGTGTTCAGGGTGATGTTCACGGGGGCGGGGAGTTCGACGGTGTCGCCCCAGGGGTGCGGGGAAATCTGCTGGTAGCGGCCGTCTTTTGGCTCGCTGAAGACCGTGAGGGTGTGGTTGTCGCGGTCGATGAGGAGGTAGACGGGGATCTCGGCTTCGGCGTAGCCGAGGGGCTTGTCGATGCGGTCGCGTTGGTTGGTGTCGTGGTCGCGGGACGTGATCTCCACGGCCATGAGGGAACCGCCGGGGTCGGACCACTCGCCGTCGCCCCGAAAATGATCCACCGGCACGAGCGTTCCGTCCGTGCGAGCGCGCCCCTTTCGGTAGGCCTCTGCCTTGACGCCTGACTCGGGTACCAGATCCAGGTCAGGACGGTGCTGCATGCACTGGCGCAACAGCCACATGAAGATGGAGCGGTGGTTGCCGTCCGGCATGGCCTTGACCTCGAGTTTTCCGTTGATGTACTCAAGCCGCACGGTCTCCGGGGCGCGGCGTTCCAGCTCTTCGAAGTCCTCGACGCTGAGCGGGTCCTTCGAACGGACGCGACCGTCGACGTACTCGAGTCGCACGCTCTTCGGGGCCACCTCGGCCAGATCCTCGAAGTCCTCGATGGGCATCAGCGGGCGGTCAGCGGTACCAGGGGTCATAGTGCCTCCTCCCTTCCATCGTGCCCTGGGGGAGTGACGTCGCACCGCAGGAGCCGTCATGTGCGTGCCTTCTCTCGGCGTCGTTGGGACATCTCGGCGCGGATCCGGGCCGCGCGGTCGTGAACGGTGAGGGCGGACAGGGGTGCGGGGGGTTGCGCAGGCGCGCGTTCACCCCGGCAGGTGCTGCAACGCCCCCCTGGCAGGGTTTCCGGACGCCCCGGGGCGCCGCAGTTCGCGCACTCCAGGACCCGCAGGGGTGGGCGTGGAGCGGGTGGGGGTGGGAGTTTGCTGGTCAGGCGGTTGCGGACCAGGGCGGCGGGGTGGTGGACGGGCGTCGGCAGACCGGCCGTGAGCGCACGCAGTACGTCGTCCTCCGAGGCGCCCCGCGCGAACCACTCCGGCACGAGTGGGGCGAGTGCCGCGCAGTCTGCCTCGGAGAGGGACAGGACGGGCGCGGTGCGGCCGAGGGCGGCCAGGAGGATGTGGGCGCGGGAGCGGGTGGGGCGTGTCGCCTGCGGCGGTACGTCGCCGCGGGTGAAGGCGGCCCACCAGTCGTCATCCCGGGCGGTTCGGGACCACCACGATCGGGTGATCCAGCGGGAGCTGCCGTCGTCGGCCGTCACGCACTCCCGGCCGCGCCGCAGATGGCCTGCCTGCTGGATGCGGTTGAGGGCGGTGCCGAGGGCGCACTGTCCGTACGGGAGGTGCTTGGCCAGCGTCTTCACGGAGATGTCCGCGCCCTCGGGGAGCCGGTCGAGGTAGGCGGCGATGGCGGCTTCGCGGGGTGGGAGGTGGGCGAAGTCGTGGTTGGTGCCGGGGAGTTGGTCGGAGGTCGTGCGTTTGCCGTAGCCGGGGTTCGCCATTGGGTGCGCGGGCGGGGAGGCAGCACTAAGCTTGGACTCAGCCATGGGATCGGTCTTTCAGCCGTCGATCTCTGGTTAAGCCCCCGCAGGTGTTGGCGCACCGGGCGGGGGCTGTTGCTTGTCCAGGAACGGTAGAGGTACGTGACTGTCCGTGGCAAGCCGGACGCGTCGCGTCAACTCTCCGGGTGGGAGGGCGGGTTGAAGCCCTCCACCCCATCCTTGAAAAGAGCGCTCGAAGCCCGGGTCCCGAAGCTCAGGCCGTCTCGTCCTTGAGGTTCTCGACGAACGCGGCCCAGGCGGTGGCCCGGAACACGAGCTTCGGGCCGTGGGGGGTCTTGGAGTCGCGGACGGGGGTGGCCGTCGGCCATTTCCAGGCAGTCGCCGCCGCTGCCGCCGCTGTAGCGCCAACTCGCCGACTTATCGCGGTCGTTGCCCGTGGGGAGACGCTGCGGGCTCGCGTCCGGCAGGTCGACCGGGAGGCGAAGTCACGGTGAAGTAATAGCCGACGAAGGATGTACAACCATTCGCCCCCCACCACCGTCGAACAGGCGTATCGCGCATACGCCGGCGTTCGCCCCACCGCACGCCACTCCGGAAATCACATCCTTTCCCCAGAGGAATCCTCTCTTATGACGTTCCGTTGGCTGTGCGGTGTCCTGCGTGTGCGTGGGAAGACCGACCTTCTTCTCGTGTTCCTGTTCGCCGCCGGTTTCGCCGCACTGCCCGTCTTCGCGCTGCTCCCCTCGCTGTGGGGCTTCGCCGCCGCGTCGGCCGTGACGTACGCCGCGGACGAGGTGCTGCACACGCGCGCTCCCGCCTTCGTGCGGCGGCTGGCCGCGTTGCAGCTGACCCGGACGATGCGGTTCGCCGTGCGGACGGTGATGCTGCTCGCGCTGGCCGACCGGATGGACGCGCCGGGCGCGGTGCTGGTGGCCGCGCTGGCGGTGTTCAGCGCCCACTTCGGCCTGGTGATCCTGTACACGGCGGTGCATCACGCCATCCGGCGGCGCCGCACCCTGCCGGTCGTGGTGCGCAACCTCGACATGAGCGGCGCGGGCATCCCGCAGTCGCCCCCCGCTCTCCTCTACCGGCGCTTCCTGCGCAAGCTGCTGCACCTCGACCTGCCGGCCCACGCGGGGCTGCTCGCCGCGCTGGCGGCCGGGGCGTGGCGGCCCGCGGGGATCGGCTTGGCCCTCACCGTGGGGCTCGCCGTCGCGGCCGTCGTGGCGCTGCTCGGGCAGCTGCGCCGGGCCCGCCGGATGCCGCCGGACGACGAGGTGATCGCCGAGCTCAACCGGCAACTCGCCGGGTACCGGCCGGAGGTGGCCCTGTACTTCAGCTTCGCGGCCGTGTCGCGGGACTTCATGTACCAGGTCAACATGTGGATCGAGACGCTGGAGCAGCTCGACCGGCGGCCGTTGATCATCCTGCGGGAGCGGGCCTCGTTCCGCTATCTCGGCCGTACGTCGATCCCGGTCGTGTGCGTGCCGAAGGCCGACGACGTGGCGCAGCTCGAGCTGCCCGAGCTGCGGGTCGTCCTCTACCCGGGCAACGCGGGCAAGAACGTGCACATGCTGCGCGTCGCCGAGGCCAAGCACGTCTTCATCGGGCACGGCGACAGCGACAAGCTCGCCAGCAGCAACCGGGTGAGCAAGGTGTACGACGAGATCTGGGTGGCCGGGCGGGCCGGGCGCGACCGCTACCAGCGGGTGCGGCACGCCATCAGCGACTCGGCGATCGTCGAGGTGGGCCGCCCGCAGCTGTCGTCGATCCGGCTGCACGCCGACCACGTGCCGGGGCCGGTGCCGACCGTGCTGTACGCGCCGACCTGGGAGGGCTGGAGCGACGACGACTGCCATACGTCGCTGATCCCGATGGGTGTGCAGCTGGTGGAGAAGCTGCTCGCGGAGAACGTCCGTGTCCTCTACAAGCCGCACCCCCTCACCGGCAAGCGCTCCCGGGTGGCGGCCGAGGCGGACCGGGCCGTCCGGGAGCTGCTGCGCGCCGACAACGAGCGGCGGGACGCCCGGGACGCCCAGGAGGCCGAGGCCGCGATCGCCGCCGCCCGGCCGCGGCTCGCGGAGATCCAGGCCCGGCTCGGCGAACTGTCCGGACGGCTCACCGGCGACGACGCCCAGCAGATGCGCGACGCGCGCCTCCCCGTCCGGGACGGGGAGGCCGAGTGGCACGAGCTGCGCGCCGAGTGGCACCGGCTCTTCTGGGAGAGCCGGGGGCCGGTCCGGCACCAGGTGATCCTCAGGCAACTGCCCACGCTGTACGAGTCCTTCGACCAGGCCGACATCCTCATCAGCGATGTCTCGTCCGTGGTCGCGGACTTCGTGGCGAGCCTCAAGCCGTACGTCCTGACCAACGCGCACGACCTGCCCGACGAGGACTTCCGGGCGGCCTACACCACCGCCGGGGGCGCCTACCTCCTGGACCGGGCGTGCACCCGCCTGCCGGAGATCCTCCGGTCGGTCCGCGAGCCGGCGCACGACCCGATGGCACCCGAGCGCCGGGTCCTCAAGCAGTACGTCCTGGGCCCGGACCGTCCCACTTCGATGGAGCGCTTCAACACGGCGGTCAACGTCCTGGCCGAGACGGCGACGGCGGAGCAGGCCGAGCGGCTGGGGGAGGGGGAGGAGCAGCGGGTGGTCGTGGGGGCGTGACGGTTCAGCCGACTGCCGCCCGTGGTGTGACGGTTCAGCCGATCGCCGTCAGGGCCGTGGTGTGACGGTTCAGCCGGCCGCCGCCGTCAGGGCCGTGGTGTGACGGTTCAGCCGTTCGCCGCCGTGAGGGCCGCGCGCAGGTGGCCGTCGGACTCCTCCAGCAGCCTGGCCGCCGTCGCGCCGTCGACGTCGGCCAGGAGGGCGAGGATCGCGTTCTTGACCTCGCCGTCCGTGGCGGTCAGGGCCCGCTCGATGTCCTTCTCGGCGGCGCCCGTGGCCAGGGCGACGATGCGGTGGGACCGGGCGCGGAGCTTGTCGTTCGACGCGCGGACGTCGACCATCAGGTTCCCGTAGGTCTTGCCCAGCCGGATCATCGTGATCGTCGAGAGCATGTTGAGGACCAGCTTCTGCGCCGTGCCGGATTTCAGGCGGGTGGAGCCGGTGAGCAGCTCGGGGCCCACGACGATCTCGATGCCGTGGTCGGCGGCGGCCGCGAGCGGGCTGCCCGGGTTGCAGGCGAGGCCGATGGTGAGGGAGCGGCGGGCACGGGCGTGTTCGACCGCGCCGATGGCGTAGGGGGTGCGGCCGGAGGCGGAGATGCCGACCACCGTGTCGTCGGGGGTCAGGGCGAGGGCCTTCAGGTCCGCCTCGGCCAGTTCCCGGGAGTCCTCCGCGCCCTCCACCGAGGTGACCACGGCGTCCCGGCCGCCCGCGATCAGGCCGACGACCCGGGAGGGGTCGGTGTTGAACGTGGGCGGGCACTCGGAGGCGTCCAGGACGCCCATCCGGCCCGCCGTGCCCGCGCCCGCGTAGACCAGGCGACCGCCCCGGGCCATCCGCTCCGCGACGGCGTCGATCGCGGCGGCGATCTGCGGCAGCCGGGCCGCGACCGCCCCGGCGACGATGGCGTCCTCGCCGTTCATCAGCCGGGCGATGTCGAGGGTGGGCAGCCGGTCGATGTCCGCGAGTTCCGGCCGGAAGGCCTCGGTGGTCAGGGACTCCAACTCGGTCCTGAGGTCACGGGGGCTGGAGGTGGAGGTCATGGACGGCTCTTTCCGTGTCTTTCCGGTGCTGGGCGGGGCGGCTGCCTCAGGGACGATGCCGGTGGGCCAGCGCCTCGTACGAAGCCGACAGCGCCGGCGCCGCCGTCTCGTACGTCCGCTGCGCCACCCCCACGAACAGGCAGTCCACCACGAGGAGCTGGCCGGTCCGGGACGACATCGCCGCCGGGCGTAGCTCGCTCTCGCGTGCGGTGGACGTGGTGAGGACATGATCGGCGTACTGCGTGACCGGGCCGTCCGGGCGGCCGGTGATCGCCACCGTCGTCGCGCCGCGCTCGAAGGCGACCCGCAGCGGCTCGATGACGTCGCCCGTCGCCCCGGAGTGCGTGACGGCGATCGCGACGTCGCCCGCGCGCAGTTGCACGGCGTTGGTGACGGCGAGGTGCGGGTCGCTGTGCGCGTGGGCTATCAGCCCTATGCGCAGCAGCTTCTGCGTGAGGTCCTGGGCGACCAGGCCGGACGCCCCGACGCCGTACACGTCGGTGCGGCGGGCCGTGGTCAGCGCGGTGACGGCCGCGCCCAGTTGGACGGTGTCGAGCCCGGCGGCGGTGTCGGCGAGGGTCTGCTGTTCGTCGTAGGCGAGCTTGGCGACCACGTCGGCGATCGGGTCGTCCACCGCGATGTCCGTCGTGATGGCCGGGGCGCGGCCCGACTGCTGCTGCGCGGCGAGGCCGGCGAGCGCCAGGCGCAGATCCCGGTAGCCCGGATAGCCCAGCAGGCGGGCGGTGCGTACGACGGTCGCCTCGCTGGTGCCGGTGAGTTCTGCGAGGCCGGTGACCGTGAGGGCCGCGCAGCCGGCCGGGTCGCCGGCGACGGCCTCGGCGACGCGCTGCATGGAGCGGGTCATCGACGGGCCCAGCGTGCGGACCTTGGCCGCGAGGGCGGCGGGGGCGGGCGGGGTGCTCGTCCCCGAGGGGCCGCCGCGTTCGCGGGCGAAAATTTCCTTCACGTCTCGGGTCACGCTTGAAAGATATTTTCGGGGCGGCGACGGGGTCAAGAGTGCGCACAATGGGTGCATGGAACCCATCAGCCCCCTGGAGCAGGCGCTGCACGCCGCGCGCGCCCTCGTGCTGGCCGACCTCGTCGCGGGACGCGTCGCCGACGCGGATGTCGTGTCCCTGGTCGAGGAGTCCGTCAAGCAGCGCCGATGGTGGGTCGAGCAGTGGCCCGAGGGCGCCCGGTACGTGGCCGGCCTGGTCGCGCAGGACGTCCAGGACGCCCTGCTGGAGCGGTACGGCCGCTGGCCGCTGTGCCCGGTGTGCGGGGTCGGCGAGCCGCACGCGCTGGACGTGGAACCGGAGTTGGGGGCCGACCCGCACTGGGTGTGTGGCGAGGCCGGCGTGAAGGTCGCCGCGGTGGGATCGCTGAGCGAGGCCATCGGCGGGACGGCGTCGTCGTGAGGCGCTCGTGACGATCTACATCGACCCGCCGACCTGGCCCGGCCACGGCCGCCTGTGGTCCCACCTCGTCAGCGACGTCTCCTACGACGAGCTCCACACCTTCGCCGCACGCCTGGGCGTCCCAAGCCGGGCCTTCGAGCGCGACCACTACGACATCCCCGACGAGCGGTACGCCGACGTGGTGGCCGCCGGGGCCGTTGAGGTCAGCAGCCGCGAGGTGGTGCGGCTGCTGCACGCGGCGGGACTGCGGCGGCCCAAGGGGCGCTACCCCTCGCGCGGTTCGCGCAGCTCGTAGGCCAGGTGCTCGGGGTCCTCGGCGGGCACCTGGGTGAATCCGGCCCGGGCGAGCACGTTCTGCGAGGGCAGGTTGCCCCGCTCGACCATCGCGGCCACGGTCCGCACCCCGTCCTGCTTCAGCGCCCAGGCCGACAGCGCGCGCAGCGCCTCGGTGGCGTAGCCGTGTCCGCGGGCGCCCTCGACCAGGTCGTAGCCGATCTCGACCCGTCCCGCCTCGTCCGGGACGCCGTGGAAGCCCATGGCGCCGAGCGCGCGGTCGTCATCGCGCCGGACCAGCACGTACATGCCCCACTCGGGCCGGTGGACCCCGTCCTCGTACTGCTTGTAGACCAGCCCGGCGCCGACCCGGGTGCCCTCGACCGGGCCGCCCTCGATCCACGGGTAGCCGCCGTCGCCGACCGTGGCCAGGTCGGTGGCCGCCGCCGGGGTGACGCCCTCCAGGGTGAGCCGCTCGGTGCCGATCACCAGGTTGTTGTTCCAGCGCCACCCGGTCACCGGGGCGCGGCCGGGCGGTTCCGCGCGGCCGGTGGCCCACAGCAGGGCAGGCCACGGGGTGGGGCCGGGCTGGACGTGCGGGAAGATCCGGCTGAGCACGAAGTCGCACAGCTCGGGCGCCGGTTCGTACGACAGCCCCAGCCCTTCGCAGATGTCGTGCGTGTGCAGCAGCACCTCGGCCACGCCCATCGCGGCGAACCCCTCACGGTTCGCGCTGCGGAACGGGTAGGGGTGGAAGGCCCGTATGTGCCGCGGGGCGGTACGGATCGCGGCCGCGAGCAGGGCCCCCGTCGTGCCGATCACCCGCAGCACGTCCGCGTTGCCGGTGCCCTCCTCCATCGAGAGCAGGAACGGCGAGTACCCGTCCTGCTCCCGGCCCGCCAGCTGCCCCGCGTACGCGATGAGGTCCTCGGCGATGTGCACCGCCGTCTGCCGGCAGTCCCAGTCGAGCCGCCCCGCCCGTACGCCTTCCCAGTCCCGCTCGGCGACCGCCCCCAACAGCCCCACGCACTCGGCGACGGCCTGCTCCACCTGTTCCGCTCCCGTTGTCCACATGGCGGGGAGGCTACGAGACGGTGGGAGATTCCGGCGATGGGTTTTCCGAGGCGGGGAACCAGTCCTCGATCTCGTGGCGCATGCCGAGCTCGGTGGCTTTGAGGGCGGCTTCGCGGAGCGTCTTGGTGGCTGACATCGCTGCGACGGCCAGGGTGACGAGGGTGAGTGGTGCGTCGTCGGGGCGGGACGCAGTGGTGAGGGGGGCCTCCTCGGTGGTGAGGGCGCCGATCAGATCCTTCTCCAGTTCGCGTTCCCTGGTCCAGGCCTTGGAAGGGGGTACGACGTCGTAGCCGAAGTCGTTGAGTGAGGCTGCGGCGTGGTCGCCTGTCGCATGGACGGCTGCTGCAGGAACAGGGCCGTAGGAGGAGGGGTCATGCACCATCCCGAACAGCAGGAACGTCGGGTCCGTATCCTGCACCCGCGATGCCGCCCGAGCGGTGATGGAGCAGCTGAAGCCCCACGTGGAGAAGGAGTCGATCGCTTGGGTCAATTGCAGGCCAGCCAGTTGCGCACAGTGCGCCACACGACTCACTTCCAGCGGTCGGTTGGTGTCCAGCCTGACATTGCTGTTGTTCACCAGAGCGATGTCCATTGCGGACGGGAGCCGGTCTTCTTCCGCGGGTACGGTCGCCACGACAAAACCGAGTTCTTGCAACCGGGCGGCCACGTCGTGTAGAGGCTTGTGGGCGCGACGGGCGACAGCAGCGAGGTAGAGGAGCGAGACCTCCTGGTCCACCCAGGGACGGTGACCCTTGTAGTGGAGGAGTGCCCGGTCCTCCTCGACCAGTTCTGGGATTTCCGACGCGCCCGACGGCATCTCGAACCCGAGGCTCTCGAGGAACTCTGCGACATGCCCCACGTTCGTGTCTGCCTTGTGCGCCACCGAGATCAGCTGTGCTCGGGAGACGCGGGAAAGGGCCTCCAGCGAAGGCGGAGCGGCATGTGCCGACCACAGGTGAAGGATGATCTGCCGTTCCTGGACGGTCCATCCGTCCCGGGACAGGAGCCCTTCAGGCACGGTGAAGCCCAGTTCCTGTAGACGCCGCGCGGCCTGATCGGTGGAGCACGTGGCGCGCACCGCGCTGGCGCAGATCTGCGCCACGGAGAGTGATGCCCCGGGAAGCAGCCAGCCCGATGAGCTGCCCGCCCTTCGCAGGAGGGGGAGGTCCGCGCATTCCGCGTCGGCACATCCCCCCAGGGACGCGACTCTGTAGTCGAGAGCGGCTACTCGACGGACGACGGTTGCTGGCGGGAGGTTCGCGCGTTGGCTCAGATCGAAAACGTGGGCGGCACTGACCTGCTCGGCCGGGTCCCGCCACTGGAACAGCGCACTGAAGAGCTTCACGGGGCGCTGCCACGGATACTGCCGCGGCCACTCACGCCACGCCGAGTCCCACCGGGGGAAGCGATCGTAGAGATCTCCGGCGAACAGCATCAGGTCCGACGGTCGCGCTCGCAGTTCGTCGGAGGCGTCGTGTTCGGGCAGTGAGATCGGACCACCGATGCCCGTCCGGTACAACGTGCGAAGACGCCAGCGCAGGACCGCGGTCGGCATGGTGTGAAAGAACCGGGCCGCTGAGGGCTTGTGATGCTCCGGGTACCTGCCGGTCACCAGCGGGAGGAGGGCTGCATCCGGGGGGAAGTAGCCGACCTCGCTGAAGGGAAGCGAGACATCGCCGATCCGCCATTCCAAGTTCGCTCGGCATGCCAGTTCAGCGACGAGGTCACCGAACCGGATCGTGCGGCCGCTGACGTCCGCCAGCCACTCGGCCGTGGGGAGGGAGAGGCCGGGGCGGGCGAGACTGGGCGCCGCGGCGGTCATGACGGCTCGCACGTGTTCTGCGTCAAAGGAGCGAACCTTGCAGCGGTCCACCGTGAGTACCGGGGCGTGTTCGCCATGCAGGTTCATGACGATGCCGTACGGGAGCCCAGCGGGCCTTCTGCCTGCCGGTCTGTCGAACTCTGTCAACAACCCGTCCGACAGGATGATGCCGTGATGGTCGACCCACCAGAGGTCGGGCGAGTCTGAAGGGAGACACACGTAGGGCCCGAACCGATTGTTCGGCTGAAGCCTCGCGAGCTCCGTCTCAAGAGCGATCCGCGACAACTCGCCTGGCGCCCAGCAGTGCTCCCGAGAGTGATGCACCGCTATCGTCCGATAAGGCGCGACCCACAGCAACCGCTGCAACGCCTCCACGCACGACACTCGTTTGCCCTGCCGCGACAGCAGCAACCGGACCGTCGTCCCCGGCTCATTTCCCTCCCCCAGATCCTCCACCCGGAACAGATTCCCCGGCCCCGCGATCGTCACTTGGAGGAGACGTCCGGGGCGGCCGTCGCGGCCCATGCGGCACGTGCGGACCACGATCTCGTCGGCCAGCATGAAATAGCTCAGGACGCCGATGCCGAAACGTGAGTTGGGGTACAGGCGGAGCTTTGGCTCGGGGAGTTCGCTCCAGGCGATCTGTTCCTCGATGTACTCGGGGAGGTCGACGAAGCGGGTGCCGCCCTGGGAGAAGACGCTGCCGAGTTCGTTGATGCCCATGCCGATGCCGTTGTCGCGGCACTCCAGGTAGGGCCGACCGTCGGAGCCGACGCCCTGGACGAAATCGATCCGGCCTTCAAAGGGGGCCGCGGCCCGTCCGGTGCGCTGGAGGTACTGCGTGCGGCAGTCCCGGTAGCGCAGCGCGTCCAGCGCGTTCTGGTACAGCTCCCGGACCGCGAGCTCACGGTCGCCGTAGAGCTGTTCGCCCATGAGGAGTTCTTGGACACGGTCCTCGGCGAGCTGGAAGCGGATGCCGTCGGAGAACTGGTCGGGGCTGTTGCCGTCGAGGCGTACCCGGCTGCCGTCGGCGTAGGGCGGCAGCGCACCGAGCGCGGTCAGGGCCGGATTGCCGCCGCGGTTGATCTCCCGGAGCAGGGCGTCGACGCGGGTGGCGTGTTCCCGTAGCGCGATCTGCACGGCCGGGTGGGTGCACACCGCGTTCAGGGATCGGCCCACACCGGAATGGCGCCAGTCGGAGCGGCGCACGGTGGCAAGGAGTTCGGGCAGATCGACGCTGTCGTAGATGCCGATGTGCTCCACGACGATCTCGGGCAGGTCGACGGGGTCCACGGCCATCGCGTAGGCCGCCTTGAGCAAGGCGGAGACCAGGTGGGTACGCACTTCGTGCTCGTCGCCCGTGGCGGCCGCGATGACGTCGTGCTCTTCGTGGGACGTTCCGCCCGCGGAACGGGTGACGGCCCGACGCACGGAGAACGGTGCCGTGCGGTGCTCCTTCAGCAGCCGCATCAGGCGGTCCGCGGAGAGTGCGTCAGCCACCCAAGGGGGCTGGTCCGAGCCCCCCGCCACCTCGCCGAGAAGAGACTTGAGAGCCTCCGCCGCGTACAGTTCCGGCTGCTGGATCAGCCAGCGGTGAAACTGCCACCAGCGGATCCGCTCCACAGAGCCGCGCGCCGCCGTCCGGTCGTGCAGGGTGAGCAGCCGGCGCTTCAGACGCGGGAAGCCCTGGCCGAACTTGCGGAAGCGGATGTGGTCCGGCCCGTCGGCGCACAGGTCCGTGCCGAGCACGCCGACCCGTTGTGCGGCCTCCTGGGCCCAGAAGGCCTGCTCGACCAGGGGCAGCAGGACGGCCAGCGCCGCCTCGGACGGGGACAGGCGCTCGCCGTCGGCGAGCAGGCGGGTGAGGAAGCCCAGTCTGACGTGGGTGCGCTGCGCCAGTTCGGCGTCGTGCCAGGGATCGTCGCGCAGGGCGGGCGTGGTGCTCTCGTACGCGGCGGCGAGCCGGGCCGCCAGGGCGGCACAGGTCTCCTGGAGGTGCTGCCGGGCGGGCCCGTCCGGGGTGCGCTGCCAGATGGGGTGCCGTTCCGCTGAGCGGATCCAAGGGTGGGCCTCGGTGCGGCGGTCCGGGCCCGGCAGCAGCGGGAAGTCCTCCCTGCCGGGGGCGGCCGCGGTCTCCGTGACGACGGTGACCTGCTGGGGCGCGCGTGTCTTGCCGTAGGCGCGGTGCAATTCCTCGACCCGGGTCTGGATCCGCGCTGCGAACTCGTGCAGACGCAGGGCGTGGGGGCCCGCCGCGATCGTGTCGGCCACGGCACGGGAAAAGAGACTGAAAGACTCGCCCGCCTGTGTACCGGGGTCGAAACCTGGCCGGACCGTCTCCTTCTCGCCGACGAACAGCGCGAACTGGGGTGCTGTGCAGGCGTGCACGTACGCCACCTTGCGCCGCAGCGCGTTGGCCACCTTGCGCCGGGGCCAGGGCTGGACGCCGGGCGGCGCCGCCATGGTGTCGCGGTCGATGCCCTCGCGGCAGGCGTCGACGAGGAAGACGACATGGGCCGCGGCGGAGTCCTCCAGCTCCCGCTCCCAGCCGATCTCGATGCAGCTGTCCGCGAAGACCCCCACGTCGAAGGTGGCGTCCTCAGGGATCAGGAAGTCCTTGCCTTCGAAGTGCTGCCCGTGTCCGCTGAGCAAGACCAGCAGCGTGTCACCCTGGGCCGCGTCACGCAGGAAGGCGCGGATCCGGCCGTTGACGGTGTTCGGGGTGATGCCGCGCTTGCTCTCGACGATCTCCGCCGACTGGAACCCGCGCTCGACCAGCACGTCCCGGACCCGCTGCAGGTCGTCGCGGACGAACGGCAGGTCCTGGATGCGTGGGTCGTCATAGTCGCTTGCTCCGATGAGCAGCGCCTTGTGCTGGGGCATACGCGGCGGGTCAGACGGGCCGGACCGTGGCGACCCTCGCGGGCGTGGTCGCCGCTGTGCTCCGGTTCGCCGCGCTGCCGCTCATGCCATCCCCCTGCCCCTCGACCGTTCGTCCGACAACTTTAGTTCACGGGGCGGTTGTCGCGTCCCTGGTTGAGCAGTGTTCTCAGGGGCGCTTGAAGACCAGGGTGAGTCCGCGGGTGCCCTGCATCTGGCCGGTTCCGAGGAGCTGGATGCCGCCGCTCGCAGTGACCTGGATGGACAGTTGGGCTTCAGCGAGTGGGAGGGTGCCTCCCCGAGCCGCGGCGTCCGCGAACAACTGCTGGAGAGCGTCCACGGTCTCGGCGAGGTTCTTGCGCAGGGGGCCCAATGGGACAGAGCGCAGGGCCGGTTCGCCGTTCCCGCCGCCGAACAGGCCCATCGAGTCGTCGTCTCCCTCCTCGGTGATGGTGACCCAGAACGGCAGGCTCGGCTCGATGACGTCGGGCTCGTTGGTGTTGTCCATCCGTGTTCCCTCCCTGTTGGCGCGGTGCGCCCAACCCTAGGGCGCGGAGCGTGAGTCGGAAGGCGAATCCTCGAGCAGCTCCAGCTCTGACCGCAGGTTGTAGCGGGCCGTGGCCTCCCACGCGGAGGTGCCGTGCGGTGTCCTGAACAGGCGGGGAAGGTCGAGGAGTTGGCGCAGGATCGCGGCGCGGCCCTCACGGAAGGCGTCGTTCGGGACGAAGTGGTACTCCTCGCGGACGGCCGCGGTGTAGGCGGCGTACGCCGACGGGGGCGAGGCGAGGATCGCGAGGTCGGCGTCGCACAGGACCTGGCCGTCGGGGTCGTCGTCGGCGGGGTCGTGGGTGACGGTGAGCCGGACCAGGCGGGCCACCTCGGCGGTCTTCGCGCCGGGCACGCCTGCTTCGGCGAGGGCGCGTTCGGCGAGGCGGGCCGAGCGCTCCTCGTTCTCGGAGCGGTCGGGCAGGTAGACCGCGTCGTGGAACCAGGCGGCCAGCCGGACCACGTCCGGGTCGTGCGCGTACCGCTGGAGTTCGTCGACGCGGTCGAGGACCGCGGTGAGGTGCCCGACCGTGTGGTAGCGGCGCTGGGGCTCCTGCCAGCGGGTGAGCAGGTTGTCGGCGTACGGCAGCGGGTCCGGGCCGCCGGCCGGCCCCCGGGTCGCTTCCAGGGTGCGGGCGAAGCGGGTGCGCAGGGAGTCGATGTCGGCCATGGGGGCATTCTCCCGCTGAGCGGGGACAGACCCTAGCGTAGGGGTCATGACGACTCCTGCTGATGTGCCTGACGTACGGGACCCCGAGCAGCCCGGGCGGCTGCTGACGATCGAGCGTGACGCGCTGATCCCGCTGCTGCGGGACCGGGCCGGGGAGGACTTCGCGCTGCCTGTCGCCGCGTGCCCGGGCTGGACGGTGCGGGACGTGCTGGCGCACTGCTCGGCCGCGCTGACCCGGGTGGCGGAGGGCAGGTTCGAGGAGGGCGTGTTCTCGCCCGAGGCCAACGACCGGGACATCGCGGACCGGGCCGGCTGGAGCGACGTGCAGGTCGTCGACGAACTGGACCGGGGGATGGGCGCGGCCGGGCCCGCGATCGCCCGGGCCGGCGGCAGGCTGGACGGCCTCGCCCTCGGGGAGTGGGTGCATGCCGGGGACGTCCGCGACGCCCTCGGCGAACCGGGGGCGTACGGCGGCGCCGGGCTGCCGGACGCGCTCGCGCTGCTCGCCCGGATCACCCGCGAGCGGGGGCACGTGCCGCTGCACGCCGACCTCGACGACCTGGACGAGCCGCTGCGGCTGGGGGAGAGCGGCGGGGAGCGGACCCCGGGCCGTTTCATCGGGGACGGGCCGACACTCGTACGGCTGTACGCGGGGCGGCCGGTCGACGGGGCGCCGGCGTTCGAGCTGGCCGGGGTGGAGGCGAAGGAGCTGAACATCTACGGCTGAGGCAGGGCTCGGGGGCTTCGGATCCGGCGGGAATGGGCAGCGTAGTCTTTGATTGGACTAGACCTGTCGCCGAACGCCGGCGCCCGTCCGACGAAGGGGCCCCATGAGCAAGCGTGCAGTCCTGGAGGTGATCGCCCTCGGCGTCGAGGACGCGGTCGCCGCCCAGGCGGGAGGCGCGGACCGCCTCGAAGTGGTCACCGACATGGCGGCCGACGGGCTCACGCCGCCGGCCGCCACCGTCGCCGGGATCCGCCGGGCGGTCGACATCTCGCTGCGGGTGATGCTGCGGTCGGCCGACGGTTTCGGGGCGGGGGATGTCGACCGGCTGGTGCGTGCGGCCGGTGAGCTGCGGGAGGCAGGGGCGGAGGAGTTCGTCCTGGGGTTCCTCGACGCGGGTGGGGTGGTCGATCTGGCCGCTGTGGAGCGGGTCGTGGGGGTGCTGGACGGCTGCCCCTGGACGTTCCACCGCGCGATCGACCGGGCCGCGGACCGTGACGCCCTGCGCAAGCAGTTGGACGGGATGCCGGGGCTGGACACGTACCTGACCGCGGGGGCGTCGGGTGGGGTCGACGACGGGCTTCCTGTGCTGCTTGCCGAGGCGGGGCGGGCGGGGGAGCCGGGGTACGAGCAGCGGTTGCTGGTGGGGGGTGGGTTGCGGCTGGAGCATGTGCCGGTGCTGTCGGAGGCCGGGGTCGGCGGGTTCCATATCGGTGGGGCGGCTCGGCCGCGGGGGTGGGACGAGCCGGTCTCTGCCGAGGCGGTGGCTGAGTGGCGGGCTGCGGTGGACGCGTCTTGAGGAGTGCTCGGCGTGGGGCTGGGGCCGGGGCGCAGCTCGGCGCGACGAGGCGCCTCCCCCAAGCTCTCCGAGTAGGGGGTACCCCCAGCGCCCACCCTCCCCAAGCTCTCGGCTTCGCTCGAGCAGGGGGACCCCCATCGCCCCCAGCGGCACGCATGCTCGCAGCTGGGCGCCCCCCCGACCCCTAAGCCAGTTGGGTCGGCAGTGAGGTCGTGTGGGTCACCGTCAGGCCCGATACCGCCCTCGTCAGCGCCACATACAGGCGGCGCAGGCCCGTTCGTTCGTCCGGTTCGCCGTCGACCACCGCGCGGGGGTCGTCCAGGACGACGTAGTCGTACTCCAGGCCCTTCGCCAGCGATGCCGGGACCAGGGTCAGGCGGGTGTCCTGGGTGGTCTCCTCGCCGGGGCCGAGGTACGGGATGCCGGCCTCCGTCAGGGCCTCCGCAAGCTCGGGCACGCGGGCGTCCGCCGCGATCAGGCCCGTCGAGCCCTCGTGGCGCAGCGACTCGCGGCAGGCCTCGACCACGTCCTTGCCGCCGGAGACCGGCCGGACCTCGAAGTGGCCCGGGTTCTCGCGGATCGACACCACCGGCGTGAGGCCCGGGGCGATGTGCGGGAGCAGCCGGGAGGCGTAGGTGATGACGTCCGTCGGGACACGGAAACCGGCCGTCAGTTCCTCCACCAGGGCGTCCTGCTTGCCGAGGTGCTCCAGTGCCTCCTGCCAGCTCCGGGTCGCCCAGGGTGTCGTGCCCTGCGCCAGGTCGCCGAGGACGGTGGCGCTGCCGGTGGTGCAGCGGCGGCCCACCGCCCGGTACTGCATGGGGGAGAGGTCCTGCGCCTCGTCGATGACGACATGGCCGAGCGAGTGCGTGCGCTGGATCAGGTCGGTGGCCTCGTCGATCAGGACGGCGTCCGCGGGCGACCACTTGGCCGACTTCACGCTGCGCGCCGGTTTCGCCCACAGCACCGCCTTCTGCTCCTCCTCGTCGAGGATCCCCGCCGCGTGTTCGGCGAGGAACTCCGCGTCCGACAGCAGTCGCAGCACCAGCTTGGCCGGGTCGACGGCCGGCCAGACCGCCTTGACCGCCGCCTTGACCGCGCTGTTGCGGGCCACCGCGTCCTGCACGCGGTCGTCCGGCGCCTCACCCGACCGCTCCATCTGCACCAGCACGGCGTGCGCGATGCGCTGCGGCAGGGCCTCGCGGGCGGCGCCGTAGCGGATGTCGCGGTCGAGCAACTCGCGGACGAGCTCTTCCAGTTCGTAGGCCGGGACCCGCCAGCGGCGGGAGCCGCGCACGACCACGACCGGCTCGGTGGGCATCGTGACGTGCGAGTAGAGGGCCCTGCGCAGCACCTGCGCCAGCCGGGCGTCACCCTTGACGACGGCGGCCGTCGCGTCGTCCGTGCCCTTGATCTCGACGTGGGCGACGAGGTCGTCGACGGTGGCCTGCTGGACGGCCAACTCGCCCAGCGCGGGCAGGACTTGCTCGATGTAGTGCAGGAACGACCGGTTCGGGCCGATGACCAGCGTGCCGGTGCGGGCGAGCCGCTCGCGGTGGGCGTAGAGGAGGTAGGCGACCCGGTGCAGGCCCACGGCGGTCTTCCCGGTGCCCGGGCCGCCCTGCACGCACACCGTGCCGGAGAGGCCGGACCGGACGATCTCGTCCTGCTCGGGCTGGATCGTCGCGACGATGTCCCGCATCGGGCCGACACGCGGCCGCTCGATCTCCTGCTGGAGCAGCTTGCTGGTCCGGGCCGCCTCACCCGGGTCGGAGAGGTGCTCGTCCTCGTACGCCGTGAGGTCGCCGCCCGTGTAGCCGAAGCGGCGGCGCAGCGCGATGTTCAAGGGGTTCTTCTTGGAGGCCCGGTAGAAGGGCTGCGAGACCGGCGCGCGCCAGTCGATGACCATGGGGTCGCCGTCGTGGTCGTGCACATGCCGTCGGCCGATGTAGAAGCGCTCTCCTGCCGCGCCCTCCGCCTCTTCGGCGCCGGGGGCGTGCAGGTAGTCGAGCCGGCCGAAGAACAGCGGGGTGCCGCTGAGGTCGGCGAGGGCCTTGATGCGCTTCTCGATCTGGTGGGCCAGCGCCTCGGCGTTGACCCAGTTCGCGGTGACGTCACTGATGTCGAGGGCCTCGACGCCCTCGCGCATGGCACGCAGGGCGGAACGGGACGCGGAGAGGTGGGAGCGCTCATGCGCGAGCGGGTCGTCGACGGGCGTGGACAAGGGGGTGCCTCCGGAGGACCTGCAGAAGAGTGGGCGGTGAGATACCGGCCGGTTTCCGTCCGGTCGGCGGCACTCCGTGGCGGAGGCGGGCAAGAGCGGAGATCTTAGAGGAGCGGGAGTGCCGGCCGCGAACGGTTTTTCACTCCCCGTCCCCTCGTCCCCTCGGCGCGCCCTCGTCCCCTCGGAGCCCCCGTCCCCTCGTCCCCTAGGGGACGGAGCCCTCCTCCCTGAGGGGGCCGGGTCACCCCAGGGGCGTACACCGGCCGCCGGAAGGTTCGGTCCCGAGACCGACGCGGGCTTTACGGACGAAAACGCACCATGGAGACATGAGCGCAGCAACCATCTTCCCCGCCCCGGCACCGGGCCGCCCGCCCGGCGCCACCGCCGTGGCAGGCAGCCACCGCCACCGCCTCGGCGATGCCCTGCGCGCCGTCAAGGTCTTCGCGGGCGCCGCCTTCGACGTGGTCGTCCTAGGTCAGTACGGAGAGGAAGTCGGCGTGGTCCGCCGCAAGTGAGCGGACCGGCCCGTCAGTTCTCCGCCAGCAGCTCGTCCGCGTCCATGATCCGGTACGCGTAGCCCTGCTCCGCCAGGAAGCGCTGGCGGTGGGCGGCGAAGTCCTGGTCGATGGTGTCCCGGGCGACCACCGAGTAGAAGTGCGCCTGATGGCCGTCGGACTTGGGGCGCAGGACCCGGCCGAGGCGCTGGGCCTCCTCCTGCCGTGAGCCGAAGGTGCCCGAGACCTGGATGGCGACCGTCGCCTCGGGCAGGTCGATCGAGAAGTTCGCGACCTTCGACACGACGAGCACGCTGATCTCGCCCTCCCGGAAGGCGCCGAACAGCTTCTCCCGCTGCGCGTTCGACGTCTCACCCTTGATCACGGGCGCCCCGAGGTGCTCGCCGAGTTCGTCGAGCTGGTCGATGTACTGGCCGATGACGAGGATCTGCTGCCCCGCGAAGCGGCGGACGATGGCCTCGGTGACCTTCCGCTTGGTCGCGGTGGTCGCACAGAAGCGGTACTTCTCCTCCGTCTCGGCCGTGGCGTAGGCGAGCCGCTCGGAGTCGGTCAGGTTGACCCGGACCTCCACGCAGTCGGCGGGCGCGATGTAGCCCTGCGCCTCGATCTCCTTCCACGGCGCGTCGAACCGCTTCGGACCGATCAGGGAGAACACGTCCGACTCGCGGCCGTCCTCACGCACCAGGGTGGCGGTCAGGCCGAGCCGCCGGCGCGCCTGGAGGTCGGCGGTGAACTTGAAGACCGGCGCGGGCAGCAGGTGCACCTCGTCGTAGACGATCAGACCCCAGTCCCGCGAGTCGAACAGCTCCAGGTGCGGGTAGACGCCCTTCCGCCGGGTCGTCAGCACCTGGTACGTGGCGATCGTGACGGGCCGGATCTCCTTCTTCGTCCCGCTGTACTCGCCGATCTCGTCCTCGGTGAGCGACGTGCGCTTCACCAGCTCGTGCTTCCACTGCCGGGCGGAGACGGTGTTCGTGACGAGGATGAGGGTGGTCGACTTCGCCTGCGCCATCGACCCGGCGCCGACCAGGGTCTTCCCGGCGCCGCAGGGCAGGACGACGACGCCCGAACCGCCGTGCCAGAAGTTCTCGACGGCCTGCTTCTGGTACGGCCGGAGCGCCCAGCCGTCCTCGGCCAGCTCGATGTCGTGCGCCTCGCCGTCGACGTACCCGGCGAGGTCCTCGGCGGGCCAGCCCAGCTTCAGCAGCGTCTGCTTGATCTGGCCGCGCTCGGAGGGGTGCACGACGACCGTGTCCGGGTCGATACGGGTGCCGACCAGCGGCGCGATCCGCTTCGACCGCAGGATCTCCTCCAGCACCGGGCGGTCGGTGGTGGTCAGGACCAGGCCGTGGGTCGGATGCTTGGACAGGGTGAGACGGCCGTAGCGGTCCATCGTCTCGGCGACGTCGACGAGCAGCGCGTGCGGTACGGGATAGCGGCTGTACTGCACGAGCGCGTCCACGACCTGCTCGGCGTCATGCCCCGCCGCGCGGGCGTTCCACAGGCCCAGCGGGGTCACGCGGTAGGTGTGGATGTGCTCCGGCGCCCGCTCCAGTTCCGCGAACGGGGCGATGGACCGGCGGCAGTCGTCGGCCTGCTCGTGGTCGACTTCCAGGAGCAGGGTCTTGTCGGACTGGACGATCAGCGGACCATTCACGCGCGGCACCCTTTCTACGGCCGGAGGGCTCGGACGGCTCGACAGTGCGATGCCTCGGCCAAACGTCCAGTGTGCCTGATCAACCGCGTCAGGTGGCCGCGTCGGGCGGTGTGATCTGCGCATCCGGTCGCACCGGGTGCTGTTCGCGACCGCCGCCGACCGGACCGCCCGGCTCTGCGGTGCCCGGGCCGCCGGCCGGCCCGACGCGGAGCCGGCCGCTCTCGACGATCACCCCTCCTGATCGTCGACGAGGTCGGCTGCACGCCCTGCGACGCGGCGCCGGGGGCCTGCTCTTCCACCGCTGCGAAAGGGCCTCACTCACCAGCGACCGCCCCCTCGGCCGCTGGGACGAGGTCTTCGGCCCGTCCGCCCCGGCGAGGACGGACCGCCTCGCCCGTCACGCCGAGATCGTGCGGCTGGACGGCGACAGCCACCGCACCCGCCGCGCTACTTCAACGTGGGCAGACTGACGTTCTGGACGAGCGGGCCCTCGATGGAGACCCCCTCGGTGACCAGCGGTTCCACGGCGGCGGCCGGCAGGGGCAGCGGCAGCGCGGGGGCCGCGGCGGCCGAGGACGCGAGCACCCCCACGAGCGCGACGGCACAGACGGCGACGGCGGGCAGGTTCTCACGCATGGGGTGGCAGGGCCTTTCACGGGCTGAGGGGCGGAGGACACCGCACCGCGAGCCGGTCCGGGACGCCTGGACCGGCCCGACGGGTGCGCGGGAGCGGATCAGATCTGCGGTGTCTCCAGGACGAGACCGGCGACATCGATGCTCACCGCGGAGGCCGGGGTGGCGAGCCCACCGAACGTCATCAGGGCGGCGGTGGCGAGGACGGCGGCGACTCGACGGACAACGCGCATGCGGGGCACTTCCTTTCGGTCAAGCTCACAGGACACCCGGTGGCTGCCCCCGCGCAGCCGGCGTGATGCGGCACGCCTGGGAAGCTCGCCCGAGCGTGGGACATCCCCGGTGTGGCGTGCATGAACGCCCGCCTGCACCCGAACGGGTGACACGGGCCGCGAACCGCCGTCAGCCCGCGTCGCCGGCCAGCTCCGCGACCCCGGTGATCCGGTGCAGCGGATACGTAAGGACCTCGTCCGCGGTGTGGTCGTACGCCGTGACGAAGCCGCCCTCGACGCGGACCGGGGCGATGACCCGCTGGCTGGCGGAGCCCTCGGCGTTGACGTAGCCGATCCACAGGGCCTCGCCGGTGAGGACGGCGGCCTGCATGGTGGCGAGGGTCTCGGCGGCACCGGTGCGGGGCAGCTCGCCGGCGGCCACCGGGGCGGAGCCGGGCTTGCGCGGGGTGGTGGAGGCGAGATCACCGGCCCGGATGGCGCGCAGCGCGGCCGACAGAAGGGTGTCGTCGGGGACCGGCGGGCCGTCCGGGACCGGCTCGGGCGGGGTGCGGGGCGGGGTGCGGTGGGCCAGGGCGCGGGTGATCAGCACATCACCCTCGGCGGACTCGGCGGCCGGCGCGAACCCCAGCGCCCGCAGGCCTTCCAGGAGTCCCGCCGGATCGGCCTGCGCGGCCAGCACGGTCGGGGCGAGCCGGCGCAGCCCGAGCCCGGCCGAGCGCTTGTCGGCGAGGATCTCGCTGAGCACCGCGTCGTCGTCGCAGCGCACGTACGCCGAGGCCGCGCCGACGCGCAGATGGCCGTGCCGGCGGGCCACGTCGTCGATCAGGTACGTCAGCGGCTGCGGCACCGGCGTGCGGGAGTGCGCGGCGAGGAAGGCGTGCAGGTCGGAGGCGGCCTGCCCGGAGTCCAGCGCCCGCCGCACCGAGCCGGGCGTGAACCGGTAGACGGTCGCCCCGCCCTTGGACTCGACGTCCGCCAGCACGCCCAGCATGTCCGCGAGCGGCCGCCGCAGGGGCCCGGGCGCCACCGCCGTCAGGTCGGCCTGGAGCAGCACGTGGTCCAGCGGCTCGGGCAGCAGCGGGGCGACCAGCCGGGCCGCGGCGGCGGAGGCGACGGCCTGTTCGGCGGGGGAGAGGGGAGCGAGCGGGGCGGGTCGGTGATGGTGGTGGACGGGCAGCTTGTCCCCAGGGCCGGAGGGCTCCGCCGCCGGGCTCGGCGCGGGGGCCGCGGGCGCGCCCAGCAGCGCCCTGCCCTGGGCCGACAGCGCGCCCCGGCCGGTGACGCCCAGCAGCTCCGCCTCGGACAGGGCCCACTCGGCGAGCCGGCCGCGCAGGTCGTCCTCACGCCGGTCGCCGCGCAGGGGCCGCTCCCAGCGCAGCCGGGCCAGCACCGACCCGGCGGCCGGAGCGGCGCCCTCCGGCAACCCGGCCAGCAGCGCCAGCACCCGATGCCGTACCTCGGGCGCCGCCGAGCGGTCCAGACCCGGCCCGAGCGCCGACAACGTACGGTCCTTGGCGTCCCGCCCGCCCACCAGACCGGCCGTCCGGGTCGCCGCCAGCCACGCCGTGACCAGCCGCGACCAGCGCTCGGCGGGGGGCTGCTCCAGCCACTCGTCGTACGCCGGGGTCGCCGCGTACCGCTCGTCCGCCTCGCCGTCCGAGGCGATCAGGCCCGCCGCGTACGCCAGCTCCACCCAGAACGCGGCGGCCGGCTCGGGCACGTCGAGGGCGACCGCGGTCCGCTTCAGGTCCCGCACGCTCAGCCCACCGGCCCGCATCACCGCCGGACCGCCCTCGTCCCAGTCCTTCAGCAGTTCCTCTACGGTCGCGAGCGCGGTGTACGCCTGCCCGGCCGCGGCGCTGTCCACAACCTGTGGACGGTGAACGGTCGCCGCCTCCACGACCGGCGGCACCGGCTCGGGCACCCGGTGCGCCAGGCCCCGCCGCAGATGCAGGGCTACCTCGCGCGGCAGGACGACCGTCCCGGGCGCCGTCGGAAGCAGCAGTCCGCGGTCAAGCAGCCAGCGCAGCCGGGCCGCCGGATCGGCGGTGACCTGCCCGTACGGCGGCCCCCACACCAGGCGTTCCAGCACCTCGACGGAGTCCGCCGGGGCGCCGGCGAGCAGCGCGGCCATCCGGGCCCGGTCCGTGAACAGCCCGGCCAGGGCGGTCACGGCGGAGACCGAGTCGTGCGTCGAGGCCAGCCCGGCGGTCGCGACGATCTCCTGGATCCGCCCCGGGGACATCCCCGCGGTGGCCTCCCGCACGGTCGGGCCGAGCCCCGTCGGCGAGGGGTGCTGCGGCGAGGGGGCCAGCAGCTCGCGCGCCGTGCGGACCAGCCGCAGCCGGTCGTCGTCACCCCACACCAGGGCCTGCTCGCGCAGCAGGTCGACGGCGTGCGGCAGGGCCGCGACGACAGCCGGGTCGGCGTCGTCCCCTGCCATGAGCCCGAGCAGTTCGCCGTAGTCCGCCGGGTCCGCCGCCACGGCCAGCGCCTCCGCCGTCTGCAGCGCGAACCGGTCCAGCCGCTCCAGGGCCCGCACGACCGAGGCACGGGTACCGGCGCGGGTCGCGAGCTGGGTCAGGTCGGTGGGGACGGGCGTGATGAGATCCGGACGGCTGCGCAGGAGCGCGCCCAGCGCGGCGTCGCCCCGCGCGCGGAGCGCTTCCGCGAGGGAGCGGGGGGCCGGGGGCCTGTCCTCGGTGCTCATCCGGCCCACGGTAGCGGGTCGCCCCCGGCGGCCGGGGGCAACTGTGAGCCGCCTCGCCCCCCCGAACGCGGGACGGGCTTTGGCCGCCCCGCCGGTCCTCGCGGTACCGTCGTCCGACGGCGTCACGCAACGCACCCGCCCCGGAGGGGACTTCGTGGGGATTGAGAGCGACCAGGTCGTTTACGAGTATCTGAGCCGCGTCGGCGACGTGGCCCAGCAGCGGCAGTTGTCGTCGGCCACCCGTATGCGACTGGTCGCGGACCTGCGCAACGAGATCGACAAGCGCCGCGCGAAGGCCACCGTCGACTCGCCCGCCGCCGTCCGCCGCATCCTGTCCCGGCTGGGCAGCCCCGACGACATCGTGACCGCCGCGGCGGGCGGCACGGGCGGTGAGCCGCACAGTGCCGCCCCCGCCGCCGTCCCCGTGCAGCGCGAGGCCGAACCGCAGGAGCGGGCGAAGGGAGTCGTGCGGCGCGTCGTACCGCGTCCCCGCCCGGCGCGGCCCGCCGCGGAGTCGCAGCCCGCGCCCTCCGACGGCCCGGCCCCGCCGCATCTGGCCGCCGGGCACGAGCTGGGCGACAGTGCGGTCCGGCCGGACTGGTGGCGGGTGGACAGCAGTCCCTTCGGCGTGGGCGACGAGGTGCCCGGCTTCGTGGGCGGCGTCGAGCTGCCGGACCTGCTGAAGCCGCCGGCGCCGCGCAAGGCCGGGAAGGAGCAGCCGGCGGCGGAGGAGACGGAACCGGTCGTCGAGGCGGCCGAGGTGGCCGAGGCGGCCGGGAAGGGGAGCCGCCGCCGACTGCCGCGCCTGCCCGCCGGAGGCTGGAGCAACCCGCTCCTCCTGGCCGCGGCCGCACTCCTCGTCGCCGGTGCCGTGCTCGGCAACTGGTTCGTCCTCCTGCTCGGCTGGCTCATCGCCTACGCCTCACGCCGCCTGTCCCAGGCCGAGACGAAGTGGGCGGTGGTGATCCTGCCCGGCCTCTCCGTGGCGGGGGGCCTGGTCTGGCTGTGGGGCCGGATGAACGGCCGCTGGGGCGACCCGATCGCCGAGGGCCACATGAACGACGCGGTGGCCCAGACCTGGCCGTGGGTGGTGCGGGGAGCGGCGGTGGCGTCGGCACTGTTCCTGGTATGGCGCTCCCAACGCTCGCGCTAGCCGCTCCCAGCCCTCGCGCTAGCCGCTCCCAGGCCTCGTGCCGGGCCGGTCACAGGCGTCGCGCCGGGCCGGTTCCAGCGCTTACGCCGGGCCGGTCCCAGGCGTCGAGTCGCCGGTCCCAGGCCTCGCGCCGGGCCGGGCACGGCCGTCGCGTCGGCGGTCACAGCCGTCACGCCAGCCGCGAACAGCCCTCGCGGCGGCCGGGCACAGGCGGACGTCTGCCGTTCACCCCGCCTGGGCACAATGGCCCATATGGCACTCACCGTCGGCTTCGACCTCGACATGACCCTCATCGACTCCCGTCCCGGCATCCGCGCCTGCTACCAGGCGCTGTCCGAGCGGACGGGGACGTACATCGACGCCGACCTGGCGGTCACCCGGCTCGGGCCGCCGCTGGCGGAGGAGCTGGTCAACTGGTTCCCGGCCGAGGAGGTCGCGGGAGTCGCGGACCTGTACCGGGAGATGTACCCGTCGATCGCCATCGCCGCGACCCCGGCGATGACCGGCGCCCGGGAGGCCATCGCGGCCGTACGGGAGGCCGGCGGACGCGCGATAGTCGTCACCGCCAAGTACGAGCCCAACGCCAAGCTGCACCTCGCCCATCTGCGCATCGAGCCCGACGCCGTCATCGGCGACCTGTGGGCCGAGCAGAAGGCCGAGGCGCTGCGCGAGCATGACGCGGGCATCTATGTCGGCGACCACGTCGGGGACGTGCGCGGCGCCCGGACCGCCGGGGCCCTCGCGGTCGCGGTGGCGACCGGCCCCTGCCCTCCGGAGGAACTGCGCGCGGCGGGCGCCGACGTCGTCCTCACCGACCTGACCGAATTCCCGCGGTGGCTTTCGGACTACCGTCCCGCGCGCGCCTGACGCCGGCCCGCCGCCACGGAACGCAGCACTCCCGCACCGGCCATCAGGAATCCGACGGCCATGAGCATGCTCAATCCGAACATGTACGTCGGAAAGGGCGACGTCCCGAGGAACAACGGGGCGACAGTGACCAGTGTGGCCACGGCGCCGATGAAGAAGACGACGGCTCCGGCACGGACCAGGCGGTCACCGGGAGCGGTGGAATTCGTTTGGGTTTTGTCACGCACCCGACCAGGGTAGTTCCCAGCGCGAAGGAACAACCGGGTGACGTCTTGTCACCGGCTGCAAGAGCATTAGCCTGGGTACCGGCGGGTCCGTACGGCCCGCCCGAGTGCTATCAAGAGCCGTTTCCAGAAGCAGTTTTCCGACGAGTACGAGGACGAGGACAGACGTGCCTACCGGCAAGGTCAAGTGGTTCAACAGTGAGAAGGGCTTCGGCTTTCTCTCCCGCGACGACGGCGGTGACGTCTTCGTCCATTCCTCCGTCCTCCCCGCCGGAGTCGACACCCTCAAGCCGGGTCAGCGCGTGGAGTTCGGCGTGGTCGCCGGGCAGCGCGGCGACCAGGCACTGTCCCTGGCGATCCTGGACCCGACCCCGTCCGTCGCCGCCGCGACCCGCAAGAAGCCCGACGAGCTGGCCTCGATCGTGCAGGACCTGACGACGCTCCTGGAGAACATCACGCCGATGCTGGAGCGGGGCCGCTACCCCGAGAAGACCGCCGGCAAGAAGATCGCGGGACTGCTGCGCGCGGTCGCCGACCAACTGGACGTCTGAGGCCTCAGGGAAAACGCAGCGCGTCCGGGCCGAGGGGCGGTACGAGCCCCTCGGCCGCCGCGCGGGTGAGCAGCCCGCGCACGGCCGCGTAGCCGTCCTCGCCGAGCCCGGCGGTGAACTCGTTGACGTACAGGCCGATGTGCTGGTCGGCGACGGCCGGGTCCATCTCCTGGGCGTGCTCCATGACGTACGGCCGGGACACCTCGGGGTCGTCCCAGGCGGCGCGCACGGACGTCCGGATGGAGTCGGCGAGCAGCCGCAGCTTCTGCTCGCCCAGCGACCGCTTGGCGATGATCGCGCCCAGCGGGATCGGCAGCCCGGTGGTGTCCTCCCAGTGCTCGCCCATGTCGGCGAGCTTGTGCAGCCCGTAGTTCCGGTACGTGAAGCGCGCCTCGTGGATCACGAGGCCCGCGTCGACCTTGCCGTCCCGCACGGCCGGCATGATCTCGTGGAACGGCATGACGACGATCTCGCCGACCCCGTCCGCCACGGTGTCCGCGGCCCACAGACGGAACAGCAGGTAGGCGGTCGACTTCTCGCTCGGCACGGCGACGGTCCGGCCCGTGAGTCCCCCAGGCTCTCGGCTTCGCTCGAGCAGGGAGGTGCCCCCACCATCGGCCTCCCGCGTCAGCACCAGCGGCCCGCAGCCACGCCCCAGCGCGCCCCCGCAGGGCAGCAGGGCGTAGTCGTCGAGGACGTAGGGCAGCACGGCGTACGACACCTTCAGCACGTCGAACTCGCCGCGCTCGGCCATGCCGTTGGTGACGTCGATGTCGGCGAAGGTCACGTCGAGGGCAGGGGCGCCGGGGACGCGGTCATGGGCCAGGGCGTCGAAGACGAAGGTGTCGTTCGGGCAGGGCGAGTACGCGATCCGCAGCTGCTCAACTGTCATGCCGGTTCCAACTCTCCAGTACGGGCGTGAGCTTCCCGAACCCCTCGGTCAAGGCTGCCAGAGCGTCCGGGATGCGCCAGGCGGCGCGGTCCCTCGGCCCGACGGGATTGGAGATCGCCCGGATCTCCAGCACGGGCACCCCCTGTGCGACGGCGGCCTCGGCGACGCCGAAGCCCTCCATGGCCTCGGCGAGGGCGGTGGGGTGCCGCTCCCGCAGCGCGGCGGCCCGGGTGGCCGTCCCGGTGACCGTCGACACCGTGAGCACGGCCCCGGTCCGGGCGCCGGTGGCGTCCGCGACCCGCCGTACGAGATCCGCGGGCGGCTGATGCCTGACGGTCCCGAAGCCGAGCTCGGTGACCGGCACGAACCCGTCCTCGGTCTCGGCCCCCAGATCGGCCGCGACGATACCGTCGGCGACGACGAGCGATCCCACCGGCGCCCCGGGCTGGAACCCGCCCCCGATCCCGGCGGACACCACGAGGCGGTAGGGCTCGCCACGCAGGGCGGCGGCGGTGAGGGCGGAGGCGGTGCGGGCGGCCGCGAGAGCGGGCCCCACACCGACGGCGATCACCTCGATGCCGGTACCACCGGGGAAGGCCCTGGCCACCGCGTCCCGCTCCACGGGAACGGCGGTGGCGACCAGTACCCGGTCAAGCCCAGCGGAAGCGATCAGGCATCCTTCTTGAGCTTGAAGTTCCACAGGCCGGACGCGTCCTTCTCGCCCTCCTTGATGGACACCAGCGTCGAGTTGCCCTGCGCGCCGTACTGGGCGTTGAAGAACACGCTGCCCGGGATCGTGCGGTACGTCTTCGTGCTGGAGTCGGTCAGCGGCTGACCGTTCATGAGGATCGTCCAGCCCTTGTCGGCGATCTCGGGGTCGACACCGAAGCGCACGGTCTCGTCCGGGTCGACGGAGATGCTCTTGATGCCCTTGTCCTTCAGGCACCCGGCGAGATCGGACTGCTTCAGGGCACCGCCCTCGCCGCCACAGGTGGCCCCGGAGTTCACCGAGTCGCTGCCCACGGTGACCGTGGCGATCGGCGTCGGCTTGTCACAGGCCGACAGGACGAGCAGTCCGGCGGATACGACGCCGACGACAGCGACGGCGCGGCGGCGTCGCACAACGGATTGCAACGTGTTCATGGGCGAAGGTTATCGGGCCCGCGGGTCGCACCGCCCACGCGGGGTACGGCCTCCCTCGGAGATCCATCGGAAGGCCCCACCCGGCCGCGGGCCCCACCCGGCTCCGGGCCGTACCCGGCTCCGGGCCGTACCCGGCCCCGGGCCGCACCTGCCCCCCGCCCCGCCCGCCCCTACGCCACGCGTGCCTGCCCCGTGCCCCCGCGCCGGGCCGAGCCGAGCAGACCCCGTACGGTCGTCAGCCACCCGGTGCCGACGATCGCCGCGCCCACCGCCAGCCCGGCCGTGCCGTTGAGCGGCATCACGATGCCGACCGCCCCGCCCAGCACCCAGGACATCTGCAACAACGTCTCGGAGCGTGCGAAGGCCGACGTCCGGACGGTCTCCGGCACGTCCCGCTGGATCAGCGCGTCCAGCGACAGCTTGGCCAGGGCCTGCGCGAACCCGGCGATCGCGGCCAGGCCGGCCACCAGGATCGCGCCGAAGAACACCGCGGCCGTGATCGTCGCGCCGGCCACGCAGGCCACGACCGTCAGGATGATGATCTCCGGCGCCCGGGAGCGCAGCCACGCCCCGACGGCCGTGCCGAGCGCGTTGCCCACGCCCGCCGACACGCCCACTATCCCCAGCGACACCGCGGCGCTCTGGCCGGACACCGGGTGCTCGCGCAGCAGGAACGCCAGGAAGAAGATCAGGAACCCGGTCAGGCAGCGGATGGCGGCGTTGGCGGCCAGGGCGTGGGTGACGGCCGGGCCGACGGTGCGCAGCCCGGGGCGCTTGACCGGCTGCCGGTGCGGCCCGTGCAGGTGCTGCTCGTCCGCCGCCAGCAGGGCGCGGTCCTCGCCCTTGGCGGAGTCGACCTTCGACGGCAGCGTGAACGACAGGATCGTCCCCGCCACGAAGAGCACGAGGGCGCCGAAAAGGGGCCAGCGCGGTCCGATCTGCTGGAGTCCGGCGCCGATGGGCGCGGCGATGCCGGTGGCGAGGAGACCGCCGAGGGTGACGCGCGAGTTGGCCTTCACGAGGGAGAAGCGCGGTGGCAGCAGCCGGGGCACTACGGCGCTTCTGACCACGCCGTACGCCTTCGACGAGACGAGGACGCCCAGCGCGGCCGGGTACAGCTCCAGTCCGCCGCTGACGACCGCGCCGGACAGGACGATCGCGAGCAGCGCCCGGGCCAGCATCGCGCCGGCCATCGCGGCGCGGCGGCCGTGCGGGATGCGGTCGAGGAGGGGTCCGATGACGGGCGCGAGGAGGGTGAAGGGCGCCATGGTGATGGCGAGGTACAGGGCGACGCGGCCACGGGCCTCGTCGGTGGGCACGGAGAAGAAGACGGTGGAGGCCAGGGCGACGGTGATCATGACGTCGCCGGCGCCGTTCACGCCGTGCAGTTCGATCAGCTTGCCGAGGCCGGACTCGCCGGCGCCGTGCGCGTGGGTCGCCTTGCGGATGCCGCGTGCGGTGCCGGTCACGGGGAAGTGCAGGGCACGGCCGACCGCACGGAGGGAGCCGCGCAGACGGCCCGGTCCGTTCAGTCGGCTGCTTCCCTTGACCCCATTCGACCCACCGGTCCCGGTGGCGCCCGGGGGTGTCTTCGCGGCTGCCACGTCGTCATAGTGCCCCGATAAGGCTGTGGGTAGTGCCATTACCGCTTGTATAGGGCCTGTGGGGTGACTGTCCGGGGCGGCGGCTCAGGGTCCGGTGGGCGGCGCAACAGACCCGTCGGTGTACGCGACGTGGGGCGGAAGGGTAGCGTGCGTATCTCAGCCATCCCGCAAAATGGATGAAGGATGTCGACGCGGTCCCCCGGTCCGCTCCGTCCGCCCCCGCGCTGGGAGTGGCGCACCCGTGAGACGGCGTATGGAGAGAAGCGATACCTGTGAGCGCAGCGACAACGCGAAGCCGCACCCCTGACCGTCTGTGCGCCGAGGCCGTCGACCTCGCACGCGCCGCAGCCGAGGAGGCCGCCGCACCGGGAATCGTCGGGGAACACGTGGGGGTGGTCTCCGAGGGAGACCGCGTGGTCACCCACTTCTTCCAGTGCCTGGAGCTCGGCTACCGGGGCTGGCGCTGGGCCGTGACGGTGGCCAGGGCGTCCCGGGCGAAGATCGTCACGGTGGACGAGGCGGCCCTGCTGCCCGGCCCGGACGCGGTGCTGGCCCCCGAGTGGGTGCCGTGGAGCGAGCGGCTGCGGCCCGGCGACATGGGGCCGGGCGATCTGCTGCCCACCGACGCCGAGGACCTGCGGCTGGAGCCCGGCTACACGGGTGAGGACGAGCCCGCGCCGAACGTCCCCGTATCGCACGAGATGGCCGACCTGGTCGAGGCGGAGGACGCGGACCTCACCACCGAGTCCCCCTCCGGCTTCACGGTCGCCCCCCTGCGCGGTTCGATCCCGGCGGTCGCCGAGGAACTGGGCATGCGCCGGGCCCGTGTCCTGTCCCGCTACGGCCTGCACACCGCGGCCGACCGCTGGGAGGAGGCGTTCGGCCCCAAGACCCCCATGGCCCAGTCGGCCCCCGCGGCCTGCGTCAGCTGCGGCTTCCTCGTGCCCATCGGCGGCTCCCTCGGCCAGGCCTTCGGCGCCTGCGCCAACGAGTTCTCCCCGGCCGACGGCCGCCTGGTCTCCCTCGCCTACGGCTGCGGCGGCCACTCGGAGGCCGCCGTCATGCCCCGGCCGCCCCAGCCGGCCGCCCCGGTCATCGACGAGACCCGGGTCGACCCGTTCCCCCTGCGCCCCTCCCCGGACTCGGGCTCGGTGACGCCGACGGCGGACCAGGACACGGAGGAACTGGGGCACTCGTAGCGGTCGACGGGCCCGCGTCGGGCAGGCGCACGGCGGGTGCTCCCCAGGCGGTACCTTCATCCTCACGTCCACGAGGAGAAGGAACGGAACGTGAGCAGCAAGTTCGTGCGGCCCGCCGCCGAGGGGGCCGATCCGTTCGGTACCGCCCGTCTGCGGCGCGGCGTCCTCGACGCCTGGGCCACCAGCCCCGCCCGGTTCCGTGAGGACGCCAACGCCGAGGAGGACCTCGCCCTCGGCGGCTACCGGGACCGGCTCGTCGTGGAACTCGCCCAGAACGCCGCCGACGCCGCGGCCCGGGCCGGGCTGCCCGGACGGTTGCGGCTCACCCTGCGCGACGGGGTGCTCGTCGCCGCCAACACCGGAGCCCCGCTGGACGCGGCCGGAGTCGAGTCGCTGTCCACCCTGCGGGCGTCGGCCAAGCGGGACACGCGGGACACGGCCTCCGTGGGACGGTTCGGCGTCGGCTTCGCCGCCGTGCTCTCCGTCACCGACGAACCCGCCGTCGTCGGCCGGCACGGCGGGGTGCGGTGGTCGCTCGCCGAGGCCAGGGCGCTGGCCGCCGAGACCGCCCGGCACAGCCCCGGCCTCGGGGACGAGGTCCGGCGGCGGGACGGCCACGTCCCCCTGCTGCGGCTGCCGTACGCCGCCGAGGGCACCGCCCCCGCCCCGTACGACACCGCCGTCATCCTGCCGCTGCGTGACGCGGCCGCCGCCGATCTCGCCGAGCGGCTGCTGCGGGCCGTCGACGACGCCCTGCTGCTCGCCCTCCCCGGACTCGAAGAGCTCGTCGTCGAGATCAACGGGGAGAGCCCGCGGACCCTCACCCGCCGTACCGACGGTGCCTTCACCGTCGTCGACGACTCCGCCCACGGCGTCACCCACTGGCGCACCACCGCCGCCCACGGCCCCCTCACCCCCGGCCTGCTCGCCGACCGGCCCGTCGAGGAGCGGCTGCGGCCCCACTGGTCCGTCACCTGGGCCGTGCCCGTGGACAGCGACGGCAGCCCCGCCCGGCCCCGCACCAGCGCGGTCGTGCACGCCCCCACACCGAGCGACGAACCGCTCGGCGTCCCGGCCCTGCTCATCGCCTCGTTCCCGCTGGACTCCACCCGCCGGCACGCCGCCCCCGGCCCGCTGACCGACTTCCTCGTCCAGCGCGCGGCCGATGCCTACGCGGAACTCCTCGGCGGCTGGCGGCCGGTGACCACCGGGATCATCGACCTCGTGCCCGGCCCGCTCGGCAAGGGCGAACTGGACGGCGCCCTGCGCCAGGCGATCCTGGAGCGGCTGCCGCGGACCTCCTTCCTGCCGCCCGCGCTCCCTCCACGCGAGGGTGACGACCTGCCGGAGTCCCTGCGGCCGCGGGACGCCGAGGTCGTCGAGGGCGCGGGCGCGGACACCGTGCGGGTGCTCGCCGAGGTGCTGCCCACGCTCCTGCCCGCGGGGCTGGAGCGCCGCGCCGAACTGCGGACCCTGGGCGTCGCCCGGGTCCCGCTGACCGACGCGATCGACCGGCTGGCCGGACTCGAGAAGGAACCCGGCTGGTGGCGGCGGCTCTACGACAGCCTGGCCGGGATCGACCCGGACCGCTTGTCCGGGCTCCCGGTGCCGCTCGTCGACGGCCGTACGACCATCGGGCCCCGGCAGGTCCTGCTGCCCGGCGCGGAGGCCGGGAGGATCGACCCCGAGGTGCTGGCCCGGCTCGGTCTGAAGGTCGCCCACCCGGATGCCGCCCACCCCCTCCTGGAGAAGCTCGGCGCCCTGCCCGCGACGCCGCGGGCCGTCCTCACCACACCGCAGGTCCGGGCGGCCGTCGCCGCGTCCCTGGACGACGACGGCGGTGTGAACTGGGAGGAGGACGTCCTCGACGCCGACGAACTGGCCGACACCGTGCTCGCCCTGGTGCGGGACGCCGCTCTGGAGCCCGGTGACGAGCCCTGGCTCGGCGCGCTCGCCCTGCCCGACGAGGACGGCGAACCGGCCCCGGCCTGCGAACTCGTCTTCCCCGGCGGCCCCTTCGCCCAGGTCATGCGCGAGGGCGAACTCGCCTCCGTGGACGCCGAGCTGGCCGGCAAGTGGGGCGAGCAGCCGCTCGCCGCCTGCGGTGTCCTGGTGAACTTCGCGGTCGTCCGCGCCACCGACGTCGTCCTCGACCCGGACGAACTGGAGCCCCGCGAGGGTGACTTCACCGAACCGGACGACCCGGGCCTGCTGGACGCCGTCGACGTGTGGTGCGAGGACATCCTCGACCGCTTCCCGGACAGCCCGGTGCCGCCGGTCGCCACCGAGATCATCGCCGTGCGGGACCTGGACCTCGTGGACGAGGACAAGTGGGCGCAGGCGCTGACGCTGCTGTCCCGGCCGCCCCTGCGGGACGCCATCGTGCAGCCCGTGCGGATCCTGCTGCCGGACGGGACGCACGAGGTCGTCCGGCCGTACACCGCGTGGTGGCTGCGCGGGAACCCGGTCCTCGACGGCCGCCGCCCGGCCGGTCTGCGGGCCTCCGGCGGCGACTCGCTGCTGCGCGGGCTCTACGACGAGGCCGACGCGACCGGCTTCGAGGACGAACAGGTGCTGCGGGCGCTGGGGGTGCGCACCTCCGTCGCCGCCCTGCTGGACGAGCCCGGCGGTGCCGCCGAACTGCTCGACCGGCTCGCCGACCCCGAGCGGGAGGTGACGGGCGCTCAGCTGCACGCCCTGTACGGGTCGCTGGCCGAACTGGACCCGGAGCAGGTGACCCTGCCGGACGACCTGCGGGCCGTCACCGACGGCCGGGTGGAGGTCGTGGACGCGGCCGACGCGGTGGTCTGCGACTCGCCCGACCTGCTGCCGTTCACGTCCGGTGTTCCCCTGCTTCCCGTGCCGCCGTCGCGCGCCGCGGGACTGGCCGAACTGTTCCAGGTGCGGCGGCTCAGCGAGTCCGTCACCGGGCAGGTCACCTCCGAGGGCACCGAGCACGACGTCCCGGAGCCGGTGCGGGTGCTGCTCGGCCGGCGGACCCCGTCCTTCTACGTGGAGCACGAGGAACTCGTCGTCGACGGCGTGGAGATCGACTGGCGGCTCACCGACGACGGCGTCCTGCACGCCGCGACCCTGGAGGGCGTCGCCGCGGGACTCGCCTGGGCGGCGGGGCAGTGGCCGCGGCGGTTCGAGGTGGGTGCGCTGCTGGAAGACCCGTCCCGGACCGAGGAGTTGGAGCGGGACCGGTGGTTCGACTGACGCCGAATGGACGGGGGTGGCCCTGCCGGGCCGCCCCCACCGTCGTCGTCAGTCCGCCTCGGGTTCCAGGAAGTAGTCGTACTTCTCCAGGTCGAGCGTGATGCCGGTCAACTGCTGGAAGCGAGCGGCGTGCTCCCGCGTCAGGGGATACACGTCGGCCAGCTGATTCGCCGGCATCCCCAGGAGCTCGCCGAAGGCCTCCGCGCCGACCGCGGTGACGTCGGTGGACGAGTCGGGGAGGTCCTCGTCCTTGGGATAGCGGGTGACAAGGAAGATCACGGCATTACCTTCCGGGATGGGTCAGCGGGCTTGGTCCGGGCTCCAGTCCGACTTGGGGTCCTTCCAGCGCTTGCGGAGACCGCCGCCCTGTACGGGTGTCTTGCCCCTGACCTTCCCGGCGTCGGGGAACTCCGGCAGACCGTTTTTTCGGCGCGGGTACCGGTGCTTCGACTGACCGGTGCGGCCGACTCGCCGCCCGAGTACGGCCGTTGGTGAAAATCCCCGCACAAATTTTTCACCAGTCGTACAACCATGCGTACCACTGGGCTATCTGATCACGTGAGTCAACAGACTCCACGATCACTTGGGCCCCGAGAGCCGACGACGAGCACCGGGGCCCCTCTCCACTTGGGGAACGCATGCGTATCCGAGCCACTGTGGCCGCCGTCACCGGCGCCCTGGCCCTCTCCGCCCTCGCCGTGCCCGCCGCGCAGGCGGACGACCACACGCCGAACCTGGCGTCGCTGGTCCCGTCCACCTCGAAGGCCACGCCGTTCACCGCCGCCGCCCCGGCGGACGAGTCCCTGGGCGACACCAAGGTCACGGCTGTGACCGTCAACGCCGGCAAGAACATCGTGGTCGGCACGACCGTCAAGAAGTCCTTCACCGTCTCCGTGACGGCCACCGACCCGGAAGGCGTCAGGGACGCCTTCGCGATGCTGTGGCACGGCCCGGACACCGACAACGCCGACGGCGCGATCGTGCCGGAGACCCTGGACGACACGCAGGTCGGCAAGTGCACCGACTCCAGAGCGACCACCGCCACCTGCAAGGTCACGCTGATCGCCGACCCGAAGGACAACATCTACCGCAACCTCCTGGCCGGCACCTGGAAGGTGTGGGCCGCCGCCGTCGGCAACGACGACGACTACGTGATCCGCGAGGCCTACAAGACGGCCAAGGTCCAGCGGGCGTCCAAGCTGACGGTCAACGCCTCGCCGGAGCCCGTCAAGAAGGGCAAGACCATCACGGTCACGGGCAAGCTGTCCCGCGCCAACTGGGAGACCCACAAGTACGCGGGCTACACCGGCCAGCCCGTCAAGCTCCAGTTCCGCAAGAAGAACAGCAACACCTACACCACGGTCAAGACCATCAAGTCCAACTCCACGGGCCAGCTGAAGACCACCGTCAAGGCCTCGGTGGACGGCTACTTCCGCTACTCCTTCGCCGGCACCTCGACCACCCCGGCGGTCAACGCCACGGGTGACTTCGTCGACGTGAAGTAGAGGCGCGCCCCGAAAGGGGCGCGGGACTGTATCGATGTGCGGCTCCGCCGCGTGGGCGCGACAAGCCCCCGCGGCACCGCGCTCAAGCGGGAACGCGGCGGTCCACCCACCTCCACAGGAGTTCCAGGGTGGCCGCCGCCACCGCCGCGATGCCGACCGCGATCCACGGCATCGTCATCCCCACCAGCTTCAGCGCGAAGAAGTCCTGCAGCCACGGCACGACCAGCACCACCAGGAACGCCCCCGCCATCGCGGCGACCAGGGCGACCCGCCACCAGGTGTAGGGCCGGGCGATGATCGCCAGCACCCACATCGAGATGAGGAACAGCGTGAGGGTCGCCGCACTCGTCTCCGCGTCCAGCGCTCCCGCACCCGTGTAGTGCTCCCGGGCGATCAGATACGTCGCGAAGGTCGCCAACGCCGCCACGACCCCGCCCGGGACCGCGTACCGCATCACCCGCCGGACGAAGTTGGGCTTCGCGCGCTCCTTGTTGGGGGCGAGCGCGAGGAAGAACGCCGGGATGCCGATGGTGAGGGTGGACAGCAGGGTCAGATGGCGCGGCAGGAACGGGTACTCCACCTGGGAGCACACCACCAGGACGGCCAGCAGCACCGAGTAGACCGTCTTGACGAGGAACAGCGTCGCCACCCGCGTGATGTTGCCGATGACCCGGCGCCCCTCCGCGACCACCGACGGCAGCGTCGCGAAGCTGTTGTTCAGCAGCACGATCTGCGCCACCGCCCGGGTCGCCTCCGAGCCGGAGCCCATCGCCACGCCGATGTCGGCGTCCTTCAGGGCGAGCACGTCGTTCACCCCGTCACCGGTCATCGCGACCGTGTGCCCGCGGGACTGCAGCGCGCCCACCATGTTCCGCTTCTGCTGCGGGGTGACCCGCCCGAACACCGTGCCGCCGTCGAGGGCCTCGGCCATCCCGTCCCGCTCGGCGGGCAGCCGGCGCGCGTCCACGGTGGTGCCGGACAGGCCGAGCTTGGCGGCGACCGCGCCGACCGACACCGCGTTGTCGCCGGAGATGACCTTGGCCCGGACGTCCTGGTCGGCGAAGTAGCGCAGGGTGTCGGCGGCGTCCGGCCGCAGCCGCTGCTCCAGCACGACCAGGGCGGTGGGCTCGGCGCCCTTCGTCACCTCGGGATCGTCCAGGTCCCGCGCGACCCGGGCGAGCAGCAGCACCCTCAGGCCCTGCTCGTTGAGCCGCCCCGTCTCGGCCAGGGCCGGGTCGTCCTCCGCCAGCAGCACGTCGGGCGCGCCCAGCAGCCACCGGCCGGTCCGCCCGTCGCCCTCGCTGAACGCGGCGCCGCTGTACTTGCGGGCCGAGGAGAACGGCAGCGCCTCGGTGCAGCGCCAGTCCTCGACGGCCGGGTAGGTGTCGACGATCGCCTTCAGGGACGCGTTCGGCCGTGGGTCCGACGCGCCCAGCGCCCCGAGCACCTCGCGTACGTACGTCTCGTCGGAGCCCTGGAGCGGCCGCAGCTCCGTGACGTCCATGCCGCCCTCGGTGAGGGTGCCGGTCTTGTCGAGGCAGACCGTGTCGACCCGGGCCAGGCCCTCGATCGCGGGCAGCTCCTGCACCAGGCACTGCTTGCGGCCCAGGCGGATCACTCCGATGGCGAAGGCGACCGAGGTGAGCAGGACGAGCCCCTCGGGGACCATCGGGACGATGCCGCCGACCGTGCGGGCGACGGAGTCGTCGAAGGCGTTCTCCTTCACGAACAGCTGGCTGATGATCAGGCCGATCGCGGTCGGGACCATCATCCACGTGACGTACTTGAGGATCGTGGAGATGCCCGACCGCAGCTCGGACTGGACGAGGGTGAAGCGGGAGGCCTCCTCGGCGAGCTGGGCTGCGTAGGCCTCACGGCCGACCTTCGTCGCCTGGAAGGCCCCGCCGCCCGCGACCACGAAGCTGCCCGACATGACCTGGTCGCCCGGCTGCTTGACGACCGGGTCGGCCTCGCCGGTGAGCAGCGACTCGTCGATCTCGAGACCGTCGGCCTCGACACAGACCCCGTCGACGACGACCTTGTCCCCGGGCCCGATCTCGATCAGGTCGTCCAGCACGATCTCGGACGTGCTGACCTGGGCGGCGGTGCCGTCCCGGCGTACGGTCGGCCGCACCTCGCCGATCAGCGCGAGCGAGTCCAGCGTCTTCTTCGCCCGCCACTCCTGGACGATCCCGATGCCGGTGTTGGCGAGGATGACGAACCCGAACAGGCTGTCCTGGATCGGCGCGACCACCAGCATGATCAGCCACAGCACGCCGATGATCGCGTTGAAGCGGGTGAAGACGTTCGCACGGACGATGTCGACGGTGGACCGGCTGCTGCGCACCGGCACGTCGTTGACCTGGCCGCGCTCCACCCGTTCGGCGACCTGAGCACCGGTCAGGCCGGTCTCGCGGGAGGTGACCGTCGCCGGCCGCGCGGAGTCGGGCCGGGCACCCGCGTCGAGATGCGTCATGCATTCGACGGTACGTGCGGATTTGCCGCTTCACCCGCTGAATGCGGCGAAGATCCGACCTGGGAAGGACGGACTTCGTGCCGTGGTCGTACGGCAGTTGTACGCCGTCGGACCCCGGTGCCACGCCCCGGTGTCAGCCCGCCCGGCGGGCGGTGAGCAGCAGGTACTCCCACTCCAGGACGGTCCCGCCGGAGCCCGTGCCGAGGTCGCCGTCGCGGACGAGGTCCACCAGGGCGCCGTCGAGGGCGGCGACGCGTTCGGGATCGCCGGCGAGGTTCTTGTAGACGCTGATGGTCGGGCCGTAGCGCTCCTTGAAGTAGTCGCGGAACGTCTCCGGCGTCTCGAAGCGGTCGACCCGGACGGTGCGGCGCTCGGCGCGCACGTCCGTGACCGCGTCGCCGAGGAGGGCGCGGACATGGTCCTCGTCCCCCCACAGAGGGGGCGGCTGAGCTCCGGGCGGGGGCGGTGGCGCGTACGGCTTCATGGCGGCGAACATCCGGCCGATGAAGCCCTGGGGCGTCCAGCTCAGCAGCCCGATGGTGCCGCCCGGACGGCAGACCCGGACGAGTTCACCGGCGGCCTGCTGGTGGTGCGGGGCGAACATGACGCCCACGCAGGACAGCACGGTGTCGAACTCGGCGTCACCGAAGGGCAGGGCCTCGGCGTCCGCCTCCTGCCAGGTGAGGTGCGCGCCCTGCTTCTCGGCCGCCCGCCGGCCGGCCTCGAACAACTCGGGGGTGAGGTCGGAGGCCACCACGTCCGCGCCGGCCAGGGCCGCCGGGATCGCGGCGTTGCCGGAGCCTGCGCCCACGTCCAGCACCCGCCGGCCGGAGCGGACCCCGCACGCCTCGACCAGGACCGCTCCCAGCTCGGGGATGACCTCGGCGGCCAGGGACGGGTAGTCGCCCTGGGCCCACATCGCCCGGTGCTTGGACTTCAGGGCGCGGTCGGCCTCGGCCGCGCTGTTCCGCATCGTCATCGCTGCGCTCCTCACCGGTCCGGCGGCGGGTCCCGTGCGACGCTTTCGAGCGTTTCGCCGCCTTCTACGAGCGTAGGGAGGGGGCGGTGACGTGTCTCGCGGGAGAGCGGGCAGGAAGGTGCCTATTCGGCCGAGGGGGTCACCGCCAGCCCCTCGGTGGCCGCCGCCCGCTTGATCGCGGCATCGCGTTTGCGGACGTACCAGATGCCGATCAGTCCCAGTCCGGCGCCGGCCAGGCAGGTCCACACCCACCAGGTGTGGCCGTGGTCGTCGAACCAGCCGTAGAAGGGGAGCTGGACCAGGAAGAGGACGAACCACAGGATCGTGCCGCCGGTGATGGTGGCTACCACGGGGCCCTCCAGGGGCTCCGGCGCCTCGTGTCTGGGGGTCCATTTCGCCATGGGGACAGCTTACGAGGAGATCGCGTCTACGCGCGGAGATAGCCGATCGAGGCTTTATATGTTCATACTGAAACGGTTTATGTCTGACCACTTCTCTTCGTAGGAAACACCAAAAACATGTCCTCCTCGGCTCCTGCCAAGGTCCCCGCCCCTGAACAGCCGGGAGCCGGGCGCACGTACGGCGCACTCGACCGCTTCTTCCGGATCTCCGAACGGGGCAGCACCCTGTCCCGCGAGGTCCGGGGCGGCCTGGCCACCTTCTTCGCGATGGCCTACATCATCGTGCTGAACCCGATCATCCTCGGCAGCGCCAAGGACATGTACGGCCACCAGCTCGACAACGGGCAGCTGGTCACCGCGACGGCCCTCACCGCAGCTCTCACCACCCTCCTCATGGGCGTCATCGGCAACGTCCCGATCGCCCTGGCCGCCGGCCTCGGCGTGAACTCCGTCGTCGCCCTCCAGCTCGCCCCCCGGATGTCCTGGCCGGACGCGATGGGCATGGTGGTCCTCGCCGGGTTCGTGGTCATGCTGCTGGTGGCGACGGGGCTGCGCGAGCGGGTCATGAACGCCGTGCCCTACGGGCTGCGCAAGGCCATCTCCATCGGTATCGGCCTGTTCATCATGCTGATCGGGCTCGTCGACGCCGGCTTCGTCTCCCGGATCCCGGACGCCGCCCGGACCACCGTCCCGCTCCAGCTCGGCGGCGACGGTCACCTGAACGGCTGGCCGGTCCTCGTCTTCGTCCTGGGCGTCCTGCTGACCCTCGCGCTCATCGTGCGCAAGGTCTCCGGCGCGATCCTGATCTCGATCGTCGCCATGACGGTCCTCGCGGTCGTCATCAACACGGTGGCCGAGGTGCCGAACTGGGGCCTGACCACGCCCACGTGGCCCGGCAACCCCGTCGCGAGCCCCGACTTCGGGCTGATCGGGCAGGTCAGCCTGTTCGGCGGCTTCGGCAAGGTCGGCATGCTCACCGGCGTGCTCTTCGTCTTCACCGTGCTGCTGTCGTGCTTCTTCGACGCGATGGGCACGATCATGGGCGTCTCCGACGAGGCGAAGCTGACCGACGGCGATGGGCAGATGCCCGGCATCAACAAGGTGCTGTTCGTCGACGGCCTCGCGGTCGCCGCCGGCGGCGCCAGCTCCTCCTCCGCCACCACCGCCTTCGTCGAGTCCACGGCCGGTGTCGGCGAGGGCGCCCGGACCGGTCTCGCGAACGTCGTCACCGGCGGCCTCTTCGCCGCCGCCCTCTTCCTGACGCCGGTCGCCACGATGGTCCCCTCCCAGGCGGCCACGCCCGCGCTGGTCGCGGTCGGCTTCCTGATCCTGGCCGGATCGGTCAAGGAGATCGACTGGGCGGACTACACGATCGCCGTCCCCGCCTTCGTGACGATGCTGATGATGCCGTTCACCTACTCGATCACCAACGGCATCGGCATGGGCTTCGTCACCTTCGCGGTGCTGCGGCTGGCGGCCGGGCGGGGCCGGGAGGTGCCGTCGGCGATGTACGCGGTGGCGGCGGTGTTCGCCTTCTACTACCTGATGCCGGCGCTGGGCCTGACCTGATCCTCGTCACCGGAGCCGGGTGACCCGTAGAACCTCTCCGTCTCCTCGACGGCGGTCTGGAACCGCTGGTCGAAGTCATCTCGAATGAGCGTCCGGACGACATAGTCCTGGACGCTCATTCCCCTTTTCGCGGCCTGGTGCCGGAGCCGTTCGAGCAGGTCGTGGTCTATTCGCAGGCTGAGCACGCTGGTCCCCATGGGCATGAGGGTCGCGGCACCGTTCGGTGTGGTGGGCGCGGTTCCGCGACTTCATCACCCAAATGAGTGATGTCACGCTTCAGTGGCGGCCGTCACGGACCGTCGGGCGCGATACCGCTGGTCTTTAGCGAGAGTAATGAGTTACGCTAATGAACATGCCGGACCTCAGCCATGGCGACGACGTAGCCGCCGTGAACTCCCTCCGATCCGCAGTGATGCGGCTGTCCCGTCGGCTCAAGCACCAGCGGGTCGACGAATCGCTCAGCCCCACCGAGATGTCGGTGCTGGGCACCCTCTCCCTGTGCGGCAGGGCCACCCCGGGCGAACTCGCCCGCAAGGAGCACGTCCAGCCGCCGTCGATGACCCGCATCGTGGCGCTGCTGGAGGCCAAGGGCCTGGTCCGGCTGGAGCCACACCCCGAGGACCGGCGCCAGAAGGTCGTCACACGCACCGAGCAGGCCGAGGCCATGCTCGAGGAGAGCCGCGCCAAGCGGAACGCGTTCCTGGCGACGCTGGTGGAGAACCTCGACGAGGACGAGTGGGCGAAACTCCGCGCCGCCGCCCCCGTGCTGGAGAAGCTCGCGCACCTGTAAGCCGTATATAGCAAGGAGGCGAACCCTTTGAGTTCGGGACCCGGAGCAGCTTCCGCCCCCGCACCTGATCCCCACGACTCCCCGCCCGCCCTCGACGCACCCGCCTCCACCCGGCCCGCCCGCAAGTCCTCGATGTTCTCCTCCCTGACGGTGCGTAACTACCGCCTGTTCTTCATGGGGCAGGTCGTCTCCAACATCGGCACCTGGATGCAGCGCATCGCCCAGGACTGGCTGGTGCTCAGCCTCACCGGCTCCTCCGCCGCCGTCGGCATAACGACCGCGCTGCAGTTCCTGCCGATGCTGCTCTTCGGCCTGTACGGCGGTGTCCTCGTCGACCGGCTGCGCAAGCGGCCCGCGCTGCTCGTGACGCAGTCCTCGATGGCACTCACCGCGATCGCGTTGGCCGTCCTCACGATCACCGGCCAGGTCCAGGTGTGGCACGTGTACGTCGCCGCCTTCGCGGTCGGTCTGGCCACAGTCGTCGACAACCCGGCCCGTCAGTCCTTCGTCTCCGAGCTGGTCGGCCCGGGGCAGCTCCAGAACGCCGTCAGCCTGAACTCGGCGAACTTCCAGTCCGCCCGGCTGGTCGGCCCCGCCGTCGCCGGCCTGCTCATCACCGGCGTCGGCACCGGCTACGCCTTCCTCTTCAACGGCCTGTCCTTCATCGCGCCGCTCACCGGCCTGCTGCTGATGCGCGCCCGCGAGCTGCACGTCGTGGAGCGCGCCCCGCGCGGCAAGGGACAGCTGCGGGAGGGCGTGCGGTACGTCACCGGCCGCCCGGAGCTGATCTGGCCGATCGTCCTGGTCGGCTTCGTCGGCACGTTCGCCTTCAACTTCCCCGTCTACCTGTCGGCCTTCGCGGACGACGTGTTCCACGCGGGGGCGGGCGCGTACAGCATGTTCAACACGCTGATGGCGGTCGGCTCGGTCGCGGGCGCGCTGCTCGCCGCCCGGCGGGGAACGGCCCGGCTACGGCTGCTGATCGCGGCGGCCATGGCCTTCGGCGCGCTGGAGATCCTGGCGGCGACGACCCCCACCCTGTGGATGTTCGCCCTGCTCATGATCCCGCTGGGGCTGTTCGGCATGACCGTCAACGTCACGACGAACACGAGCATCCAGATGTCCACGGACCCGGCCATGCGCGGCCGTGTCATGGCCCTCTACATGATGGTCTTCCTCGGCGGCTCGCCGGTGGGCGCCCCGATAGTCGGCTGGATCACCGACACGTACGGCGCCCGGGTCGGCCTCGCGGCCGGCGGTGCGGTGGCGGTACTCGCCGCGGCGGTGATCGGCCTGATCCTGGCCCGCGTCGGCAACCTCCGGCTGTCGGTGGGCTGGCACCGCGGGCACCCGAGGGTGCGCTTCGTGCCCCGGGAACACCAGGAGGAGCTGGCCCCGGCGGCGTAGGGGGGCCGTAGGGGCCCCGGTAAGGACGCCGCAGGGCGGCGTCAGTCGCGGGGGAACTCGCCGGTTTCGAGGACGAGCCCGACCACGGTGCCCGTCAGGTCGATCTCGTCCCCGAAGTCCAGACTCAGCTCGCCCCGGTACTCGCCGTCCTTGGGCTTGGTGTGCAGATGCCAGCGGCCGGTGTACGGATCCACGATCAGGTACACCGGCACACCGGCGGCGGCATAGGCGTCCTTCTTGGGGCCGTAGTCGTTCGCGCCGGCCTTCCTGGAGATCACCTCGGCGACGAACTCGACGTCCTGGTAGCGCCACAGCCCCTTGGCGTTCTTCGCCGCGCCCTCCGCCATCACGGTCACGTCGGAGGCGAAGCCGTTGAGGTGGCCCGGGTAGTCGACGCGGACGTCGGACTTCACGCGCTTGCGCGGGTACTTGGTGCGCAGCTGGTCGTAGATGTCCGCGATGATGTCCCAGTGGGTGTCCCGCTGAGGCGCCATGAAGATGTTCCCCCCGACGATCTCGACCTTGTAACCCTCGGGGACCGGCATCGTCTCCACCCACTCGAACATCGTGTCGAGGGTGAGTTCACCGCTGCTGTCGGCCATCTCGATCCTGTCGTCAAGGACGGTCACCGTGGCGCTCCTCCCCGGCCGCACCCGTGGATGGATCCGGCCGCGCAGTACAACGATACGCACGGTGACCAGGACACGCCCCGGGCCCACGGGACGGGCCTGCACCCTGCGGGCCTACATCTTTCGGGCCTGCACCCTGAAGGCCTACACCCTGCGGGCCAGCAACTGCCCCGGCCACTTGTTCTCGCCGACCGTGAAGGCCTCGGTCCGGTTGAAGCCGTTGGACTCGTAGTAGCGGACGAGCTTGCCGTCGTCCCCGGCGTAGCAGTCGACGCGGAGCAGGGAGATCCCGGCGCGGCGGGTCTCCTCGGCGGCGTGCGCGAGCAGGGCGCTGCCCACACCGTGCCCCTTGAAGCGGCGGTCGGAGGCCAGCCAGTGGATGTAGCGCTCGGGTTCGCCGGGCTGCGGGAGGTGGGACAGGTAGGCGCCCGCCGAGTCGGTGAGGGTGAGGGTGCCGGCCGGGACGCCGTCGGCGTCGGCCATGAACACGCTGCCCTCCGCCATGTACCGGCCGACCGACTCCACCGTCTTCGGGCTCTGCGACAGGGGCCGCGTCCCCCACTGCCCCGTGCGCCCCTGGGAGACCAGCCACTCCACACAGCTGTCGAGCATGCCGAGTATCGCGGGAATGTCGTCGGGCCCGCCGTCCCGGATGGTGATCCGCATGACCTCATGGTGCCAGGCTGGACCCATGAGACTCTTCGCGGCCGTGCTGCCCCCCGACGAGGTGTGCCGTGAACTCGGCGGTGTGGTCGACGCGTTGCGGGAGCTGCCCGGCGCCGACGGCATGCGCTGGACCGGCCGGCCCGGCTGGCACTTCACGCTCGCCTTCTACGGTGAGGTCGACGACGGTCTCGTCCCCGAGCTCGCGGAGCGGCTGGAGCGGGCCGCGCGCCGGACCGAGCCGTTCTCGCTGGCCGTGCGAGGTGGCGGGCAGTTCGGGCACGGGAAGGCGCTGTGGGCCGGGGCCGAGGGGGACCTGGCGGCCCTCCGGCTGCTGGCCGGGCGGGCCGAGGCGGCGGCGCGCAAGGCCGGGGTGCCGATGGGGGAGCACCGGCGGTACAAGGCCCATCTGACCGTGGCGCGGAAGCGGGAGGCGGGGGACGTGCGGGCGTTCCTGGACGTGCTCGCGGGATTCACGGGCCGGGCCTGGACCGTGCGGGAGCTCTGCCTGGTGCGGAGCAATCTGCCGACGTCGGGGGTCCCGGGGGAGCAGCCGCGGTACGAGGCGGTCGGGCGCTGGCCGCTCGGGGGCGCCGGTTAGGCTCGGTGCCGTGGACCCGAAAACCCGTAACCGGATCATGGCCGGTGTGCTCGTGCTGATGTTTCTCGTCGTCGCCCTGGCTTCCGTGCTGGGGAGGTAGGGCGGTGGGGGAACTGCGGACGGCTGCTTTTCGGCTGCGGGCCGGTGGGGCTTGTCGCGCAGTTCCCCGCGCCCCTGAAGGGGCGCACCTACCAGGCGAAGGCCTCCGGTGACGGCCCCGGGCCCGGGAAGATCTCGTCCAGGCCGGTCAGAAGCTCCTCGGACAGCTCCAGCTCGGACGCGCGGACCGCGGAGGCGAGCTGTTCGGCGGTGCGCGGGCCGACGATCGGTCCGGTCACGCCGGGGCGGGTGAGCAGCCAGGCCAGGGCGGCCTCGCCGGGCTCGATGCCGTGCTTGCCGAGCAGCTCCTCGTAGGACTGGATCTGCGCGCGGGTGCCGGGGTCGGCGAGCGCGTCGGCCGCCCGGCCGGAGGCGCGGCGACCGCCCTCGACCTCCTTCTTGATCACGCCGCCCAGCAGTCCGCCGTGCAGCGGCGACCAGGGGATGACACCGAGGCCGTACTCCTGCGCGGCCGGGACGACCTCCATCTCGGCGCGCCGCTCGGCGAGGTTGTAGAGGCACTGCTCGCTGACCAGGCCGATGGTCCCGCCGCGCCGGGCGGCGATCTCGTTGGCCTGGGCGATCTTGTAGCCGGGGAAGTTCGACGAGCCGACGTAGAGGATCTTGCCCTGCTGGACCAGCACGTCGATCGCCTGCCAGATCTCCTCGAAGGGAGTGGCGCGGTCGACGTGGTGGAACTGGTAGACGTCGATGTAGTCGGTCTGGAGCCGCTTGAGGCTGGCGTCCACGGCCCGGCGGATGTTGACCGCGGAGAGCTTGTCGTGGTTGGGCCAGGCCGGGCCGTCCGCGCCCATGTTGCCGTAGACCTTCGTGGCGAGGACGACCTTGTCGCGCCGTCCCTCGCCCTGGGCGAACCAGTTGCCGATGATCTCCTCGGTGCGGCCCTTGTTCTCACCCCAGCCGTATACGTTTGCGGTGTCGAAAAGGTTGATGCCTGCGTCCAGCGCCGCGTCCATGATGGCGTGGCTGTCGGCCTCGTCGGTCTGCGGGCCGAAGTTCATGGTGCCGAGGACGAGCCGGCTGACCTTGAGTCCCGTGCGTCCGAGCTGCGTGTACTTCATGGTCCCCAAGCCAACGTCTTGAAGTGCGCTCCAGGCAAGCACGAAATTCGGGACTGCCGTGAGTCCTGGGCACGGACGCCGTCGCGGTACGGGCCGCCGGCCGGCGGCCGCCGGGGCACGGCCGGTCCTCGCCCAGCGCTACGCCTCGTAGAGACCCGCCAGGTCCCAGCCCTGGTGCATCGCCTCCGCGAAGGCCGCCGCGATCTTGTGTTCGCCGCTCGCGTTGGGGTGGGTGCCGTCGTAGGTGTCGGTGGCGACGTCGTACGACGGCGGGGGCGAGGCCAGCAGGACGGGGGAGCCGGGCTCGTCGAGGTCGGCTGCCGTCTTGGCGAGGAGTTCGTTGAAGCGGGCGACCTCGACGGCGAAGGCCGCGTCCGTCTGGGCGCGCACGTTGGGGATCACCGGCAGCCACACCATCCCCACCCGGCGGTTGGCCGCCCGTGCCTCAGCAGTGAAGGCCCGGACGTTCTGAGCGGTCTGCTCCGCGTTCGTGTAGAAGCCGAGGTCGATCAGGCCCAGGGAGACCAGGAGGACGTCCGCGCGGCACGACCGCACCGCCTCGCCGATCAGCGGCGCCATGTGCTGCCAGCCCTCGCCCCAGCCGGCCAGGTGGGCGCAGGGGAAGTCCGGTTCGGCGTAGGCGTACGACACCGGGGCCTCGGCGAGCTTGTCGTAGAGCGTCTCGCGCGGCCCGACGAGGGTGCAGGGGCTGCCGTAGGAACGGCACAGGTGCTGCCACAGCCGGTAGCGCCATGTGTGTTCGCCCGTGCTTCCGATCGTCATGGAGTCACCGACGGGCATGAACCTGAGCATCCGCTCATCATGGACGATCACGTCACCGGGCGGGGTGTGAGTCGGGCCACGCCCGGTGTCCGGCCGACCTCCTTGATCCCCGGCCGCGGTGAACCGCCGCTGAACCGCCGGGCGAGGTGGCAGGCTTGGGGCATGCGCAGACCGATCGCCCTCCTCGCCGCGGCCCTCCTCACGGGTGCCCTCGCCGTGCCCGCCTCCGCCGCCGACGGCGACGAGAAGTTCACGATCAAGGATCCGCGCATCACCGAGTCCAGCGGCCTGGCGGCCTCGCGACAGCACCCCGGCATCTACTGGACGCACAACGACAGCGACGACGGGGCGTACCTCTACGCCGTCGACAGCGCGACGGGCGAGACGGTCGCCACCATCACCATGTCCGGTGTGGGCAGCCCGCGCGACGTCGAGGCCGTCTCCGTCGGACCGGACGACCAGATCTACGTCGGCGACATCGGCGACAACCTCGGTGGCACCTGGCCGTACGTCTGGATCTACCGGCTGCCCGAGCCGAAGAACCTGCGCGACCAGACGATCAAGGCCACGCAGTACGTCGTGAAGTACTCCGACGGCGCGCGGGACGCCGAGTCCCTCGTCGTGCACCCGAAGACCGGCCGCGTCTACATCGTCGACAAGAACGAGAAGGGCGGGCACCTGTACGAGGGCCCGGCGCGGCTCTCCCCGGCCGGGTCGAACACGTTCCGGCCGGTCGCGGCCGTACCCGACCTGGAGGCCACCGACGCCACGCTCTCCCCGGACGGCGAACACCTCGTGGTACGCAGCTACTTCGGCGCGATCGCGTACGACTGGAACGGCGGGAAGATCAAAAAGGAGGAGCGGCTCGGCGTGCCGTTCCTGGGGCAGGGGGAATCCGTCACCTACACCGCTGACGGCAAGAAGCTGATGTACGGCGCCGAAGGGGCGGACAGCCCGGTGGAGCCGCAGGACGCTCACGGGAGCGGCGGCTCCGACTCCCGCTCAGGCAGCGGGAGTTCGGCCACGTCCGACGGTGGGGGAGACGGGCTGAGCGGCAATCTCAAGACCGGCGCGATCGCCGCGGGTGCCGTTCTGGTCGCCCTGTTCGGCTTGCGGCGGCTGATGCGCCGGGGTTAGGGCGACTTCAGCCAGGCCCGACGAGATCCTCGATCCCGGTTTCGTCGTCTCCGGCCCCAACGGCCCCGCCCGGCCGTGACTCCCGCGGAGATTTCGTCGGCAGCCCCTCAAGCCCCCTGTGCCTTGCGCTCCGCCACCAGGACCTCCAGCCCGTCCAGGATCCGCTGCAATCCGAACTCGAAGTGGTCGAAGTCCGTGCCGAAGGCGTCCTCGGAGAGTGACGCCATGACCGGGTAGCGGCCCGACGCCATGGCCTTCTCCAGCATCGGCACCTGCGCCTGCCAGAACTCGGCGTCCGTCAGGCCCGTCCGGCGCTCCGCCTCCCGCTCGTACAGCTGAGAACGCGCGGCCCCTGCGACATATCCGTCGGTCAGGATGATCGCGGAGACCAGTTCGGGGTCGCTCAGTCCCATCGGGCGGATCAGGGTCAGCACCCTCTCCATGCCGTCGAGGGCGCTCGGGCCGAGGATCGGCCGGGACTGGTTGACCTGGAGCAGCCAGGGGTGGCGGCGGTAGAGGGCGAGGGTCGCGCGGGCCAGTGCCTCAAGGGCCGCGCGCCAGCCGCCGTCGCCGAGGTCGGCGGGGTTCTCGGAGGGGCGCTGCACCCGGTCCAGCATGAGGTCGAGCAGCTCGCCCTTGCCGGGGACGTAGCGGTAGAGCGACATGGTGCCGGTGCCGAGTTCGGCGGCGACGCGCCGCATGGAGAGCCCCTCCAGCCCCTCGGCGTCCGCCAGTCGGACGGCTGCTTCCACGATCCGGTCCAAGGTCAACGCCGGCTTGGGGCCGCGGCTGGGGCGGCGGCCGGTGTCCCAGAGCAGTTCGAGGGTGCGGGCGATGTCGCCGCTGCCGCTGGTCTCCGTACCGCCCGTGCCACTCGTGCCGCTCGTCATGGAGCCCAGCTTAGGTCCTCGCGAGAAAATTGGGTACGGCGTACGCATCATCGGGTACGCTGTACTCAGTTCGGGCCGGAGGGGCGCGAGCGCAGGGGAGGGGGCGGCATGGACGGATACGCGGTGCGGGCCGAGGCGCTGGAGAAGAGGTACGGCGAGAAGCGCGCACTCGACGGCTTCGACCTGGCGGTGCGCGAGGGCACGGTGCACGGCCTGCTCGGGCCGAACGGGGCGGGCAAGACCACCGCCGTCCGCATCCTGTCCACGCTGATCCGGCTGGACGGGGGCAGGGCGACGGTCGCAGGGCTCGACGTGGCCCGGCAGTCACGCGAGGTCCGGGCCCGGATCGGGCTCACCGGACAGTACGCGGCGGTGGACGAGGTGCTCACCGGCCGGCAGAACCTGGAGATGTTCGGCCGCCTGTTCCACCTGGGCGGGAAGCGGGCCAGGCTGCGGGCGACCGAACTGCTGGAGCAGTTCGACCTGACCGACGCCGGTGACCGCGGCGTCGCCAAGTACAGCGGCGGCATGCGGCGCCGCCTCGACCTCGCGGCGTCCATGATCCTTGCCCCGGCCGTCCTCTTCCTCGACGAGCCGACGACCGGCCTGGACCCCCGCAGCCGGGGCGAAGTCTGGGAATCCGTGCGGGCGTTGGTGGCCGGAGGTACGACTGTGCTGCTGACCACGCAGTATCTGGAGGAGGCCGACAAGCTCGCCTCGCACATCACCGTCATCGACCAGGGGCGGGCCATCGCCGACGACACCCCGGACGGGCTGAAGAACCTGGTCGGCGGCGACCGTGTCGAGGTCCTGGTCGCCGAGCGGTCCGACATCCCGCGCGTGGTGAAGGTCGTCGCCCGCGTCGCGGACGGCGAACCGGAGGCGGACGAGACGGAGTTGCGGGTGCACGCCCCGGTCACCGACCGGGTCGCCGCCCTCACCGAGGTCGCCCGGACCCTCCAGGACGAGGGCGTCCGCGTCGAGGACATCGGGCTGCGCAGGCCGAGCCTCGACGACGTGTTCCTGCGCCTGACCGGGCACCGGACCGAGAAGGAGTCCGCAGCATGAGCGCCACCGACCTGAGCACACCCGGCACGCGGAGCGCTGTGTACTGGGTGTTCGCCGACTGCTGGAACATCGTCCGCCGCGGTCTGACCCACTACCAGCGCCAGCCGGTCAACATCGCCTGGCAGCTGGGCTTCCCGATCCTGTCCGTGCTGCTCTACGGCTATGTCTTCGGCAGCGCCATGAAGGTGCCGGGCGGCGGGGACTACAAGGACTTCCTGATGCCGGGCATGTTCGCGATGACCATGGCGTTCGGCTTCATCAACACCGCGACCGTCGTGGTCTACGACTCCACCAAGGGCGTCATCGACCGCTTCCGCTCGATGCCGATGGCCTCCTCCGCCGTGGTGGCCGGGCGCGGGGTCACCGACATCATCGTCGCCTGCGCGGAGTTGGCGATCATGATGCTCACCGCGCTCGCCATGGGCTGGCGGCCGGACGGCGGCCTGGGCTTCCTCGGCGCGTTCGGGCTGCTGCTGTGGCTGCGGTTCTCGCTGATCTGGATCGGGGTGTGGCTCGGCCTGATCGTGCCCAACCCGGAGGCGGCGGGCGGCCTCTTCGCGGTCGCCTTCCCCTTCACGATGATCTCCAGCATCTTCGTCGCACCGCAGCTCATGCCCGACTGGCTCGGCTGGGTGGCGGCCTGGAACCCGATCTCCTCCACGGCGGCGGCGACCCGCGAGCTGTTCGGGACGCCGGTCGGAAGCGGCGACTCCTGGGTCGAGCAGCACGCGCTGCTGATGGCCGGAGTGTGGCCGGTGATCCTGACGGCGATCTTCCTGCCGCTGGCCGTACGGCGGTTCAGGAAGCTGAGCCGATAGCGCTCGCGGCGGTCGCGCACCTCCCAGGGGCTTGACGTGCTCATGTTGCGTCAGTTCTCTGGGAGGTGCGCGGCAGGATGGGAGCGCTCCCAGTCAGTTCCGGGTGCCGTGCCTCACCGTCCCCGGAGGACCGAGAGGAAGCAGCCATATGTTCCACACTCTGCGCAGAGCGCTGTGTGTTGCCGCGGCGCTCCTGTTACCGCTGACCGGCGTGCAGTCGGCACGCGCCGATGCCGCCGCGGAGGCGGTCGGCGCCGGCTACTGGCACACCAGCGGTCGGCAGATCCTGGACGCGGCCGGACAGCCCGTCCGTATCGCCGGCGTCAACTGGTTCGGCTTCGAGACCGCCAACCACGTCGTCCACGGCCTGTGGGCCCGCGACTACAAGAGCATGATCGACCAGATGAAGTCGCTGGGCTACAACACCATCCGCATGCCCTACAGCGACGACATCCTCAAGCCCGGCACCATGCCGGACAGCATCAGTCACGACGGCAAGAACACCGACCTGCGCGGGCTGACGTCCCTCCAGGTCCTGGACAGGATCGTGGCCTACGCGGGCCGGTCCGGCCTGAAGATCGTGCTGGACCGGCACCGGCCGGACGCGGCGGGACAGTCGGCGCTCTGGTACACGGCGTCGGTCCCCGAGTCGACGTGGATCACCAACCTGAAGGCCCTGGCGACGCGCTACAAGGGCAACTCCACCGTGGTCGGCATCGACCTGCACAACGAGCCCCACGACCCGGCCTGCTGGGGATGCGGCGACACCTCCCGCGACTGGCGCCTGGCCGCCCAGCGCGCAGGCAACGCGGTGCTGTCGGCCAACCCCGAGCTGCTGATCATGGTCGAGGGCGTGCAGTCGTACGACGGCACGAACGGCTGGTGGGGCGGCAACCTGATGGGCGTGGCCCAGCACCCGGTCCAGCTGGACGTCCCGAACCGGCTGGTGTACTTGGCGCACGACTACGCCACGTCGGTGGCCCAGCAGTCCTGGTTCTCCGACCCGTCCTTCCCCGCCAACATGCCGGGGATCTGGGACAAGTACTGGGGCTACATCTTCAAGCAGAACATCGCCCCCGTGTGGCTCGGCGAGTTCGGTACGACCCTCCAGCCCTCGGTGGACCAGAAGTGGCTGGCCGAACTGGTGAAATACCTGCGCTCGACGTCCGCGCACGGCGCCGACAGCTTCCACTGGACGTTCTGGTCCTGGAACCCCAACTCCGGTGACACGGGCGGCATCCTCAAGGACGACTGGCAGACGGTCGACACGGCGAAGGACGCGTACCTGGCGTCCGTCAAGGCCCCGGGCTTCGACACCGGTCCCGGTCCCGGCCCGGGCGGGCCCGGCGACCCCGGAGGCGGCAAGGCCGCTTGCTCCGCCGCGTACACGGTCAGCAGCGACTGGGGCGGCGGCTTCAACGCCGAGGTGAAGGTGACCAACACGGGCACGCTGCCGCTGAAGTCCTGGAAGGTGACGTGGACGTGGAGCGGCTCGCAGAAGGTCACGAGCATGTGGAACGCGTCGCACACCCAGAACGGGGCGAGCGTCGCCGCGGTCAACGCGACGCACAACGGGAGCGTGCCGGTGGGAGGTTCGGCGGGTTTCGGCCTGGGCGGTGCTCCCGGGGGCGGAGGTGTGACGGGTCTGAGTTGTACGGCGACGTGATCGCGGGGTGAGTGGGGCGCCCGGTGCTCGCCGGGCGTACCCATGCCGGGACGGCGTGTCCGGATTGCCGGAACTCGCCTTTTCTGAGGGGTGTCTGAGAGCAGACTATGACTCGATTCGGTCAAGCCTTGGTCGAATCCGTACGCGCGTGGCGCGTTCTTCCGAAACGATTCGGCACGGCCCGTGTCACTCACGGGCCCAACCCCCCTCACTGTTGCGAGAGAACTCCATGAGAAGAAGCGCAGCCGTACTGTGCGGCGTCACGGTCGTCCTGGCCGGGACGCTCGCCGCCGCTCCCGCCGACGCCAGCGCGTCACACTCCGCGAACGCCGCCGCCCTGACGACCGCCGCGGCGAAGATCACATGGAAGAAGTGCGGTACGGACGACGCCCCGACGCTCCAGTGCGCGTCGTTGAAGGTGCCGCTCGACTACGCGAAGCCGCGGGGGAAGCAGATCACGCTGGCGCTGTCCCGCGTGCCGCACACCGCGGCGAAGTCCCAGGGCCCGCTGCTCGTCAACCCCGGCGGCCCCGGTGGCAGCGGTCTGTCGCTGGCCCCGTTCGTCGCGTCGTCCCTGCCCAAGGAGGTCGCGGCCCAGTACGACGTGATCGGCTTCGACCCGCGCGGAGTGGGCGAGAGCCAGCCCGCCCTGGACTGCAAGCCGGGCTACTTCGACCCGGTCCGCCCCGACTCCGTGCCCAGCACGCCCGCGCTGGAGAAGGCCAACCTCGACCGCGCCAAGTCCTTCGCCCAGGCCTGCGGCAAGAAGTACGCCGGCGTCCTGCCGTACATCAACACGGTCAGCGCCGTGAAGGACATGGACTCGATCCGCAAGGCCCTCGGCGCCAAGAAGATCAACTACTTCGGCTACTCGTACGGCACGTACCTCGGCTCGGTCTACGCCAAGCTGTTCCCCGAGCGGGTGCGGCGCCTGGTGCTGGACTCGATCGTCGACCCGACCGGGGTCTGGTACGACGCCAACATCAAGCAGGACTACGCCTTCGACAAGCGCCACAAGGCGCTCATGGCGTGGATCGCCAAGTACGACTCGACGTACAAGCTCGGCACCGACCCGAAGAAGGTCGAGGCCAAGTGGTACGCGATGCGGGCGGCCCTGGCCAAGAAGCCGGCGGGCGGCAAGGTGGGCGCCTCCGAGCTGGAGGACATCTTCATACCCGGCGGCTACAACAACGCCTACTGGCCCACCCTCGCCCAGACGTTCGCGGCCTACGTCAACAAGAAGGACACCGCCGCGCTGGTGAAGGCGTACGACAACATCGCCGTCATCGACGCCTCCGGCGACAACGGCTACAGCGTCTACACCTCGGTGCAGTGCCGTGACGCGTCCTGGCCGCGCGACTGGAAGCAGTGGCGCAAGGACAACTGGGCGGTGCACGAGAAGGCGCCGTTCATGGCCTGGAACAACGCCTGGTACAACGCACCGTGCGCGTTCTGGCCGACGAAGACGCTGAAGCCGGTGAACGTCGCCAACAGCAAGCTCCCGCCGGTGCTGCTGTTCCAGGCCACGGACGACGCGGCCACCCCCTATCAGGGCGGCGTCACCATGCACCGGCTGCTGAAGGGGTCCAGCCTGGTGGTGGAGCAGGGCGGCGGCAACCACGGCATCACGCTGAGCGGCAACGCCTGTCTCGACAAGCACCTCGCCACGTACCTGACCAACGGCAAGGTCCCGCACGGCAACGGCGTGGCCGACGCGGTGTGCAAGAAGAACCCCGACCCGAAGCCGCAGCCGGCGGCACAGCAGGTGCCGAGCACGCCGCAGCCTGCCGTCGCGGCGGCCGGTGACAGCCTGCGCGGGATCCTGGGGTTCGGGCGCTGAGCGCCTCGGTGACCCAGGCCTGACGGGACGACACGGGGGCGTCCGGCGATACTCGCCGGGCGCCCCTAGTATGTCCGGTCATGGGGGAAAGCATGGACAACGAGATGGTGGCCGTCCCGGCCGGGCCCGTCACGCTGTCCGACCGGCGGACCGAGCGCAGCTGGGCGGTCGAGGTCGCGTCGTTCCGGATGTCGGCGTTCCCGGTCACCCAGGCCTGGTACGCCGAGGTCACCGGCGAGCGTCCGGGCACGGCCCGGGGTGAACTGCTGCCCGTCGAGGGCGTGTCCTGGTGGGACGCGGTCCGGTTCTGCGACGCACTGTCCCGGCGCGAGGGCCTGACCCCGGCGTACGAGGTGCGGCCCGGCGGCGGGGCCGCCGACTGGGACACCACCGCCGACGGATACCGGCTGCCGACCGAGGCCGAGTGGGAACACGCCTGCCGGGCCGGCAGCACCGGCCCCCGCTATGGCCCGCTCGACGAGATCGCCTGGTACCGCGGCAACTCCGGCGACCGCATCCACCCCGTGGGCGGCAAGCAGCCCAACGCCTGGGGCCTGTACGACATGCTGGGCAACACCTGGGACTGGTGCTGGGACCTCTACGACGCCGAGGTCTACGGCACGTACCGGGTGCTGCGCGGCGGCGGCTGGTCCGACGAGCACTGGAGCTGCCGCGCCTCGGTGCGCCGCCGGAGCCATCCGACGTTCCGGATCGACGACGTGGGGTTCCGGGTGGCGCGCTCGCAGCCGGGGCCGTAGCGCCGCGCAGGCTATCGGTACGAGGCCACCAAGCGCGCCAGATGGCGCCCAGCCACCTCCAGCGGTGCCTCGCTGCGGGCTACTTGGGAGGCCAGCTCGGCGCCCTCCAACGTGGCGATCACCGTGTGGGCCAGGTCCTCGGCGTCGGGAGCGGCGAAGCCTGCGGCGGCCAGCTTCTCGGCGACGACCGTGCGCCAGCGGGCGAACGCCTCGGCCGCCGCCTGCTGGATGCCGGGGGCACCGGCCGCCGTGCCCACGACGGTGGAGGTGACCGGGCAGCCGTCGAGCCAGTCGGAGTCGCGCAGTCCCTGGGCGAGGGAGGCGGCGAGGATGGGCAGCGCCTTCTCCGGTTCCGGCTCCGCGTCGAGCGTCTCGCGCAGCAACTCGGTGAACTCCTCGTCGCCGAGTCGTACGGCGGCCGCTCCGAGCTCCTGCTTCCCGCCCGGGAAGAAGTGGTAGACCGAGCCGAGCGTCGCTCCGGCCTCGCGGGAGATCTGCTTGATGCCGGTGCCCTCGTAGCCCTGGCGCTGCATCAGGCGGGAGGCCGTTCGGACGATCCGTTCACGGGTGCCGGCGGTTTCGAGGTCGTGCGGGGCCTTGGTCTTCACGCCACCACTCTACCGAGCTAGAGCGATCGCTCTAGTCGCTGTGCTAGGTTCCTCTCTGGATAGAGCGTTCGTTCTAGCCGTCTTCGTTTCGTCGTCCCCGGGGGGATTTCTATGAGTTCGTCCGCCGTGAGCGCGCCGCCCGTGACCGTCCTCGGCCTCGGCCCCATGGGCCGCGCGATGGCCGGCGCCTACCTGGACGCCGGCTACCGGGTCACTGTCTGGAACCGCACCGCGAGCCGCGCCGACGACCTCGTGGCCAGGGGCGCGGTGCGCGCCGCCACCGTCGAGGAGGCCCTGGCGGCGAGCGAGGTGGTCGTGCTGAGCCTCACCGACTACGCCGCGATGTACACCGTCCTGGAGCCCGCCGCCCCGGCGCTGACGGGCCGGGTCCTGGTCAACCTCAGTTCGGACACCCCGGAGCGGGCCCGGGAGGGTGCGGCCTGGGCGGCCCGGCACGGGGCGCGCCACCTCACCGGCGGAGTCCAGACGCCGCCGTCCGGCATCGGGTCGGCGGAGTTCGACACCTTCTACAGCGGCCCCCGGAACCTCTTCGAGCGGTACGAGGACGTCCTGAAGGTCCTCACGGGCACCGACTACCGGGGTGAGGATCCGGGTCTGGCGGCGCTGTACTACCAGCTCCAGATGGACCTGTTCTGGACCACCCTGACCGCTTGGCTGCACATGCTGGCGCTGGCGGACGCCCACGGCATCAAGCCCTCCGAGATCACGCCGTACGCGGCCGGGACGCTGGGCGGGATGGAGCAGTTCCTCGACTTCTACACGCCACGCATCGAGGCGGGGCGGCACTCCGGCGACGTCGAGCGGATCTCGATGGCCGTGGCCAGCCTGGACCACGTCGTGCACACGGCGCGCGACTCCGGGGTGGATCCCGCCCTGCCCGCCGCGGTGCTGGAGACGTTCCGGCGGGCGGCGGCGGACGGTGGGGGAGAGGACAGCCTGACGCGGCTGTTCGAGGTGTTCGGCCGGGGCGCGGCCGCCTGAGAACGAGCGAGGGCGCCCCGCACACGCGGGGCGCCCTCGGTCACGTACGCGGGAAGGTCAGAGCTTCTCGATCACGTAGTCGACGCACTTGGTGAGCGCCTCGACGTCCGCCGGGTCGATCGCCGGGAACATCGCGACGCGCAGCTGGTTGCGGCCGAGCTTGCGGTAGGGCTCGGTGTCGACGATGCCGTTGGCGCGCAGCACCTTGGCGACGGCGGCGGCGTCGACCTCGTCCGTGAAGTCGATCGTGCCGATGACCTGCGAGCGCTTGGCCGGGTCGGTGACGAACGGGTTGGCGTACTTGATGTCCTCGGCCCAGCCGTACAGCGTGCGGGCGGAGGTGGCGGTGCGCCGGACCGACCAGTCCAGGCCGCCCTGGCCGTTGATCCACTCCAGCTGCTGGTTCAGCAGGAAGAGGGTGGCCAGGGCCGGGGTGTTGTACGTCTGGTTCTTGCGGGAGTTGTCGATCGCCGTCGGCAGCGAGAAGAACTCCGGGACGTGGCGGCCGGAGGCGTGGATCCGCTCGGCGCGCTCGATCGCGGCCGGGGAGAAGACGCCGATCCACAGGCCGCCGTCGGAGGCGAAGGACTTCTGCGGGGCGAAGTAGTAGACGTCCGTCTCGGCGATGTCGACGGGCAGGCCGCCCGCGCCGGAGGTGGCGTCCACCAGGACCAGGGAGCCCTCGTCGGCGCCCGCCACCCGCTTGATCGGCATGGCGACACCGGTCGAGGTCTCGTTGTGGGTGAACGCGTAGACGTCCACGCCCGCCTCGGCGACCGCCTCGGGGTGCGTGCCCGGGTCGGCGGAGATGACGTCCGGCTCGGCCAGCCAGGGCGCGAGCTTCGCGGCCTTGGCGAACTTGGAGGAGAACTCGCCGAAGCTGAGGTGCTGCGACTTGTTCTCGATCAGGCCGTGCGTCGCGACGTCCCAGAACGCGGTGGAGCCGCCGTTGCCGAGGATCACCTCGTAGCCGTCGGGGAGCTGGAACAGCTCGCTGATGCCTTCGCGCACCTTGCCGACCAGGTTCTTGACGGGAGCCTGGCGGTGGGAGGTGCCCATGAGAGAGGTGCCGGTCGCGGCGAGGGCGTCCAGCGCCTCCGTCCGCACCTTGGAGGGACCCGCGCCGAAACGTCCGTCGGCGGGCTTGATGTCAGCAGGAATCTGGATCTCAGCCACGCAGGGGAGCGTAGCCGCTTCCAGAAACGTGGGCGAAACGTCGTCCGTCGGGTGAGACGGAGTTTGGACCGATCAGGGGGTCGGCGGGCCGGGCCAGACGGCCGAGGCGTCGTCGCGATGCGGGTCCGGCAGCCGGAGGGGGCGGACGGCGACGGGGCGGACTCCCTCCTCGGCGGTGGCCGTCCAGGGGGCGGGGCGGCCGGAGTAGCACAGTGTGGTGAGGACGAAGACGCCGTCGGCGTAGACCTCGACGTACTCGCCGACGGTGAGGATGCGCAGCGAGGCGGCGGGTTCCGGCAGGAGGGTCTCTCCGAGCGGGGTGCCGTCGGGGCCCGTCACCCAGAGGTTCTTGCCGTCGCAGCCGACCGTGAGCGCGGGCCGGTCCGGGCCGGAGTCCTGCGTGCGCAGGGTGATCTCGGTGCGGCCGGAGAGGCCGACGTCGCCGACCGCGTGCAGGAGGGCCTCGTGCGTCTCCTCACCGAGCCAGGGGTCCAGGCCCGGCCACCATTCCAGGCGGGGCGCCGCATCCGCGGGCACGGCGAGGGACTTGGGCTGGGCGAGCATGCCGCGGCAGCGCTCGCCGGTGTCGCTGAGGCCGACGCGGCGCGGGGTGGTGTGCAGCACGACCCGGGAGCCGTCGGGGGCGGCGACGACGCGCGGGGCGTACGCGCCCGTCGGGCCGAGCGGGCCACGGCGGGTCCACGGGCCGCGCAGGCGCGGAGCGGTCCACGCCTCGAAGCCCCGGGTGGCGCCGATGGAGCCGAGCAGCAGCCAGCCGCCGTCGTCGAGGCGTTCCAGGACCGGGCACTCGAACTCGTCGACGTCGCCGGGGGAGATCAGCGGCGGGTGGACGGTCCAGTGCTCCAGGTCGTCGGAGGTCGCCCAGGCGACGCACCCGCTGACCTCGACGGGCAGGGAGGCGTCGGCGGCGCAGAGCACCATCACCCAGCCGTCGGACTCGTCGTCGCGTACGACGAAGGGGTCGCGCCAGCCCATGCGTTCGCCCGTGCGGTACCAGCGCCCGTCCGCCTCGACGACCGGCCCCGTGCCGTGGCGGCGCCAGCCGGTGCCGTCGGTGCGCCCGGAGCGGGCCAGGCCGATCGACTGCAGGGGCCAGCCGCCGGGGGTGAGTCCGGAGACGGCGGTGTAGAGCATCGCCATGCCCGGCTCGTGCGGGAAGGCGTGCATGGTCCACACCGCCTGCTGGTCGAAGCGGCCCGGCAGGCCGTTGCCGAAGGCCGTGCCCTGCGGTTCCCAGTGGACCAGGTCGGTGGAGGTGGCCCGGCCGTACGAGGTCTCCATGCGCAGGTGGTCGAAGTCGGCCGTCCACGGGCCCTGAAGGTGCAGCGCGGTGTAGGTGCCGTCCGCGTGGCGCAGGAGGTCGAAGTCGTTCACGCAGAGGCCGGGCGGCGCGTATCGCATGGACAGGTCCTGTCTGCCGACAGCGGCACTCAAACGTGTGCGCTGTACTCGTGCTGGTGGGAGTTCCTCTGAGAGTCAGCCGAAGTAAATCTGAACGCAAACGCTTGCGCAACCAGGTGAGCGGGTTTACGGTCTCGTCACTCCCACTCCCGCCGACGTGCTCCGGATCCCCGTCACGCGGCGCGCACCCGATCAAGGAGCGTCCCGTGACGGTCAGCATCACCGATGTCGCCGAGGCCACCGGGGTCTCGGCGTCCACCGTGTCCCGCGCCCTGCGCGGCCGTTCGGGAGTGTCCAAGGAGATGCGGGCCCGGATCGTCGCGGCCGCCGCCGAACTGGGCTACACCGCCTCACGCTCGGCCTCCAGCCTGGCCAGCGGACGCACCTACACCATCGGCGTCGTCGTCCCGTACGTCGGCCGCTGGTTCTTCGGCACGGTGCTGGACGCCGCCGAGAAGGTCTTCAGCGCCGAGGGCTACGACGTCCTGCTGTACAACCTCGGCTCACCGGAGGCGCGCAAGCGATTCTTCACCAAGCTGCCGATCCGCAAGCGGGTCGACGCCGTGCTGTCCCTGCTGATCCCGGACCCGGAGGAGGCCGCCGCCCTGTGCTCCCTCGGCGTGCCGCTGGCGACCACGGTCGGCGGCGCCCGGCCCGGCTTCACGGTGGTCGGTATCGATGACCGGGGCGGGGCGGAGAGCGCCGTACGGCACCTGGTGAACCTGGGCCACCGGCGGATCGGCATGATCTCCGGCGCCAGCGAGCCGCTGCACTGGACCACGCCCCTGGACCGCCGGCAGGGCTACCTGGACGTGCTGGCCGACTCCGGGATCGAGCTGGACCCCGCCCTGGAGGCCGACGGCGGTTACACGGTCGAGGGCGGTGAGCGGGCCATGACGGAGCTGCTGGCGCTGCGCCATCCGCCGACCGCCGTGTTCGCCCAGTCCGACGAGATGGCGATGGGCGCGCTGCGCGCCCTGCGCCGGCACCGGCTGAGGGTTCCGGAGGACGTGTCCGTGGTCGGCTTCGACGATCACGAGCTGTCCGAGGTGGTCGGGCTGACCACCGTGGCCCAGCCGGTCGCGGCCCAGGGCCGGGAGGCGGCCCGGCTGCTGCTGAGGCGTCTGGAGGGACCGGACGCCGGGTCGCCGCGCCCCGTCGAGATGCCCATTCGCTTCATCCTCCGCGAGACCACCGCTCCGCCGCACACCCGCCGGCAGCGGTAGCCCGTAGCCCCTCACCTGCCCCCTCCCCCTGTCCGCGCACCCACCCGCACACCCCGCTCGGAGGCACCACCATGATCACCGGCCACGGAAAACACCGCCGCACGGGCCTGACGGCCCTCGCCCTGCTGCCGCTGGCCGCGTTGGCCGCCTGTGGCGGCGGGGGCGGCGGCAGCGACACCTCCGCCGAGGAGGGCAGCGGCAAGGGCACCATCAGCGTCTGGGCCCACCAGGGCCAGGCGGGCGAGACGGCCGCGCTGCAGAGCGCGGTGAAGTCCTTCAACTCCTCGCAGAACGCCGTCAAGGCCGAGCTGAAGCTGATCCCGGAGAACGACTACACCAAGACCATCACCGCCACCGACGCCTCCGAACTGCCGGACGTGCTGGAGTTCGACGGCCCGACGATGGCGAACTTCGTCTACAACAGCAAGCTCGCCCCGGTCGACGGCCACGTCTCCGCCAAGACCCTCGGCAACGCCACGGACGCGATCAAGGCGCAGGGCGAGATCGGCGGCAAGCACTACGGCCTCGGCATGTTCGACGCCGGGCTCGGTATGTACGCCAACAAGAAACTGCTGGACGCGGCCGGCGTGAAGTACCCGACGGGTGTGGACGACGCCTGGACGCCCGAGGAGTTCGGCAAGGCGCTGGGGGCGCTGAAGGGCAAGGACTCCGACGGCAAGGTCCTCGACATATCGGAGCAGTACGGCCTGGCCTCCGAGTGGGGCACCTTCGGCTTCTCCCCGATTCTCTGGTCGGCCGGCGGCGGCCTGCTGAAGGACGGCAAGGCGCAGGGCGCCCTCGACAGCCCGAAGGTCGTCTCCGCGATGAAGACCTTCCAGTCCTGGAAGACCTACGTCGACCCCAACACCGACGGCAACGCCTTCGCCAAGGGCAAGGTGGCGCTGAGCTGGGTCGGCCACTGGAACTACCCCGCCTACAGCGAGGCCCTCGGTGACGACCTCGTCGTCCTGCCGTTGCCCGACTTCGGCGACGGTCCCAAGACCGGGCAGGGCTCGTGGGCCTGGGGCATCGGCGCCGGCAGCAAGAACGGCAAGGCCGCCGGCGCCTTCCTGGACTACCTGCTGAACGACACCAACGTCGGCGCGATGACGAAGGCCAACGGCGCGGTGCCCGCCACCAGGACCGCGCTGGCCAAGAGCGACCTCTACAAGAAGGGCGGGCCGCTCCAGCTCTTCGCCGACCAGCTGGCCAAGCCGTGCGGCGACAGCGACATCAGCTCCTCCTGCGTCGCCGTCACCCGCCCGGTGACCGCCGGATACCCCACCGTCACCGCCAAGTTCAACACGGCCCTCAACTCGATCTACGGCGGCGCCGACCCCGAGGAAGCCCTGCGCAAGGCCGCCCGCGCCATCGACCGGGACTTCACCGACAACGCCGGCTACGAGATCCCGTAACCCGCAGGACGCATCGGCCCGGGCGGGCCGCCGTCGACGTGGCGACACAGCCGTGCACCGACCGCGCCCGCCCCGCCGGGAAGAGGACCCCTCCCGTGAAAACCGTGGAACCCGCGCACGCCGCGGCCCCAGGCCGGGCGCAGGCCGTGTCGTCCGCACGCCCCGCGAAGCCCCCGCGTCCCGCGCGCGGCAACCGCGACCGGCTGCACGGACTGCTGATGTCCGCCCCGGCCGTCGGCGGGCTGATCGCCTTCGTCGGCATCCCGTTCGGCTACGCCGTGGTGCTCTCCTTCTACAACGTCCGCCTCGGATCGCCGCTGGAGCCCGCCTTCTTCGGCGTGGAGCACTACCGGCGGCTGTTCACCGACCCCGACCTGTCCGGCCCGTTCCTGCGGGCGCTGCTGAACAACCTGACCTTCGCCGCGGTCGTCGTACCGCTCCAGACGGGTCTCGCGCTGGCGCTGGCGATCCTGCTCAACCGCAAGCTGAAGGCCATCGGCGTGTTCCGCGCCTTCTTCTTCATGCCGGTGGTCTTCCCGATGGCGCTGGTCGCCGTGATCTGGCGGCTGATCCTCGCCCGCAGCGAGCAGGGCCTGCTCAACTCCCTGCTGGACACGGTGAGTCTCGGCAACTGGGGCGCCTTCGACTGGCTCGGTGACGGCCTCACCGCGATGGGCTCGATCATCGTGCTGTCGGTGTGGCAGGGCGTCGGCTTCCAGATGGTCATCCTGCTGGCCGGTCTCCAGCAGATCCCGGGCGAGCTCTACGAGGCCTCCCAGCTGGACCGGGCCTCGCGCTGGCAGCAGTTCCGCCACGTCACCCTGCCCGGCATCCGCGGCACCCTCGTGTTCGTCGCGATGCTGACCTCGGTGCTGTCCTTCCGGGTCTTCGACCAGGTGTACATCCTCATCCGCGGCGGCGGCCTGGACGAGGACGCCACCCGGACGGTGATGTACCAGGCCGTCACCACCGCCTTCGACCAGAACAACATCGGCCAGGCCTCGGCCGTCACGGTGGTGTTCTTCCTGATCGTCGTCGCCCTGACCATCGTCCAGCGCCGCGTCGTCCGGCCCGACAACGAGGACTGACCAACCCATGGCCATGACCCGTACGCCCGTGCGCCGCGTCCTCGACTACACCGTCCTGAGTGTCCTCGCGTTCGTCTTCGCGCTCCCCGCGCTCTACCTCTTCCTCGGCAGCCTGAAGCCGTCGGACGAGGTACTGAACGGCCTGTCCGGCTTCCTGCCCACCCACCTCTCCTTCGATAACTACGCAGCCGTCCTCGACAGCCTGAACTCCGACAGCACCGGCTACTTCTGGCAGTTCATGGGCGTGTCGGTGCTGCTGTCGTTCGTGGTGGTGACGGGCGGGCTGATCGTCAACTCGATGGCGGCCTACGGGCTGACGCGGCTGAAGTGGCGGGGGCAGAACGCGGTGTTCACCCTCGTCCTGCTGCTGATGCTGATCCCGTTCGAGTCGGTCGCGGTGCCGCTGTTCTACATGTTCAACGGCCAGCGCAACACCCTGTTCATCCAGGCGCTGCCGTTCGTCGCCAACGCCTTCGCGATCTACCAGTTCCACACGTTCTTCAAGAAGATCCCGACGAGCATCGAGGAGGCGGCCCGGCTGGACGGCGCGGGGCCCTGGCGCACCTTCTTCGCGATCATCGTGCCGATGTCCAGGCCGGTGTTCGCCTCGGTCGCGATCCTCACCTTCCTCATCCAGTGGGGCTCCTTCCTGTGGCCGGTGCTGATGGTGTCCGACCCGGCGGTGCGTCCCCTCCCTCTGGAGATGAGCGTCTTCCAGGGGCAGCAGCCCCCGGACTGGGGCCAGATCCTCGCCTTCGGCGTGCTGCTGGTGCTGCCCGTGCTGATCGTCTTCGCGTTCTTCCAGCGCTGGTTCGTCGAGGGCGTGGCCAGCTCCGCCGTCAAGGGCTGACCCACCGGGGCGCCCCGGGCCGTCACTGTCAGTGGCCGGGTGCATGCTGGACGCATGACGGATGTCGGGGATCTGGCTGCCCTCGAGGCGGAGCTGCGCCGGGGCGTCCGGGGTGACGTGGGGTTCGACGTCACCTCCCGGGCGCTGGTCACCATGGACGCCTCCAACTACCGGCGGGTGCCGCTGGGCGTGGTCGCTCCGCGTGACGCCGACGACGTGGCGGCCGTCCTGGAGGTGTGCCGGGAGCGGCGGGTCCCGGTCGTCGCGAGAGGTGGCGGCACGTCGATCGCCGGGCAGGCGACGGGCACGGGCGTGGTGCTGGACTTCACCCGGCACATGAACCGGCTCGTGTCGCTCGACCCCGAAAGCCGCACCGCCGTCGTGCAGCCGGGGCTGGTGCTCGACCGGCTCCAGGACGCCGCCGCCCCCCACGGCCTGCGCTTCGGCCCCGACCCCTCCACCCACAGCCGCTGCACGCTCGGCGGCATGATCGGCAACAACGCGTGCGGCTCGCACTCCGTGGCGTGGGGCACTACCGCGGACAGTGTCCGGGAGCTGGACGTCGTCACCGCGCGCGGTGAGCGGCTGCGGCTCGGGCGGGACTGGGCCGGGGCGCCGGACGGACTGCGGGCGCTGCTGGAGGGCGAACCGGCCCTGCTGCGCACCGGCTTCCCCGACCTGCCCCGCCGCATCTCCGGCTACGCGCTGGACGCCCTGCTGCCCGAGCGCGGCGCCGACGTGGCCCGCTCCTTCTGCGGCTCCGAGGGCACGCTCGGCGTGCTGACGGAGGCGGTCGTGCACCTGGTCGAGGCGCCCCGCGCGCGTGCGCTGGCCGTGCTGGGCTACGCCGACGAGAGCGCGGCGGCGGAGGCCGCGGCCGGGCTGCTGCCCTTCAGGCCGCTGACGGTGGAGGGTATGGCGGCGGACCTGGTCCCGTCGCCGGAGGCGCTGCCGCGGGGCGGGGCCTGGCTGTTCGTGGAAACCGGCGGGGAGTCCGCGGGGGAGGCACGCGCGCGTGCGGAGGCGGTCGTGCGGGCCGCCGATGTCGTGGACGCGCTGGTGGTCACCGATCCGGCGGGGCAGAGCGCGCTGTGGCGGATCCGGGAGGACGCGAGCGGTACGGCGACCCGCATGCCCGACGGGACCGAGGCCTGGCCCGGCTGGGAGGACTGCGCGGTGCCGCCCGCCCGGCTGGGGGCCTATCTGCGGGACTTCCGGGCGCTGATGGCGGAGCACGGGCTGCGCGGCACACCGTACGGGCACTTCGGGGACGGCTGCATCCACGTCCGCATCGATTTCGATCTGCTGACGCAGCCCGGCATCGCCCGCTTCCGCAGCTTCTCGGAGGAGCTCGCGGAGCTGGTGGTGGCGCACGGCGGATCGCTGTCCGGGGAGCACGGGGACGGGCAGGCGCGGGCGGAGCTGCTGCCGAAGATGTACGGCTCGGAGATGGTCGGCCTCTTCGAGCGGGTCAAGGGGGTGTGGGACCCGGACGACCTGCTGAACCCCGGGATGCTCGTCCGCCCCGCGCCGCTGGACAGCGGCCTGCGCTTCTCCGTCCTGCCCCGTGAACCGGTCGACGTGGCCTTCGGCTACCCGGCCGACGGCGGCGACTTCCCGGCTGCGGTGCGGCGCTGCGTGGGCGTCGCCAAGTGCCGTACAACGTCGGTGTCCGGCTCGGGCGTCATGTGCCCGTCCTTCCGGGCGACGGGCGAGGAGGAGCACTCCACGCGCGGGCGGGCCCGGCTGCTGCACGAGATGCTCGCCGGTGAGGTGGTGACGGACGGCTGGCGCTCGGAGGAGGTCCGGGACGCCCTGGATCTGTGCCTGTCCTGCAAGGGCTGCCGGTCGGACTGCCCGGTCGGGGTCGACATGGCCACGTACAAGGCGGAGTTCCTGCACCACCACTACGCGGGACGGCGCCGCCCGGCCGCGCACCACACGATGGGCCGGCTGCCGGTGTGGCTCCGGGCGGTGGCCCGTACGCGCACGGCGTGGCTGGTCAACGCCTTCGCACGGGTGCGCCCCCTCGCCCGGGCGGCGAAACGGCTGGGCGGGATCGCCCCCGAGCGGGAGATCCCGCGGCTGGCGTCACGGACGTTCAGCCGGTGGTGGGAACAGAGGCGGGGCTCCGCACAGGGTGACCTGGTCGTCCTGTGGCCCGACACCTTCACCGAGCACCTCTCCCCGGCCGTGGGGCAGGCCGCCGTACGGGTCCTGGAAGCGGCCGGGCTGCGGGTGGCGCTGCCGCCGACCGTGCACCTGGCGAAACCGCCGGTGGGCGACGGCAGGACGGTCGCCCTCGACCCGCTGTCCCTGCTGCGCGGCCGGGGCCGGGTCTGCTGCGGACTGACGTACGTGTCGACGGGCCAGCTGGACCGTGCCCGGGCCGTCATGCGCCGCACGCTCGACCTGATGGAGCCGGTGCTGGAGACCGACGCGCCGGTCGTGGTCCTGGAGCCGAGCTGCGCCGCGGCCCTGCGCACGGACGTCCCCGAACTGCTGCACGACGACCCGCGCGCGGCCCGCCTCGCCGCCAAGGTCCTCACCTTCGCGGAGACGCTCGAACGCCACGCCCCCGGCTGGACGCCGCCGCGCGTGGCCCGCCCGGTGGCCGGCCAGACCCACTGCCACCAGCACGCGGTGCTGGGCGACGCCGCCGACCGCCGGCTGCGGGAAGGGGCCCGGCTCACCGGCGAACTGAGCGGCGGCTGCTGCGGCCTCGCGGGGAACTTCGGCTTCGAGAAGGGCCACTACGAGGTGTCCGCCGCCTGCGCGGAGGAACAGCTCCTGCCGTCCGTACGGGACGCCCCGGACGGCGCGGTGGTCCTGGCGGACGGCTTCTCCTGCCGCACCCAGCTCCAGCAGCTGGCGGGCGTACGGGGCAGGCATCTGGCGGAGGTGCTGGCCGAGGCGCTGGACGAGAACCCGGGGCGTGACGGCACATGAGGCGTTCGGGCCACGGGAGGGCGGACCCGAGTGTCTGAACCGGGGGCGGGCCGAAGCCGCTCCTAGGCTCGCGGGACCAACCACTGCCCGTCGAGGGCAGCTGCTCGAAGGAGCCCGCGCATGAGCGTCCGCGTCCAGCCGATCACTCGCGACGAGCATCTCGCGTTCGTCACGGCCCGTCCCTCCGCCAGCCACACCCAGGTCCCCTCCTGGGGTGAGGTCAAGCCCGACTGGCGGGCGGAGAGCCTCGGCTGGTTCGACGGCGGCGGGCAGCTCGTCGGCGCGGGACTGGTACTGCTGCGCCCCCTGCCCGGGCCGCGGCTGCCCGGGCTGCCGCGGTACCTCGCCTACCTCCCCGAGGGCCCGCTGATCGACTGGCACGGGCCCGGTCTCGACCGTCTGCTGGAGCCGATGCTCGCGCACCTGAGACGGCGGGGTGCCTTCGCGGTGCGGATGGGCCCGCCGGTCGTGGTGCGCCGCTGGAGCGCCGACGCGGTCAAGGCGGCGATCGCGGACCCGGCCGCCCGGCGGCTGCGTGACGTGCGGGCGACGTCGTACGAACCGCGGGCCGGCCATGTCGCGGACAGCCTGCGCCGGATGGGCTGGCGGCAGTCCGAGGCGACCGGCGAGGACGGCTTCGCCGCGGGCCAGCCCCGCTACGTCTTCCAGGTGCCGTTCGCCGGCCGGTCGCTCGAGGACATCCACAGCGGCCTGAACCAGCAGTGGCGCCGCAACATCAAGAAGGCGGAGAAGGCCGGGGTGAAGGTCGTGCGCGGCGACCTGGAGGACCTGCCGGCCTTCCACGAGCTGTACAGCGAGACCGCGGAGCGGGACCGCTTCGTCCCGCGCCCGCTGGCGTACTTCCAGCGCATGTGGAGCGCGCTCACCGCCGAACACCCGGACCGGATGCGGCTCTACCTCGCCTACCACGACGGCGAGGTGCTCGCCGCGGCCACCATGCTGACCGTCGGCGACCACGTCTGGTACTCCTACGGCGCCTCCACCGCCCGCCGCCGCGAGGTCCAGCCGAGCAGCGCCGTGCAGTGGCGCATGATGACCGACGCGCACGAACTGGGCGCCGCCGTCTACGACCTGCGCGGCATCACCGACACCCTGGAGGAGTCCAGCCACCTGCTGGGCCTGCTGCGCTTCAAGGTGGGCACCGGCGGTGAGGCCGTGGAACACCTCGGCGAATGGGACTACCCGCTCAACCGGCTGCTGTACAAGGCGCTGAACCTGTACCTCGCCCGCCGCTGACGTCTCACAGCGCGAGACAGAGGCAAAAGGGGTTCACGCACCTGACGGAGTCCATTACCCTGGACTGTGCAGTGCATCGGGCTGTACGTTGAGTGCACCCCGATGTACGCACCGCACATGCGCAGCACCCCTGACAGTCAGCACTCCTGGCAGTCAGCACCCCTGACATCGAGCCCCTGACACCGACCGAGCACAGGACAGCCCGTGACCCCGCCGGAGACCGCCACCCCGCCCTCGTCCGCGACCGCCGACGCCACCGCGCCGGCCGCCGGTCCAGGCCGGCTCGGTTTCCTCGGACCCGTGGGGCTGGTGCTCGCGGGCGGGATCTCCGTGCAGTTCGGCGCCGCCCTGGCGGTGACGCTCATGCCCAGGGCGGGGGCCCTCGGGGTGGTGGCGCTGCGCCTGCTGGTCGCGGCCGTCGTCCTGCTCCTGGTCTGCCGCCCGCGGCTGCGCGGCCACTCGCGCACCGACTGGGGCACCGTCGTCGCCTTCGGCATCACCATGGCCGCCATGAACGGCCTCTTCTACCAGGCCGTCGCCCGCATCCCGCTGGGCCCCGCGGTCACGCTGGAGGTCCTCGGCCCGCTCGCCCTCTCGGTCCTCGCCTCCCGCCGGGCGGTCAACGTCGTGTGGGCGGCGCTGGCCCTCGCCGGTGTCTTCCTCCTGGGCGGGGGAGGCTTCAGCGGCCTCGACCCCACAGGGGCGGCCTTCGCCCTGGGCGCCGGCGCCATGTGGGCCGCCTACATCGTCTTCAGCGCCCGTACGGGCCGCCGCTTCCCGCAGGCGGACGGGCTGGCCCTGGCCATGGCGGTGGGGGCGGTGCTGTTCCTGCCGCTGGGGATCGCCGAGTCGGGGACGAAGCTGCTCGACCCGGTGACGCTGGGCCTGGGCGCGGCGGTCGCCCTGCTCTCCTCGGTGCTGCCGTACACCCTCGAACTCCTCGCCCTGCGCCGCCTGCCCGCCTCCACCTTCGCGATCCTGATGAGCCTCGAACCGGCCATCGCCGCGACGGCCGGCTTCCTCATCCTCGACCAGGCGCTCAGCACCGCCGAGGCCGCCGCGATCGCCCTCGTCGTCGCGGCGAGCATGGGCGCGGTGCGCACCCAGGTGGGCGGCGGGCGCAAGAAGAGGGCGGCGCTGCGGAGCACAGGCCTGGAGGGCTGAGCCGCTCCGCAGCGCAAGAGGCCGCTCTTCCGGTCCGGCCCGGTCAATCAATGTCAGTGCCGGGTGCCACACTGCCGCGCATGACCCCACCGGACCCGAAGGCCGACCTCCTCCGCTATCTCCAGGACGCGCGTGACGCCCTGCTGTGGAAGCTCGACGGGCTCTGCGAGTACGACATCCGCCGCCCGCTGACACCGACCGGCACCAATCTGCTCGGGCTGGTCAAGCACACCGCCGGAGTGGAGCTGGGCTACTTCGGCGACACCTTCGGCCGGCCCTACTTCGCCGAGAACCCGCCGCCCTGGTGGTACACGCAGGACGCCGAACCCGACGCCGACATGTGGGCCACCCCGGACGAGTCCCGCGAGGACATCGCCGGGCTGTACCGCCGGGCGTGGGAGCACGCGGACGGCACGATCGCGGCGCTGCCGCTGGAGGCGACCGGGCGCGTTCCCTGGTGGCCCGAGGAGCGGCGCGAGACCACTCTGCACCACGTCCTGGTGCGCGTGATCGCCGACACCAGCCGTCACGCCGGTCACGCCGACATCGTGCGCGAACTCATCGACGGCTCGGTCGGCCTGACGCCGGGCAAGGACAACATGCCCCCGGGCGACCGGGCTCGGTGGGAGACCCATCGGCGCAGGCTGGAGGAGGCGGCGAGAGAAGCGGGCGCGGCCGGCTGAGCCCCGTGGCGCCGGGCGGGTGCGCGAACCGGGGCCGACGCACCGAGATCCCGCGCACCGGCTTCCCGCGCGCGCCGACTTCCCGGCATCGGGATTCCGCGCACCGGCTTCCCGCGCGTCGGCTTCCCGCGCGCCGGCTTCCCGGCATCGCAATTTCCGCGCATCGGCTTCCCGGCACCGGCACCCCGCGCACCGGCTTCCCGCGCACCGGCCTCCCGGCACCGGCTTCCCGCGCACCGGCCTCCCGGCACCGGCACCCCGCGCACCGGCCTCCCGGCACCGGCACCCCGCGCACCGGCATCCCGTAGCGCGCCCGCGGTCGGCGGGGCTCCGCGGCCCGCAGTACGTCGATCTCGCCGCCGACGAGCGCGGCCGGTCGCCGGAACCAATTCATGCAAGCACGCTTGATTGTTTCTGAGCCCGCTGCCATGCTCCTCAGCACCCCGCACCACCCCGCACCACCCCGCACCACCCCGCACCACCCCGCACCACCCCGCAAACCACCGCACACCGCCGTGCCCCGAGGGGAGCGCCCGTGTCCGATCCGACCTCCGTGATCGACGATCTGCGCGAGGAGAGCGAGGAACTCGACCGCCTCGTGGCCGGGTTGCCCCCGCTGCGCTGGTCGATCGCGACCCCCGCGCCCGGCTGGAGCGTGGCCCACCAGATCGCCCACCTGGCCTGGACGGACCGCTCGGCCCTGCTCGCCGTCACGGACGCCGAGGGTTTCCGCGCGCTGGTCGAGAAGGCCCTCGCCGCGCCGGGAACCTTCGTCGACGAGGGCGCCGACGAGGGCGCTCAAGCCCCGCCCGGCGAGCTCCTCGCCCGGTGGCGCGTCGGCCGTACGGCACTGGAGGAAGCCCTGCGGGCCGCCCCACCCGGGGCGCGCTTCCCCTGGTACGGCCCGCCCATGTCGGCCGCCTCCATGGCGACGGCCCGTCTCATGGAGACCTGGGCCCACGGGCAGGACGTGGCCGGCGCCCTGGGTGTGGTGCGCCCACCCACCGACCGGCTGCGGCATGTGGCCTGGCTCGGGGTGCGGACCCGGGACTTCGCCTACGGCGTGCACGGTCTCACGCCGCCCGGCGACCCCTTCCGCGTCGAACTGCGCGCCCCCTCCGGCGACCTGTGGACGTACGGCCCCGAGGACGCCCCGCAGCGCGTCACCGGACCCGCCCTCGACTTCTGCCTCCTGGTCACCCAGCGCGCCCACCGCACCGACCTCGCCCTGCGTGCCGACGGCCCCGACGCCGACCGCTGGTTCGGCATCGCGCAGGCCTTCGCGGGACCGCCGGGCAGCGGACGCCCGCCGAAAGAGGCCGGCTCGTGACGCCCGTGCGCGGCGGTGAGGAGGCGGCCAAGTGACCATCCTCCGCATCGGCAACGCCTCCGGCTTCTACGGCGACCGCTTCGACGCGATGCGCGAGATGCTCACCGGCGGCGAACTCGACGTCCTCACCGGTGACTACCTCGCCGAGCTGACCATGCTCATCCTCGGCCGCGACCGCCTCGAGGATCCGGCCGCCGGATACGCCCGCACGTTCCTGCGGCAGCTGGAGGACTGCCTGGGCCTCGCGCACGAGCGGGGCGTCAGGATCGTCACCAACGCGGGCGGGCTCAACCCGGCCGGACTCGCCGACGCCGTCAGGCAGCTGGCCGACCGGCTGGGCATTCCCGTGCGTGTCGCCCATGTCGAGGGCGACGACCTCACCACCGCGCTCCCCCGAGCTCTCGGCTCCGCTCGAGCAGGGGGGACCCCCGCGGGGAGCATCGCCGCCCACGCCTACCTCGGCGGCTTCGGCATCGAGCGGTGCCTGCGGGCGGGCGCCGACGTCGTCGTCACCGGGCGCGTGACGGACGCGGCCCTGGTCACCGGGCCCGCCGCCGCCCACTTCGGATGGACACCACGCGACCACGACCGGCTCGCCGGTGCCGTCGTCGCCGGGCACGTCCTGGAGTGCGGGGCACAGGCCACCGGCGGCAACTACGCCTTCTTCACCGGCGGCGACGTCCGTCGGCCCGGCTTCCCGCTCGCCGAACTGCATGAGGACGGCAGCTGCGTCATCACCAAACACCCCGGCACCGGCGGCTTCGTCGACGTCGGCACGGTCACCGCCCAGCTGCTGTACGAGACGGCCGGTGCCCGGTACGCGGGGCCGGACGTCACCGCCCGGCTGGACACCGTACGGCTGCGCCAGGACGGGCCCGACCGGGTCCGCATCGAGGGCGTGCGCGGAGAGGCGCCGCCGCCCACCCTCAAGGTCGGGCTCAACCGGCTCGGCGGCTTCCGCAACGAGGTCGCCTTCGTGCTCACCGGCCTCGACATCGAGGCCAAGGCCGCCCTGGTGCGGGACCAGATGGAACCCGCCCTCGGCAAGGTCGCCGACGTGCGCTGGGAGCTGGTCCGCACCGACCGGCCCGACGCCCCGAGCGAGGAGACCGCGAGCGCGCTGCTGCGGCTCGTCGTGCGGGACCCCGGCCAAGAGGTCGTCGGGCGGGCGCTGAGCGGGGCGGCCGTGGAGCTGGCACTGGCCAGCTACCCCGGCTTCCATGTGCTGGCCCCACCCGGGAAGGGCTCGCCTTATGGGGTCTTCGAGGATGTGTACGTCCCCCATGGTGGCGTCGACCATGTGGCCGTCCTCCATGACGGGCGTCGGGTCCCCGTGCCACCGGCCCACGACACGGCCGTACTCGACGAGGTGCCGGAGCCTCCGCTCCCCGAGCCGCCGGCGCCCGGGCCGGTGACACGCGCCCCCCTCGGCCTGGTCGCGGGCGCCCGCAGCGGGGACAAGGGCGGCAACGCCAACGTCGGGGTGTGGGCCCGCACGGACGACGCCTGGCGGTGGCTCGCGCACGAGCTGACCGTCGACCGGTTCCGGGAGCTGATCCCCGAGAGCCGCGAGCTGACCGTCGTACGCCATGTACTGCCGAACCTGCGCGCCCTCAACTTCGTCGTCGAGGGCATCCTCGGCGCCGGTGTCGCCGCCCAGCACCGCTTCGACCCGCAGGCCAAGGCCCTCGGCGAATGGCTGCGCTCCCGCCACCTGGACATACCGGAGGCACTCCTGTGACCGTCCTGACCTCCGCCCTGGACCCGAACGACCCGGAGTACCGGGCCAACCGCGAGGCCATGCTTCTCAAGCTCGCCGAGCTCGACGCCGAGCACGCCAAGGCCGTGGCGGGCGGCGGCGAGAAGTACGTCGCCCGGCACCGGGGGCGCGGCAAGCTCCTCGCCCGCGAGCGCATCGAGCTGCTCCTCGACCCCGACACGCCGTTCCTGGAGCTGTCCCCGCTGGCCGCCTGGGGCAGTGAGTACACCGTCGGCGCGTCCCTCGTCACCGGCATCGGTGTCGTCGAGGGCGTGGAGTGCCTGATCACCGCCAACGACCCGACCGTGCGCGGTGGAGCGAGCAACCCCTGGTCGCTGAGGAAGGCCCTGCGCGCCAACGACATCGCCCTCGCCAACCGGCTGCCCTGCATCAGCCTGGTGGAATCCGGCGGCGCCGACCTGCCGTCGCAGAAGGAGATCTTCATCCCCGGCGGCGCCGTCTTCCGCGACCTCACCCGGCTGTCCGCCGCCGGCATTCCGACCGTCGCGGTCGTCTTCGGCAACTCCACCGCGGGCGGCGCCTACATCCCCGGCATGTCCGACCACGTGATCATGGTCAAGGAGCGGGCGAAGGTGTTCCTCGGCGGTCCGCCGCTGGTGAAGATGGCGACCGGGGAGGAGAGCGACGACGAGTCCCTGGGCGGCGCGGAGATGCACGCCCGCGTGTCGGGCCTCGCCGACCACTTCGCCGTCGACGAGCAGGACGCGCTCCGGCAGGCCCGGCGCGTGGTCGCCCGCCTCAACCACCGCAAGGCGCACGCGGACCCGGGCCCCGCCGCGCCGCCCGAGTACGACGCCGACGAACTCATCGGCATCGTCCCCGGAGACCTGAAGAGCCCCTTCGACCCCCGTGAGGTCATCGCCCGCATCGTCGACGCCTCCGACTTCGACGAGTTCAAGCCGCTGTACGGGACGAGCCTGACCACCGGCTGGGCCGCCCTGCACGGCTATCCGGTCGGCATCCTCGCCAACGCCCGGGGCGTGCTGTTCAGCGAGGAGTCCCAGAAGGCCGCGCAGTTCATCCAGCTCGCCAACCAGCGCGACATCCCCCTGCTGTTCCTGCACAACACCACCGGCTACATGGTCGGCAGGGAGTACGAGCAGGGCGGCATCATCAAACACGGCGCGATGATGATCAATGCCGTCAGCAACTCGAAGGTCCCGCACCTGTCCGTGCTCCTGGGCGCCTCCTACGGCGCCGGGCACTACGGCATGTGCGGCCGCGCCTACGACCCCCGCTTCCTCTTCGCGTGGCCCAGCGCCAAGTCGGCCGTCATGGGACCCCAGCAGCTCGCGGGTGTGCTGTCGATCGTCGCCCGCCAGTCCGCCGCCGCCAAGGGGCAGCCCTACGACGAGGAGGCGGACGCGGCGCTGCGCGCCATGGTCGAGCAGCAGATCGAGTCCGAGTCGCTGCCCATGTTCCTGTCCGGGCGGCTCTACGACGACGGCGTCATCGACCCGCGCGACACCCGCACCGCCCTCGGCCTGTGCCTGTCCGCGATCCACACCGCCCCCTACGAGGGCGCGCGCGGCGGCTTCGGCGTCTTCCGGATGTGAGGGAACCAGTGACCAATGCCGTGAGGGGCCCTTCAGTGATCACTTCCGTGCTCGTCGCCAACCGGGGCGAGATCGCCTGCCGCGTCTTCCGCACCTGCCGCGACCTGGGCATCCGCACCGTCGCCGTGCACTCGGACGCCGACGCGAACGCCCTGCACGCGCGCGTGGCCGACGCGAGCGTACGACTCCCGGGGGAGACACCCGCCGACACCTATCTGCGCGGCGACCTCCTCGTGAAGGCCGCCCTCACTGCCGGAGCGGACGCCGTGCACCCCGGCTACGGCTTCCTCTCCGAGAACGCCGGCTTCGCCCGGGCCGTCCTGGACGCGGGCCTGGTCTGGATCGGCCCGCCCCCGCAGGCCATCGAGGCGATGGCGTCCAAGACCCGCGCCAAGCAGCTCATGGGCATCGAACCGCTCACCGACGTCACCGAGGCCGACCTGCCCGTGCTCGTCAAGGCGGCAGCGGGCGGCGGCGGCCGGGGCATGCGCGTCGTACGGCACCTCGCGGACCTGGACGCCGAACTGGTCGCCGCCCGTGCCGAAGCGGCGCGTGCTTTCGGCGACGGCGAGGTCTTCGTCGAGCCGTACGTGGAGAACGGCCGCCACGTCGAGGTGCAGGTCCTCGCCGACACCCACGGCACGGTCCGGCCGCTCGGCACCCGCGACTGCTCCCTCCAGCGCCGCCACCAGAAGGTGATCGAGGAGGCCCCGGCCCCCGGCCTGCCCGCCGCACTCGACGAGGAGATCCGCGCCCTCGCCGTACGGGCCGCCCGGGCCGTCGGCTACGTGGGCGCCGGAACGGTCGAGTTCCTCGTCGCCGACGGCAGGGCCCACTTCCTGGAGATGAACACCCGCCTCCAGGTCGAACACCCCGTCACGGAGGCCGTCTTCGGCATCGACCTGGTGGCGGAGCAGATCCGCATCGCCGAGGGCCACTCCCTCGAAACCGGTCCGCCACCCGCGCGCGGCCACGCCGTGGAGGCCCGCCTGTACGCCGAGGACCCCGCCCGCGACTGGTCCCCGCAGACCGGCACCCTGCACCGTCTGTCCGTCCCCGGGCCCGTCCGCCTGGACACCGGGTACACGGACGGCGACGAGATCGGCGTCCACTACGACCCCATGCTCGCCAAGGTCGTGGCCCACGCCCCGACCCGCGAGCAGGCCCTGCGCACCCTCGCCTCCGCCCTGGAACGCGCCGAGATCCACGGCCCCGTCACCAACCGCGACCTCCTGGTCCGCTCCCTGCGCCACCCCGAGTTCACCGCGGCCCGCATGGACACCGGCTTCTACGACCGCCACCTGCCGGAGCTGACCGACCCGCGTCCCGACCCGCACGCCCCCCTGGCAGCCGCCCTCGCCGACGCCCATGGCCGCTCCCGCTTCGGCGGCTGGCGCAACGTCCCCTCACAGCCGCAGACCAAGCGGTACGTGGCGGCGGGCGAGGAGTACGAGGCCCGTTACCGGCACACCAGGGAGGGTCTGGAGGCGGAGGGGGTGGAGGGAGTGCGGGTGGTCCACGCCGACGCGCGTCTGGTGATCCTCGACGTGGACGGGGTGCGGCGGAAGTACGCGGTCGCCCGCTACGGCAACCAGGTCCACGTCAACACCACGGCCCTCACAGCCCTGCCCCGCTTCCCCGACCCCGCCGCCCAGCACGCCCCCGGCTCCCTCCTGGCGCCCATGCCGGGCACGGTCGTCCGAGTCGCCGAAGGCCTCACGGCAGGAACACCGGTGAAGGCGGGCGAGCCCCTGCTCTGGCTGGAGGCGATGAAGATGCAGCACAAGGTCACCGCACCGGTGACGGGAACGCTGACCGACCTGCGCGTCGCACCGGGGCAACAGGTCGAGCCGGGCGCGCTCCTGGCCGTGGTGAAGGAAGCCCCGTAAGGGGCGCGGGGAACTGCGCGACAAGCCACGTACGGTTCGCACCCGAAAGGACACTCATGGACACCGAAGACCACAAGGCCCTGCGAGAAGCCGTAGCCGCGCTCGGCAAACGCCACGGCCTCCAAGGTGACACCACCCAACTCTGGTCAGAGGCAGGCAAACTCGGCTACCTGGGCGTCAACCTGCCGGAGGCGTACGGCGGCGGTGGCGGCGGCATCTCCGAACTCTCCATCGTCCTCGAAGAACTCGGCGCAGCCGGCTGCCCCCTCCTCATGCTGGTCGTATCACCGGCGATCTGCGGAACCGTCATAGCCCGCTTCGGCACGGAAACCCAGAAACAGCAGTGGCTCCCGGCCCTGGCCGACGGCACCCGCCTCATGGCCTTCGGCATCACCGAACCCGACGCCGGCTCCAACAGCCACCGCATCACCACCACGGCACGAAAAGACGGCACCGACTGGCTCCTCACCGGCCGCAAGGTCTTCATCTCCGGCGTCGACATCGCGGACGCGACCCTCATCGTCGGCCGCACCGAGGACGCCCGCACCGGCCGCCTCAAGCCCTGCCTCTTCATCGTCCCGCGCGACACCCCCGGCTTCATCCGTCGCCCCATCGACATGGAACTGAACGCCGCGGAAAAACAGTTCGAGCTGACCCTCGACGACGTACGGCTGCCCGCCGACGCCCTGGTCGGCGACGAGGACGCAGGCCTGCTCCAGCTTTTCGCCGGCCTCAACCCCGAACGCATCATGACCGCCGCCTTCGCGATCGGCATGGGCCGCCACGCCCTCACGAAGGCCGTCGACTACGCCCGCGACCGCACCGTCTGGGACACCCCCATCGGTGCCCACCAGGCCATCGCCCACCCCCTCGCCCAGGCGCACATCGACCTCGAACTCGCCCGCCTGATGATGCAGAAGGCCGCCGCCCTCTACGACGCGGGCGACGACATCGGCGCCGGAGAGGCCGCCAACATGGCCAAGTACGCCGCCGGGGAGGCCTGCGTGAAGGCGGTCGACCAGGCCGTGCACACCCTCGGCGGCAACGGTCTCACCCGCGAGTACGGCCTGGCCCGGTTGATAACGGCCGCGCGCGTGGCTCGTATTGCCCCCGTGAGCCGGGAGATGATTCTCAACTACGTCTCCCACCAGACCCTGGGCCTGCCCAAGTCGTACTGAGCACCCTGAGACGGCCCGCGCGCGAGGAGGAACCCGCCATGTTCCGCAGCGAGTACGCAGACGTCCCGCCCGTCGAACTGCCCATCCACGACGCCGTCCTGGCCCGGGCCGCCGAGTTCGGCGACATCCCGGCGCTGATCGACGGCACGGACGGCACCACCCTCTCGTACGAGCAGGTGGACCGGTTCCACCGGCGCGTCGCCGCCGCCCTCGCCGAGGCCGGTGTCCGCAAGGGCGACGTCCTCGCCCTGCACAGCCCCAACACCATCGCCTTCCCGACCGCCTTCTACGCGGCCACCCGCGCGGGCGCCACCGTCACGACCGTGCACCCGCTCGCCACCGCCGACGAGTTCGCCAAGCAGCTGCGGGACTCCGCGGCCCGCTGGATCGTCACCGTGTCACCGCTGCTGGACATCGCCCGCCGGGCCGCCGAACTCGCGGGCGGTGTACACGAGATCTTCGTGTGCGACAGCGCGAGCGGCCACCGCTCCCTGATCGACATGCTCGCCTCGGCGGCCCCCGAACCGCAGGTCGCCATCGACCCCGCCGAGGACGTCGCGGCCCTGCCGTACTCCTCCGGAACCACCGGCACCCCCAAGGGCGTGATGCTCACGCACCGGCAGATCGCCACCAACCTCGCCCAGCTCCACCCGGCGATCCCCGCGGGCCCGGGCGACCGCGTCCTGGCCGTACTGCCCCTCTTCCACATCTACGGCCTCACCGCCCTGATGAACGCGCCCCTGCGGCAGGGCGCGACCGTCGTCGTCCTGCCCCGCTTCGACCTGGAGCAGTTCCTCGCGGCCGTCCAGAACCACCGCATCACCGCCCTGTACGTGGCCCCGCCGATCGTCCTGGCCCTCGCGAAGCACCCCGCCGTAGCCCAGTACGACCTGTCGTCCCTGCGGTACGTCATCAGCGCCGCCGCACCCCTGGACGCCCGTCTCGCCGCCGCCTGCTCCCGGCGCCTCGGCCTGCCGCCCGTCGGCCAGGCCTACGGCATGACGGAACTGTCGCCCGGCACCCACGTCGTCCCCCTGGACGCCATGAGCGACGCCCCGCCCGGAACCGTCGGCAAACTCATCGCCGGCACCGAGATGCGCATCGTCTCCCTCGACGACCCCGGCAAGAACCTGCCCGCCGGCGCATCCGGCGAGATCCTCATCCGCGGACCCCAGATCATGAAGGGCTACCTCGGCCGCCCCGACGCCACCACCGCCATGATCGACGCCGACGGCTGGCTGCACACCGGCGACGTGGGGCACGTGGACGGGCAGGGCTGGCTGTTCGTCGTCGACCGCGTCAAGGAACTCATCAAGTACAAGGGCTTCCAGGTGGCCCCCGCCGAGCTGGAGGCCCTGCTCCTCACCCACCCGGGCATCGCCGACGCCGCCGTCATCGGCAGGTACGACGACAACGGCAACGAGGCCCCGCACGCCTACGTGGTCCGACAGGCGTCCGCCGCGGACCTCACCGAGGCGGAGATCATGATGTACGTCGCCGAACGCGTCGCCCCCTACAAGCGGATACGCCACGTCACCTTCATCGTCGGCGTCCCCCGCGCGGCATCCGGCAAGATCCTCCGCCGACAGCTCAGGGAGAACGCATGACGCTGATCGCCCGCTCCCGCGCGCGAGCCGTGGAAACCCTCACCCTCGACTCACCGCACAACCGCAACGCCCTGTCGGCGGCCCTGGTCGGCGAACTGGCCGACGCGCTCGCCCACGCCGCCGAGGACACCGGCGTCCGCGCGATCGTCCTCACCCACACCGGCAACACGTTCAGCGCGGGCGCCGACCTCAAGGACCCTCCGCCACCCGCTGCCCTGGTCGCCCTGCTGCGGCAGATCGTCGAGCTGCCCAAGCCGGTCGTCGCCCGGGTCACCGGCCACGTCCGCGCCGGCGGCCTCGGCCTTCTGGCCGCCTGCGACATCGCCGCCGCCTCCAGCGAGGCCACCTTCGCCTTCACCGAGGTCCGCATCGGAGTCGCCCCGGCGGTCATCTCCCTCCCACTCCTGCCCCGCACGAACCCACGCGCACTGGCCCGCCACTACCTCACCGGCGAACCCTTCGACGCGGCGGAGGCGGTCGCAACAGGCCTGCTCACCACCCATGCCGACGACGTCGACGCGGCCCTGGCACCCGTCCTGGACGGTCTGCGCCGCTGCGCCCCCGCCGCCCTGGCCGAGACGAAACGGCTGCTCACGGCTAGGGTGCTGGAAGCCTTCGACCGGGACGCGGACGCCCTGACCGCGCTCTCGGCCCGGCTCTTCTCCTCCCCGCAGGCCCGCGAGGGGATGACGGCCTTCCTCGAACGACGGGATCCGGCATGGGTGGTGTGAGCACGGCCGACCGTGCGGAGAGAGTCCCCAAGCAGGACCGCAGCCGGGCCACCCGGCAGCGACTCCTCGAAGCCGCCGTGTCCTGCCTCGCCGAACACGGCTGGGCGGGCTCCACCGTCTCCGTCGTCGCCGAACGCGCCGGCGTCTCCCGCGGCGCCGCCCAGCACCACTTCCCGACCCGCGAGGACCTCTTCACGGCGGCCGTCGAATACGTCGCCGAGGAACGCTCCACGGCCCTGCGCGCCCTGTTCCCCGAGGGCGCGGCAGACGACCGTCACGCCGTCGTCGCCGCCCTGGTCGACCTCTACACGGGGCCGCTGTTCCGCGCCGCCCTCCACCTCTGGGTCGCCGCCTCCAACGAGGAACAGCTCCGGCCCCGCGTCACCGAACTCGAATCCCGCGTCGGCCGCGAAACCCACCGCATAGCCGTCGACCTCCTCGCCGCCGACGAATCCGTCCCCGGCGTCCGCGAAGCGGTCCAGGGCCTCCTCGACATGGCCCGCGGCCTGGGACTCGCCAACCTCCTCACGGACGACGCGGCCCGCCGGGAACGAGTGGTGGCCCAGTGGGCGGGGCTGCTGGAGGAGACGCTGGGCCGAGGCCGATGATGACGCCACTCGGTGCCCGAGCCACCACCTGAGCCCGGCACCCGAGCCACGATGTGAGCCCGGCCCCGTCAGCACCTGACCCCGGCACCGTCACGACGTGAGCCCGGCCCCGTCAGCACCTGACCCCGGCACCGTCAGGATCTGACCCCGGCACCGTCACGGACTGAGCCGCTCCACCCGCCAGCTCCCGTCGGGTCGCTCCACGTACCGCAACCGGTCGTGCAACCGGTTCTCGCGGCCCTGCCAGAACTCCACCGTCTGCGGCGCCACCCGGAAACCGCCCCAGTGCGGAGGCACCGGCACCTGCTCGCCCTCCGGGTAGCGCGCGGCCAGCTCGGCGTACGCGCCGTCGATGTCGGCCCGCGTGGAGATCACCGAGGACTGGGCGCTGGCCCACGCGCCCAGCTGTGAGCCGTGCGGGCGGGTCCGGAAGTACGCCGCCGTCTCGTCCCGGCCGGTGCGCCGGGCGACCCCGCTCACGATGACCTGCCGGGCCATGGGGTGCCAGGGGAACAGCAGCGAGACGTACGGGTTCTCCGCCAGGTCACGGGCCTTGCGGGAGCCGTAGTTCGTGTAGAAGACGAAGCCCTGCTCGTCGAAGTGCTTCAGCAGCACCGTACGGGAGCTCGTCCGCCCCTCGGCGTCGGCCGTCGAGACGATCATGGCGTTCGGCTCGAACAGCCCGCCGTCCGTCGCGGCCTGCTTGAACCAGCGCGCGAACTGCTCGACGGGGGTGGCGGCGAGCTCGGTCTCGGAGAGCCCCTCGGCCCGGTACTGCTTGCGCATCGAGGCCAGATCGAAGGGAACGTCGTCGCGGTCGGTCACCCGGTCATCTTGCCGTACGGATGGTGTCCTTCGTCACTGCGTGGCACTGAGTGCCGCGAACTCTCCCCAACGGTGGCACTCGGGGATATCGTTTCCGTGCCGTTCCGGTTGGGTGACCGTCGGCCGGACGGGGCATCACAGGGGCAGCCGGCCAGGACCGCGAGTCGCCGTACACGACCGTGGATCCCCCGGACGGCCGCCCGCTGCGCAAGCCGACTGACACATGGTTCGTTCGTCCCACCCCACATCACACCATCTGTCACTTCCATCACGAGGAGCCGCCTGATGTCCGACTTCGTACCCGGGCTCGAGGGAGTCGTCGCGTTCGAGACGGAGATCGCCGAACCGGACAAGGAGGGCGGCGCCCTCCGGTACCGGGGCGTCGACATCGAGGATCTCGTCGGCCACGTCTCGTTCGGCAACGTCTGGGGCCTGCTCGTCGACGGCGCCTTCAACCCCGGTCTGCCGCCCGCCGAGCCCTTCCCCATCCCCGTGCACTCCGGCGACATCCGCGTGGACGTCCAGTCCGCCCTGGCCATGCTCGCGCCCGTCTGGGGCCTCAAACCCCTCCTCGACATCGACGCCGAGCAGGCCCGCGCCGACCTGGCACGGGCGGCCGTCATGGCCCTGTCCTACGTCGCCCAGTCCGCCCGCGGCCAGGGCCTGCCGATGGTCCCGCAGCGGGAGATCGACAAGGCGCAGTCCGTCGTCGAGCGCTTCATGATCCGCTGGCGGGGCGAGCCGGACCCCAAGCACGTGGCGGCGGTGGACGCGTACTGGACGAGCGCCGCGGAGCACGGCATGAACGCGTCCACCTTCACGGCCCGGGTGATCGCCTCGACGGGCGCCGACGTCGCGGCCGCGCTCTCCGGCGCGGTGGGCGCGATGTCCGGCCCGCTCCACGGCGGCGCCCCCTCCCGCGTCCTCGGCATGATCGAGGAGATCGAACGCACGGGCGACGCGGAGTCCTACGTGAAGAACGCGCTCGACAAGGGCGAACGCCTCATGGGCTTCGGCCACCGCGTCTACCGCGCCGAGGACCCGAGGGCGAGGGTCCTGCGCCGCACGGCCCGCGAACTGGGGGCGCCGCGCTTCGAGGTCGCCGAGGCCCTGGAGAAGGCGGCCCTCGCCGAACTCCACGCCCGCCGCCCCGACCGCGTCCTCGCCACGAACGTCGAGTTCTGGGCGGCCATCGTCCTGGACTTCGCCGAAGTTCCGGCGCACATGTTCACGTCCATGTTCACCTGCGCCCGCACGGCCGGCTGGTCCGCCCACATCCTGGAGCAGAAGCGCACGGGCCGCCTGGTCCGCCCCTCGGCCCGTTACGTGGGCCCGGGCACCCGCGACCCCCACGACATCGAGGGCTACGAGGACATCGCCCACTGACGCATCTCACACACGGCCTCGCCCGGCTCCGGGTGAGGCCGCCCGCACGTCTCACCCTCCGAGCCGGTCCAGCTCCTCGCCGATCGCCTCCCGCATCGGTTCGTGCCGAGCCCCGAGCGCGTACCGCTCCTCGCCCCACATCTCCCGCGGGTAGAGCCACACGGGCAGCCGCACGAACTCCGCGGGCTCCCAGTCGTACCGCGGCCACACATGCGCGTGCAGAAACCCGTCGGCGTTCCCGAGGATCTCCAGATTGACCCGCCGGAACCCCGACTCCACCCGTCGGCACGCCCGCTCGACGGCCTCTCCCAGCCGGTCCATGTCGGACAGGAACGCCAGCCGCCCGCTCCGCGGCAGCTCGGACAACCGCTGCACCGCGGGATCATCGGTCAGCAGCACCGAGTAGCCGGGCAGGAACTGCACATCGCCGATCACCGCGAACCCGGCCTCCAGCCGCCGCATCACGGCCGGGTTCTCACCCCGCAGGGCGCTCCCGATCCGGTCGTCGCGCCACGCACCCACTGTCATCGCCCCCGGGAAGCCGCAGAAAAACGCAGACGACCCGCGAGTCTGGTTCCTCCTGGGGAGGAGCCGGCCGGACGTACCGGCGACTCGCGGGTCGGGTGACTGCTGGAGATCGGGCCGGCTGCGCGTTTCGTTCACACGCTGGTCCGGCACCGCACTGTGCGTGGTGACGGGCCGCTAGCCCGCAGCCACCTCACGCGTCCGGGATTCATACATCTGCCGGATCACCTCCTTTCGGTGTGAGCCACACACTAGGAACCGCCCGCTCACCGATCAACCCATTTTTCGAGACGTTGACTGTGTCGGTTCGGGGCGGATGCCCCACTCGTATCCGTCACCCCGCTGAAGCAACCGCAGATTCCGGTGGGAAACGTTGACCCTGCCCACGGGTGTGGTGACGCTGTGCTGTCCCCTGGCGCGGACCGAAACCCTCCCGGTCCATGTCCCTGACCATTTGCCCCGCGGCACTACAGCACGCACGAGGTCGCCGGTGATGTATCCGAAGTGCTGCTTGGCACGAGTCCTCAGCAGACGAGGGAACCCGTGACTGTCCGGACTGGTGCGAGCGTAAGAGCCGCGGCCCGTGGCCTTCGCCGTCAGGACATGCTCGGGATACCTCACGATCCGGTCGGGCTCTTGAACGCGTGGCCGAACTCTCTGCTACTCCGGCATGGCTCGCCTGCGTTGCGCTCTTGGGGATCCCACCGCCCGACGCCTGTATGAAGATCGAGATCGATGGGTACACGCGGCAGGGAGCGGCGGCAGGGCTCTGTTGTTGATCGACTGATGGCGTCGGTAGGCCGCGGTGTGGTCGGCCGGGTGGTCTCCGGAGCCGTTGACGTGGGGATTGCCGCCGTACAACGATTCCTTCAATGTTGTGGGAATCGGTGTGCGCTGGGTCACGTTCCAGTTGAATGATTGCAAGGAGCGAACCGACGTGCCGTACGTGCGGACGCAGCCTGCAGGGGGTCCAGGTGAGTGCTTCCCGGCGTAGTGGGGCCACCGACGAGCTGGGGCCGGACGAGCCCGAGCGGGAGAGTTCGGATGGTTCGGATCTGCTTGCCGCTTTGCTGGACGGCATGGACGCGGCGCTGTGCGCGTTCGACGCCGACGGGGTCGTGACGCACTGGAACCGTGAGGCCGAGCGGATCCTGGGGTGGAGTGCGGACGAGGCCGTGGGGCGGCGTGGGCTGGCCGGGTGGGCCGTGCGCACCGCGGACGCCGAGGAGGTCGAGGGCCGGCTGCTGTCCGTCATGCACGCGCCCGGGCGGCAGGTGCACGAGTTCGCGCTGCTGACGAAGGACGGCGGGCGGGTGCTCGTGCGGACGCAGTCGGCGGCGGTGCGCGGGCCCGACGGGAAGCCCGCGGGTGTGTACTGCGCGTTCAGCGAGGTGCACACGCAGATCGATCTGGAGCGGTCGATCGCGCTGAGTGAGGCGCTCTTCGAGGACGCCAGCTGGGGTGTCGTGCTGGTGGACGTGGACCTGCGGCCGGCCGTGGTGAACGCGCACGCGGCCCGCGCGCTGGGCACGGGACGTACGTCGGTGCTGGGGCGGCCGCTCGGCGAGTTGCTGTCGCACGGCGTGGAGGAGCTGGAGAGCGCGCTGCAGCATGTGCTGGCGGAGGGTGCGCCGCCCGCACCCGCCGAGGTGTGGGTGAGTGTGCGCGCCAAGGAGGGCGAGAAGCGGCGGTGCTGGCGCAGTGGCTTCCTGCGGCTGGCCTCGCCGCTCGCGGAGGAGCCGGTTCCGCTGGGTGTGGGCTGGTTGTTCCAGGATGTGACGGAGGCCAAGCAGACCGAGCAGGAGGCGTCCCTGCTGCGCTTCCGCACGCAGCAGCTGCACCGTGCTTCGCGGGCCGCCGCCGAGTGCGAGGACCCGGCGGAGGCGGCGACGGTCCACCTGGACTTCGCCCTGGCCGGTTTCGCCGACCACGGGCTGATCGACCGGGTCGCCGGCGGCGCGCTCACCGACGCGGAGGCCGAGGGGCCGGTGCGGCTGGTCCGGGTCGCCGCCACACCGTCGGGGGCGCCGGGCCCGAGCAGGCTGGCCGGCCGCGCGGGTCTGCCCGTGCGCTACGCCGAGGGGCATCCGGCCCTGCAGTGCGTGGAGCGCGTGGGAGCCCTGCGTGCGAGCGCGGGCGCCGCCCCGCCCGAGGCCGCCCGCGAGTGGGCCCTGGCCCGCCAGTGGCCTCCGGACGCGGTCCACGCCCTGTGCGCGGTGCTGCGCAGCCGGGGCCGGACCCTGGGCGTCGTGACGTTCCTGCGGGGCGCCGGGCGCAGTGCCTTCGAGCGGTCCGACGCGATGTACGCGGAGGACGTGGCGGTACGGATCGCTGCGGCGCTGGATCTGGCGGGGCTGTCCGACGAGGAGTGAGCGGGGCGCCCGCACCGGGGCCCGGTCAGTGCCGGTAGAAGATCCGGTCGCGGTACTGCTCCATCACCCGGGCGTTCCAGTCGTGGCCGCCGTCGACGTTCCCGGAGCGCAGCAGGGGCGGCTCGATGCCGCGGTCGGCGAGGGTGGTGGCCGCCGTCGCCATGACGGCCTGGAGGAGGGCCGAGGTGACGACCGTCGAGGCGGGGGCGAAGGGGGCGGGGATGTCGTCGTGGGTCAGTTCCGCGTCGCCGACCGCGATCTTCGAGTCGAGGACGAGGTCGCAGTGGTCCTTCAGGTACGTGCCGGAGGCGTGCCGGGACTTCGTCTGCGCGGCGTAGGCCACCGAGGTCACGCCGATGACCTTGACGCCCAGGGCGCGGGCCTTCATGGCCATCTCGACGGGCAGGGCGTTGCGGCCCGACAGGGAGATGATCAGCAGGGCGTCGCCCTCGCGGAGCGGGGAGCTGTCGAGGACGGCGCCGGCGAGGCCGTCGACGCGTTCCAGGGCGGAGCCGAGGGGCGCGGGCATGACGTCGACGCCGACGGCACCGGGTACGGCGAGCAGGTTCATCAGGGCGAGGCCGCCGGCGCGGTAGACGAGGTCCTGCGCGGCGAGGGAGGAGTGTCCGGCGCCGAAGGCGAAGAGCCGGCCGCCGCCCGCGACGGTGTCGGCGAGGAGTGTCCCGGCCGCGGCGATGCCGTCGGCCTCCTCGTCGCGCAGCCGCCGCAGCAGGCCGATCGCGGCGTCGATGAACTGGCCGGCCGACGCGCGGTCGCTCATTCGGGGTCCCTTCGGGCTGGCCTGGCGGCTCGTGTCGCGCATACGGTGCGGTCTGGACCAGTGCGGTGTCAATACGGCCGTCAGGGGCGTGCGCCGGGTGCCGGGAAGCCCTCGAAAGGGAAGTCCGTACCCTTGCGCACGGCCGGGTAATCCCCGGCTTTCCCTCCCGCGGCACGGTTGTCGGTGCTATCCGGCAGAATTGGTTGCAGGGCCAGCGCACGCGCCGGTGAGCCGTCCAGCCTCCGGCAGATCTCATTCGAGGGGCACGTATGTCCGGACTGATCGACACCACGGAGATGTATCTCCGCACCATCCTCGAGCTGGAGGAAGAGGGTGTGGTCCCCATGCGCGCCCGTATCGCCGAGCGGCTGGACCAGAGCGGGCCGACCGTCAGCCAGACCGTGGCGCGCATGGAGCGTGACGGCCTGGTGTCCGTCGCCAGCGACCGGCACCTGGAGCTGACCGACGAGGGCCGCCGGCTGGCCACGCGTGTGATGCGCAAGCACCGCCTCGCCGAGTGTCTGCTCGTCGACGTGATCGGTCTGGAGTGGGAGCAGGTCCACGCCGAGGCGTGCCGCTGGGAGCACGTGATGAGCGAGGCCGTGGAGCGCCGTGTCCTGGAGCTGCTGCGGCACCCGACGGAGTCGCCGTACGGCAACCCGATCCCGGGTCTGGAGGAGCTGGGCGAGAAGGACGGCGCCGATCCGTTCCTGGACGAGGGCATGGTGTCGCTGGCCAGTCTCGACCCGGGCCCCGAGGGCAAGACGGTCGTGGTGCGCCGGATCGGCGAGCCGATCCAGACGGACGCGCAGCTGATGTACACGCTGCGGCGGGCGGGTGTGCAGCCCGGCTCGGTGGTGAGCGTGACGGAGTCGGCGGGCGGGGTGCTGGTGGGCAGCGGTGGCGAGGCGGCCGAGCTGGAGTCGGACGTCGCCTCCCACGTGTTCGTCGCCAAGCCCTGATCCGGCCCGGCCCGGGGCGCCGAGCCCCGAGCCGGTCGGCCGTCTTGGGTCAACTCCCGGTGCGCAGGGGGTTCTTGTGGCGTTGGCGTGATCCGGACCGAATCCGGGATCCAGTCCGTCGAATGGCAGCGCTCGTACGCTTCCCGTGCGACGCTGTCGCGTGAGGCATATGACCTGAGGGGTTCTTGGCCGCGGCTCGACAGCGATGTCGCCCGGCCGGGGAGGGGGCGGGAGGATGTGCCGTGGAGATGTGGAGAGCCCCGGCGCTTTGTGGCGCCGGGGCCTGTCCTCCCCTGTGCTGACCCGGAGCCCCGAGCTCTCAGGGTCATTCCCCTCGGACCGGTTTCCCCGAGCGGTCCGCCTCCCGCTGGAGATCTCCCCGCGGCGGCGGCGATCAATCCCCGGGAGTGGTCACTCGAACGAGGGGTGTTGCCCGCGAGACCCCCGTTCTCGAATGCGCTTTCGATAGTCTGCGGGCGGCGCACGGCACACTTGCACCGACAGGTACGGCAACCAGCACGGCAGAAGGCACAGCAGGCAGAACACGGTTCACAGGACCGGCCGGCTCGGTGAGCCGCGGTCCGCGCGAAGCTTGGGGGGTGCCAGGACATGGCGCGACGCATCGACGTGACCGGGACGGGCGGCGTACGCCTGGCGGCCTGGGAGTTCGGGGACCCGCCCAAGACCGATCCGGCGCGGGACGGGCAGGGGGCGCAGCACGGGCAGGGGGCGCACGACGGGCAGACCGTGCCGGAGGGTTCCCCGGGCGTGCTGTTACTGCACGGCCTCATGGGCCGTGCCTCACACTGGGCGTACACCGCCCGCTGGCTCTCCGCGCGGTACCGCGCGGTCGCCCTCGACCAGCGCGGCCACGGCCGCAGCGACAAACCCCCGCAGGGCTCCTTCACACGTGACGCCTACGTCGACGACGCCGAGGCCGCTCTGGAGCAGCTCGGTCTCGCCCCGGTCGTCCTGATCGGCCACGCCATGGGCGCGCTGACCGCCTGGCAGCTCGCCGCCCGGCGTCCCGACCTGGTCCGCGGGCTGATCATCTGCGACATGCGGGCCTCCGCGCTCGGCGCCGCCTCGCAGCGCGAGTGGGGCCAGTGGTTCAAGGCCTGGCCGCTGCCCTTCGCCACGCTCGCCGACGTCCGCAAATGGTTCGGCGAGGACGACCCCTGGGTGGAGCGGCCCAATCCGGCCCGTGGTGAGTTCTACGCCGAGGTGATGGCCGAGTCCCCGGACGGCTGGCGTCCGGTCTTCGAGCCGGAGCAGATGCTCCGCTCCCGCGAGACCTGGGTGTACGACGCGCACTGGGAGGAGCTGGCCCAGGTCCGCTGCCCCGCCCTGGTCGTACGCGGTCTGGACGGCGAGCTGGGCCGCGCCGAGGCCCAGGAGATGGTCCGGGTCCTGCCCCGCGGCCAGTACGCGGAGGTCGCCGACGCCGGCCACCTGGTGCACTACGACCAGCCGGAGGCCTGGCGCGCCGCGATCGAGCCGTTCCTGGACGCGCTGGGCGACCACTGACGCGTCTGCGCCCGGCGCGTCACCCCTTGCTGACCGCCGCCAGGATCTCCGGCAGCCGCCGGGCCGTCCGCGGAGCGGCCAGTTTCAGTCCCGCCGCCGCGAGCCCCGCCCCGTACGCCGTGCCCACCGGCAGCAGCAGCCACGTCCAGTCGTCGCCGTCGGCGCTCACGTTCAGCCAGATCGTGAGCGCGATGACGGGCGCGCACAGCAGGGCGGCCGCCAACATCCCGCCGAAGATGGAGATCCAGGCGAGCCCGGTCTGCCCGGGGGCGACGTTCTTGTAGCCCTCCTGCGGGATGGAGTAGGGGAAGCGGGCGGACGTCCACGCCCCGGTCGCGAGCATCGCGCCGAGCAGTGCGAAGGACAGCCCCAGCGCCTCGGGCAGCCGCCGCCAGTCGCCGAGCATCGCCGTCGTCAGGGCCGTCACGAGCGTGGCGTACGGCAGCGTGATCAGCAGCAGGGCGTACGCCCGGGCGCGCAGCTCGACGTAGGCGTCGCGCGTCGAGGAGATCGTCATCGCGACCATCCAGAACGCCGAGGTGTCCTGCCCGAACTGGTTGTACATCTGGATGCCGAGCATCCCGGCGGCGAAGCACGCGAAATACACGGACCCGGTGCCCTGCCAGGCGTTGAACACCGGCACGATCAGCCCGATGGCCAGCGATGTCACCCAGGCGGCCTTGGTCTTCGGGTCGCGCCACACGTACCGCAGGCTGCGCTCCATGACCGTGCCCGTACGGCCCGGGGGCAGCAGCCGCCCCAGCCCGGTCGACGACCGCTCCTTGGCGGCCGACTCGGCGCCCGGCAGGGTCGAGCCGTCGGGTGAGGTCATCAGCCGGGTCAGATGCCGCGACCAGAGCGCGAGCAGTGCCACCAGCGCACCCGCGGTCAGTGCCAGTTGCGCGGCGGCGAGACCGTACGAGCCCTCGCCCACCGCGTGCACGGCCCCGATCGCGGAGGCGGGCGGCACCCACCGCAGCACCCCGGCCGCCGGGGCGAGTTCGCCCAGCCCCGACGCCCCGATGCGCTGCGCGCCGAAGTTGACGATCTGCGCCCCGATCGCGATGACGAGCCCGCTGAGCACCGCGAGGTCCCGTCCCTTGCGGCTGGTCAGCAGCCGTACGTTGGCGGCGGCGACGGCCCGCGCGAGCGCCACGCACACCAGCAGCGCGAGGACGACGGCGACGGCACCGACGGCGAACGCCGCCCCGCCGCGTGCCACAGCGATCACGGACCCGACGAGCAGGCACAGCGTGAACAGCGGCCCGATGCCCACCAGGGAGGCCGTGAGCAGGGCCCGCACCAGCGGCCGGGGCCGCAGCGGCAGCATCACCAGCCGGGTCGGGTCGAGGGTCTCGTCACCGCTGGGGAAGAACAGCGGCATCACCGCCCACCCGAGCCCCAGCACCGCCACCGCCAGCACGACCACGGACTCGGCGTGCGCGTGGCCGCGCAGCGCGATCAGGCCGATCAGCTGGAGCGCGGCGAACAGCAGGGCGAAGACGGCGGAGGTGATGTAGGCGGCCTTCCGACCGCCGGACTGCCGCAGCCCGTTGCGCAGCAGCGACAGCTTCAGCCGTACGAAGACGGGGGTGATCGCCTCGGTGCTCACCGGGCCCCGCCGCCCAGCCAGTCGAGATCGGACCCGGCGTCCCGGCTCTGCGCGCCGACGAGTTCGAGGAACGCCCGCTGCAGCGAGGGCGCGTCCCCGCGCACCTCGGCGAGCGTGCCGGTGGCGCGGATCCGCCCGGCGGCCATGACGGCGACCCAGTCGCACAGCGACTCGACGAGCTCCATGACGTGGGAAGAGAACACGACCGTGGCGCCCGAGGCCGTGTACCGCTCCAGGACGCCCCGGATGGTCTGCGCGGAGACGGGGTCGACCCCCTCGAACGGCTCGTCCAGGAAGAGCACTTCGGGATTGTGGAGGAGAGCGCTGGCCAGTCCGATCTTCTTGCGCATGCCGGTCGAGTAGTCGACGACCAGCTTGTGCTGGGCCCCGGCCAGGTCGAGGACGTCGAGGAGCTGCGTCGCCCGCTTGTCGACCTCGGCACCGGGCAGTCCGCGCAACCGCCCTGAGTACGCGAGCAGTTCCCGCCCGGAGAGCCGCTCGAAGAGCCGCAGCCCCTCCGGCAGCACTCCGATCCGGGCCTTCACCTCGACGGGGTCCCGCCACACGTCGTGCCCGACCACCTCGACGGTCCCGTGATCGGGCCTGAGCAGCCCGGTCACCATCGACAAGGTGGTGGTCTTCCCGGCTCCGTTCGGCCCGACGAGCCCGATGAACTTGCCTGCGGGCAACTCGAGATCGACCCCGGCAACGGCCACCTGCTGCCCGAACCGCTTCCAGAGCCCCTGTACACGCACAGCGCTGGTTCCCACCGCGTCTCCCTCCGTCACCCCGCACCCTACGGTGGAGAAGCGGCCCTCAAGGGGCGCGGGGAACTGCGCGATCCACCACGACCGACCGGCAGCCGCCGACGAACACGGACCAGGCAGACGAAGGGGCGCTTACCGGTCCCGGCCGCACGCATAGGCCAACGGCGAGATCAACTCCTCCGCATCCGGCAGCCACCGATTCGCAGGCGTCGGCCGGCAGGCCCACTGCACAGCCCCCCGGGACCCGAACCGAGTGGGCGGCGCAGCCACATACGCCCCCTCACCCAGCACCGTCAGATCCAGCGACGACACCGACCACCCCAGCTTCCGCACCAGGTCCGGCACCTTCACACCGGCCCCCGGCAGCACGAAGAACTCCATCCGCCGGTCCGGCGTGAGCGTCACCGGCCCGAGCGTCAGCTCCATCCGCTCCATGCGTGCGAGCGCCAGGAACCCGGCCGTCTCCGGCACGGAGATCGCGTCGAACGTCCGCCCCGTCGGCAGCAGGATCGACGCGGTCGGCTGCTTCTGCCACATCCGCCGCGCGACCGTCGCACTGCCCGTCGCCTGCGTCGCCCAGTCCGGGCGCGCCGGGTGCGACCCGGGCGCCGGACACGCCGCGTCACCGCAGGAGCAGTGCTGGCTGCCGTCGACGGGTTCCAGCCAGGTGCCGGGGAACACGTCCCAGTGGCGCTCCTCGGCGTAGCGAACAGCGGTCTCCAGCAGCGATTCCCCGCGCTGCTTCGGGATCTGAGCGGCTTCGGTGCCGGCGATCGTCTCTTCCACGATGAACACAACTCTGGTCGTCACCAGGGGTTACGCCCACCCGTGTGCGCGGGGGAGAGCACCGCCCCTGTTCCCGGGGCGCATGGGTGCATCTGCGGGGGCGCGCGAGAGGATCCGTCGCGGAGCTGGGTAACCACGAGTGGGGCCGGCAGCAGCCGTTACCCCGGCATTCCTCACATGTCTCGCATTTTCGCCTGGTCGGCGGGGCATTGATCTTCACGGCCGGATCCTTTCGCCGGGACGTGAGGGGTTCGGCCGCGGAAGACACGTCAACTCGGTGCGTGGGCAGGCACCGCAGCCTCAGGGGGTACGCCATGGCCGCAAGGCCTCTCGTCGCCCGTCAGCCGAACGAACGGCTGCAGGCGCTCATCCAGGAAGCCGGATGCTCCAACGCGGGCCTGGCCCGCCGGGTCAACATGTGCGGTGCCGAGCACGGCCTCGACCTGCGCTACGACAAGACGTCGGTGGCGCGCTGGCTGCGCGGGCAGCAGCCGCGGGGCCGGGCACCGGCGATCATCGCCGAGGCGCTGGGCCGCAAGCTCGGCCGTACGGTCACGATCGACGAGATCGGCATGGCCAACGGCAAGAACCTCGCCTCGGGTGTGGGCCTCCAGTTCTCGCCGACGGTGCTGGGGGCCATCGAGCAGGTCTGCGAGCTGTGGCGCAGTGACGTGGGGCGGCGGGACTTCCTGTCCGGTTCCTCCGTCGCGGCGTCCGCGCTGGTCGAGCCCAGCCGGGACTGGCTGATCTCCGCGCCCGACGCGCAGGTCTCGCGCTCGGCCGGACCGCGGGTGGGGCAGTCCGACGTGCGGGCGGTGCAGGCCATGACCCAGGCGCTGGTGGACCTCGACCACCAGTACGGCAGCGGGCATGTGCGGCCGGTCGTCGTGCACTACCTCAACAGCGTGGTCTCGGGGCTGCTGGCGGGGTCGTACCGGGAGGCGGTCGGGCGGGACCTGTTCGGCGCGGTGGCCCGGCTGACGGAACTCGCCGGGTACATGGCCGTCGACACCGGCCAGCCCGGCCTGGCCCAGCGCTACTACATCCAGGCGCTGCGGCTGGCGCAGGCCGCCGGGGACCGCGGCTACGGCGGGTACGTCCTCGCGGCCTCCATGAGCCATCTCGCCGCCCAGCTCGGAAACCCGCGGGAGATCGCGCAGTTGGCGCGGGCGGCGCAGGAAGGGGCGCGGGGGCGTGTGTCGCCGCGGGCGGAGTCGATGTTCCTCGCGGCGGAGGCGCGCGGGCACGCCCTCATGGGCGACGTGCGCGCCGCCCAGTCCTCGGCGGGGCGCGCCGTGAGCGCCCTGGAGGCGGCCGACCCGGCCGCCGGGGACGACCCGGTGTGGATCGCGCACTTCGACGAGGCTTACCTCGCCGACGAGTTGGCCCACTGCCACCGGGACCTGGGGCAGGCCGAGGCGGCGGCCCGGTGTGCGCAGGAGTCGCTGGCCGGGCATCCCGAGACGCGGGCGCGCCGCCGGGCCATCGGCTATGTGCTGTTGGCCACGGCGCAGGTGCAGCAGCGGGAGATCGAAGAGGCGTGCAACACCGGCATGAAGGCCGTGGAGCTGCTGGAAGGGCTGCGCTCCAACCGGGGCGCCGAGTACCTGGAGGACTTCCAGCAACGGCTGGAGCCGTACCGGGACGAGGCGGTGGTGAGGGAGTTCGGGGCGCGGCTCGACCTGCAGACGGCGGCGTGAACACAGGGTCTGCCGATACGTGACGTGCGGGAAACGGCTGCTGGGCGCGGAGGAGGTGACCTGGGCAACGTGCCGTGACCCGCTGGTGTTACCGCGCTCACAGGGCCGGAGGCCGGGCCCTGTGCTGCGTGGCACGGGGCTCTGGGGACCCGGTAGCGTGACCCGACGATTCACAAGGTCCCCCATTAGTAGGAGTCCCGGTGACGCAGAGTGGACAGGGCGAGGAGCCCTCGGCGCGCCCCGCGCGCGAAGGCATCGTGCTGCCCTCCGACGGTGGCGAGCCCCTGCTGCCGGGCATGACGGGCGGACCGGGCGACGCCCAGGGCCGCCGGCCCGTCCCGCCCCCGGCGGGCGGACCGCAGGCCTCGGCCCCCGCGGAGGGCCAGACCTGGGGCCAGCCGTGGGGCCCCGACCGGCAGCAGACCCCGCCCCCTTCGCCGGGCCAGACCTGGGAGTCCCAGCCCCAGCAGTGGAGCACGCAGGAGCCGCCCGCGTGGGACGCGCAGGCGCCGGGCGCACTCCCGCCGGAGGGCGCCCAGCCCCCGAACCTCTACGCGGGCCCACCGGCCGACCCCGGCCCGTACGGCACGGCCCAGCCGCCCGCGGGCCACACCGGCTACGACCCGTACGGCACCGCCGGCGCGGGAGCCCCCCGGCCCCCGGAGGGCTCCGGCGCGCAGCCGCAGCCGGGCTCCGGCGGGCAGGGGCAGCCGGGCGGCTCCGGGTACGGATATCCGCAGGGGGCGGGTCTGCCGCCGGCCGCTGACGCGTACGGCACCCCGGCCGCCGGTGCGTATGGCGCCCCCGGCGGCTCCGGCGCCCAGCCGCAGGGCCCCGACGCCTACGGCGCCTCCGACGGGGGCGGCGCTCAGCCACGGCCGGGCTCCGGCGGGCAGGGGCAGCCGGGCGGCTCCGGGTACGGGTATCCGCAGGGGGCGGGTCTGCCGCCGGCCGCCGGTGCGTACGGCGCCTCCGACGGGGGCGGCGCCCAGCCGCAGCCGGGATCCGGTGCGCACGGGACGGGTCTGCCGTCGGCCGCTGACGCGTACGGCACCCCGGGCGGGGGAGCACGGCCGCAGCCCGGCGCCGAGTCGTACGGCGGCGGTCTGCCGCCGGTGTCCGGTGCCTACGGGTCCACCGACGGGGGAGTCCCCCAGCCCGCGCCCGCCGACGAGGGGGCGACCCAGTACATACCCCCGGTCGCGGGGGACGCGGCCGCCGCGGCCACGCAGTACCTGCCGCCCGTCGCGCCGTCCGGCGACGAGGGGGCGACGCAGTACATACCCCCGGTGGGCCCGGGGGCGCTGCCGCCCGAGATGCCTTCCGGTGAGGACCCCGAGGCGACGCGGTTCCTCGGGACCGGGCGCCGGACCGGGGCGGGAGCCGGGCCGCTGCCGGCCACCTCGCATCCGGACGCCGAGGCGACGCAGTACATCCCGCCGGTGCCCGGCGGGGACAAGCAGCCGCCCGCCGAGTTCGACAACCTCTTCCGCAGCCAGGGGGGCGCCGAGAGCCCCGCAGGGGCCACTCAGCAGATGCCCCGCATCGAGCAGCCCGGGCCGCAGCCCTCGTACGCCGCTCCCCGGAATTCCCAGGACCCGCCCGCCGGAGGCCGGTCGCGCGGTGGCCGTGCCGGCTCGCGCGTACCCGTCATCGCCGCCGTCGGCATCGGCATCGCCGTTCTCGGCGTCGGCGCGGGCGCGCTGCTCGCCGGTGGCGGCGGCGGTGACGACGACGGCGGCGACAACAAGCCGGTGGCCGCCTCCGCACCCGCGGCGGACGGCTCCGCCTCCCCGTCCGCCGACCCGGCCCGGGCCCAGGCGGTCGAGCTGGACAAGCTGCTCGCCGACAGCGGCAACAGCCGCAGCATGGTGATCAACGCCGTCGCCGACGTCAAGGGCTGCGACAACCTCTCCCAGGCCGCCAAGGACCTGCGGGACGCGGCCAAGCAGCGCACCGGGCTGGTCACCCGGCTCTCCGGCATCGAGGTCGACGAGCTGCCCGGCCACGCCGCGCTCACCACCGCCCTCACCAAGGCCTGGCAGGCCTCCGCCTCGGCCGACAACCACTACGCGGCCTGGGCCGACCAGACCGCCGGCAAGAAGGGCTGCAGGAAGGGCCAGGCCCGGCCCACCGGCCAGACCCAGGCCGGCAACCGGGCCAGCGGCGTGGCCACCACGGAGAAGGCCAAGGCGGCCGGGCTGTGGAACGGGATCGCGAAGAAGTACGGCCTGACCGAGCGGCAGCCGACGCAGCTGTGACGGGGGCGGTCCGGGCGGGACGTGAACTGCCGGGCGGAGACGCTCAGTAGTTCACGTCGGCGTCCTGCAGCGTCCTCGTCGTGTCGACGAAACCCTTGCGCGCCGAGACCAGCCGTCCCTCCCGCACCACCTGGAGGGTCACGTTCGCGTTGACCAGGCGCGGGAAGCCCACGGCGGCGAGCTTGTCCTGGAACCGCCAGCGCAGCGTCGGCGTGAGGCCGCCCGTGGTGACCTCCAGGCCGTCGTCCAGGACCTCGGTGACCGTGTCGGCGGACACCTCGCCGTCGCCGAGCGACTCGACGGCCTGCCGGAACACCGTGTAGGCGATCCACGTGGTCTGCACTCCGGCGTCCGCGGGGTCGATGCGGTTGTCGCCGAAGGCCTGCTCGCGGATCACCCGCTTCATCCCGTCCCAGCGCGGATCGCTCGCCACCGGGTACCAGCCGGTGATGTACGAGCCCTCGTAGGGGCCCGACGCCCCGCCGGTGGCGTCGATCACCGTCTGGTCGACACTGCCCAGCACGGTGGCGGTCCGCACCTCGGGGTAGTCCTCGCGGGCCCGCCGGAAGGAGTCCATGAAGGTGCCGTTGCGGTCCCCCAGGGCGGGCACCACACACCCCTGGTCCGCCGTGTCGGTGCTCGTCGTGCGCAGAGCGCGCTCGGCCTGGCCGTCGTACTCGGTGGCGTCCTCCGCGGCCCGCTGGTCGTTCGAGGCCCGGTGCCCGCCCGCTTTCAGACCGGAGTCGAGCAGCGGGGGCAGCTGGTCGCCCGTGATGGTGTCGGGCCTGATCAGCGCGACGGGCCCGCACTCGGCGAGGGCACTGCCGAGACCGGCCAGCAGCGCGGGCTGGCCGCCGTTGACGGGGTACGACAGGGGGCTGGTGAACTCGGCGTTGGTGGCGCCGTAGCCGCCCAGGTAGGGGATGCCGGCGCCCTCCAGCGACGGGAAGAAGGAGTCCGCGTACTGGCTGTAGGACCCGACGACCGCGACCACGTTCTCCTTGACCGCCCGCCGGGCGCACTTGGCGGCGGCCACGCTGTCGTTGTGGTCGTTGCAGGTCAGCACGTTCAGCCTGCGGCCGTTGATCCCGCCCTTGGCGTTGATCCAGCGGGCGTAGGCGTGGGCGAAGGCGGGCATGCCGGGCTTGTTGGTGGCCTTGGTGCTCTGCGGAGCCCAGGTCATGACGGTGATGGTGTCGTCCCCGGCACCCGCCGTGGTGCCGGGGACGACACCGCATCCGGCGAGGAGCGACGCGCACGCGACCGCCGTGCCCGCGGACAGGACGCCTTTTCTGGCGTGACGGGTGAGGAGGCCGGGGAGGAATGTGCTGCGGGTGCGTCGCCTGCCGGTCATGGTTCCGCACGATTCCGTCACACGGCCAACCCGTGAGTGATCGCAGGTCGACAATGGGTGACGCGCAGGTGAATTGCGGGGGTGGATGTGACCGATGTGGAGGGGAACGTACGATCGATGACCGTGCAAGCTTCGGAGAACTCTTCCCGTCGTGGCCGTCGCTCATCCACCATGGGCGGCATGCCTGTCAACGACATGCCGTGGTGGCGCTGGCGCAGCAACGTGCGCTCGGCCCTGCACATGCTCTCCGATCCCGGGTTCCAGCGGGACGTCTGGCTGGCCGGCGTGGACGGCTACGGCGACGTGACCGACGCGGTGTACCGGCTGGTCGAGGACACCTGGCTGGACCACTGGTCCGCCGAGAAGTACGTCGGCACGATCTTCCGCGACGCGCAGGAGGCGGCCCTCGTCGACAGCGCGGTGCTGCGGGTGCTGCGGATCATGCACCAGGTCGGGCCGGACGCTCCGGTCGCCGCGTATCTGGAGCACGAGGCGTGGCCGGAGGCGGTCCGGGCGGCCCGGGAGGCGCATGTGAGGCTCGCGGCCGGTGACGGTGAGGAGCCGGACACGGCGCCGCGCAGCCTGGACGTGCTGCAGATCATGACGAGGTCCGCGTAGCGGTTCCGCGCAGCGGTTCCGCGCAGCGGGACGATTGCCGGTGGTGTGGTCCCCTGTGGGACCCTGTCCTGCATGAACGAGCAGTCCACCAGCACCGCGGTCCCGGCCGACCAGTACGTCCTCACCCTCTCCTGCCCGGACAGGAAGGGCATCGTGCACGCCGTGTCGAGCTATCTGTTCATGACCGGCTGCAACATCGAGGACAGCCAGCAGTTCGGCGACCACGACACGGGACTGTTCTTCATGCGCGTCCACTTCTCGGCGGACGCGCCCGTGACCGTGGAGAAGCTGCGGGCCAGCTTCGCGGCGATCGGTGACTCGTTCCAGATGGACTGGCAGATCCACCGGGGCGACCAGCGGATGCGCATCCTGCTGCTGGTCAGCAAGTTCGGGCACTGCCTGAACGACCTGCTGTTCCGGGCCCGCACCGGCGCGCTGCCGGTGGAGATCGCCGGAGTGGTGTCCAACCACACTGACTTCGCCGAGTTGGTGGCGTCCTACAACATCCCCTTCCACCACATCCCGGTGACGAAGGACACGAAGGCCGAGGCCGAGGCGCAGCTGCTGGGGATCGTGCGCGACGAGGGCGTGGAGCTGGTCGTGCTGGCCCGGTACATGCAGGTGCTCTCGGACGACCTGTGCAAGGCGCTCTCGGGGCGGATCATCAACATCCACCATTCGTTCCTGCCGAGCTTCAAGGGCGCGAAGCCGTATCACCAGGCTCACGCCCGGGGTGTGAAGCTGATCGGTGCGACGGCTCACTACGTGACGGCCGATCTCGACGAGGGGCCGATCATCGAGCAGGAGGTCGAGCGGGTCGGGCACGATGTGACGCCGGAAGGGCTTGTCGCGATCGGGCGTGATGTGGAGTGCCAGGCGCTGGCGCGGGCCGTGAAGTGGCATGCCGAGCGGAGGATTCTGCTCAATGGGCGGCGGACGGTGATCTTCGCCTAGCAGGTCCTGCCGGGTGCGGGTCGTGTGTGGTTGTCGCGCAGTTCCCCGCGCCCCGAGTTACTCACATCCGGCTCAGTGAAGCGGCCGCGAACAGGACGTTCCTGATCGCCTCCCGATCTCCCACCTGCCCCGCCGCCGCCTCCTGCGGGGGCACGTGGCCGGCGGCCAGGCGGCAGAACTCGACGCCGTCCAGGGCCACGTGGGCCACCTCGTGCTCGGCGGAGCCCTTCGCCGCGGGGGAGTCCAGCGGGATCAGCCACTCGCCGCCGCCCGAGCCCTCGATCTCCAGGCGGAGGCTGCGGCCCGGTTCGCCCGCCGCGACCAGATGACGATGGGGGGCGGCGGAGGCCAGACCGGCCCGGCGGCGGTGGGCCAGGGCCGTCGGCAGCATCCGGGCCGCCAGGTCGATCATGCGGTGCAGATGGCGCGGCGAGGGCGGGGCGTAGGGGTAGTCGACCGCGTCGGCGATGTCCTCCGCGTGCACCCAGCACTCGAAGGCGCGGTCGAGCATCGCGTCGTGCAGGGGCAGTTCGAAGTCGCCGTACGACACCGGCGTCTTCCCCGCGCCGCCGCCCGTGAAGGACACCGCGCGCACCAGGCTGTGGCTCTGCTCCCGCCAGGGTGCGCGGACGAACCGGGTGGGCGGGAAGTGGGAGGCGCGCCAGAACGCCTCGGTGCGGGCCGCCGGGGTCGGGCGCCGGGCCGGGACGTCGCCCAGCGGGTCGTCCAGGCCGAGCGCGACCGCCACCAGGCCGTCGACGCTGAGCAGATGCGCGATGACCCCGGCGACGGTGGTGCGGCGACTCGTCGCCGCGTCGGAGCGGAACCAGCGCAGCCGTACCGGCGCGTGCCACTCGGCGTCGCCGAAGTCCTGGAGCAGGGCGTCCAGCCGCGCGGTCTCGGCGTCGTAGGCGGCGGCCCAGTCCGGTACCGGAATGCGCGGCGGGCGCCGCTCCAGGCAGGTGTCCAGTACGCGGGTGCGCAGCCCCGGGTCCAGGTCGAGGCTCTCGGGGCGTTGCAGCAGGCCGACCGCCTCGCGCAGCCGCCGGGCCTCGTCGGCGCAGGAGCCGCAGTCCCCGAGGTGCTCCTCGACGGCCGTGGCCTCCTCGGCCGAGCAGGCGGCCAGCGCCCAGGCGCCGAGCAGGGCCTTCAGTACGGGGTGTTCGAGGACGGGCGGGGCGGGCGGCGGTGCCGTGAGGCCGAGGTCCGCCGGCGCGGCCAGCGGCAGTCCACCGTCCTCGACGGAGGCCCGGGGCATGGGGATCCGCGGCGGCCGCCCGTGCCCAGGGGTGTCACCGCGCCCGGTATCGACGCCTTCACCCTGAACGCCGCTTTCATCCCGGGTGTTGTCCTTCTCCTCGGGTTCGTTCTCCCCCTCGTCGCCGTCGTGCGCCTCGAACCGTTCGGGCCCGTTCACACCGCACCCCCGTATCCGGGCGGTGCGCCCGGAGCCTCGGTGTCGTGGGCGGTGGAGAGCAGTTGCAGGCCCAGGCGCAGCCGGCGGCGGGCCTCGTCCTCGGTGATGCCGAGGTCGGCCGCGGTCCGGCGGTAGTCGCGACGCTGGAAGTAGGCCCGTTCCAGGGCCGAGCGCAGCGGGACCGGCATGGACTGGACGATGTAGTCGGCGCGGGCGGCGACCGAGGCGCGGCGCACCTTGTGCTCCAGTTCCTCCGCGGTGCCGGAGCCTTCGCGGGCGAGTGCGGCGGTCTCGGTGGCGCGCAGCCGCTGCACCGCCAGCCGGTGGGTCAGCGTGGCGACCCAGGTGCGCAGCGGGCCCTGCCGGGGGTCGTAGGAGTCGGGGTGCTCCCAGACGTGGACGAAGACCTCGCGCGTGATGCCGTCGGCGGCGTGCTCGTCGCCGAGTACGCGGTGGGCGAGGCCGTGTACGAGGGAGGCGAACCGGTCGTAGAGCTCACCGAGGGCGGCGGCCTCCCCGCGGGCGAGCCGTTGCTGCATCTTGCGGTCCCAGCGAGGCGGTACGTCCTTTTTCGCCATGTGGCCCCCTCACCCCCTGCTCGTCTCCCGCACGCGTGCTCTGTCCAGCCTGTCTCCGGTGTCTCCTCGAATGTAGTCGGCACGTCTGCTAGCGCACGCCCCTTTGTGGCAATGTGCGCCCCCCGACCGGCCGCAGGTGGTAGGGGGCGCGGGGCTCGCACCGGATGCCTTTGGGCTCGCGCCTACCCCACCGCCCTCTGATCAGACCTGACTGAAGAGGATCGAACAGGATCGAAGCCGACTAAAACAAGCCTCTTCCGCGGGGGATCCGTTTTTCGGGTTGTGTTTCAGGGAACTGCCGCTGGGCAGCCGCGCTGCAAGGAAGCGTAGGGTCTGCTTCCGTTTTGGCGAGCGAGGGGCGTGGTGGTGACCTTCAAAGTGACCGGCGGCGAGCAGGGCGAATGGGCCGTGCTCCAGGTGTCGGGCGAACTGGATCTGGTGACGTCACCGGTGCTGCGTCAGCGCGTGCACGACGTGGTGGCCGAGGGACACCACTGTCTCGTCCTGGACCTGTCCGAGGTGTTCTTCTGCGACTCCAGCGGCGTCGGCGTGCTCATCGCGGCCCGCCGGCTGATCCGCTCCTGCCAGGGCCGGCTGCGCCTGGTGCTGCCCGCCCGGGGCGCGGCCGACGGGTCCCACGTCAACCGGGTCCTCGGCGCGCTGGGTGTACGCAGGCTGTTCGACGTGTACGGCGATGTGAACGCGGCCCTCGGCGACGAGGGTGAACCCCTGTCCGCGTGACAGCGCGATGACGCACGGTGGACGGAGTGTCGCCGTTCCGGCACGCCGTTGTCCCGGAATTCCCCCGGTCTTGGCACAAGTGACGTTTTCCCGCGCCCGAACGGCTCCCTCCGTCGTACGCTCCGACCGAGACACACCCCACCCGACGTAAGGCGGCCCGAAAGAGACATGGTCAGCAGCGAGTACGAGCGCAGGATCGCCGCCCGGTTCGCCACCTTCGACCAGGACGGCAACGGCTACATCGACCGCGAGGACTTCTACGGCGCGGCCAAGGCGCTGCTCACGGAGTTCGCCGTGACGGCCCGGTCCGACAAGGGTCAGGCCCTGTACGGCGGCGCCGAGGCCTTCTGGCAGGGCATGGCCGGGATGGCGGACCGCGACGGCGACCAGCGCATCACACGCCAGGAGTTCGTCAACGGCGCGGTCAAGCGCCTGCGCGACAACCCCGACCGGTTCGCCGAGATCGCCCGCCCCTTCCTGCACGCGGCCCTGGACGTCGCCGACACCGACGGGGACGGCGCCGCGACGATCGAGGAGGCCGGCCGTGTCCTGAAGTGCCTCGGCGTCCCCGAGGACATCGCGGGCCCGGCCGTCGCCACGCTCGACACGGACGGTGACGGCAAGGTCGGCGAGGCCGAGGTCATCCCGGCCTTCGCCCGCTACTTCACGGTGCCCGAATAGCCTGAACACGGGCGCGTGCCCGACGGGGTCACGTGCCCGCGTAGCGGTCGCGGAGCTTGTACTTCAGCACCTTCCGCAGGGTCTCGCCCCGCGGAAGGGCGGCCACCACCTCCAGCCGCTCCGGCAGCTTGTGCACCGACAGCCCCTCGGCGCGCAGGAAGCCGGTCACGGCGGCGAGCGTCAACGCCTCGGATCCCGGGGGCTGTTCCACCACCGCGCACACCAACTCCCCACGCGACGCGTCCGGCAGCCCGATCACCGCCACGTCCGCGACCGCGGGATGCCGGTGCAGCAGGTCCTCGATCTCCTGGGCCGAGATGTTCTCGCCCTTGCGGATGATCACGTCCTTGAGCCGGCCGGTGAGGACCAGGTGCCCGGTGTCCGTCAGGCGCCCGAGGTCGCCGGTGCGCAGGAACCCCTCCTCGTCGAAGGCCTCCGCCGTCTGCCCCGGGTCCAGATACCCCCGGCACACGGCCTCCCCGCGCAGCCGCACCTCCCCGTCCACGATCCGGATCTCCATCCCCTCCGGTGGCCGCCCCTCGGTCGTCGCCAGCAGCTCGGGGGTGTCGTCCGGCGACCCCATGGTGATCATCGGCACCTCGGTCATGCCGTACCCGTGGGTGAGCTGCACGCCCATCTCGCGCACGACGGCGTGGTACAGCTCCGGCGGCTTGGGCGCCCCGCCGCTCGCCAGCAGCCGCAGGGCCGGCACCACCGGCTCTCCCGGCCGCTTGCGCTGCTCCGCGAGGAACATCGAGTAGAACGCCGTCGACCCGCCCGCCATCGTCACCCCGTGCGCGCGGTACGCCGCCAGCGCGTCCGGCAGCGCGAACTGCTCGAACAGCACCGCCGGGAAGCCGTACAGCAGCAGCATCACCGTGTAGTCGGGTCCGCCGATGTGGGCGTAGGGGAAGGCGATCGAGCCCACGTCGTCCGCCGAGGGGCGCAGCGCGTGCGCCAGGCAGGAGCCGCCCGCGAGCAGCGAACGGTCCGTGTGCAGCACGCCCTTGGGGTCGGAGGTCGTGCCGGACGTCCAGTAGATCCAGCGGACGGCGGTGCCGTCGCGGGGCGGGGGAGGCAGGAGGGACGGATCGCCGTCGGGCAGGCCGTCGTAGGCCTCGAAGACGCCCTTCGCGCCCAGCCGCCGGGCCATCTCCCCGTGGTCGAAGCCGCGCCAGGTGCCCGGCACCGCGAAGAACTCCGCCCTGGACTCGCGCAGCGCGAAGCCGACCTCGCGGTCCCGGTAGAAGGGGATGATCGGGGTCTGCACGGCACCGAGACGGGCCAGGGCGAAGGACAGCACGGCCGTCTCGATACGGGTGGGCAGCTGCCAGGCGACCACCGTGCCGGGGCGCACGCCCATGCCGTACAGCCCGGCCGCGACCCGCTCGGCACGCGCGTGCAGCTCCTCGAAGGTGAGGGTGCGGCCGTCCTGGAGGAAGAGCGGCCGGCCGGGGGTGAGGGCGGCGCGGCGGGCGACCAGGTCCCACAGGGTGCGGGACGCGCTCAGGGCGTGCGGGGTCTCGTTCACGGCTGCCCCCTGCTGCTTGGCTGACGGGTCGTCAGGTGGGATGCTATCTGACGCTGCATCAGATAAGTACCGTCCGGCGGAGGGGACCCATGGCGACCGAACTGCCCCGCATCATCAGCGTCGACGACCACGTGATCGAGCCCGCCCACCTCTTCGACACCTGGCTGCCGGCCAGGTACCGCGAGCGCGGACCCCGGCCGCTGACCGCCGGGATCGGTGAACTCGCCTACGTCGGCGGCAAGTACCGGATCACCATGGACCCGGACGGCCAGCCCACCGACTGGTGGATCTACGAGGACCTGAAGTTCCCGTACAAGCGCAACATCGCCGCCGTCGGCTTCGACCGGGACGCGATGACCCTGGAGGGCATCACCCGCGAGGAGATGCGGCCCGGCTGCTGGGACCCCAAGGAACGTCTGAAGGACATGGACCTCAACCACGTCGAGGCGAGCCTCTGCTTCCCCAGCTTCCCGCGCTTTTGCGGCCAGACCTTCGCCGAGGCGCACGACAAGGAGGTCGCCCTGGCCTGCGTGCGCGCCTACAACGACTGGATGGTCGAGGAGTGGTGCGGCGACAGCGGCGGGCGGCTCATCCCGCTGTGCCTGATCCCGCTGTGGGACATCGGGCTGGCCGTCGCGGAGATCCGCCGCAACGCCGCGCGCGGGGTGCGGGCGGTGACCTTCTCGGAGATCCCGACCCACCTCGGGCTGCCGTCCATCCACTCCGGCTACTGGGACCCGTTCTTCGCGGCCTGCCAGGACACCGGGACGGTCGTCAACATGCACATCGGGTCCTCGTCCCAGATGCCGGCCGCGTCCCCGGACGCACCGCCCGCCGTCCAGGCCTCGCTCAGCTTCAACAACGCGATGGCCTCGATGATGGACTTCCTCTTCAGCGGGGTCCTGGTGAAGTTCCCGCGCCTCAAACTCGCCTACTCCGAAGGCCAGATGGGCTGGATCCCGTACGCCCTGGAGCGTGCCGACGACGTCTGGGCGGAGCACCGCGCCTGGGGCGGCGTCCGCGACACGACCCCCGAGCCGCCGTCGACGTACTACTACCGGCAGATGTTCTGCTGCTTCTTCCGCGACAAACACGGCGTGGCGTCGATCGACGTCGTCGGCCGCGACAACGCCACCTTCGAGACCGACTACCCGCACGTCGACTCGACCTTCCCGCACACCAAGGAGGTCGCCCTCGACCACGTCAAGGGCCTCGACGACGAGACGGTGTACAAGCTGATGCGCGGCAACGCCATCCGGATGCTGGACCTGGACCTCGACCGCTGATGGACCTGTCGTACACGCCCGAGGAGGAGGAGTTCCGGGCCCGGCTTCGGGAATGGCTCGCGCGAACGCTCCCCGGTCTCCCGCCCAGGCCGTCCCCCGACGACTGGCCGGCGCGGCGGGCCTACGATCTCGACTGGCAGCGCAGGCTGTACGAGGCCGGATACGCCGGCGTCCACTGGGACGCCACCCCGAGCGTCCGCCTGATCTTCCTGGAGGAGACCGAGAAGGCCGGCGCACCCTATGTGGGCGCCAACTTCGTGGGCCTGCTCCACGCCGGCCCGACGATCGCCGCGGAGGGCACCCCGGACCAGCGGGCGCGCTGGCTGCCGCCCATCCTGCGCGGCGAGGAGGTCTGGTGCCAGGGCTTCAGCGAACCGGACGCCGGCTCCGACCTCGCGGCCCTGCGCACGCGCGCGTGGCGCGACGGCGGCCACTACGTGGTGACCGGCTCCAAGATCTGGACCTCGCACGCCGAAGTCGCCGACTGGTGCGAGTTGTTGGTCCGCACCGACCCGGCCGCCCCGAAGCACCGGGGCATCACCTGGCTGGCCATGCCCATGGACGCGCCCGGCATCACCGTACGGCCGCTGCGCACGCTCGCCGGGCCGGCCGAGTTCGCCGAGGTGTTCCTGGACGACGTGCGGGTGCCGGTGGCGAACCGGGTCGGGGACGAGAACGACGGCTGGCGCGTGACCATGGTGACGCTGTCCTTCGAGCGGGGCACGGCCTTCGCCGGCGAGGTCGTCGCCTGCCGCCGCGTCCTGGCCGAACTGGCCGTCGAGGCCCGTAAGAACGGCCGCTGGGACGACCCGGTCCTCAGACGGCGGCTGGGCAGGCTCAACGCGGAGTTCCGGGCACTGTGGCGGCTCACGCAGTGGAACGTGAGCGCGGCGGAGGCCTCGGGCGGAGTGCCGGGCGCGGGCGGCTCGGTCTTCAAGCTGCGCTACTCGCACGCCCGCCAGGAGCTCTACGACGCTGCCGCCGAGGTGCTGGGTCCCGACTGCCTCGACCTGGACCGGCCGTGGACCCTCGACCGGCTCTCCGCCCTGGCGTACACCATCGCGGCCGGCACGTCGCAGGTCCAGCACAGCATCATCGCCGAGCGCATCCTCGGCCTGCCGAAGGGACGGTGAGGTGCCGTGCGGTTCCGGCTGACGGACGACCAGCGGGCGCTGCGGGACGGGGTGCGCGAGGCGCTGGCACGGCGGTTCGACGGCCGGGCGCTGTGGGCGGCGGTGGAGGCAGCCGACGGTGCCGGCGGGGCGGGGGCGGGGCGTGCGGCCGGGCCGCCACGGCTCGACCGGGGGCTGTGGCGGGCCCTCGGTGACCTCGGGTTCTTCGCGCTGCGGCTGCCGGAGGCGGACGGCGGGGTCGGACTGGAGCTCGCGGAGGCCGTGTTGGTGTTCGAGGAGGCGGGGCGGGCGCTGCTGCCCGGGCCGCTCGTCGCCACCCACCTCGCGGCCGGTGCCGTACCGGGCGCGGCCACCGGGCATACGGTGGTGGCGGCCGTGGACGGCGGGCTCGTGGAGTGGCTGGCGGAGGCGGACACCGTACGCGGGGACACCACCGGGGCCGTGCCGCTGCGCTCGCTCGACCCGCTGACGCCCCTGCACCGCGTGCCCGCCGCGCGGCCCGCCCCCGACCCCGTCGCGATCCTGCTCACCGCCGCCGAGCAACTCGGCACGGCCACCCGTGTCTGCGAACTGGCGGCGCAACACGCCCGGACCCGCGAACAGTTCGGACGGCCTGTCGGGGCCTTCCAGGCGGTGGCACATCTGTGCGCGGGGATCTTGGTCCGGGCGGAGACGGCCCGCGCGGCGGTCTACGCGGCCGCCGTCACCGGCGACCCGGCCGACATCGCCGCGGCCCGGATCCTCGCCGACGAGGCCGCCGTGCGCGGCGCCCGCGACTGTCTCCAGGTCCACGGCGGGATGGGCTTCACCTGGGAGTCCGAGGTCCATCTGCATCTGAAGCGTGCATGGGTTCGAACCCACCGTACGGGCGGAGTTACGGAGAGTGAGGAGCTGTTGGCGACGGCTCTGGCGTCGGAGACGGCCTGACAGGCCGTCTGGCTGCGATATCGCCGCGACCGCTCCCGGATGTGTCGCGGATCGTGGCATACCGGAATCACGGAGCGTTGATATCGGCTTGTGTCCTCAGTGTGACTCGCTACGACCTGGAGTCGATTGCCTGCTCCGGTACCTTGTGTCAAATGCGAGTGGCTCCGAGCGCAGTGCGACCCCGTGGCGCCGCCTGTTCGACTGCCCGCGGCGAGCGTCGCACAGTATGCCGCAGGGGTACTCCTTCGCGCTGGAATATGCCCGAAGCGCTTGTTGGCGTGACTGTACGTCAACCATGCTGTCCCACAAGGGATTCACGTTCTGTGATTCTTGCCCCGGCCGTTGTTCTGGCCATGCAGAAAATGGCTACGATCGTGGCCTTCGTGAGGCGCGAGCCTAAGTGTCCGCCGGTTCGGATGGTGTGAGCGGTGCAGGTGCTTCAAGTGCAGCTGGAGATCCGGCCCGACCCCGCAGAAGTGGGGCGAGCCCGGCGGTGGGCCCGCTCCCGCCTGGCCGGGTCCGGCATACAGGCCGACGAACCCCTCGCCGAGACGCTGATCCTGCTCGTCTCCGAGCTCGTCACCAACGCCGTGGTGCACACCGGCCGTCCCGCCGTCCTGCGGCTGTCCCTGCCGCACGTGGTGACGGAGGAGTCCACCGTCCGTCTGGAGGTCGCGGACCGCAGCGGCCGGGCCCCCGTGCCCCGGTGCGTCGGCGACGAAGCGACCGGCGGCCGGGGCCTGGCGCTCGTCGACGGCCTCGCCGACCGCTGGGGCTGGAGCGTCGAGGCCGCCGGCAAGCGCATCTGGTGCGAAGTGGACCGGTGCGCCAAGTCCCCGGACCTCGCGGCGTCGTGCGGGGGCGGCGCGGTGGCGTGCGGCGGGGCGGCTTTCGAGGGTCTGGCGTACGAGGCGGTGTGATGCCGCCGCCCGTTCCGGCGGGGTGTGGCGTAGCGCCGCCGCCCGTTCCGGTAGGGCGTGGTGTACGGCGGCACATGCCGCGGGTTCGTGCGGCGGGGCCGGGGCACGGATGCACGGCGGGCCGGCGGGTTCTGTCGGGGCATGCGGCGATGCGCCGGGACGTGCTTCCGTGCGCGCCCACGGCAAAAGCCACCTAAAAGACATTTCCCCGAACTCCTGTTGACGCGTCGTGACCGTTTGCTCACTCTGGTGGGCAGCGATTCGCCGTGAGGGGACGACGAGGGCTTCGGTGGACGGCAGCCCTCGGCGAGTGTGAGTCGTGATTCGGCGTCGGCTCCCTTCAGGGGCGGGGAGCCGGGGCGGGAGCGCCGGAGTCGGGTGGCGGCGCGCGCTGCCGTGCTCGGGGCGAGCAGCGCGGCGCCGCCATCCAGCTGCGGCGGATGGCGGCCCGGCCGTGCCGGTCCGCCGCGCGTCCGGCGGGCGGGCCCCGGGTCGTCGGCCTACAGGACGGCGACGGGAGCCACCGGAGAGCCGGTCGCCCCGGTGAACGGCTCCGGGGTCGCCGTCAGCAGGAACGCGTACTGCCCTTCTTCTCCACAGGCTGTGGACAACTTTTCGAGATTCCAGTTCTGGCCCTGTGGCATGCCCATCTCTACGAGGTCGAGGGCGTGCACCGGCAGCCAGAGGTCCTCCACCTCGGGCGGGAACACCTCGAAGGTCAGGGTGTCGTTGGCGACGGCCGCGACATCACGCGCGTGGAACCACTCCGGCGTCCGGATCGACAGCCCCGGCGACGGGTGGGCATAGCCGTGCCGGTCTCCGGCCAGGCAGGCCCGGATCTGCCCGGTCCGCACGAGGACGACGTCCCCCGCCCGCACCCGTGTCCCGGCCAGTTCCTCGGCGGCGTCCAGGTCCTCGGGGGTGACGGCGTACCCGCCGTCGAGCCGGTCCGTGCCGCGGGCCCGGGCGACGTCCAGCAGCACCCCGCGCGAGACGACGTGCCGGACCGTGCCGATGCCGCTGAACCCGGCGCCGCCGTGCGCGGTGACGGTGTGGGCGGGGCGGCCGTTGTAGAGCCGGCCCGAGTGTGAGACGTGGGGCAGGGCGTCCCAGTGGGTGGCCGCCTGGAGTCCCATGGTCACGACGTCGTCGCTGCACGCGACCGTCCCCGGGCCGAAGATCTCCTGGTTGATCTGCACCATGGCGTGCAGGGGGTTGACGCGGCCGGGGATCATGCCGGTCTGCACGCCGTCCTGCTGGAGAGGCAGGGCGAGCGGGATGCGCCGGCCGGTGCGGACGGTCGCCGCGGCCCGCCTGACGACCTCGTCGGTGATCAGGTTCAGGGTCCCGATCTCGTCGTCGGATCCCCAACGTCCCCAGTTGTTCACGCGCTTGGCGATGTCGTGGAACGCGTCCGGCAGTGACATGAGTCCTCCCCAGGGCTTGCCCTCCCGTATCTGACGGGTCGTAGAATTCGGGAATCGAGAATCTAACGGTCCGTCAGAAACCGTGGAACGGGAAGGGGCCGGGCGTGGGGAACTTCTTGGCAGGCAAGGTCGTCGCCGTCACGGGCGCCGGGCGGGGCATCGGCCGGGCGGTCGCGCTCGCGGCGGCGGCCGAGGGGGCGAAGGTCGTCGTCAACGACTACGGCGTCTCGGTCGACGGCGCGTCACCGACCAGTGAGATCGCCCAGGCCGTGGTCAAGGAGATCGAGGCCGCGGGCGGGCAGGCGGTGGCCGTCGCCGACGACATCTCCACGATGGCCGGCGGGCAGCGGGTCGTCGACGTGGCGCTGGCGTCCTACGGGCGGCTGGACGGTGTGGTCTGCGTGGCCGGGATCCTGCGCGAGCGGATGCTGTTCAACATGACCGAGGAGGAGTGGGACCCGGTCGTCGCGACCCATCTGAAGGGCACCTTCACGGTGTTCCGGGCGGCCTCTGCGGTGATGCGCGGCCAGCGGGCCGGGACGCTGATCGGCTTCACCAGCGGCAACCACCAGGGATCCGTCTCACAGGCCAACTACAGCGCCGCGAAGGGCGGCGTCATCTCGCTGGTACGCAGCGCCGCGCTCGGGCTGCACAAGTACGGGGTGACCGCGAACGCCGTGGCGCCGGTCGCGCGGACCCGGATGTCGGCGGGAGTGCCGACGGAACTGGCCGAGATCGGGGAGCCCGAGGACGTCGCCGCGCTGGTGGTGTACCTGCTGTCCGACGCCGCCTCCCGGGAGGGGATCACCGGGCAGGTGTACACGGTCGCCGGGGCGAAGATCGCGCTGTGGGCCCAGCCACGGGAGTTGCGCGCCGCGTATGCCTCCGGCGGATGGACCGTGGAGAGGATCGCGGAGTTTCTGCCCCGGTCGGTGGGGGTGGATCCGATGCCGTTGCTGGAGCGGGTGCGGGAGATGGAGAGGGCGGCGGCTGAGGGGGAGCGGCCCAACGCCCGGTAGTTCGGGAGCGGGCGTGGTGTGGCGGGTGCGCTGTGGCTTGTCGCGCCCGCGCGGCGGAGCCGCACATCGATACAGCCCCGCGCCCCTGGGGAATCCGCCCCTGCGGCATCGAGAGGAGAACCCTGATGGACTTCGACTTCGGCCCGGAGCACGAGGCGTTCCGCAGCGAAGCTCGTGACTGGCTGGCTTCGCACGTCAGCGGCGCTGCCGACCGCCGCACTTGGGAGCGCACCCTCGGTGCTGCCGGGTGGATCGGACTCGGGTGGGGCGAGGACGGCTACGGGAATCGCAGGGCCACCCTCACCCAGCAGGTCGTCTGGGCCGAGGAGTACGCGCGGTCGGCGGCACCCCCGCGCTCCGGGCACATCGGGGAGAACCTGCTCGCCCCCACGCTCGTCGCCCACGGCACCGACGAGCAGAAGTCCCGCTTCCTCCCGCCGATCGCCGCCGGGGCGGAACTCTGGTGCCAGGGCTACAGCGAACCCGGAGCAGGATCGGACCTGGCCGGCATCCGCACCACGGCCGTGCGCGGACCGGACGGCCGTACGTACCGCGTCACCGGGCAGAAGATCTGGACGTCGCTCGCGCACGAGGCGGACTGGTGTTTCGTGCTGGCCAGGACCGAACCCGGCTCCGTACGGCACCACGGGCTGACCTTCCTCCTCGTCCCCATGGACCAGCCCGGCCGTATCGAGGTCCGCCCCATCCGCCAGCTGACCGGCACCAGCGAATTCAACGAGGTCTTCTACGACGGCGCGCACGCCGAGCACGTCGTCGGCGGCGAGGGCAACGGCTGGCGCGTCGCCATGAGCCTGCTCGGCTTCGAACGGGGCGTGTCCACGCTGGCCCAGCAGATCGGATTCGCCGAGGAACTGGGCGCGGTGGTGCGGGCCGCCGTGGAGTCGGGCGCCGTGCACGACCCCGTCATCAGGGAGCGGCTCGTGCGGCAGTGGGCCGAGCTGCGGACGATGCGCTGGAACGCCCTGCGCACCCTCGGGGGTTCCGGTGACGCGGGTGCCCCGAGCGTGGCCAAGCTGCTGTGGGCGGGCTGGCACCAGCGGCTCGGAGAGCTGGCGGTGCTGGTGCGGGGCGCGGCGGCGGCGGTGGGCCCCGCCGACTGGTCGGCCTCCGCGCCGTACGAACTGGACGCCTCCCAGCACCTGTTCCTCTTCTCCCGGGCCGACACGATCTACGGCGGCTCGGACCAGATCCAGCGCACGATCATCGCCGAGCGCGTGCTCGGCCTGCCCAGGGAGCCCAAGGGAGCCGTGTGATGCGAGGCGTGATCTTCGACGGGAAGCAGACCCGGGTCGTGGCGGACCTGGAGGTGCGCGAGCCCGGGCCGGGCGAGGTGCGGGTCGCGATCGCGGCGGCCGGGCTGTGCCACAGCGATCTGTCGGTGGTGGACGGGACCATACCCTTCCCCGTGCCCGTGGTGCTGGGCCATGAGGGGGCCGGGGTCGTGGAGGCGGTGGGCGGGGGCGTCACCCATGTCGCGCCCGGTGACCATGTGGCGCTGTCCACCCTGGCGAACTGCGGAACGTGCGCGGAGTGCGACCGGGGCCGGCCGACCATGTGCCGGCAGGCCATCGGCCGCCCGGGCCGGCCGTTCCGCCACGACGGCTCGCCGGTGCACCAGTTCGCGTCCAACTCGGCGTTCGCCGAACGCACGGTCGTCAAGGCCGTGCAGGCGGTCCGGATCCCCGACGACATCCCGCTGACGTCGGCGGCGCTCATCGGGTGCGGGGTGCTGACCGGGGTGGGCGCCGTACTGAACCGGGCGCGGGTGGACCGGGGCGACAGCGTCCTCGTCATCGGGACGGGCGGCATCGGCCTCAACGTGCTCCAGGGGGCGCGGCTCGCGGGCGCCGGGCGGATCGTGGCCGTCGACGCCGACCCGGCGAAGGAGGAGATGGCACGCCGGTTCGGCGCGACCGACTTCCTCACCTCGACCGAGGGCGTGCGCGACCTCCTGCCCACCGGCGCGGACCACGCCTTCGAGTGCGTCGGCCGCGTGGCACTGATCCGCGAGGCGATCGACGCCCTGGACCGGCACGGCCAGGCGATCCTGCTCGGCGTCCCGCCGGCCACGGCCGAGGCGTCCTTCCGCGTCTCCTCGATGTACCTGGACAAGTCCATCCTGGGCTGCCGCTACGGCTCGTCCCGCCCCCAGCGGGACATCGCCCTGTACGCCGCGCTGTACCGCCAAGGGCGCCTCCTGCTCGACGAACTGGTCACCCGGACCTATCCGGTCGGGGACTTCGAGAAGGCGGCGGCGGACGCGGAGGCGGGGCGGGTGGCGCGGGCCGTGCTCACCTTCTGACGGCGGCGGTGTCGTGCTCCGCCCGGAAGGTGCGCCGGTAGGCGGTGGGCGTGACACCGAGGGCCGCCTGGAGGTGCTGACGCATCGACTGGGCCGTGCCGAAGCCCGCCTCCCGCGCCACCCGGTCGACGGAGCCGTCGGTGGACTCCAGGAGGTGCCGGGCCCGCTCCACGCGCTGCTGGGTGAGCCACTGGCCGGGGCTGACGCCGGTCTCCTCGCGGAAGCGGCGGGTGAAGGTGCGCACCGACATGGACTCCTGGGCCGCCATGTCGCGCAGCTGGATCGGCTCGTGGAGACGCCCCAGGGCCCAGGCGCGGGCCGAGGTGGTGGTCGCCTGCTGCGGGTCGGGCACGGGCCGGTGGATGTACTGCGCCTGACCGCCGTCGCGGTGCGGCGGCACGACCGTGCGGCGGGCCACGTCGTTGGCGACCGCGGTGCCGTGGTCGCGGCGCACCATGTGCAGGCACAGGTCGATTCCGGCCGCGACGCCGGCGGAGGTCAGGACGTCGCCGTCGTCGATGAACAGGACGTCCGGGTCGACCCGGATGTGCGGGAAGAGCCGCTGGAAGCGGTCGGCGTCGGCCCAGTGAGTGGTGGCGGGCCGGCCGTCGAGGAGACCGGCGGCGGCGAGGACGTAGACGCCGGTGCAGATCGAGGCGAGCCGGGTGCCGCGGCGGACGTGGGCGAGGGCGGCGGCCAGTTCGGCGGTGAGCACGCCCTCCTCGAAGACCGGGCCGAGTTCGTACGACGCCGGGACGATCACGGTGTCGGCGGTCGCCAGGGTCTCGGGGCCGTGCTCGACCTGGATGGCGAAGTCGGCGTCGGTCCGCACCGGGCCCGGGGGGCGGATCGAGCAGGTGACCACGTCGTACAGCAGGCGTCCCCGGGCGTCCCTGGGGCGGCCGAAGATGCGGTGCGGGATGCCCAGCTCGAAGGGGAGCAGGCCGTCGAGGGCGAGGACGGCGACGCGGTGCGGGCGGAACTCCGTCTCACGGCTCATGGCCCGATCCTAACGAATGCTGGCCTTCGGGCCACTCGATGGAGTGCACCGGCAGATCGGAAGCTCTATGGCGTGACCCAGACAACCGATGCGGCGGCCGTCCGTCAGCCGCCGAAGCCGACTCGTGCCCGGGTGCACCGCGCCTGGTTCGTCGCCGCCGTCACCTTCGTGACGATCATCGGCGCCGCCGCCTTCCGTTCCGTGCCGGGCCTGCTCATCGACCCCTTGCACGACGAGTTCGACTGGTCTCGAGGCACCATCGGCGCCGCTGTCTCGGTGAATCTCGCGCTGTACGGGCTGACGGCCCCGTTCGCGGCGGCCCTCATGGACCGCTTCGGGATCCGCCGGGTCGTCGCGGTCGCCCTGACGGTGATCGCGGCCGGCTCCTGGCTCACCGTGTGGATGACCGCCGCCTGGCAGCTGATGCTGTGCTGGGGCCTGCTGGTCGGACTCGGCTCCGGCTCCATGGCGCTGGCCTTCGCGGCGACCGTCACCAACCGCTGGTTCACCGAACGGCGCGGCCTGGTCAGCGGCATCCTCACCGCAGCCTCGGCCTCCGGCCAGCTGATCTTCCTGCCGCTGCTGTCCTGGATCATCGAGCGCTACGACTGGCGCCCGGCGGCCGTGACGGTCGCCCTCGCCGCGCTCGCGGTCGTCCCGTTCGTCTGGCTCCTGCTGCACGACCATCCCGCGGACGTGGGTCAGAAGCCGTACGGCGCCGCCGAGTTCGTGCCGAAGCCGCCGCCCGTCCCCGGCGCTGCCCGCCGGGCCGTGAGCGTCCTGCTCTCCGCCGCGCGCACCGGCCCGTTCTGGCTGCTCGCCGGTACCTTCGCGATCTGCGGGGCCTCCACCAACGGCCTGATCCAGACCCACTTCATCCCCGCGGCCCACGACCACCACATGCCCGTGCAGGCCGCCGCCTCCCTGCTCGCGGTCATCGGTGTCTTCGACGTCGTCGGCACGATCGCCTCCGGCTGGTTCACGGACCGCTTCGAGCCGCGCCGCCTGCTGGCGGTGTACTACGCGCTGCGGGGCGTGTCGCTGATGTTCCTCCCGCTCCTGCTGGGCCCTGCGGTCCAACCGCCGATGATCTTCTTCATCGTCTTCTACGGCCTCGACTGGGTCGCCACCGTCCCGCCGACCCTCGCCCTGTGCCGCGAGTGGTACGGCGAGGACAGCGCGATCGTCTTCGGCTGGGTCCTCGCCTCCCACCAGGTCGGCGCCGCCCTCGTCGCCTTCCTGGGCGGCGTCGCCCGCGACACCTTCGGCACGTACGACGTGGTCTGGTACGCGTCGGGGGCGCTGTGCGCGGCGGCGGCGCTGATGGCGCTGGTGATCCGGAGGAGGACGGGGGGTGTGGCGGCGACGGTTTGAGAGGAACCCGCTGTCATTCCTCCGGGCGGGCCGCCGTGCCCCAAGGGCGGCGACGGCTCGGACCCGGAGACGGATCGAGTTCGCCCGGTCGCTCAAGGAGGCCGAGCAGTGCGCGCGCGATCACTCCGGCGTTGTACAGCCGTGTCCCGAGATCGGCTGTCGTCGTACCGGTGTCGTCGAGGACTTCGCCCGAGTGCCTCAGCACGATGCGCGCCGTGTCCTGCATGCCCTCGCGCATACGCGGCACCAGCTCCTCCACCTTCGGAGCGAGCAGCCCGACGTACGCCTCCAACTCCTCAACCAGGAGAGACAACTCGTCCCCCTGCGGGATCGGATCCCACAGCACGTCCTCGCACCGCTGTCGGATCCGCGCCGCGTCGCTCACTCTTCCGGCTCCGTGGGCAGGCAGTGACGGCCGGCGGCGATCAGCCGGGCGACTTTCAACGGCCTGCACAGGGTCGCGGCCGAGTCGATCGGCACTGACCAGTAAGTGGCCCGAGCGGGGGTGCATTCCACGGCGTCCGCCCTGGGAACTCCGAGGTAGCTGCCGGGGCCGAGGCATTCCACGTCCAGGGGCCTCCAGTCGTCGACGGCCTGACGCCAGGTTCTCGGCACGCTCGCGGGTACCAGGGCGTAATACCGAAAGTGGCGTGGATCGCAGATGATGGGGCCGCCGTCGAGGGCGTGGCGCATGAACTCGTCGAGTTCGGACGTCTCGGTGCTGTCCGTCAGGGCGACCACAAGGCGGCCGGGGATCCGTACGGCGGAGAAATGGGTGCCGAGCGGGAGCATGGCCACGTCGTGCTGCCGCCATTCGAGCCGGGCCCGGGCACGGTTGGGGGCGGGCAGTGATGCCAATAGCCAGTGCTCCGCTGCTGACCGCCGGTCTGCCGTGCCGTGTACGACCATGCCGGGCTCAGCGACGACGGGCCGTAAGGCTGAGTGGCTGTGGTTACTGGGCATGCTCGGGCCTCCCCGGTCACGTGCGTTCCGTTTCACCACGTGACCGTAGAAGCGCCGGTACAGCGGCAGGGGCACAGTTTGTGCCCCCTTGATTACGCTGCGAGAAGACCGAGCTTTACAGCGAGCCCCGAGGCACGACGCCTGCGCGCCGGAGCCTTGGCCTCGGTCTCCTCCAGGATGATGCGCTTGGCATAGCCGTTGTACTTGATCGTTTCCGGTGCCGCTTCGTAGGCCTGGTCGAGCGTGGCGAGTGCCACGTCCGGCTGCCCGTCGAGCTGGTAGCCGCGAGCGCTTTCGATGCGATGGCGCGCTCGTCGCGGCCGCGACGGGATGGTTGCCGCGTCGGCAGCCGCCGCCTGCCGTACGGATTCCCCGCCGGCGTGCAACTCGACGGCGATGGTCACTGCGTGCGCGCCCATGATGCCGGGTGAGAACGACGTCACCGGGTGGTAGTAGGCGGCGGGCAGACGGGCCGCCATATCCCGGGCCTGGTCCCAGTACCGCCAAGCTGTCCCCGCCTCGCCCCGGCGGGCTGCTGTGTAACCGGCTTCAAAGGTGAGGGCGCCCGTGATCGCGAGGACATCGTCGCCGGCGTTCGGCAGCAGCGGTTCGAGGTAGGCCAGCGCACCCAGGTTCACGGCGTCGGCAGCGTCGAAGTGGGCGGGCCCGCTGTCACGGTGTGCCTGAGCGGCGAGCCACGCGGCAACGCCGATCGTGTGCGGGTCGTCGGACTCCTGAGCAGCGATCAGGGCGCGGTCGGCGACGCGCCACAGCAGCGCCGGGTCGGGCTGGTAGGCGCAGAAGAACTGCGCGAGGGAGTACACCTCCGCGAGGACCGCCTGTGCCGCACGCCGTTCCGGTCCGGAGTCGGCCTGGCGCGCCGCGGCCTGCGCGTCGCGGATCAGGTCCGGCAGCAATCCGCCGATGACCTCACGGTGGTTCGGGGCCGAGTGTCGGGCGGCCCAAGCACGTGCGAGGCGAGCGCGGAGGTGCTCGGCGGGGGGTGCCTGGCGCTCGGTGGTGAGTGGGAAGGCATCGACAGCCGACTTCACTTCGGGGAGGCGTGGGTGTCCGGGTCCGGTGAAGAGGCCGACGCGTACGGACTGGTCTCCTGTGAGGTCGGAGAGGTCCCGTAGGCGGAGGATCTCGGCGATGCGGAGGATCACTTCGAGTCTGGGTGTCTTGAGACGGCCCGTTTCGATGCCCTTGACCCAGGAACCGGAGCGGCCGACAAGGCCTCCGAGTTGCTCCCGGGTGAGGCCCTTGCGGGTGCGCAGGATCTGGAGCCGTGGCCCGAAGACAAGCGGGTCGGCGTAGGGGTCCGGGGTAGCGTCAGATGGCACGGTCTCGCCCCTTCTCTGTTCGGCGTCCACTGTCAGGGTATGGCGCAGGGCCACTTGAGTGTGAGCGCTCGGCGACGCTCAGCAAGCCCGGTGCGTGCGGATGTGGTGCGCGGTTTTACGGACCGACCGGCTCGACACCCGGCCGCGCCACTCCCGCGTACGGGACACGGGCGATCCGCTCCATGCCGCGCGGGCCGGCGAAGTCACCTCGCTGTGGCGGCTGACGGCGGTGTGAGCTCTACGAGGGCGTCAGCCGGGCGAAGCGCCCCCGGTGGAAGAGCAGGGGGTCGGAGGGATCGTCCGCCGTGCCCAGGGCGTGCACCCGGCCCACCACGATGAGGTGGTCGCCGCCGGTGTGGACGGCGTGGACCGTGCAGTCGATCCACGCCACGGCGCCCGTCAGACGGGGCGAGCCCGAGACCGGCGCCGCGTCGTATCCCACGCCCGCGAACTTGTCCGCGCCGCTCACCGCGAAGGCGCGGCACAACTCGCCCTGGCCCGCGCCCAGGACGTTCACGCAGAACGCCCCGGCGCGGGCGATCCGCGGCCACGTCGTCGACGTACGGCCGACCATGAAGGCCACCAGGGGCGGGGCGAGGGAAAGGGACGTGAAGGACTGGCAGGCGAAGCCGGCGGGGGAGTCGCCGTCGGCGGCGGGCGGTGCCGTGATGATCGCCACGCCCGTCGCGAAGTTCCCGAGGACGCGCCGGAACTCGCCCGGGTCGAGCGGTGCGCGCTCGTCCTCGGCGACGCAGCGCAGTTCGGGGCGCGGCAGCGGTTCGACGGGCTCCGGGGCGGGTGTGCGGTTCGACCTGAGGTAGCGGACGGCGGCTTCCGCCATCCCTGCTTGTCCCATCACAACCGCCATTAGAGCTGACGCTCTGTCAGATAGGAAGGGTCAGCGTCCTTCGAACCGAGGGCTGCGCCGTTCCACGAAACTCCGTACGCCGTCCTGCGCGTCCGCCGTCGTCATGTTGATCTCCTGCGCGGCTGCCTCGGCGGCGAAGGCGGTGGCGCGGTCGGTGTCGAGGGAGGCGTTGACGAGCTGCTTGGTCAGGGCGAGGGCGCGGGTCGGGCCGGAGGCGAGGCGCTCGGCCCAGGCGCGGGACGTCTTCTCCAGCTCCTCGTCCCGGACGACCCGGTTGACGAGCCCGAGGCGTTCGGCGTCCGGTGCGGTGAGCGCGTCACCGAAGAACATCAGCTCCTTCGCGCGCTGCGGGCCGAGGAGGCGGGGCAGGAGGTAGGCGCCGCCGCCGTCGGGGACCAGGCCGCGGCGTACGAACACCTCGATGAAGCGGGCGGATTCGGCCGCGATGACCAGATCGCAGGCGAACGCCAGATGCGCGCCCAGGCCGGCCGCCGTGCCGTTCACCGCCGCGATCACCGGCTTCTCGCAGTCGAGCACGGCCGCGATCAGCCGCTGGGCGCCGGTGCGGAGGGTGCGTGCGACATCGCCCGCGAGGCGTTCGCCGGGGGCGCCGGCGCCCCGGAGGTCGGCTCCGGCGCAGAAGCCGCGGCCCGTGCCCGTGATCACGACGGCGCGTATCGCGGGGGTCGCCGACGCCTCGGACAGCAGCCGGACGATCTCGTCCCGCTGGTCCGGCGTGAGGGCGTTGAGCGCCTCGGGCCGATTGAGGGTGAGGGAGAGGACTCGGCCGGTCGTCGTGTGCAGGACGGCCGGCATCAGCGGCACACCGCCAGCGCGTCCAGCGCCACCGCGCCGTGCCCCCGCGGCAGGACCATCAGCGGGTTGATGTCCAGCTCGGCCAGCTGGTCGCCGAGTTCCAGGGCCATGCGCTGCACGCGCAGGACGACCTCGACCAGCGCGTCCAGATCCGCCGCCGGCCGCCCCCGGACGCCGTCGAGCAGGGCCCGCCCGCGCAGCCCGGCGAGCATGTCCCGCGCCTGCTCCTCCCCGAAGGGCGGCACCCCGACGGCGGTGTCGCGCAGCACCTCGACGAGCACGCCGCCGAGCCCGACGGTCACGGTCGGGCCGAACAGGTCGTCGTGGGCGACACCGACGACCATCTCGACCCCCTGCTCCACCATCTGGCAGACCAGGACGCCGTCCAGGGCGACGTCCTCGTAGCGGGCGATGTCGGTCAGCTCCCGGTAGGCGTCGCGGACCTGGCTGGCCGAGGTGAGACCGATCTTCACCAGGCCCAGTTCGGTCTTGTGGGCGATCCGGGCCCCGGAGGCCTTCATCACCACCGGGTAGCCCACGAGCCCGGCCGCCCGGACGGCCGCCGCCGCGCTGGTCACCAGCTGCTCGCGCGGTACGCGGATGCCGTACGCCCGCAGCAGCTGTTTCGCCGCGTGCTCGCTCAGCTGCCGGCCGGACTGCATCAGGGCCTGCGCCTTGCGGTAGGACGGCGAAGGGGTGCGCGGGGCCTCGTCGAAGGGGGAGCGGTAGGCGGCCGTGAAGCGGTGGTGGGCGAGGTGGGCGCGGACGGCGGTGAGACAGTTGCCGACCGTGCGGAACGTGGCCACGCGGGAGGAGCCGAGCAGGACCTCGCGGTAGGCGGGCTCGGTGCCGACCGGCGAACCCCACACCACGCAGACGAGCTTGTCGGACTGCTCGGCCGCGTCCACCAGGTCCCGTACCAGCCGGTCGCTGAGCGGCGGGAACGGGCCGGTGACCGGGCAGATCAGCACGCCGACCTCAGGGTCGCCGAGGATCGCGTCGATGATCTTCCGGCCGCGCTCGTCCCCCACCGGATGCCCGCCGTTGTCGACCGGGTTGGCGACGCTCAGGTGCTCGGGTATCCACTGGTGCAGTTCGGCCTGCCTGGCCTCGGACAGCACCGGCAGGCTCAGGCCCGCGGCGGTCGCCAGGTCGGCGACGTGCGCCCCCGTGCCGCCCGAGATCGAGTAGACGACGACCCCGTCCGCGCGCGGCGGCCGGGCCCGGGCCAGCAGGGCGGCCGTGTCCTGGAGTTCGTCCAGCCCGTCGACCCGGATCACGCCGTACTGGCGCATCGCCGCGTCCACCACGGCGTCCGCGCCGGTGAGTCTGCCGGTGTGGGAGGCGGCCGTGCGGGCGCCGGTCTCGGTACGGCCCACCTTGACGGCCACGACCGGGACTCCGCGCCGGGCGGCCCGGTCGGCGGCGAGCAGGAAGGAGCGGCCGTCCTTGAGCCCCTCCAGGTAACAGGCGATGGCGCCGACCTCGGGCTGCTCGGTGAACCAGGCGAGGAAGTCCGCGCTGTCCAGGTCGGCCTCGTTGCCGGTCGGGGCCCAGTGGGAGAGGCGGATGCCGAGCTCCTGCAGGGCGAAGAGCGGGCGGCCCTGGTGGCCGGACTGGGTGATCAGCGCGATCGCCGGCCCCTCCAGGTCGTCGCGGAACCGCTCGAAGGCGTTGAGGTTGGTGTTGGGCCCCAGCAGCCGCATCCCCGACTGCTCGACGGCGGCGGCCAGTCGCCGCTGGGCGGCCTCGCCCTCCGGCCCGGTCTCGGCGAACCCGGACGCGAAGACGACCGCGAACCGCGTCTTGGCCTCGGCCAGTTCCTCGATCACCGGGAGGGGGTCACCGACCAGCACCACGGCCAGATCGACCTGTTCGGGCAGGTCGGCCACGGACGGGAAGCAGGGGATGCCGAAGACGGACGGCCGGTTCGGGTGCACCGGGTGCAGCCGGGCGCCGACACGCTCCGCCCAGTGGGTGAGCTGCCGCGTGACACCGGTGTTGGGGCGGCCCTCGGCGTCCGATGCGCCGACCACGGCGACGGACCGGGGACGGAAGAAGCGGTCCAGGTCGGGCACGCCGGCGTGCAGTGGACGGCCGCTGACGTCCAGGTCGCCTTCCTGGGCCGGCCTGCCGTGCACGGCAGGCCCGGACCGCTCGCCACAGGCGATGGCCCGGGTCCGGCGGGAGTCGGTGGTGAGGGTGCCGTGGGTCGATCCAAGCATCGTTTCCGCCCGCTCCTGTGAGACAGCCGCTAACTGACGCTCTGTCAGATTACTGAACAGTCGCGACGTCAGGAACGGGGCGTACGAACGAAGTTGTGCGGCGAACCTCTTCAGGGGGGACCGCGCCGCGGCGGCGCTGCTCAGCCCGGCAGGCGGGACACCGCCCCCGAGCCGTTCCTCGCGACGGCCTTCGCGATCTTCACCGCGTCGAGTGCCATCTCGCGGAGGTTTCCGCTGATCGGATTGGTGAAGCCGGTGAAGTACAGGCCGGGGGCGGTGCTCGGGGTGCGGGCGCCGTGGACGACGGGCCTGCCGCGGTCGTCGAGCACGCCGAGGTGACCGACCAGGCCCTCCAGGGCACGCACGTACCCGGTGGCGGCGATCACCACGTCCGGGGAGATCCGGGTGCCGTCGGCCAGGGCGATCTTGCCGCCGTCCTCGAAAGCGTCCACGGCGGCCACGACCTCCACCCTGCCCTTGCGCACGGCGTCGATCAGGCCGACGTCCTGCACCGGGACGGCCCCCTGCTTCACCCGCGTGTACAGGCCGGTGTCCGGGCGCGGCAGTCCGTGGGCCGACAGGTCGGGCAGGGCCACCCTGGCCTGCACCCGGGAGATCCGGTCGACCAGGCCGACCGGCAGCCGGCGGACCAGGACGCCGCTGTACTGGGCGGCCCAGCCGGCGGTGGAACGGCGCACGATGTGGGGGACGGTGCGCACGGCGAGCCGGACCCGGGAGGCACCGCTCTCCACCAGGTCGACGGCGATCTCGGCGCCGGTGTTGCCGACCCCGACGACGAGGACGTCCCGGCCGGCGTAGGGCTTGCCGCTGCGGTATTCGCGGGCGTGCAGGAACTCGCCGCTGAAGGCGGAGCGGCCGGGCCAGCCGGGCACGCGGGGCGTGTGGTTGTAGCCGGTGGCGACGACCACCGCCGCGCCGGTCAGTTCCCGGCCGCCGGTGGCGTGCAGCAGCCAGCCCGTGCCGTCGGGGGTGCGTTCGACGCGGGACACCTCGACGCCGGTGACAACTTCCAGGCGGTGGTGCTCGGCGTACTTCTCCAGGTACCGAACCACGTCGTCCCGGGCCACCCACCGCCCGAACCGGCGCGGCATCGGCAGCCCGGGCAGGGCCGAGAGGCGACGGGTGGTGTGCAGGTGCAGCCGGTCGTAGTGGCCGCGCCAGGACGCCCCGACGCTGTCGGACTTCTCCAGGACGACGGCCCGTATGCCCCGGGCGCGCAGCGCGTACGCCACGGAGAGCCCTCCGGGGCCGCCGCCGATGACGTAGACGGGGCGGTCGGGCGGGGGCTGCGCGGAGGCGTGTGTGGGGGGTGTGGAGTCGGCCATGAGCGGGAGCGTAATCACGGAGCCGATTGATGGGTCTCGGTCAAGACCGGAATTGGTTTCGGATTGATCACGGCTGTGGGGGGAGGGGACGGGGTCCGTGGCGTAGTGGGTCCGGTTGTGGCGGGGTGGTGATCGTTCCTGGCGGTTGCCCGGCGTGTCGCCTTCTCGTGGGACGGCCGTGGTGATCCACCGAAGGGCGGGTGCTTGCGGAGGAAGGGTGCTTGCCAAGGACGGATGCTTTCGGGGTCTTGCGGGGCCCAGAAACTGACGTACCGTCAGATTGCATGGACACGATCTGGCTCACCGGAGCGGAATGGCTGGCCGTCCTGCGGATCGGGCTCGGGCTGTGGTGGCTGGAGAGCTGGCGGCACAAGGACCGCAAGGCCTGGTTCGAGCGGGGCACCGGCATCACGTGGGCAGCGGGCATAGCCGCCGAGCACCGCTGGAGCGCCGTCCGGTCCGGCTTCGAAGCGGCCGTCGCGCCGCGCCCGCGCATGATGGCGTACGTCGTCGTCTACGCCGAACTGGCGCTCGGACTGGGTCTGATCACCGGCTTCCTCACCCCGGTCGCCCTGGTCGGCGGGCTGCTCCTCAACGCCCTCTACTTCACCCTCATGATTCACGACGTCGCCGAGCAGGGGCAGAACGCGATGATGGCGCTGATGTCGGTGGTCGCGCTGTTCGGGATGTCCTGGCAGAGCTGGTCGCTGGACAGCGCGCTGGGGCTGTTCTGATGGCCGGCCGCTACGACCTCCCCGAGCCCGACGCCTTCACGCGGACGTACTGGGACGCGGCAGCCGGGGGCAGACTGCTGATCCGCCGCTGCGGGGCCTGCGGCCGGGCCCACCACTACCCGCGCGAGTTCTGCCCCCACTGCTGGAGCGAGGACGTGACGTGGGAGACGGCGAGCGGCCGCGCCACGCTTTACACCTGGTCCGTCGTCCACCGCAACGACCTGCCGCCGTTCGCGGACCGTGTGCCGTACGTCGCCGCCGTGGTCGAACTCGCCGAGGGACCGCGGATGATGACGGAGATCGTGGGGACGGGGGTCCATCGGGCCGGAGAGGACCCGGAACTGTCGGGCGGGGCGGAACTGGAGGTGGTGTTCCGGGAGGGGACCCCAGTGTTCCGGCCGGTGCGGGGGGTTGGGCGGTCGTTGGCGAGGGGTTGAGCGGCCGGTGTCGGGGGTTGGGCGGCCGGTACCGAGGGGCTGAACGGCCGGTGTCCGAGGGGCTGGGAGGCCGGTGCCGAGGTGCCCGGCGTCCCCGGAGCCCGGGCCTCCATGGCCCATCGCGTTCTTCCCGTCACGGCATCCCGGATCGCGTCCCAGGCGATTGAATAGGACCCATGGCCCCCATACGCGACCACTCACCGACCGGTCCCCACCCGGAGCTCCGCGGCCACGGCCTCCTCCTGCGCCCCTGGGACGCGGGGTCGGGTGCCGACGTCGACACGTGGTTGCGCGGGCTGCAAGATCCCGAGTTCCGGCGCTGGAACACCCCGCTGCGGCCGGTCACGGACCGGGCGAGTGCGCGGGAGTCACTGCTCGCGCGGACACAGGCCGCCATGGAGGGCACGTCCTTGTCGTTCCGGGTCGCGGACGCGCGCAGCGACGCCCCGCTGGGGCACATCGGCGTCAACGAGGTCAAGTACCACCTGAAGGTCGCCCGGGTCGGCTACTGGGTCCTCCCCGAGGCCCGCGGCCAGGGTGTCGCCACCCGGGCGCTCCTGCTCGCCGCCCGCTGGGCCCTGACGGAACTCGGCATGCACCGGCTGGAGCTGGACCACGCGGTCGGTCACGACGCGTCGTGCCGGATCGCCGAGAGATGCGGTTTCCGCTACGAGGGGACCTTGCGCGGTGCGATCTTCCAGGAGGAGCGGCACGACGCGTTCCGGGACGCCCACCTGCACGCACGCCTGGCCACGGATCCGGAGCCGGCGGACCCGTGAGGAACGCCGGGCGGACAGGGCTCGGCCATGTGACGCACATCACCGACGATGGGCGATCAGTCCGTACCGCACTGCGGGTCGTACCTGTTGACCGCAGCACCACCGCAGAGCAGAGAAGGGACCGGCCGACATGACCGCACCTGTGAAGGGCCCCGCCAGTTACTTCCCGTCCATCGAGAAGAAGTACGGCCGGCCCATCGCCGAGTGGCAGGAGCTCATCCGCACCTCGCCGCTCACCCGGCACATGGAGCTCGTCAACTGGCTCAAGACCGAACACGGGCTGGGACACGGGCACGCCAACGCTCTTGTGGCGTACACGCTCGCCGAGGGCGCCGGAGCGTGAGGCGAAAGGACTCGCCGAAAATCAGGAGAGCCAGGGCGGCCCCGGACGGCACCATGAACCATGGCTATCGACACCAATGCGGCTACCGACACGAGCAGTTGGCATCTCACCGATGACCTCGGCGACTTCCTGACCCGCGCGGGCGCCTTCCTCCGCTCCCGGCCGGCGCTGCACACCGTGCCGTTGACGGTCACGGAGACCCTGCGGACGCGCGGCCGGTCCGTGTACGGGGACGGGGCACCGGAGTTCGGCGTACTGGAACGGGCCGGTGAGGTCCGGGCGGCCTTCTTCCGCACCCCGCCGCACTGGCTGAACATCACGGCCCTCACCCCCGAGGACGCCGACGCCCTCGCCGCGCGACTGGCCGCCCTCGGCCGGCGCCTGCCCGGGGTGAACGCGGAGTGCGGCACCGCGGGCGCCTTCACGGAGGCCTGGCAGCGGCACACGGGCGCGGCAGCGGCCCTCCGCCAGCACCAGCGGCTCTACCGGCTCGGCAACCTGACCGCGCCCGGCCCCGTGCCGCCCGGTCGCCCTCGGGTCGCCGTCGAGTCCGACCGCGAGCGACTCCGGCGCTGGCACGACGAGTTCAGCGAATCCGTCGGCCTGGGCACCGTCCGCGGCTCCGCGGAGTGGGCGGACGCCCGTATCGACAGCGGCGGCATCACCTTCTGGGAGACCCCCGACGGCACTCCCGTCGCCATGGCCGGCACCAGCCCCCGGGTCGCCGGTCAGGTCCGCGTCACCACGGTCTACACACCGCCCCACCTCCGCGGGCATGGCTACGCGGGCGCGGCGACGGCCGAGGTCAGCCGCGCCGCCCTGGCCGCAGGCGCGGACGAGGTCCTCCTCTTCACGGACCTGGCCAACCCGACCAGCAACGGCCTCTACCAGCGCATCGGCTACCGGCCGGTCGCGGACTTCGAGGTGTACGACTTCACGTAAAGCGCCGCCCGCGGCAGCACCCCCGGTTGACGGCCGCCCTCACGGCCACAGCAGCTCCCGCGACCACGCCTCGCCGTCCTGCTCCCCCTCCCGCCGGTAGCGGAGCCGGACGTGTCGCCGTCGCTCGTCTCCCTGGAAGAACTCGACCTCCTCGGCCCGCAGCCGGTACAGCGTCCAGGACGGCACCGGTGCCTGCGGTTCCCGTGACGCCCGTTCCCACGCCGACTCCGAGGCCCGGGCCAGGTCGTCCAGTGAAGGGAGGACCTCGCTCTGCCGCCCGGTCAGCGCCGCCGCCAGCGCGCCGGTCGAGCGGGCGTGCAGGTCGCCCTGGGCGTCCCCGGAGGGGGCCGCCGTCACCGGGCCGCGTACCCGGACCTGGCGGCCCAGCACCGGCCAGTAGAAGCCCAGCGCGGCGTACGGGCGTCCGGCGAGGTGCCGGCCCTTGCGGCTCCCGGCGTGGGACGCGAAGGACCAGCCGCCGGCGTCGGCGCCGTGCAGCATCACGATCCGTACGTCGGGCAGGCCCGACTCGTCCGAGGTGGCCAGCGACATGGTGTGCGGTTCCGTCTGGCCGGCCGCCACCGCCGCCGCGAACCACTCGGTGAACAGGGGCAGGGGCACGGCCGGGGCGGTGGCCGGCTCGAAGGCGGGCAGGTCCGTGACCTCCGGGTCCCAGACCCGGAGTGACCTCAGCAGCTGGTGAAGATCGGTTGCCATGCCTCGATTGTCACCGGTTCGCGTGCCCCCTGGGGCCTGTGCGGGTCACGCCTGCCCCAGGTCGGACGACAGCCACCGCTCCGGGCGCATCCGCAGCACCTGATGCCCGTCGTGGTTCTTCCAGGAGAAGTCCACATAGCCGTCGACCTTGTCGGCGGGCAGGTAGCGCGCCGAGAGCTCGCGGAGCTGATCGAGGGTGACGGGCGACGAGTCGACGACCGGGCCCTCCGCCGGCATGCGGAGCAGTACAACGCCCTTGCCGCTAGCGGCTGTTCCCATGCGAGCCCGTCAGCAGCAGACCCCTCCCTCACCCCGCCCCCAGCACCACCGTCCCCGACGAGCAGAACCAGCCCCCCGTCCCCGACGCCACCGCCAGGCGCGGCAGCGAGCCGTCACTTCGCCGTACCTGGCGTTCCCCGCACTCCCCGCGTACCTGCCGCACCGCCTCCACCAGCAGGAACAGTCCCCGCATCCCCGGGTGCTGGGCCGACAGGCCGCCCCCGTCGGTGTTGACCGGCAGCCCGCCGCCCCGGGCCAGCAGCCGGCCCTTCTCCACGAACGGCCCGCCCTCGCCCTTCGCGCAGAAGCCGAGGTCCTCCAGCGTGACCAGCGTCATGTAGGTGAACGCGTCGTAGATCTCGGCGACGTCGATCTCCGACGGCCGCACCCCCGCGCGTTCGAACGCCAGCCGCCCGCTGACCGCCGCCGGCGACACCGTGAAGTCCGGCCAGTCGGACATCGACGCGTGCGAGACGGACTCCCCGGTCCCCAGCACCCACACCGGCGAGGTACGGCAGTCCCGTACGTACTCCTGCGCCACCAACAGCACCGCCGCCCCACCGTCGGACCGCACGCAGCAGTGCAGCTTGGTGAAGGGGTCCGCGATCACGGGCCCGGCCAGGACCTCCTCGACCGTGACCGGGGTGCGGAACATCGCCTCCGGGTTGAGGGCCGCGTTGGCCCGGGCCTGCACGGCCACCTCCGCCAGCTGCTCGATCGTCGTGCCGTACTCGATCATGTGGCGGCGCGCCGCCATGGCGTACTTGGCGATCAGGGTGTGGCCGTAGGGGACTTCGAACTGCAGGGGGCCGCGCGTGCCGAAGGACAGGGTCCCGGTGCGGCGGCCCGCGTGGACGTCCGCGCGGGCCGTCGAGCCGTAGACGAGCAGCACCGCCCGGGCGTGCCCGGCCGCGATCGCGTCCGCGGCGTGGGCCGCCATGACCTCCCAGGTGGAGCCGCCGACTGAGGTGGAGTCGACCCAGGTGGGGCGCAGGCCCAGGTGCGCGGCGACCTCGACGGGCGCCAGGGTGCCGAGGCCGGCCGAGGCGAAACCGTCGACCAGCGTACGGTCCAGGCCCGCGTCGGCCAGGGCGCGGCGGGCCGCCTGGGCGTGCAGGGCGTACGGCGTCGCGTCGTCCACGCGGCCGCAGTCCGAGAGGGCCACGCCGACGACGGCAACTTTCCTCCGGGCCACCATGTATCTGACGGTACATCAGATGTGCGCGGGGGCGGCAGGGCTCTGGGCTTCCCTGTTCCGTCGCCCTAATATGACGCACCGTCAGATGCGGAGAGAGGTGGCCCCATGGACGCCCGCTTCACCGACGAACAGGACGAGATTCGCCGCACCCTGCGCGACCTGCTCGACAAGCGGTGCGGTCCGGAAGAGCTGCGGGCCGCCGTCGACACCCCGGCCGGACACGACCGGGCCCTGTGGTCCGCCCTCGCCGGGCCACTGGGCCTGCCCGGCCTGGCCCTCCCCGAGACCTGCGGCGGAGTCGGCGGCACGGTGACCGAACTGGCCCTGGCCTGCGAGGAGACGGGCCGGGCCCTCGCCCCCACCCCGCTGCTGGCCACCGCCGTCCTCGCCGCCCCGCTGCTGCTCGCCCTCGGTACCGGCGCCCAGCGCACCGGGCTCCTGCCGCGCATCGCCTCCGGCGGGCTCACCGCCGCCCTCGCGATACCGGGGCCCGCCCTCGCCACCGCCCTCGCGCTCACCGGCCACGACCGGCAGGGGGAGTGGGCCGGCGGAGGACGGGCCGGGGGCGTACAGGCCCGGCGGACCGAGGGCGGCTGGCAGCTGTACGGGCAGGTCGACCAGGTTCTCGACGGGCACAGTGCCCAGCTGCTCGTCGTCGCCGCGCACACCGGGGGATTCGCCCGCTCGCGGGTGCTGCTCTTCCTCGTGCGCGAGGACGCCGCCGGTCTCACCCGCGTACGGCAGACCGCCCTGGACGCCACCCGTCCGCAGGGGCGTGTCCAACTGCGGTACACCCCTGCCGAGTTGCTGGGCGGCGACGCCGCCGACGCCGGCCTCCCCGCCCTGGTCCGGCTCGGCTCCACCGCCGCCGCCTGTCTCGCCGCCGAGGCCGCGGGGGCCGCGGGGCGGGTGCTGGAGCGGACCGTGGCGTACGTGGCGCAGCGCGAGCAGTTCGGCAGGCCGGTCGGCTCCTTCCAGGCGGTCAAGCACCGGCTGGCCGACGCCTACGTCCAGGTCCAGGCGGCCCGGTCGGCGGCGTACTACGCGGCCTGGGCCGCCGCGGCCCCGGCTCGTGGGGAGAGGGCAGGCGGTCTCGCTCTCGCCCAGGCGCTCGAAGCGCTGCGCCGCGCCGCCGCCGAGGGGATCCAGCTGCACGGCGGCATCGGATTCACCTGGGAGCACGAGGCTCACCTGTATTTCAAGCGTGCCGCGGGCGACGAGCTGCTGTTCGGGCCGGTGCACCGGCTGCGGGCGCACGCGGCCGACGCGGCACACGTCTTCGAGGAGGCCGGCCGATGAGGGGTGCGCGCGTCGTGCAGAAGGTGTCGTCGACCAGGGGTTTCGCCCGGGTCGCGCCGCACGTGATCCCCGCCCTCGACCGGGCGGTCCACCGGCTCACCTGGGGAAAGGTGCTGCTCAGCGCGCAACTGCTCCCCGGTGTGGTGCTGACCTCCACCGGGGCGAGGAGCGGGCTGCCCCGTCGTACGCCCCTGGCCTGCATGCCGGAGGACGGGGGGCGCTCCTGGATCCTCGTCGGATCCAACTTCGGCCGGCCGGGGCACCCCTCCTGGAGCCACAACCTCCTCGCGCATTCCGACGCGGAGATCAGCTGGAAGGGCCGGGACGTCCCGGTCACGGCCCGGCTGCTGGCGGGGCAGGAGCGGGCGGCGGCGTGGCAGGCGCTGCTGGCGTTCTGGCCGCCGTACGCGGCGTACCAGGCGCGGGTGGAACGGGAGATCCGGGTGTTCCGGCTCGTACCGAGGCGGGACAGCACGACAGGCGGTGGTCCACCCGGGTGAACCACCGCCTGCCAGACAGGATGTGGATGCGTAAGACGGCTGTCGCGCCGCGCTATTTCGTCGGCTTCCGGCCGGTGACGCCCAGGTGCACCAGCAGGGCGAGGTTCGGCTTCAGTTCGGCCTGCTTCACGCCCCAGGAGGAGAAGCCCTTCTGGTGGGAGGCGACGGCGGCGAGCATCGCGACGAGCGAACCGGCGACGGCCGCCGGGTTCACGTCCTTGTCGACCCTGCCCTTGGCCTGGAGCTCGGCGACGGCGTCCGCGAGGGAGTTGTTCACCGAGTTGAGGATCTTCATCCGGAGTTTGTAGAAGCGCTTGTCGCCCTCGGCGGCACCGAGATCGACGACCCGGAGGATCGCGTCGTTCTTGCGCCAGAACTCCAGGAAGCCGTCGACGAGTTCCTGCGCCGTCTGCCAGCCGGCCTTGCCGGCCCATGAACGGCCCTCCAGGAGCTCCGTCAACGCGGCGCCCTCGGCCGCCATTTGCTCGGCGATCTCCAGGACGGCGCCCTCGACGTCCGGGAAGTACTGGTAGAAGGTCGCGGGTGAAGTGCCCGCTTTCCGGGCGACATCGATGACTTTGACGTCGCGGTACGGGGAGGAGCTGAGCATCTCGCTGAGGCAGTCGAGCAGCTTCTGCCGGGTCGCCTGCCCACGCCGGCCGGCCACGCGGCCGTCGACGGTACGCACTTGTCCTGTCATGCCGTCAGCTTACCGAGGCGAGATCGGGGCGCGATTCGGCCGACTGCAAATGGGGTGCGGGGGAGTGCGGAGGCTGTGTGCCTGGTCTGCGGGTCGCGGCAGTCGCGGTTACGTTGGCGGCATGGCCGAAAACAGGGCATCGGTGTACGGAGAGGGCGTCCCGTGCTGGGTGGACGCGCAGCTTCCCGACGTCGAGGCGGGCAAGCGGTTCTACGGTCAACTTTTCGGGTGGACCTTCGAGGACTGGTTCGGCTCCTTCGCGCAGGCGCTGAAGGACGGCGAACCCGTGGCCGCGCTGGTCCGCAAGGTGGACGGCAGGCTGCCCACCGTGTGGACGGTGTACTTCGCGACCCCGGACGCACCGGCCCTGGCCCGGCGTATCCGGGACGCGGGCGGGCAGATCGTCTCGGCGCCGGTACCGGCCGGGGAACTGGGCGTCACCGCGCTCGTCACCGACCCCGAGGGCGCCGTCTTCGCCCTGTGGCAGCCGGAGGAGCACCCCGGCTTCGGCAAGCGGCACGAGCCGGGCACCTTCGCCTGGACCGAGCTGTACGCCCGGGACACCGAGGCGGCCAACGCCTTCTACGGCGACCTCTTCCGGGAGGCGCTGTTCGGCCCGGACGCCGCGCCCGACTTCGGCCGGGCCCCCGTCTCGGACGTGTACCCGGCCGAGATGCCGCCCCACTTCCTCGTGCATTTCGCGGTCGAGGACGTGGCGGCCGCGCTGGAGGACGTGACGCGGCTCGGCGGCCGGGTGCAGGCCCCGCCCTTCGAGACCTCGTACGGCGAGGTCGCCGTCGTCACGGACGACCAAGGGGCTTCGTTCGCGCTGCTACGCCGCTGAGCAGGCATTGTTTGGTCATCGTTTGATCGGTTCTGTTCCGAGACATCCCAATTGTCACCGGGTTCGCAACCAGGGCTCCGGCCAGGAAGAATCAGGGTGCGTGCCGTCATGGCGGTGCGGTGGTGAGACGCTGCTCGGGGTCGCGTGGAACATGTGGCTTTGGCGCGGCTCGTACGGGGAGGTGGCAGGCAGAGTGGTGGATCAGCTGACGCAGCACGATCCGCGGCGGATCGGGCCGTTCGAGGTGCTGGGACGGCTGGGTGCCGGCGGCATGGGGCTGGTCTATCTCGCGCGTTCGGCGTCCGGCCGTCGCGTGGCGATCAAGACCGTCCGGACGGAGCTGGCCGAGGACCAGCTGTTCCGGGTCCGCTTCACGCGTGAGGTGGAGGCGGCCCGCGCCGTCTCCGGCTTCTACACGGCCGCGGTCGTGGACGCCGACCCGCGCGCCGCCGTGCCGTGGCTGGCCACCGCGTACGTCCCCGCGCCCTCCCTCGAGGAGATAGTGAACGACTGCGGCCCGATGCCGGCCCAGGCGGTGCGCTGGCTGGCGGCGGGCGTGGCCGAGGCCCTCCAGTCCATCCACGGCGCGGGCCTGGTGCACCGGGACCTCAAGCCGTCGAACGTCCTCGTCGTGGAGGACGGGCCCCGGGTGATCGACTTCGGCATCGCGTCGGGTGTCTCGAACACACGTTTGACGATGACGAACGTCGCCGTCGGCACGCCCGCCTACATGTCCCCCGAGCAGGCCAAGGACTCCCGCAGCGTCACCGGCGCCAGCGACGTCTTCTCCCTCGGCTCCATGCTGGTCTTCGCCGCCACCGGCCACCCGCCCTTCCACGGCGCAAACCCGGTCGAGACGGTCTTCATGCTGCTGCGCGAGGGCCCGGACCTCGAAGGGCTCCCGGACGAACTGCGGCCGCTCATCGAGTCCTGTATGCAGATGGACCCCACGGCCCGCCCCAACCCGGCCGACCTCCAGGCCCAGCTGGCCCCCCACCTGTTCGGCTCCGGCTCCGACGACAGCGGTACGGCCTCCGCATGGCTGCCCGAGCGGGCCGTCGGCCTGATCGAGTCCCGCCGCAACGGCCGCCCGGCCGGCAAGCCCGCCCCCGGCGCCGGCCGCAGCGGTGGCGGACGCCCCGCCCCGGGCCCGGCGCCCGTCCCGCCCCCGCCCTCGCACGACCCGGTCGTCCCGTCGCCCGCCCCCGCGCCGGTCGGCGGCCCCGACACCGGCCCCGTCCGGCTGGCCGGCGCCAAGGTGCCCATCGGCCCGGGCCCGCGCGTCGCGGACGTACGCGCCGCCGCCGTGCAGGCACCGGCCCCGGAGGCCGCCCTGGCCGCCTCCTGGTCCAAGCCCCGTCCCGGCGTCAACGGCACGGACCCAGCCGTGGGCCCCGCCGTCGCCGCGCCCCCGGCCCCGGCCGCCCCGCCGGAGCAGGCCGGCGGCTGGCGGCCCTGGCGCTTCCGCATGTCCAACGACGTCTGGGGCACGCCCTCGGTCGCCGACGACCTGGTCTACGTCACCTCCTTCGAGGTGCACGCGCTGGACGTCGCCACCGGCCGCCGCCGCTTCAAGACCCGGGACGTCGCCTGGTCCATGGGGGTCGCGGACGGCCGTATCCACGCCTCGGACGGGCCCACCCTGTTCGCCCTGGACGCCCGCGAGGGGGCCGACCTGTGGCGGCTGCAGACGGACGCCTGGGTCTACTCGCTCCAGGCCGGCCGTGGCACGGTCGTCACCGGCACCCGCGGCGGCGGCGTCCAGGGCTGGGAGGCCTCCAGCGGCCAGAAGCTGTGGGAGGTCACCGGCTGCCAGTCGGACTTCGAGTCCCCCGAGGCAGGGCCCGCCCTGCACGACGGCACGGTCTACGTGTGGCAGGACGCCCGGCTGCGCGCCCTGGACGCCCGCACCGGCGACGAGCGCTGGGCGTACCCGATCGGCGACGCGGCCTCCTGCGGCGGCGTCCCCATCCGGCTCACCCAGGCCACCGACGGCTACGTCTACGTCTGCGCCGGCACCCGCGTCCTGGCCCTCGACGTGGCCGCAGGGCATGTGAAGTGGCACTTCGAGGCCCCGGCCGTGTTCCTCTGCCCGCCCACCTTCGTCCCCGGCCCGGCCGTGACCGGCGGCGGCATCTACCTCGCCGACTACCTCGGCACGGTCTACGCCCTCGACGCCACCGACGGCCGCGACCGCTGGCGCATCGCCACCGAGGCCCGCTCCGGCGGCGACCCCGTCCTGGTCGCCGCCGGACATGTCCACGTGGGCAGCGGCAAGGGCCTCTACACCCTCGACGCGGTCACCGGCACACCCAAGTGGCGCTTCCAGGCGGGCGGCGACATCGTCGGCGCCCCCTCGGTGGCCGAGGGCCGTATCCACTTCGGCTCCACCGACCACCTGCTCTACACCCTGAAGGCCGACGACGGCCGGCTGCGGTGGAAGCTCGCCACCGGGGGCGAGATCACCGGCTCCCCGGTCGTCCGGGACGGGGTGGTGTACGCGTGCAGCAAGGACCGCTGCGTGTACGCACTGGACGCGGAGAAGGGCACGGGCACGGCGCGCACCGCCTGACCCGCCCGGGACGGCCGTCGTACCGGCGTACGGAAGGGGTGCTCCGGACGGCGGCCGCCGTTCTGCGTGGGAGTGGCACGTTCACCCCTCCCACCCAGGACGCTACGCCGGGTACGGGCCGGTCGCCACGCAGTGACATGCCCGTGACAGATGATCACTAGGCTGTCCCCCATGCAGACACGGGGGCGCAGGCTCAGGTTCACGGCGGTGCTCGTGCTGGTCGTACTGGCACTGACCGGATTCTCGTCCGGCCGGGGCCGCGGCGGCAGTCACGGCGGCAGCGGCTCGGGCGGTGGCGGGTGCAGCAGCTCCAGCCAGGACCACGACAGTTCGAGGTCGTCGACGTCGAGCGGCGGCTCGTACGGCTCCGGCGGTTCGAGCGGTGGGTCCTACGACTCCGACGACGATGACCACGCAAGCAGCGGCGGCGGCAGCTCCTACACCCGCAGGCCGAACTACGGCTCCACGCCGACCTCGTCCTCCGGCAGCGGCAGGGCCCTGAAGGACGGCACCGCGAGGCTGATCGGCTGCGCGACCCCGGCCGCCCCCTACGCGACCGTCGAGGTCAGGAACCCCAACGGCCGCAAGGCCGCCTTCTCCGTCTCGGTCACCTTCGAGGACGCCGAGGGCATCACCGTCGTCGACCGGTACGCGGACGTCACGGTCCCCGCGAACGGCACGGCCACCGTCGACGTCCGGGTGGGCGGCGGCTCGGGCCTGGTGGACTCGGTCGACCACTGCGAAGTCGACCGTCAGGCCCTCGTCGACGACTGACGGGACGGGTGACCGGCAGGGACGTCAGCCCCGCAGCTCCGTCAGGAAGTCGATCAGAGCCTCGTTCACCTCGGCGGGCCGCTCCTGCTGCGTCCAGTGGCCGCAGCCCGGCAGGACGAGCGGCTTGCGGCGCAGGTCCGGCATCAAGTCCGGCAGCCGCTCGATCAGTTCCGGCGTCCCCGGGAAGGCCGGGACCATGTCGCGGTCGCCGTACAGGTACAGCGCGGGCGGGGAGACGACAGCGCCCTGCCAGGGGGCGGTCAGCTCCCAGTTGCGGTCCAGGTTGCGGTACCAGTTGAGCGCGCCGGTGAAGCCCGGCTCGAAGCTCTCGGTGAGCACGTCGAGGTCCCGCTCGGTGAGCCACCCGGGCAGCACCTCGGGGTCCGGCGCGTCCGTGAGCCAGCCGCGCTCCAGGTCGACCAGGGCCTGCTCGGGACGCCCGGCGCCCGGCGCGTCTCCGGACGCGGAGTACAGCAGCTTGCGCAGCGTCGCGCGGGTGTCGGCGGCGAACTCGGCGTCCGCGGCCCCCGGCTGCTCGAAGTAGTTCCAGTAGAAGCGGCCCTCGAACCGCTCCCGCATGGTCTCCAGGGGAGGCCGGCTCCCACGGAACGGCGGCGGCACGCTCAGCCCGGCCACCCCGCGCACCACGTCCGGCCGCAGCAGCGCGGTGTGCCAGGCCACCGGCGCGCCCCAGTCGTGCCCGACGACGAACGCCCGCTCCTCGCCCAGCGCGTGGACCAGCCCGACCACGTCCCCCACCAGGTGGAGGATGCTGTACGCGGCCACGTCCTCGGGGCGGTCGCTGCCGCCGTACCCGCGCTGGTCGGGCGCGACCACCCGGAAACCGGCCTCGGCCAGCGGACCGAACTGGTGCCGCCAGGAGTGCCAGGACTCCGGGAAGCCGTGCAGCAGCACCACGAGCGGGCCCTCGCCCTGCTCCGCGATGTGCAGCTGTATGCCATTGACGTCGATCATCCGATGCTCAACCACGCCCTCGAGCATACGGGTGTAGGGGTAAACGACTTCACTCGCGCAACCGGTACTCCCGCGACCGCCCGGCGAACAGCCGGGCCTGCCGCTCACCCGCCGCGTTCCCGAGTGCGATGAGATGCGGAGCCTGTGCGAACCCCTGCGTCCGGCCCGCCTCACTCGCGGCCCACAGCGCCCGCACCGTCCCCTGTACGGCCTCGGTCGGATACCCGGCGAGAACGGCGGCGCACGCGGTCGCCGCCCTCAAGGCCTCGCCCTCCGGCACGAGTTCCGACACGAGTCCGATCTCGTAGGCTCGCCGGGCGGAGATCCGCTCCGCCGTCCCCATCAGCGCCATCCGCGCGACCTCCCCGTAGGGCATGCGCTGCGTCATCAGGACGGACTCGTAGGCGCTGACCATGCCGTAGGTGGTGTGCGGGTCGAAGAAGGTGGCGGTGGAGTCCGCGATGACGAACTCCGCCTCGCCGAGCAGGTAGAAGGCTCCTCCGCAGGCCATGCCGTGCACGGCGGCGACGACCGGCTTCCACAGGTCGTTCGCCTTCGGCCCGATCCCGAGCAGCGGATCGTCCTGCGCGTAGGGCGAGTTCGGCTGCGGCACGACGGCGTCCCGGTCGACGCCGGTGCAGAAGGCCCGCTCGCCGGCCCCGGTGAGGACGATCGCCCGCACGGCGTCGTCGAACCGCAACTCGTGCCAGGTGGAGGCCAGTTCGTCGGCCATGGCGAGGTCGACGGCATTGAGCCGCCCGGGCCGGTCCAGCGTCACGACGGCGACCCCGCTGTCCCGGTCGGCCCGTACGAGCACACTGCTCATGACCGCTCCGGGACCCACTGGGGAAGCCCGTCGTGGAAGACGGCCCGCACCCGGGCGCCGATGCGTATGCTCTCCGGCGGCAGGGAGCCGAGCGGCTGCCCTGCCCCGGCGACCAGGTTGCCCACCAGCCGGATGCGGGGCGCCTCGTCCAGCTCGACGACGACCACGTTGTACGGCGCCTGCGCGGCGTAGTCGGGCAGCAGCGGCGGATGGGCGACGACGTACGACCAGACCCGGCCCCGGCCGGACACCGGCCGCCACTCGCTCTCGAAGGACTGGCAGTGCGGGCAGCAGGGCCGGGGCGGGAAGCGGAGTTCACCGCAGGCGGCGCAGGCCTGGACGCGGAGTTCACCCCGGGCGGCGTACTCCCAGAAGGGGGCGCCGTCGGCGTCGGTGACGGGTCGCAGCATGGTCGCTCCTCAACTCCTCAGCAGCAGGGCGGAGGTGGGAACGCCTTCACCCGCCGTGACCAGACAGGCGGAGGCACCCGGCACCTGCGCGGTACTGGTGCCGCGCAGTTGTCTGACCCCCTCGTTGATGAGGTTGAAGCCGTGCACGTAGGCCTCGGACAGCCCGCCCCCGCCGGTGTTCAACGGCAGCAGCCCGCCGCTCTCCAGCGCCCCGCCCTCGGTGAACGCCCCGCCCTCGCCGCGCCCGCAGAAGCCGTAGCCCTCCAGGGAGAGCAGGACCAGGGGGGTGAAGGCGTCGTAGATCTGGGCGACGTCGACGTCCTCGGGGGCCAGGTCGGAGTGTTTCCACAGGTGCCGGGCGGCACTCCAGGCGGGGCCGGTGAGGGGGTCCTCGTTCCAGTAGTTGACCATGCCGTGGTGCTGGGCGGGCAGCGACTGGGCGGCGGAATGGACGTAGACGGGCCGGCGCCGGCAGTCGCGGGCGCGCTCGGCGGAGACCACGACACAGGCCAGGGCCCCGTCGGTCTCCAGGCAGTTGTCGAAGAGGCAGAGCGGCTCGCTGATCCAGCGGGAGGTCATGTACATCTCGCGGGTGAGGGGCCGGTCGTACATGATCGCGGCGGGGTTCTGGTTGGCCCGGTTGCGGCAGGCCAGGGCGACGTTGAACAGGTGGTCGCGGGTGGCGCCGTACTCGTGCAGGTAGCGGCGGGTGAGCATCGCGATCTCGTCGGCCGGCCTCAGCAGCCCGAACGGCCGGGTCCACTGGGCCGGGGTCGGGAGCTGGACGGCGGTGTTGGTCCAGGGCCGGGGCCCGCTGCCTCGCTTGCGGGACCGCCAGGCCACCCCGACGCTCGCCTGCCCGGCGGCGATGGCCGCGGCGAGATGGGCGACGGTGGCGCACGAACCCCCGCCCCCGAAGCCGACCTTGCTGAAGAACGTGAGGTCACCGAAGCCGCAGGCCTTCGCCAGCTCCACCTCGTCGGTCTCCTCCATGGTGTAGGAGGCGACGGCGTCGACCTCGCCGGGCGCGATGCCCGCGTCGTCGAGAGCGGCCAGGACGGCCCGGCAGGCGAGGGTGCGTTCGTCCTCCGGGAGCCGTTTGGCGAAGGGCGTCTGGCCTATGCCGACGAGGGCGGTGGCGTCCTTGAGGCCTCCCGGTCCACCCGATCCTGCTGCCATGCTGCGCGCACCTCCGGGCCCGAACGGTCGCTGACAGTCCGTCAGATTACAGCTAATCTGACGGGTAGTCAGCTCCTACGTCGTCGGGAGGCGCGCTGTGCGAGCGGATACGGCATGGGGAAGCGTTCCGGGCCTGGTCGAGGCGGCGGCCGAGCGGTACGCGGACGTCGAGGCGGTCGTCGAGGGCCGGACCCGCGTCACCTACGCGGAACTGGGCGCACGCGTGGAGCGCGCGGCGGCGGCCTGCATGGCGGCCGGGGTCGGACCGGGCGACCGGGTCGGCATCTGGGCCCCGAACTCGCTCGACTGGATCGTCGCGGCCCTGGGCGCGGTCTCCGCGGGTGCGGTGCTCGTGCCGCTGAACACCCGGTTCAAGGGCGCCGAGGCCGCGGACGTGCTGCGCCGCAGCGGCACCCGGCTGCTGTTCGTCACCGGCACGTTCCTCGGCACGTCGTACGTGGCGTCCCTGCGCAGGGCGGCCGGAGACGGCCCGGGCACCGGCCCGCTGCCCGGCCTGCCGGCCCTGAAGCACGCGGTCGTCCTCTCGGACGACGCCCCGTCCGACTTCCTGACCTGGAAGGACTTCCTGGCCTCAGGGGAGGGGGTGGGGACGGCGGACGTACGGGACAGGTCCGCGGCCGTACAGGGGACCTGGCCCTCGGACATCATCTTCACCTCGGGCACCACGGGCCGGCCCAAAGGCGCCGTCATCACCCACCGGCAGACGCTGCGGGCCTACGACATCTGGAGCGACCTCGCGGGCCTCACCCGGGGCGACCGCTACCTGATCGTCAACCCCTTCTTCCACACCTTCGGCTACAAGGCCGGGGTGATCGCCTGCCTCATGCGGGGCGCGACGATGATCCCCCAGCCGGTGTTCAACGTGGACACGGTCCTCGCCAACATCGCCGCCGAGCGGATCTCCGTGCTCCCCGGCCCCCCGACCCTTTTCCAGTCCCTCCTGGACCACCCCCGACGGGACGCCCACGACCTGACGGCCCTGCGCCTGGTGGTGACGGGAGCGGCGGTCGTTCCCCTGCGTCTGGTGGAGCGGCTGCGCGCCGAACTCGGCATCGGCACGGTCCTCACCGCCTACGGCCTCTCCGAAGCGAGCGGTGTCGTCACGATGTGCCGGCGCGGCGACGACCCGACGGTGATCGCGTCCACGTCGGGCCGGGCCATCCCCGGCACGCGGGTGCGGGTCGTGGACCCCGAAGGCCGGCCCCTGGCACCCGGCCTGCCGGGCGAGGTCCTGGTGCGCGGCTTCCACGTCATGAGCGGCTACTACGAGGACGAGCGGGCCACCGCCGAGGTGCTGTCGGAGGACGGCTGGCTGCGCACCGGTGATGTCGGAGTCCTGGACGACGCGGGCAACCTGCGCATCACCGACCGCCTCAAGGACATGTTCATCGTCGGCGGCTTCAACGCCTACCCCGCCGAGATAGAGCAGCTCCTGGGCCTCCACCCGGATGTGGCGGACGTGGCGGTGATCGGCGTCCCGGACGCCCGGCTCGGGGAGGTCGGCAGGGCCTACGTCGTACGGCGCCCGGGCGCCCTGCTGACCGCCGACGACCTGATCGCCTGGTCCCGCAGGGAGATGGCCAACTACAAGGTCCCGAGGGCCGTCCGGTTCGTCGCGGAACTGCCGCGCAACGCGAGCGGCAAGGTCGTGAAGGGCGCGCTGCGGGATCCGGTCAGCGGCTGATCGGCAGGGCCGGGGTGCCGGTGACCGACATCATCAAGGAGTACAGGGTGGTGTCGGCGGCGATGAACAGCCGGTTGCGCCGGGCGCCGCCGAAGCGGACGTTGGCGACGGTGCCGGGCACCAGGATGCGGCCGATGAGCGTGCCGTCGGGGTCGTAGCAGTGCACGCCCCCGGCCAGGGCGGCGGCCCACAGCCGCCCCTCGTCGTCGAACCGGATGTTGTCGAAGTTGCCGTTCCCGCACGTGGCGAAGACATCGCCGCCGGACAGGGCGGTGCCGTCCTCGCGGACGTCGAAGACGCGGATGTGGTTGGCGACGCTGTCGGACACGTACAGCCGCCGCTCGTCCGGCGAGAAGACGAGCCCGTTGGGCCCCTGGAACCCGTCGGCGACCAGCCGCACTTCGCCGCTCCCGGGGTCGACGCGGTAGACGTTGCGGGCACCGATCTCGCTCTCGGCTCGATGTCCCTCGTAGTCGGTGGCGATCCCGAACTCGGGGTCGGAGAACCACACCGAGCCGTCCGATCTGACGACGGCGTCGTTCGGGCTGTTGAGCCGCTTGCCCCGGAACCGCTCGGCGAGCACCGTGACCGACCCGTCGTGCTCGGTCCGGGTCACCCGCCGGTTGCCCTGCTCGCAGGTGATGAGACGGCCCTGGCCGTCCAGGGTGCTGCCGTTCGGGTAACCGGCGGGGGAGCGGAACACCCCGACGGCCCCGGTGGTCTCGTCCCACCGCAGCAGCCGGTCGTTCGGGATGTCGCTCCACACGAGGTACCGCCCGGCGGGCACGTACACGGGCCCCTCGGCCCACCGGCACCCCTCGTACAACGTCTCCAGCCGCGAATCCCCCGCCTGGCACCGCCCCGTCCGGAACCGCTCGTCGAGGGTCTCGTACAGATGGGGCTGCTCGCCGGGCATGAGGGCCGCCTTCGGGTTCGGGAGGGTGATCCGGGGGACCACTATCGCGCGACCGGACCGGCGGCGCACTCCGCCGTGCCGTCGGCGTCCCGCGCCGGTATGGTGAGTGGTATGGCAACGAAGAAGTACACCGTGACGCTGCCGGAGGAGCTCGCCGAGGAGATCCGGCACGAGGTCGGGTCCGGCGGCTTCAGCGCCTATGTCACGCGGGCCATAGAGCGTCAGCGGGAGCAGGACCGGCTGGGAGAGCTGGTGACGTGGCTGGAGGACGAGCACGGCCCCGTCACCGAGGATGAACTCGCGTCCGCGGAGGCCGAGCGCAGGGAGTTCGAGCGCCACTTCACCGAGCAGGGCGCGGTATCCGGCGAGCGGCGCCGGAGGGCGGGCTAGTGGTCCCGTCCTGCTACGTGCTGGACTGCGAGGCGTTGTCCCGGACCGTCCTGGGCGACCGGGTGATGCTCGCTCGGCTCAAGGACGCGCACCGGTCGGGCATCCGCGTCGTGACCACCTCGATGACGCTGATCGAGGCGTACCACGGCCGGGTGAAGCGTGCGGCCTGGGCGTGGGCGATGTCGCGCGTCGTGGTGGAACCCGTGACGCGGGAGGTCGCCGACGCCGCTGTCACCCTGCTTCAGGACACGGGTCTGCACGGCCACAAGTACGCGATCGACGCGGCCCTGGCCGTCATCGCGGGCCGGCAGCGCGGAGGCGTGGTGCTCTTCACGTCCGACGAGGACGACATGGGGAAGCTGTGCGGTCCGGGCGTGCGGGTCGTTCCGCTGTAGAGCGACAGCACCTGCCGGCGGACACACCTCGGCCGCGACGGCTCCCCCTCCGCGCCGCCGCGGCCGAACCCCGTGTGGTGGTGGCTACTTCGTCGGCTTGAAAGGCTCCGACGTCGCGTGCAGGTCCTTGGTCTCCAGCGGCTCGTCGGTGGCGTGCAGATCCTGCTTCTTGACGGCGCCCTCGTCCGTCGCGTGCAGGTCCTTGGTCTCCAGCGGCTCGTCCGTGGCGTGCAGGTCCTGCGGCTTGAGCTCGTCGCCCATGGTCGTCAACTCCCCTTGGCGTGGAACAGGCAGTGAGGTCGGCGGGCCCGCCCGGTCACTCCCCCGAGGGTGGCCGGGCAGGCCCGCCCGGGCCGCTCGCCCCGAACGATCGGAGCGAGGCCCGTGCGGTGACCCGTCTGCCCCCCGACGCGACGGATCGACTGCGTCCATGATGACGTGGAGGGATAAACGAATGATGAACGCCCCGACCGTTGCTCAGGCCGCCCGTACCGGGGACAGCAGCGCACGCACCTCTGCCGCCTCCGGTGAGCCCAGCTCCTCGTAGATCCGGGCCGCTTCCTGCCAGCAGACCTGAGCCCGGCCGGTCTGGCCGATGCCGCTGAGCGCCCGCCCGAGCACCGTGAGGACATTGCCCCGCCGCCACTCCCCGCCGATCCCGCGCAGCACGGTGAGCGCCATCTCGGCGTTGGCGGCTGCCCGTGCCGCGCGCCGGGCGGCGAGATCCACCTCGGCCAGCCGGAACAGGCTCATGCCCTCCCACAGGCGCTGCCTGCTGTCGCGGAAGACCTCCACGGCCTCCTGGAGCCGGGCGGTCGCGTCGCCCAGTTCGCCGCTCTGGGTGAGGGCGAGCCCGAGGGCGTAGCGGGCGTTCGCCCCGCGCATCGAGTTGCCCATGGCGTCGTAGATGTCGATGCCCTCCTGGGCCAGCGCGACCGCGCTCTGGGTCCGCCCGGTCGCCAGATGGATCCGGGAGAGGTTGCAGAGGGCGGCGGCCTCGCCCGGGCGGTCGCCCAGGGCCCGGAAGTGCTCGATGGCCCGGGAGAGGTGCTCCTCGCCGTCCGTGTGGCGGTTCTGGTACAGCGCGATGATGCCGCGCGCGTTGCGCGCCCAGCAGACGGGAAGCAGGTCGTCGGACTCCTGCGCGAGGAGGATGGCCCGTTCCGCCTCCTCCTCGGCCCGTTCGAAACGGCCTCTCACATGGTGGACGTTGACGAGCGTCATCAGCGCTCGTGCTTCCGCCCGTCCGAGGCCGTGCGAGCGGGCGGCGCCGACGAGCGTCTCGGCGGTCGCCTCGTACTCCTTGGAGTTGGCCCCCGACTCGGAGAGATCGTGCGCGGCCCACAGCATGTCGATCGCCCGGGGGAGGGTCTCCGGCCGCCCCGCGGACTGCCGTACGCATGCGAGGAGGCAGATGGCCTCCGCGTACAGCCAGTCCTGCGCCGCGTGCCGGTCGTCGAACCGCAGCCCCGGGTACGAGGTGGGCTCCAGATGATCCACCAGCCGGTCCCCAGGGCGCTCGATCGCGTACACGCCCGCCGCGGAGGCCAGGTAGAAGTCCAGCAGGCGGGACAGCGCCGATACCCGCTCACTTGGGGGCAGTTCGTCCCTTTCGGCGCAGGCACGCGCGTAGAGCCGCACCAGATCGTGGAAGCGGTAGCGGCCGGGGGCCGCCGATTCGAGGAGGGAGGTGTCCACGAGGGACTCCAGCAGGTCCTCCGTGTCCTCGGCCGGGAGGTCCAGGACCGCCGCCGCGGCGGCGAGGGAGATGTCGGAGCCGTCCGCCAGGCCGAGCAGGCGGAAGGCACGGGCCTGGGCGGGTTCCAGCTGGCCGTAGCCGAGCTCGAAGGTGGCCTTGACGGCCAGGTCGCCCGCCTGGAGCTCGTCCAGGCGGCGGCGCTCGTCGGCGAGCTTCGCCGCGAGGACCGACACCGTCCAGGTGCGGCGGGCCGCCAGGCGGGAGGCCGCGATGCGGATGGCCAACGGGAGGAAGCCGCAGGCCGCCACCACGTCCAGGGCGGCCTTCCGCTCGGACGCCACCCGCTCCTCGCCCACGATCTTCGTGAACAGCGCCAGCGCCTCGTCCGGGGACATCACGTCCAGGTCGATCAGGTGCGCGCCCGCCAGGTCCACCATCCGCACCCGTGAGGTGACCAGCGCGGCGCAGCCGTCCGTACCGGGCAGCAGGGGGCGCACCTGGGCGGCGTCCCGGGCGTTGTCGAGCAGGACCAGCACCCGCCGGCCGGCCAGGACCGAGCGGTAGAGGGCCGCGCGCTCCTCCAGGGAGTCGGGGATAGCCGAGTCGGCCGTGCCGAGGGCGCGCAGGAAGGAGCCCAGGACCGTCTCCGGCTCCGCCGCCCGGGCGCCCGCGCCCTGCAGGTCGACGTACAGCTGCCCGTCCGGGAACGCCGTGCGCGCCTGATGGGCCACGTGCACCGCGAGGGTCGTCTTGCCGACGCCGCCGATGCCGGCCAGGGCCGAGACCGCCATGACCCGGCCCTCGGCGGAGGTGAGGATGTCGCCGAGTTCGCGGACGAAGGCGCTACGGCCGGTGAAGTCCGGCACGGTCGCGGGCAGTTGTGCCGGGCGAACCGGAACGGCGGTCGGCTCGGGGGCCGGGGAGGAGGGTTCCGCCAGACCCGGGTCCGCCTGGAGGATCCGCTGCTGCAACTCGCTCAGGCCGGGGCGCGGGTCGACGCCGAGTTCGTCGGCGAGCAGACGGCGGGTGTCGGCGTACACGGCCAGCGCCTCGGCCTGGCGTCCGCTGCGGTAGAGCGCCAGCATCAGGAGCTCGCGCAGCCGCTCGCGCAGCGGATGGGCCGCGGTGAGGGCCGTGAGCTCGGAGACGGCCTCGGCGTGGCAGCCCTGCTCCAGGTCCATGTCCAGGCGGGATTCGAGGAGTTGCAGCCGCCACTCCTCCAGCCGCACCCGCTGGGCCTCCGCGTACGGGCCGGGGACTCCCGCCAGGGCCTCCCCGTCCCACAGGGCGAGGGCGCGGCGCAGGGTGTCGCGGGCGTGGCAGAGGTCGCCGGCGGAGCGGGCCTTCTCCGCCTCGGTCGCCAGGTCCTGGGCGACGGTGAGGTCCAGGGCGCCCTCGGCGAGACCGCGGACCGCGTAGCCGCCGGACTCGCTGACCAGGACGGCGGTGCCGCCCGGCCGGCGTGCCTCGCCGCCCTGGTCCAGCACCTTGCGCAGCCGGGAGGCGTACGTCCGTACCGCCGCCAGCGCCTGCGAGGGCGATTCGTCGCCCCACAGGGCGTCGATCAGTTCCGCCGCCGTGGCCGTCCGGCCCTCGCGCAGCAGCAGAGCGGCGAGCAGGGCGCGTTGCTGCGGGGATCCGGTGGCGACCGGCTCCTCACCGCGCCAGGCGCGCACGGGGCCGAGCACACTGAAGCGCAGGGTCGCGGACTCGGCCGACCCCTCCGGCTCAGTCGTCCCCTGCGACTCGGCGGACACCGCCGGCTCAGCCGAGCCCTCCGGCTCAGCCGTCACCGCCGACTCCGGCAATGACGGCGACTCCGGCGGTGACGGAGTGGAGTCGAAACGCCGCTGCTCCGGTACGCGCGGTACACCGTTCGGCACACCGTCCATGCAGTCCCCCTAGACATCCTGAGCAACCACGCCAGTTTGCCTTGTTCACGGCGGATACGTCAGCCGTGGGAGACGCCGATCACAGGGCGGCACACTGGAGTCCACGAGGTCTGCACACTCTCTCCGCACACACTCGGCCAGACCGAGTGGATCACGCCATCCCGTCCGGAAGCGGCCCTCGCCCACGTAGCTGACGCCCCGTCAGTTCAGCGCTACCGTGAGCGCCATGGACACCCACGACAGCACGTTTCCGCTGATCATCTCCGTGGACGACCACACCGTGGAGCCCGCGAGCGTCTGGCAGGACCGGCTTCCGGGGAAGTACCGGGAGGCCGGGCCGCGGATCGTCCGGGCCCCCGTGAAGGAAATGACCTTCCTCGGCGGGCGCTTCAAGCCGGTCATGGGGCAGCCCGGGGACGACGGTCCCGTCGGGGACTGGTGGGTCTACGAGGATCTGCGGCGGCCCCTGACCCGCCTCGACACCGCCGTCGGGTACGACAGGGACGAGATCCGCCTGGAGGTCATCACCTACGAGCAGATGCGCCCCGGTTCCTACGACGTCCCGGCCCGGCTCGCCGACATGGACGTCAACCACGTCCAGTCCGCCCTCTGTTTCCCGACGTTCCCGCGCTTCTGCGGCCAGACCTTCACCGAGGCGAAGGACCACGACCTGGGCCTGCTCTGCGTCCGCGCCTACAACGACTGGATGGTGGAGGAGTGGTGCGGCCCGGACGCGCACGGGCGGCTCATACCCCTGCCCATCGTCCCCCTGTGGGACGCCGGGCTGGCGGCGGCGGAGGTCCGGCGCAACGCCGCCCGCGGGGTCCGCGCCGTCGCCTTCTCCGAGATTCCGCCGTTCCTCGGGCTGCCCTCCATCCACACCGACGGCTGGGACCCCTTCCTCGAAGCGTGCGACGAGACCGGCACCGTCGTCGCCATGCACATCGGCTCCAGCAGTCGCATGCCGTCCACCTCCGCGGACGCCCCGCCCGCCGTCGGCTCCACCATCACCTACGCCAACTGCTGCTTCTCCATGGTCGACTGGCTGATGAGCGGCAAGTTCGAGCAGTTCCCGAATCTCAGGGTGATGTATGCCGAGGGGCAGATCGGCTGGATCCCCTACATCCTGGAGCGGGCCGACGTGGTGTGGGAGGAGAACCGCGGCTGGGGCGGAGTCGCCGACAAGGTGCACCGGCCGCCGTCCGAGCTGTTCGCCGAGCACGTCCACGGCTGCTTCTTCGACGACGCCTTCGGGCTGCGCAACCTCGACTCCATCGGCGTCGGCAACGTCCTCTACGAGACCGACTACCCGCACTCCGACTCCACCTGGCCCAAGTCCCGCGAGGTCGGCGAGGCGCAGATGGGGCATCTGGACGCGGAGGTGGTGGAGCGGATCGTGCGCGGCAACGCCATCGAACTGCTCGGGCTGACCGCCGAGGGCCTGTGGCCGGGCGGCGGCGGGGGTGCGCGGTGAGCCTGCGGTACGGGATGCAGCTCCCCGTCCAGTCGCAGAGCACCCTCTACGCCGAGGGGTGGGAGGCGGAGGCCGGACCGGAGGACCTGCTGGAGATCGCCCGCGCCGCCGACCGGGCCGGCTTCGACTACCTCGCGAGCTGCGACCACGTCGGCATCCCCCGCCGGCTCGCCGCCGCGATGAGCACCGTCTGGTACGACCCCGTCGCCACCCTCGCCTTCCTCGCCGCCGCCACCCGACGCGTCCGGCTGCTCAGTCACGTCGCGGTCGTCGGGCTGCGGCACCCCCTGCTCACCGCCAAGCAGTACGCCACCCTCGACCACCTTTCGAGCGGTCGCCTGATCCTCGGGGTCGGCGCCGGGCACGTGCGGGAGGAGTTCGACGCCCTGGGCGTGGACTTCCGCGGGCGCGGGGCCGTGCTGGACGAGTGCCTGGACGCCCTGCGCGCCGCCCTCGGGCCGGAGGAGTTCCCCGAGCATCACGGCAAGCTGTACGCCTTCGAGGGGCTCGGGCAGCGGCCCCGGCCCGCGCAGGACCGGGTTCCCGTCTGGGTCGGTGGCAGTTCACCCGCCGCCGTACGCCGGGCCGCGCTCAAGGGCGACGGGTGGCTGCCCCAGGGGGACCCGAGGGACCGGCTGCCCGCGCAGATCTCGCGCATCCGGGAGCTGCGCGAACAGGCCGGTGCGCGGGGCCCGTTCACCGTGGGAGCCATCGCCGAGCCGCTGTACGTCGGGACGCCCCGGTGGGACGTGGGGCGCCGCACCCTCAGCGGCGGGCCGCAGGAGATCGCCGAGTCGCTGCGGGCGTACCGGGCGATGGGCGTGCACCAGATCCAGGTGCGGTTCCGCAGCCGGAGCCGCGGCGAACTCACCGACCAGATCGCGGCGTTCGGCGCCGAGGTCGCCCCCGAGCTGTGAGGAGATCCCATGGGCAAGCTCGACGGACGGGTCGTCATCGTCACCGGCGCCGCACGCGGCCAGGGCGAACAGGAGGCCAGGCTGTTCGCGGCCGAGGGGGCCCGGGTCGTCCTCGCGGACGTGCTCGACGACCAGGGCGAGGCCCTCGCCAAGGAGATCGGCGCGCGGTACGTCCATCTGGACGTGGGGCGGGAGGACGACTGGCAGGCCGCCGTCACCGCCACCAAGGACGCGTACGGCCACGTCGACGGGCTCGTCAACAACGCCGGCATCCTGCGCTTCAACTCCCTCCTCGACACGCCCCTCGACGAGTTCATGCAGGTCGTGCAGGTCAACCAGGTGGGCTGCTTCCTCGGTATGAAGACGGTCGCCCCGGAGTTGGCCGACGGGGGCACGATCGTCAACACCGCCTCCTACACGGGCCTGACCGGAATGGCCGCGGTGGGTGCCTACGCGGCGAGCAAGCACGCGGTGGTCGGCCTGACCCGGGTCGCCGCCCTGGAACTGGCCGGGCGCGGGATACGCGTCAACGCCGTCTGCCCGGGGGCCATCGACACGGCGATGTCCAACCCGGCCCGGCTGGACCCGGACACGGACCAGGAGGAGACGGCGAAGGGCCTCGACCGGCTGTACCGCAAGCTGGTGCCGCTGGGCAGGGCCGGACGGCCCGAGGAGGTGGCCGGGCTCGCACTGTTCCTGACCTCGGAGGACTCCTCGTACATCACGGGGCAGCCGTTCGTGATCGACGGCGGGTGGCTGGCGGGGGTGAGCATCATCTGACGTTCCATCAGGTATTGACGCTCCCGGAGGCCGGTGGAACAGTCGGACCCATAAATCTGACGTACCGTCAGAACTGACCGTGGGGCGGTGAACCTCCTTGGAATTCGGCATCTTCGTTCAGGGATACGTCGGCAAACGGGCCGAGACCGACCCGCTCGCCGAGCACAAGGCGCTGATGGAGGAGACCGAGTACGTCATCCAGGCCGACAAGTCCGGCTTCAAGTACGCCTGGGCCTCCGAGCACCACTTCCTGGACGAGTACTCGCACCTGTCCGCCAACGACGTCTTCCTCGGGTACCTGGCGCACGCGACCGAGCGGATCCACCTCGGCTCCGGGATCTTCAACCCCCTCGCCCCGGTCAACCACCCGGTGAAGGTCGCCGAGAAGGTCGCCATGCTCGACCATCTCAGCGGCAACCGCTTCGAGTTCGGCAGCGGGCGCGGCGCCGGGTCCCACGAGATCCTCGGGTTCATGCCGGGCGTCACCGACATGAACCACACCAAGGAGCTGTGGGAAGAGACCATCGCCGAGTTTCCCAGGATGTGGCTCCAGGACGAGTACCAGGGCTTCCAGGGCAAGCACTGGTCACTGCCGCCGAGGAAGGTCCTGCCGAAGCCGTACGGGCCGTCGCACCCGGCCATGTGGTACGCGGCCGGGTCGCCGCCGTCGTACGCCATGGCCGCGAAGAAGGGGCTCGGCGTGCTCGGCTTCAGCGTGCAGAAGGTCTCCGACATGGAGTGGGTGCTGGAGCAGTACAAGACGGCGATCGTGGACGCGGAGCCGGTCGGCGCGTTCGTCAACGACAACGTGATGGTGACGACCACGGCGATCTGTGCGCCGACCCATGAGGAGGCGGTGCGGATCGCCGCGAGCGGGGGACTGCACTACCTGCCCTCCCTGGTGTTCCGGTACCACGACACGTTCCCCCGGCCCGAGGGGTTCCCGGTCTGGCCGGAGACGCTGCCGGAGTACACCGAGGAGCTGGTCGAGGTCCTCATCGAGGAGGAACTGCTGATCTGCGGGGACCCGGACGAGGTGCTGCGGCAGTGCAAGCGGTGGGAGCAGGCCGGGGCGGACCAGCTGAGCTTCGGGCTGCCGGTGGGCGTGCCGAAGGAGGAGACGCTGCAGACGATCCGGCTGGTCGGGGAGCACGTGATTCCCAGGATCGACACGGATCCGGTGCACCGGACTTCGCGGTTCCGGGGGATCGGCTGAGCGTGCGTCGGCGGGAGCGGGTTCGCGGGGGGCCGGCCGTGCGGTTCCCCGCGCCCCTCAGGGACATGCGGCCCGAGGAGTTGAATGGTCATGCTCGATCACGTCATCACAGGCGCGACAGTCGTCGACGGGACCGGTGAGCCCGGCTTCACCGCCGACGTCGGCATCAAGGACGGCCGGATCGCCGTCGTCGGGACGGTCACCGAGGAGGCACGGTCGGCCGAGGACGCCCACGGCCTCGTCCTCACCCCCGGCTTCGTCGACCCCCACACCCACTACGACGCCCAGCTCTTCTGGGATCCGTACGCCACGCCCTCGCTCAACCACGGCGTCACCACCGTCGCCGGCGGGAACTGCGGGTTCACCCTCGCGCCCCTGCACCCCGACCGCCCCGGGGACGCCGACTACACGCGGCGGATGATGTCCCGCGTCGAGGGCATGGCACTGGTGGCGCTGGAGGAGGGGGCGCCCTGGAGCTGGCACTCCTTCGGGGAGTACCTGGACGCCCTGGAGGGGCGGATCGCCGTCAACGCCGGGTTCATGGTGGGACACTGTGCGCTGCGGCGGTACGTGATGGGCCCGGAGGCCGTGGGCGGGCAGCCGAGTCAGGAGCAGCTCGCCGCGATGGTGCGGTTGCTGCGGGAGTCCATGGACGCCGGGGCCTGGGGGCTGTCCACCACCCAGTCGACCAGCCACTCCGACGGCGACGGGCAGCCCGTCGCCTCCCGGCACGCCCAGCCCGCCGAACTGCTGGCCCTGTCGCGGGCCGTCGGGGAGTGCGAGGGCACGCAGATCGAGGCGATCGTCGCGGGCTGCCTCGACCAGTTCAGCGACGCGGAGATCGACCTGTTCGTGGAGATGAGCGCGGTGGCCGGGCGGCCGCTGAACTGGAACGTGCTGACGATCGACGCGGCCGTTCCCGAGCGCGTGCCCCGGCAGCTGCTCGCGAGCGAACAGGCGAGGAAGGCCGGCGGCAGGGTCGTGGCCCTCACCATGCCGATCCTCACCCCCATGAACATGTCGCTGGGCACGTTCTGCGCGCTGAACCTCATCCCCGGCTGGGGGCCGGTCCTCGCGCTGCCCGTGCCCGAGCGGATCGAGAAGCTGCGGGATCCGGACGTACGGGCCGAACTGCTGCGGCGAGCCCGGTCCAGGGAGGCGGGCGTCTTCCGGCGGCTCGCGAGCTTCGGGCGGTACGTCATCGGCGACACCTACAGCGAGGCGAACGCCGGGCTCACCGGGCGCGTGGTGAAGGACATCGCCGAGGAGCGCGGGCAGGAGCCCTTCGCGTGCCTGGTGGAGATCTGCGCCAACGACGGGCTGCGCACGGTGCTGTGGCCGATGCCGCCCGACAACGACCCGGCGTCCTGGGCGCTGCGGGCTCAGACCTGGCAGCACGAGGACGTGCTGCTCGGCGGGTCCGACGCGGGCGCCCATCTGGACCGGATGTGCGGGGCGCCGTACACCACCCGGTTCCTCGGGGACTGCCTGCGGGGCCGGAAGCTGCTCGGTCTGGAGCAGGCCGTGCGGATGCTGACCGACGACCCGGCCCGGCTCTTCGGGCTGCGCGAGCGGGGGCGGATCCAGGAGGGCTGGCACGCCGATCTGGTCCTGCTCGACCCGGAGCGGATCGACGCGGGCCCGGCCACCCTGGTGCACGACCTGCCGGGCGACAGCCCGCGCCTGGACTCCCGGGCACTGGGCGTGCGGGCCGTGTGGGTCAACGGGGTCGAGGCGATCCGGGACGACGTGGTGACCGGGGCCGTACCGGGCCGGGTACTCCGCTCGGGGCGGGACACGGAGACGGTGAGCACGAGGTGACGGCACGGCAGCCGCTGTTCGTCGGCGGCTCCTGGACGGAGCCGGACGGCGGGCACTACGAGGTGATCGACCCGGCGAGCGAGGAGACCGTCGGCTGGGCGCCGGAGGCCTCACGGGACCAGGTGCTCGCGGCCTGTGCCGCGGCCCGCGAGGCCTTCGGGCCGTGGTCGCGCACCCCACCGGAGGAGCGGGCCGCGGTCCTCGGCCGGGCCGCGGGGATCATCGCCGGACGGCTGACGGAGTACGCGTCACTGGCCCGGGCGGAGACCGGGGCGACCCTCGGCACCGCACGCGCCCTGCAGGTCGGCGTCGCCGCCGCCCGCTTCCGGCGCTACGCCCGGGTGGAGCCCGCCGAGTGGGCGATCCCGCCCCAGATCAACGAGGCCGGGCCGATGGGGAAGGCGGGTGTGATGGGTGCCCTGGCCGTCCGGCAGCCCGTCGGGGTCGTCACCTGTGTCACCTCGTACAACAACCCCTGGGCCAACCCGGCCGGCAAGGTCGCGCCCGCCCTGGCCATGGGCAACACGGTGGTGGTGAAACCGGCCCCGCAGGACCCGCTGTCGGTCTACCGGATGGCTCGGGCGCTGGAGGACGCGGGCGTCCCGCCGGGCGTGGTGAACGTCGTGTCCGGCCGGTCGACCGGGATCGGCGAGGCGGCCGTGGCGTCACCGGACGTCGACATGGTCAGCTTCACCGGCTCCACGGCGGTCGGGCAGCGCATCGCCGAGGTGTGCGGGCGCGACATGAAACGGCAGTTGATGGAGCTGGGCGGAAAGGGCGCGGCGCTCGTCTTCGACGACGCCGACCTCGGCTCGGCCGTCGCCGGGATCGGCACCACCTTCTCCTTCTACAGCGGCCAGATCTGCACGGCACCGACACGGGTGCTGGCGCAGCGCGGCATCCACGACCGGCTGGTGGAACAACTGGCCGCATACGCACGCCGGTTGAAAGTCGGCGACCCGCGCGAGCCGGACACCGTGGTCGGGCCGGTGATCTCGGCCGCACACCGGGACCGGGTGGAGTCGTACATCGAACTGGGCCGCAAGGAGGGCGCGGTGGTGGTGACGGGCGGCGAACGCCCCGACCCGCCCGGCGGCTTCTACGTCGCCCCCACCCTCCTGGCCGGCTGCGGCAACGACATGCGGGTGGTCCGTGAGGAGATCTTCGGGCCGGTGGTGACCGTCGTCCCCTTCGACGACGAGGAGGAGGGCATCGCGCTCGCCAACGACACCGACTACGGGCTCATCGACTACGTCTGGTCGGGCGACGTGGCCCGGGCCTTCCGGGTGGCGCGGCGGCTGCGGGCCGGCGGGGTGGGCGTGAACACCGTCGGCCGCAACATGGAGGCGCCCTTCGGCGGCTTCAAGAGGAGCGGCGTCGGCCGGGACGTCGGCTCGTACGCGTTGCACGCCTACAGCGAGGTGCAGGCGATCGTCTGGCCGGGCTGACGCCCCGCGGGCGTCCTTTCACCATGCCCGTCCGGGTCGCGTGGTCTGATCGGACGCTCATGGTGAAAGCACCCCTCAGGCGTCCAGGTCCACCCGTACGGTCAGCAGGTTCGTCCCGAGCGCCCGCACCCCCAGGCTGTTGATCCGGGGCAGCAGCCGCAGCCGCGCCACGGGGTCGTCGTCCGGCACGAGATGGGCCGTGCCCGTGAGCCACCGCCCCCGGATCCGCACCCGCACCCGCGGATCGGCCATGATGTTGCGCACGTACTGCGACCGTTCGCCGAACTCCGACACCAGCCAGAAGGAGCCGCCGACGCGGCGCCCGCCCACCGGTGTCCGGCGGGGCAGCCCCGAGACGCGGCCCGTCGTCTCCAGGACCGTCTGGAGGGGAAGGCGGCGCAGGAGCGGGTTGAGGCGGCGTTGGAAGGCCGTGGTCGCCCGGAACCTCAGGTCGGTGCGGCGGGACATCGTCTGCGGGTCTCCTTCGCACGAAGCGCTCACGGTTTCTGCAAGGGGTCCTGCTTCAATGATCCCCCACGCGGCAACGAGGAGAGCGGGTGGCTGCGGATGCGGATCGTGACCTGGAACCTGTGGTGGCGCTTCGGGCCGTGGCAGACGCGGCAGAAGGCGATCCTCACGGCCCTGCGGGAACTGCGGCCCGACGTCGTCGGACTGCAGGAGGTGTGGGCGGCCGGCGGCGAGAACCTCGCCGAGTGGCTCGCCGGTGAGCTGGGCCTGCACTGTGCCTACGGCGCCTCGCCCGCCCCGGAGCGCTGGCAGCGGCGGATCGGGGACCCGACGGTCGGCATAGGCAACGCCGTGCTCAGCAGATGGCCGGTCGTCGACCAGGACGTGCTGCCGCTGCCCGCCCCCGCCGACACGGACGACGGCCGCCTCGCCCTCTACGCCCGCCTGGCCGCCCCCGGCCACGAAGTGCCGTTCTTCACCGCCCACTTCACCTCCGCCCCGGCCGCTTCGGCGGTCCGCTGCGGCCAGGCCGCGGCGCTCGCCGGTTTCGTCGCCCGGCACCGCGGCGACACCCCCTTCCCGCCCGTCGTCACCGGCGACCTCAACGCCTGGCCCGACTCCGACGAGGTCCGCCTCCTCGGCGGCTACAGGACCACCCCGGCCGTGCCCGGCCAAGTCCTCCTCGACGCCTGGGAGTACGCCGACCCGGCCGCCCCCTCCGTGACCTGGGACCCGGCCAACCCGTACGTGGCACGCACCCGGGGGCCCGGCGTGCGCATCGACTACATCCGCGTGGGCCCACCCGGCCCCGGCGGACTCGGCCACGTCCGGGCCGTACGGCGTGCGTGCGACGGCCCGGTCGACGGGGTGTGGCCCTCGGATCACGCGGCGGTCATGGCCGACCTGGCGGACACCGCCTAGCCGTGCCCCAGGAAGACCGGATTGGTGAACGCCGCCAGCGGCCCCGGCACCGGCCCCGCTGCCGCCTCGTGCCGCAGTTCGGCCCGTACGTACGCCGCGTACGACGGTGTCGTCCGCCACTCGACCACGCCCGAGCCGGAGACCGGCAGCGGGGCGGTGGTGTGGACGACGCCCTGGTCGGTGACGAGGCGGACCGTGCAGCGTGGGGCGCCGGTGACCTCCAGGCGGACGGTGACCGGGGTGTCGCGGCCGACGCCGAGCCGCTCGCCGATGCCCGCGTGCTCGCCGCGTCCGCCGGACGCCCGCAGCGACAACGCGACCCTCGCGGACTCGGCGACGTAGGAGCGCCCCGCCCGGATGCCCTCCTGGACGGCCTCCCGGGTCAGGTCGTCGGCGAGGACGACCGTCTGGGGACTGCCCACCGCGTCCGGTGAGCGGTGCGCGTCGCTGCTGCCCATGGCCGGGATCCAGTCGCGCCCGTCCCGTACGGACGCCACGAGCATGCTGTCCCAGTCGGCCAGCGCCACTTCGTCGTCGGGCGTGTAGGGGCCGTTCCACACCTCGATCGCGTCCGCCTCGCCGAAGCCGAACTTCCAGTTGCAGCCGATGCAGGTGGCGTGCGGGTGGGCCGGGACGACCAGGCCGCCGGCGCGGCGGATCTGCCGGGCGAACCGGCCGAAGCGGTTGTCGCGGGCCCGGTAGCGCCAGTCGACGAAGGTGCCCGGGTCGGTTCCGAGCGCCACCACGTGACCGTTCCTGGTCGTGACCTCCTCGCCCAGCATGACCAGCAGGTCGTCCCCGGCCACGTCGGCCCAGTGCGCGTGCGCCGCGTGCGTGTTGTGCTCGGAGGAGTTGATGAAGTCCAGGCCCGCCGCCCGCGCCAGTTCCCCGATCTCGGCGGGGGTGCGGCGGCCGTCGGAATGCCAGGAGTGCAGATGGCAGTCGCCCCGGTACCAGGCACGCCCCCGCCCCCTGGCCCGCTCCGGCGGATACACCGGCTCCACGGCCGCGCCCGGCTCCCCGTACGTCAGCGTGATCGTGATCTCGTACGACAGGCCCTGCGGGGCGACCGTGTACGGGCCGAGCGCGATGTGCCAGGTGCCCTCGCGCACCGGGCCGGGAAGATAGCCGGGCGTCGCGTCGTCCGCGCTGAGGAAGAACTCGGTGCGCGCCCCGCCCGACCAGCCGCGAAAGCCCCGGCCGCCGAGCTCGGTGCCGCGGTCGTCGAAGACGCCGATGTCGAGGGCGTTGCCCAGGGTGCCGGCCGGGACGGACGGCCGGTCGTAGGTGTAGGCGACCTTGAGCTCCCGGACACCGGCCGGGACCTCGACGGGCACGTACACGAAGTCGGGGGACCCGGGCGGCAGCGTGCCGCGCACGGTCCTGCTCTCCTGGTCCCCGTCGGCCGCTGAAGCGAAGCTCACGCTTCTCAAGGTAAGCGCGGCCGCCGCTCCCGGCATGAGAGCTCAAGGAAGCCGACCGGTCGGTATCGACAGTCGAGCCGCCCTCGGGTAGGGATGGTTCATGCGCATCGCCGTGACGATCTTCCTCACCGACGAGACGATCACTCCGACCCGGCTGGCCCGGGAGCTGGAGGACCGCGGATTCGCCGGGCTGTATCTGCCCGAGCACACCCACATCCCCGTGGAGCGGACCACGCCGTACCCGGCGGGCGGTGAGCTGCCGCCCGAGTACGGCCGCACGCTCGACCCGTTCGTGGCCCTCGGCCAGGCCGCCGCCGTCACCGGGCGGCTCGGGCTCGGCACGGGCATCACGCTCGTCGCCCAGCACGACCCGATCGGCCTGGCCAAGCAGGTCGCGACCCTCGACCACCTCTCCGGTGGCCGGTTCACGCTGGGGCTCGGCTTCGGCTGGAACGTCGAGGAGGCCGCCGACCACGGGGTGCGGTGGGACACCCGGCGTGAGCTGGTCCGGGACCGGATGGCGCTGATGCGGGCCCTGTGGTCGGAGGAACCCGTGGCCTACGAGGGGGAGTTCGGCGGCGTCCGGGCCAGTCACGCGTATCCGAAGCCCGTGCGGAAGCCGCGCGGTCCGGTCACCGGCCCGCGCACGCTCGTCGGCGGGGCCGCCGGGCCCAAGCTGTTCTCCCACATCAGCGAGTACGCCGACGGCTGGCTGCCGATCGGCGGCCGGGGCCTCGGCGAGGCGCTGCCGGTCCTGCGCGCCGCCTGGGCCGACGCCGGCCGCGACCCGCACGCCCTCCAGGTCGTCCCCTACGCCGTCTACCCCACCCCGGGCAAACTCGCCCACTACGCCGACCTCGGCATCGAGGAGGTCGTGGCGCAGCTGCCTCCGGCGGGGGAGGCGGAGGTGTTGAAGACGCTCGACGGCCTCGCCGCCCACCTCTGACAACTCCTTTGCCAGGCAGCCCGGTTGATCCACCCCTACTAAACTACTGATCAGTTCACCACACGGGGCACGGGGGGATAGCGCGTCATGAGGCTTGCCTGGTTCTACTGGCTCGTACGTCACTTCACCGAGTTCGGCTACAGCCAGGGACTGTTGCGTGCCGCGATCGGCACGACGGCCGTGCTGGTGACCGCCGCGCTGGTCTGGTTCGCCCTGCACCGCCACCGGCCGGCCGCCGTGGCCGCCGCCGGCCTCATCTCGGCCCTGGGCATCGGATGGCTGGCCTTCCACTAGCGGGGCTTCCTCGAGCCTGATCAGCGCACTCGTATGCTCGAAGGATGACGACCTCCGCGACCTCCGGAACCGGCCCCACCGACAACTCCATGCGTCGCGCCCTGAAACGGGCCCGGGACGGTGTCTCACTCGACGTCACCGAGGCGGCGGTGCTGCTCCAGGCCCGGGGCGAGCGGCTGGAGGACCTGTCGGCCTCGGCCGCCCGGGTGCGGGACGCGGGCCTGGCGGCGGCCGGGCGGCCCGGCGTCATCACGTACTCCAAGTCCGTCTTCGTCCCGCTGACCCGGCTGTGCCGGGACAAGTGCCACTACTGCACCTTCGTCACCGTCCCCGGCAAGCTGCGCCGCGACGGGCACGGGATGTTCATGTCGCCCGACGAGGTGCTGGACATCGCCCGCAAGGGCGCGGCCCTCGGCTGCAAGGAAGCCCTCATCACCCTCGGCGACAAGCCGGAGGACCGCTGGCCGGAAGCGCGCGAGTGGCTCGACGCGCACGGCTACGACGACACCATCGCCTACGTCCGTGCCATCTCCATCCGCATCCTGGAGGAGACGGGCCTGCTCCCGCACCTGAACCCGGGCGTCATGAGCTGGACGGACTTCCAGCGCCTGAAGCCGGTGGCCCCGTCGATGGGCATGATGCTGGAGACCACCGCGAGGCGCCTCTGGTCGGAGCCGGGCGGCCCCCATCACGGCTCTCCCGACAAGGAACCGGCCGTCCGTCTGCGGGTCCTGGAGGACGCGGGGCGGTCCTCCGTCCCCTTCACCTCCGGGATCCTCATAGGCATCGGTGAGACCTACGAGGAGCGCGCCGAGTCGCTGTTCGCGCTGCGGAAGGTCTCCCGCGCCTACCACGGCGTCCAGGAACTGATCATCCAGAACTTCCGCGCCAAGCCGGACACCGCGATGCGCGGCATGCCCGACGCGGAACTCGACGAACTGGTCGCCACGGTCGCCGTCGCCCGGCTCCTCATGGGCCCGGGCGGCTGCATCCAGGCCCCGCCCAACCTCGTCGACGACGAGTACGAGCGGCTGATCGGCGCCGGCATCGACGACTGGGGCGGGGTCTCCCCGCTCACCATCGACCACGTCAACCCCGAGCGCCCCTGGCCGCAGATCGAGCAGCTCGCCGAGAAGTCCCGGGCCGCCGGGTTCGAGCTGCGCGAGCGCCTCTGCGTCTACCCGGAGTTCGTGCGGCGCGGCGAGCCCTGGCTGGACCCGCGGCTGCGCCCGCACGTGGCCGCGCTGGCCGACCCGGAGAGCGGCCTCGCCCGCCCCGACGCCCTGCCGGAGGGGCTGCCGTGGCAGGAGCCGGAGGAGGTCTTCACGGCGTCCGGCCGCACCGACCTGCACTCCGCGATCGACTCCGAGGGCCGTACGTCGGACCGCCGGGACGACTTCGACGAGGTGTACGGCGACTGGGACGCCCTGCGCGAGGCAGCCGCCCCGGGCATGGCACCGGAGCGCATCGACACCGACGTACGGCAGGCCCTGCGCACGGCGGCCGACGACCCGACGAAACTCACCGACGACGAGGCGCTGGCCCTGCTGCACGCGGACGGCCCGGCGCTGGACGCCCTCGCGCAGGTCGCCGACGACGTACGGAAGTCGGCCGTCGGTGACGACGTCACCTACATCGTCACCCGCAACATCAACTTCACCAACGTCTGCTACACGGGCTGCCGCTTCTGCGCCTTCGCCCAGCGCCGCACGGACGCCGACGCCTACACCCTGTCCCTGGACCAGGTCGCCGACCGGGCCCAGCAGGCCTGGGACGTCGGCGCGGTGGAGGTCTGCATGCAGGGCGGCATCCACCCGGACCTGCCCGGCACGGCGTACTTCGACATCGCGCGGGCGGTGAAGGAACGCGTCCCCGGCATGCACGTGCACGCCTTCTCGCCGATGGAGGTCGTCAACGGCGCGACCCGCACCGGCATGTCCGTGCGCGAGTGGCTGACGGCCGCCAAGGAGGCGGGCCTGGACACCATCCCCGGGACGGCCGCCGAGATCCTCGACGACGAGGTCCGCTGGATCCTCACCAAGGGCAAGCTGCCCGCGGCCGACTGGATCGACGTCGTGACGACCGCCCACGAGCTGGGCATCCGCTCGTCCTCGACGATGATGTACGGCCACGTCGACCAGCCCCGGCACTGGCTCGGGCACCTGCGCACCCTCGCGGGCATCCAGCAGCGCACGGGCGGCTTCACCGAGTTCGTGACCCTGCCGTTCGTGCACACCAACGCGCCGGTCTACCTGGCGGGGATCGCCCGCCCGGGGCCGACCATGCGCGACAACCGGGCGGTCACGGCCATGGCCCGGCTGCTGCTGCACCCGTACATCCCCAACATCCAGACCAGCTGGGTGAAGCTGGGCACGGAGGGTGCGGCCGAGATGCTCCGCTCGGGCGCGAACGACGTCGGCGGGACCCTCATGGAGGAGACCATCTCCCGCATGGCGGGCTCGTCGTACGGGTCGTACAAGTCGGTGCAGGACCTCATCGCGGTGGCGGAGGCCGCGGGCCGTCCGGCCAGGGCCCGGAACACGCTGTACGGGGAGGTCGCCGAGGAGCGGCAGCGGGCGGCGGCCGCGTCGGACGGGCATCTGCCGGAGCTGTTGCCGGTGCTGGACTGACGCGCTACTGGCCCCCGGCGTCCGCCGGCTGCTGCGCCCTCAGGGTGCGGTCGGCCGCGGCGCCGGGGCTCTTCAGCGGTGGGGGAGGCGTGCCCCGGCCCAGCCAGAGGAGCAGCAGTCCCAGGGCGCAGGCGATCGCCGGCCAGTAGACGTACCGGTAGTCCGTCGCGGGCATGATCGGCAGATAGCCGAGGATGTAGGCCGCCGAGCTGATGCCCAGCGCCCGGACCGGCATCGCGAAGACGCCCTTGCCGGGCCGGACGGCGAGAACGAGTGCGACCGCGAGCCAGAACCAGCCGCGGAACAGCCAGGGCACGTCCTCGATCATGCCCTTGACGTACGTGCCGAGCGCGTCCTCCAGCCGGGGGTGTGCCACCTCGATGCCCAGGTCGTTGCGGGTGATGCCCGCCTTGTACGCGTAGTCGGTCTCGAACAGCAGGGTCGTGAAGAGCAGCAGGCGGTACTGGAGATAGCCCGGCACATGCCCGCTCATCTCCCGCAGCCACAGGGACGTGATCTCGCCGGAGTCCCCGCGCAGTCCGTCGGCCGGGCGCGGGTAGCAGGCCCAGTAGGCGTCCGAGAGGGCGCCGGCCCGCTCGCACTCCCGTGCGGAGGCCACGAGCCGGTCCCGCAGGGCGGGCGGCACATCCGCCGACCGGAGTTCGTCCACGCTCAGCACGTGCACGAGGTCGTCGAGCATGATCTGCGCGCCCTGCTTGGTCTGGAGCGGCGCGGCGAACAGGGAGATGCCGGCGGCGGGCACGGCGAGCCCGGCCACCAGGGCCGCCGTGCACATCACCCACGTACGGCGTCCGGGCGTGCCCCACAGGGCGAGGACCAGCATGACGAAGACGGGGATCGCGGCCACGACGGCGTTCTTGCGCACCAGGATCGCGTAGGCGAGGAACAGCACACCCAGCCAGAGCACGCCCCAACGGACGGCGGGGCGGGGGGCGCTGTCCCGCAGCAGCAGGCCGGTGAAGGCGACCGCGCAGGCGGCGAGCAGCGCGAACGCCGCGTGCACGTCCTTCCACACCACCCCGACGAACGTCAGCACGAACGGCGTCAGCCCGATGCCCAGGACGGCGAGCGAACCGCCCCGGCTCGCGGTCAGCCTCCACACGCACCCGGCCAGCACCCACAGCGCCGCCCAGAAGACGAGGCACTGGAGCACCAGCATGGCCGCGATCGAGCCGGTCACCGCGATGAGCGCCCGCCACACCAGGCTCAGCACGGGCGGATGCCAGTCCGTCAGGGGCTTCTTCCCCTCGGCCTGACGGAGCTGGTCGAGACTGTCGGGACTCAGGTAGCCGGGGGCGAAGACGAGGATCGTGCCCAGGCAGCAGAGTGCGGCGACGGCGGCCAGTACCCAGACCCACGGTCGGCTCTGACGCCGCATCCATCCTGTTTGTCCCATATGCCGGATGCTAACGGGTCGATCGGCCGCGGCCGGTCAGGGTGCGACGAAGACGTAGCGCCGGTAGGCGTGGAAACGGAACAGCGTCGCGAGGGTCCAGCCCAGGATGCGGGCGGTGTTGTCGCTGAGCGCCGAGTCCAGCCCGAGCAGATGCCGGGAGGCGAAGACCGTGCCCGCCGTGATGGCGAGCCCGACCCCGTTGGCGACGAGGAACAGCACGAGCTCGCGGGTCACCTTCTCGCGGTGCCGGCCGCGATAGGTCCAGTAGCGGTTCCCGACCCAGCTGAAGAGCGCGGCGGCGGCCGTCGCGATGACGGACGCCTGCACGGGAGCCGTCCGCATCACCCCGCCCTCCGCGCCGCCGGGCAGGCCGAAGACGAGCAGGTTGTAGCCGCCGTTGTCGACGACGAAGGCCAGGGCGCCGACGACGCCGAACTTGGCGGCCTCGCGCCAGATGCCCTTGATGGCGTCACGCACACGCAGCGTCACAGAGTCCAGGACCGGCACGCGGCGAGCGTAACGACCCGGCGTGCCCCATCCGGTCAGGCGCGCTCATATCGCACTATGTCCGACTGTATGAGGTGCTGATGTATGGAGTGCTGACGTTTTGAGGTGCCGTAGTGAGTCGAGCGAGGAGTGGTCGTGGAACCGACGATCGCGTGTGTCGTGCCGTGCCACAACGAGGAGGCGGCCGTCGGCAAGGTGGTACGTGACCTGCGCGCGGCCCTTCCCGAGGCCGTCGTCTACGTGTACGACAACGCCTCCACCGACCGCACCGTGGAGGTCGCCCGGGAGGCCGGCGCGGTCGTCCGGCAGGAGCCCCGCAAGGGCAAGGGCAACGTCATCCGCCGCGCCTTCGCCGACGTCGACGCCGAGGCGCTGCTCATCATCGACGGCGACGACACCTACGACGCCTCCCGCGCCCGCGACCTGGTGGACCTGCTCTTCGAGGGACCGTACGACCAGGTCGTCGGCGCCCGCCGGGTGACGGACGACGGGGCCTACCGGGCCGGGCACGCGGTCGGCAACAGACTGCTCACCGGGGCCGTGCGGTCCCTGTTCGGCAACGACGTGACCGACATGCTCAGCGGCTACCGGGTCTTCTCCCGGCGCTTCGTGAAGTCCTTCCCTGCGCTCGCCCGCGAGTTCGAGACCGAGACCGAGATGACGATCCACGCGCTGCACCTGCGGCTGCCCACCGCGGAGGTCCTCACGGACTACCGGGTCCGGCCCGCCGGCGGCGAGAGCAAGCTGCGCACCTACCGGGACGGCTGGCGCATCCTGCGGGTCATCCTCGACCTGGCGCGGCGCGAGCGGCCCTCGCTGGTCCACACCGTCCTCGCCGGAATCCTGGCCCTCGTCTCGATCGTGCTGGGGATCCCCGTCATCGCCGACTTCATCGAGACGGGCACCGTGCCCCGGGTCCCCACGGCGATCCTCGCCGCCGCGATCATGACCATCGCGGCGCTCGTGCTGCTCGTGGGCTACATCCTGGAGTCGCTCATGCACATGCGCCAGGAGCAGACGCGGCTGGTGCACCTCTCCTACCCGGCCCCGGTGCGCACCCCGCGCTACGCCGCCCGCGGCGCCGGCACGGGCCCGGTCCCGGTCCGCAAGGCCGCCGGGGGCCCCTGAGGGGAGCCGAAGGGCCGCTGGTGCGCAGTACGATGATCGGAACCCCGTTTCGACGCGGGGTCCCGTGACTGAGGAGATGCGTGCCGGTGCCTGCCCGACTTCCTTCGTGGGCCTGGGTGACCGGGCTGACCGTGGGAGCGATAGCCGCGGTGACGGTCCTGGGCGTACAGGCGGACCGGGGCTCGCACCCCACCGCGGCGTCGGCCAAGCCGAGCAGCACGGCCTCGGCGCAGCCCACCCCCACGGCGTCGGTCCCGGCGCGGGTGCCGGACGGCTCCGGCACCGGCCGGCGCGTCGTCTACGCCATCGGGGAGAAGCGGGTCTGGCTGGTCGACGCGAGCGAGGGGACCCGCCGCACGTTCACCGTCTGGCCGGGCTCGGTCAGCCCCGACCCGGGCACCTACACCGTGTCGTCGCGCAACGCGGCCACGACCGGCTCGGACGGTGTCCAGATCGAGCACATCATGTACTTCGCCGCGAAGGACGGGGTCTCCGTCGCCTTCTCCAACGCGGTCGACGGGGCGTCACCGCCGCCCGCCGCCTCCGGCACCAAGACGGGCGGAGTCAGGATGCGGAAGGCGGACGGCACGGCACTGTGGTCGTTCGGCACGGTCGGCACGACGGTGACCGTGGTCAAGTGACGTGCACCTCGGGCTGAGGCCCGGGGATCCGGGCCTTCTCGATCGTTGCTGTGCGCCCCTTCCGGCCCGTCGGCGTGGGCGGTTGTCAGTCGACGGAGGCCATGAAGTCCAGCATCCTGCGGTTGATCTCCTCCGCGTGGTCGATCTGCGGCCCGTGGCCCGTGCTGGAGATGATCTCGGCTCGGGCGCCGGGGACCAGGCGCGGCACGCGCTCCGCCTGCCGCTGTGGGTGCACGAGGAGGCTTCGCTTGCCGAGCACCAGATAGAGCGGAGTCCGGATGGTGGACAGCTCCTCCTCGGACAGGGGAAGCGGCGCCGGGCGGCGTATGCGGTAGGCGCGAACCGCCGTTCGGATCATCGTGCGCAGTTCCGGCACGACGAGGACCGGCTGCTCGAGCCAGGCCGCAAGGCGCGGGCGGAACGCCTTGGGCGCGAAGGTCGCGAAGAGGCTGGCGAAGATCCAGACGAAGAAGCGCAGCCCCACTTTCTCCAGGCCGCCCGGGTCGAGCAGGGTGACCGAGGCGAGGCGACCGGGCCTGCGGTGCGCCTGGTTCAGGGCGAGCCAGCCACCGTAGGAGGAGCCGACGAGGTGGACGCGGCCGAGTCCGAGCCCGGCGAGCGTCTCGTCCAGCCACTGCGCCGCGCGGTCGGGCTGGTGGATGGGTTCGCGCTGCACGCTGCGGCCGGGATCGCCCGGGGTGTCGATCGCGTAGACCGGGCGGTCGGCGCTGAGGGCGGGGGTGTTCGGGTACCACATGGCGGAGCAGGAGCCCGCCCCGTGCACCAGGACGACGGGGGTGCGGGAGCGGGCGGCCTGGTTCGCGGGGCTGTAGCGGTAGACGTGCGTGGTGCCGAAGGACGTCTCCACGTCCTCTTCCGAGAGCGGGGGCGCTCCCAGGGCGTAGACCGCATCGCAGGCCGTGAAGTAGCGCTCCCGCCACGCATCGCTCACGTATCGGCCGACATCGGCCTGAGTTCGGGCAGCGGTCTCGGGCATGGCCACCTCCGGCGTTTCGGTTTTGTGATACGAACGTACCACGAAGGTGGTACGGCTGTATCATCAAGGGCTCACGGGAGCCGAAGCAGGAACGACGAGCGGAGTACCGGCCGATGCCCAAGCGCGTTGACCACGCAGAACGGCGCACCGAGATCGCCGAGGCCCTGGTCCGGGTCGCGGGCCGACGCGGGCTGCACGCCGTCGGGATGCGCGAGGTGGCAGCGGAGGCGGGCGTATCGCTGCGGCTGGTGCAGTACTACTTCCAGACCAAGGAAAAGTTGCTGTTCTTCGGGCTCGAACTGCTGGCGGAGAGATTCGGGGAGCGCGTCTCCGCCCGGGTACGGGCCGCCGGCGACAGTCCAGGTCCGCGCGCCATGGTCGAGGCGCTGCTGATGGCGGCGCTGCCGACGGACGACGAGAGCCGCACCTTCCACCACCTCTACACGTCGTACGCGGTTCTGGCCGTGAACGACCCGGCGCTCGCAGCCCAGCCGTTCATCAAGAACCCCGATGCCGCCGAAGACGCCCTGACCGAACTCCTCCTGCAGGCGCAGGAAGCGGCACTGCTCGAGCCCGGTGTGGACGCACGGTTGGAGGCGGCCGGCCTGCTTGCCATGTCAGCGGGACTCGGCACCGGCATCCTCGTCGGCCAACGCAGCCCGGAGTCGGCGACCGCGGTCCTGGGTCACCAACTGAACCGAATCTTCCGCACCGGTGATGAGGTCTCGACATGAGTGACCGGAGCCCAGCGGTCGTGGAACTGAAGACCGCCCGGCTGTTGCTGAGACGCCCGACCGCAGCCGATGTCGACGCGATCTTCGCCGTCCACCGTGATCTTGAGACCTGCATCCACAACCCGTCCGATGGGCTCGCCCGGCTCGAGGAAGCAGAGGCGCTCTACCAGCGTTGGGACGACCAGTGGCGGCAGTACGGATACGGGTACTGGGTCGTCCGGCACCACGGCTCCGCCCAGCAGCTCGGATTCTGCGGAATCAAGCCCATGGAACTGCACGGGGCGCCGGTCCTGAACCTGTTCTACCGTTTCGCCACCTCAGCCTGGGGCCGAGGCTTCGCCGGTGAAGCCGCAGGCGCGGTTGCCACCTGGGCATCCAGTCACCTGCCCGACCTCCCGCTGATCGCCCGCGTTCGACCGGCCAACGTGGCTTCTCAACGCGTGGCGCTGCGCGCCGGGCTGAGCCGGGCACAGCATCTCGACACCGAGGGATGTGACGGCTTCGACTGGATCTACATGGCACTGAATCCGGCAGCGGCAGCGCTCAGGAGGCGGGCGGCTGAGCCCGTGGAGCCGACAACTGGTTGACGATCAGCACGACCCCGCTGAACAGGAAGATGCGGGTCGCGGCGTCCAGACCGTTCCAGTCCTCCGACTGCCACATCGAGAACCACTCACCACCGATCGCGATGAACCCGGCCCCGAACAGCAGCATCACCATCAGCAGCCCGTACGTCGACATCCGCCGGGCGCGCAGGTCATCGCGTCTGGCCCACAGCCAGCTCCCGTATATGAGGACCAGCGCGGCGACGGTCTCCCAGACGATGATCCCGACGTAGGCGGCGTCCTGCAGCCCCTGACTCGTGACGGCCCGCCACATGAGGTCCTCGTCCTTGAACGTGGTGTCCATGGCCAGCACGTGCCGGACGAACTGCTGGTTGGTTCCGAAGTCGGTGATGTTCCCGAAGGCGACGAGCGCCATGTAGAGGGCGATGGTGGCGGTGAGCAGGGTGGCGGCGAGCGACAGTGCGCCGCGTGGTGTGGAGGTGGCCATGCCGATCATTCTCCCCAGCGGCCGGGGCGGATGCGACAGAATGAGAGCCAACTTCGAACCGCCCCGCACGACGAACGCCACCGCTCCCGGTTCCATGTGCACGACGACGCGGGCGTCGGGAGACCTTCCTGCTGCGGGAGTTCGAGCAGGTCCCCCGCGAACCGGGCACGCTTACGGCGTACATCGACGACTGCGCGGGCAGCGTGCCCGAAAGATGGCGGGGCGGGCCGGGCGGATGTGGAACGCGTACGCGAACTGAATTCCGGGGCGCTGGAGCGCCTTTCGGATACCGACCGCGCGGTACTGGCTCCGGTTCTCGCCGGGTGAACAGCATGCGAATTACCTGTGTGCGAACGTGATCGGACCGTTTCGCGATCCCGGCCCGTCGGGTAATATCCGAGTCAAGAGGTCTGTGGTTCGGTCGAGTTGTTTCCTGGGAGGTGTGCGATGGTGCGGCGGATGATCCCTGATGAATCCCGTCACCAGTCGGCACATGCGCTCCCGGACCACAGCGGTTCCCGGTTCCAGCGCGTTTCCGCCTGACCGGTCTCTCCATCTCCCCCTGGTAGTACCCACCCGCCAACACCCCTGCTCACAAAGGAGACGTCCGTGTTCGACGAGCGCAAAGAAGCAGAAATGAGGCTGTACTCGGAGAAGCTGGCGAAGGAACTCGCCCTGAAGAAGGAGCGCGAGGAGACCGTCGAGCCGGACGAGACCCCCGAAACGCCCCTCGTTCAGAACTGAGATTCAACGCCCCGCCGCGAACTCCACGAACTCGGACCAGGCACCGTCGGTGAACGCCAGATGGGCGCCGTCCCTGTTCTTGGAGTCGCGGAGGAAAACGGTGGGCTGAGCAGTGGATATGGCGACCTCTACGCAATCGGGGCCGTCATTGCTGCTGTAACTGCTTTTGAACCAGTCGAGTTCAGTGGTCACGTCTCTTCTCCTAGAACTTTCTCAATGAAGGCCAGGGACTCTCTGGGGGAGAGGGCCTGCGCCCGGATCATTCCATAGCGCATGTCGAGGATCTGGGCGTCCCGGGGATCGTCGATCACCCGGTTGTGCAACTGGGCCTCGAAGTGCCCCAGGGTCTTGCCCTCCTGTAGCTTCAGCACCCGGAACGGACCTGCCATACCCGCGTGGTCCTCCCGGTCCGTCGGCATGACCTGGATCGACACGTGCCGCAACGCAGCGACCGCCAACAGGTGTTCGAGCTGTTGGCGGAGCACCATTCTGCCCCCGATCGGCCTCCGCAGTGTCGACTCTTCCTGGACAAACGTGATGAGCGGTCGGGGCAGGCGATCGAACACGGCCTTCCGCGCCATACGCGCGGCGACGTGCCGCTCGATCTCGTCCTCGGTGAAGGCCGGGCGCCTCATGGCGTACAGGGCCTGGGCGTACTCCGGTGTCTGGAGCAGCCCGTGGATCTGGTGGTTGTCGTAGGCCCCGAGCTCGACGGCCTCGTCCTCCAGCTTCGCCAGATCCCTCACCTTCTTCGGGTACCTCGCCTTCTCCACGTCCTCCTTCATCGCGGAGAGCTTGCCGCCGGCGCCGAGCACCTCATCCGCCTTGTCGAGGAAGTCCGGCTTGGGAATCCGGCGCGCCCGCTCCACGGACGACACCATCTCCTCCCCGTACCCGATCGCCGAACCGAACTCCGCCTGCCTCAGCCCGGCCGCCTCGCGCCACATCTTGATCTGCCGCCCGACCGTCCTGAGCACGGCCGCCGCTTCCTCGTCCTCCACGCGTTCCCCTCCTGACGTACGAGCCGTACGACCCCGCCATGCGCCCGGACAGTCACGCTCCGTACCGGGGTCGTCGCTGTTCAGAGTAGGGACGGACGGCCACGCTGGGTGACATGAGCCAGAAATCCCTCGCCGAAATCAGCACCCCCGTACGTCACTTCGCGATCCAGCTGTCCGCCACTCGAAGAGGTGCTCGACTGGCCCGCCTGCTCGCCGAACGCCAGCTCGATGAATGGGGTGAGGCGTACGAGGCAGCCGCACAGGTGGTGGCCGAGCTGGCGTCGAACGCGGTGCTGCACGGGCGCGTCCAGGGCAGGGACTTCCGGCTGGCGCTGCGGCTGCACGCCGACGGCACACTCCGCATCGAGGTCACGGACGCCCGGGGTGACCGGGTCCCACGGCTCCCGGAGCCGGTCGCGGACGGCGCGGAGACCGGCCGCGGGCTGCGGATCGTCTCGGCGTACGCACGCCGCTGGGGCGTGGTGGCGGCACCGGCGCACGCGAAGACGGTGTGGGCTGAACTGGCCCTCGGCACGGCCGGCCTGCCGGATCCCGGCCGCTCATGACCCGGCCGATCCCGACGCCAAATCCAACGAACCGGCAACCTGCCCCCACCGCCCCCCTGGGTCTGCGCCGTGCCGCTCTCCCGGTTCACCCGGCCGATCGCCGAGACCATCAGCCGAACGGTTTCCAGGTCGCCCGGCGCCGGATCGAAACCGAGATGGGGATATTTCGACGCACCCACCGCATGCCCCCCTGGATTCCACGCCTGCGGACCGCTTCCCGCCCGGGGGACGCCGTCTGCTCGAGTGATAGGAAGCCATCCGTGGGACGAACGGTTGCGCCATCGCCGTCATCACACCCTTGCATGTCCACGAGGTCGCCTCGGGCTGGAACGGCCCCGCCCTCGACGCAGGAGGCGAGATGTTGCTGCAGACCCAGCTCCAAGCACTGCTGCGGGACGGTGCGCGGGGTGCCGAGCGGCATGACGCACGCCATTTGCAGCGCTCCTGGCGGAAGTTCGCCGCCTTCGCCTACGTCGTCGAACAGTACGGCTACCGCTACGACGGGCTGTCGCCCCTGTCGCCCAAGGGGAGTCCGAACCCGTACTTCGCCTTCCGGCGCATGCCGGACGCCGCGGAACGGGCGGCCCGCACCGCCGCCCGGTATCCGGACGCCCCGGACGGTGGACCGCTGCCCGGCATGCGTCCCGGCGGGCATCGTCTGCGTCCGCTGCCCGAGGCGCGGCGCGACGTCGACCTGTTGCACGCCCGGATCATGGTCGACTACAGCCGCACCCACCGGCGGCGCGGGCTGATCGCCCTCCTGCTCATTCCCCTGGTTCTGCTGATCCCGCTCTCGCAGACCGGGTTCTCCGGGCCGGCGCTCCTGGTCTGTGCTGCCGTCTGGCTGTTCTTCGCCGGTCTGTGGGCGCTCGGTCTGCTCATTGCCCGGCGCCGCCACCGGAAGTACGGCGAGATGCTGCGAGCCGCGGGGATCACCTGGCCGCAGACCTGAGGCCGCCGACCGGGACCTCGCGGCCACACCCCCGCGCCGTTCCGCCGCTGAACCCAGCGTTTCCCGTTCGATTACAGTGCTGAGCTGTCGTACGTATGGACGGTGCCCCGGGGAGGTCTAGGTGGGTGCGACTGCCGGCTCCGTCTGGGGCCGTACAGAGCAGCAGGACTTCCGCAGCCGGGTGCGCGGGACCCTGCTCGGTGTGGCCGTGGGAGACGCGCTGGGCACGCCGGTCGACGGGCTGGCCGTCGACGCCATCCGGGAGGCGCACGGGGCGGAGGGCCTGGTGGACCTGGCCCCCGCCTACGGCAGACGCGGCGCCGTCACGCACCTCACCCAGCTCACCCTGTTCTCCGTCGACGGGCTGATCCGGGCCCAGGTCAGGCGGGACACCGGCGCCTGGCATCCGCCGACCGATCTGCACCGGGCGTATCTGCGCTGGGCCGCCACCCAGCGCGACTGGGGGCCCGACGAGCGCCGCAAGGAAGACGGGTGGCTGGCGCGGGAGGAGTGGCTGTACGCGCGGCGGGACCCCAGCCGCGCCCTGCTGCTGGGGCTCGCCGACGAGACCATGGGAACCCCGGAGGCGCCCAAGAACCCCGGAGAGGCCGGGCCCGAGCCCGCCGCCCGGTCGGCCCCCTTCGGGCTGCTCGTGGGCTGGGAGCCGCAGCTGGTCGCCCAGCTCGCCGTCGAGTGCGCCGCGCAGACCCACGGCCATCCCACGGCCTCTCTCGCGGCGGGTGCCTACGCCGTGATCGTGCACGCGCTGGCGCTGGGCGAGAGCCTCGACGGTGCTGTGCAGCGGGCCTTCGGGCTGCTGGCCGCCCGGCCGGGGCACCAGCCGGTCTCGGACGCGCTGCAGCATGCGCTGGGCGCCGTGCGGCAGGGCATGCCCGGGCCGGAGCGGGTGGCCGAGCTGAGCGGGGCGGGTACGGCGGAGGGGCTCGTGGCCGCCGCCGTGTACTGCGCGCTGGTCGCTGCCGACGTCCGGCACGGGCTGTGTCTGGCCGTGAACCACGACGGCCCGTCCGCCACCACCGGCGCGCTGACCGGCGGCCTGCTCGGCGCGCTGCACGGAGAGACCGCGCTGCCGCCGGCCTGGCTGGCCGAGCTGGAGGGCCGCCCGACCATCCTGGAACTCGCCGACGACTTCGCCATGGAGATGACCCAGGGCCCGGCCCTGCACGGCCCGGCCGGCTCGTCCCCCGGCTGGCTCGCCCGCTACCCGAGAGCCTGAAGCGCTCCCGCCACACACCCCGCGACACGGCACCGGGCGCCCGCCGCAGCGCACATCTTCCCGCCGCCCCGCGCATCTGCCCCGTCCAGGGCCGACACCGACTCGGCGACGCCGGACGGCGCACCACCACCTGGCACCGCGGCCCGGGGGCGTTGCCGGACACCTGAGTGCGTTCTGTGCCTGGTGGATCCGGCGCGGGTGACCTGACGGACGCCGGTCCCGCCTCTGTGCGGTGGTGCCGGGCGGCGCCCGCCCAACGGGGAGGGGCGCCGCCCGGCGTTGCGGCCGCTCACTGATCAGGAACGGTTCACCCCTTGGCGGTGCGCACCACGTCGTCCGCCGGGTCGGCCGGGGCCGGGATGGTGGCCGAGGCCGTGCCGTCCCCGTCCGTGTTGATCCGCTCGATGATCGCCAGCCGCTCAGGGGTGTCCTCCGGCCGGATGTAGCCGACGAGGATGTAGAGGACCAGCGAGACGGCCAGCGGGATCGACACCTGGTACTGGAGCGGCACGCCGCCCTCGACGTTCCAGTTGATGGGGTAGTTCACCAGCCAGAAGGCGAGCAGGCCCATCGACCAGCTGATCAGGGCCGCCGTCGGGCCGGAGCGGCGGAACGCGCGCAGCAGGCCCAGCATCATCGGGATCGCCATCGGGCCCATCAGACCGGCCACCCACTTGATGACGACCGTGATGATGTCCTTGAAGGCGGGGGAGTTGACCTGCGTCGCCGCCGCCATGGACAGGCCGAGGAAGACGACCGTCGCGATGCGGGCGACCCGCAGGCCCTGGCTCTGGTTCCAGGTGCGGGCCCGTGCCCAGATCACCGGCGCGCAGTCGCGGGTGAACACCGCCGCGATGGCGTTGGCGTCGGAGGAGCACATGGCCATGGTGTGGGAGAAGAAGCCGACGATGACCAGGCCCAGAAGGCCGTGTGGCAGGAGCTGTTCGGTCATCAGGGCGTAGGAGTCCGAGCCGTCCGGCTTCTGCGAGTCGACCAGCAGCGGTGACATCCACATGGGGAAGAACAGCACCAGCGGCCAGACCAGCCAGAGGATCGCCGAGAGGCGGGCCGAGCGCTCGGCCTCCTTGGCGTCGCGCGTGGCCATGTAGCGCTGGGCCTGGTTGAGCATGCCGCCGTTGTACTCGAAGAGCTTGATGAAGAGGAACGCCAGCAGGAACACCGTGCCGTACGGCCCTACCAACGGCTTCTCGTGCCCCTGGAGTTCGGGCGAGTCCCAGACGCCGAAGAAGCCGCCGTGGTCGTCGAGGCGTACGAAGACCGCCACGAACATCGCGATGCCGGCCAGCAACTGGATGATGAACTGGCCCAGTTCGGTCAGCGCGTCCGCCCACAGGCCGCCGATCGTGCAGTAGATCGCCGTGATGCCGCCGGTGATGAGGATGCCCTGGTTGAGGGAGATGCCCGTGAAGACGGACAGCAGCGTGGCGATCGCCGCCCACTTCGCGCCCACGTCCACGATCTTCAGCAGCATCCCGGACCAGGCCAGGGCCTGCTGCGTCTTGAGGTCGTACCGGTTCTTCAGGTACTCCAGCGGGGAGGCCACATGGAGCCGGGAGCGCAACCGGTTGATGCGCGGGGCGAACAGCTTCGACCCGATGGCGATGCCGAGGGCGATGGGGAAGGACCAGGTGACGAAGGACGTGACGCCGTAGGTGTAGGCGATGCCCGCGTACCCGGTGAACATCACCGCGCTGTAGCCCGACATGTGGTGCGAGATGCCGGAGAGCCACCACGGCATCTTGCCGCCGGCGGTGAAGAAGTCGCTGACGTTGTCGACGCGTTTGTGCGACCAGACGCCGATCGCGACCATCACGGCGAAGTAGCCGATGAGCACGGCCCAGTCGAGACCGTTCATGAATCCCCTTCCACGGTGCTGCCGCCAGGGTCAGGCATGTGAACTCTGGGTTCGGTGACGTGCGCACGGCAAGCAAGGGGAAGGTCAAGAGACCGTAAAATAGTTCGGTGAGATGACTTCAGTTTATGTACGTGAACTGCCGCAAGGGCCGGGCGCGTGGCTGGAACTGGGCCCTCAGCGCATCAGTTCGCCCGCGTTCACCAGCAGCGACTGCCCCGTGATCGCCCGCGCCCGGTCCGACGCGAGGAACACCGCCGCGTCCGCCACGTCCGCGTCCGTCGCCAGCTCCGGCAGTGCCGTCCGGTCCGTCAGCCTGCCCAGCACGGCCGCCTCCGACACACCCTCCGACCGGGCCGCCGACCGCACGTACGCCCGCACCGGCGGCCCCCACATCCAGCCGGGCAGCACGGTGTTGACCCGGATCCGGTGCGGCCCGAGCTCGCGCGCGAGGGAGTACATCGCACTCGTCAGCGCCCCCTTCGACGCCGCGTACGCCGCCTGCCGCACCTGCGACGGGGCCGCCACCGCCGACTGCGTCCCGACGAACACGACGGAACCGCCGCCCTGTTTCAGCGACGGCAGGCACGCCCGGGTCATCCGCAGCGTGCCCAGCAGGTTCACGTCGAGGACGGACCGCCAGGACTCGAAGTCGGCGTCCTCCAGCCCGCCGAAGTAGCTGTCCAGCGCGGCCACGTGCACAACCGCGTCGATCCCGCCGAACCGCTCCCGCGCCAGCTCCACCAGCGCCTCGCACTGCGCCTCGTCGGAGATGTCCGCGGCCCGGTACGCGGTGCACGCCCCGCCGGGGTCGACCTCGGCGGCCGTCTTCGCCAGGCTCGCCTCCGTGCGGGCCCCGAGCACGGCACGCCCGCCGTCCCGTACGACGGCCGCCGCGACCTGCCGTCCGAGCCCGGCCCCGACCCCCGACACGACGACCGTCTTCCCCGCGAGCAGTGACATGGCAGGACCTCCCCGGGCCGGACCCTGGCGTTCTATCTGACGGAGCGTCAGAGTATGAACCGGCCTCCGAGGAAGGGGAAGGGCATGAGCGAGGACACCCGCAGCGAGCTGTACGCCGAACTGGCCGCCGTCGGCCCCTACGGCACCCACCCCGGGCACGCCCTCATCACCATGGTGGAGCCGCATCCCGGGCACGAGTACGCGTACAACCGCTGGTACGAGGACGATCACTACTACGCCGGCGCGATGGCCATGCCCTGGATACAGGCGGGCCGCCGCTGGGTGGCGACGCGCGACCTCCAGCTCCTGCGCTACCCCGAGAAGTCCGCGATCGCCCAGCCGGTCACGGCCGGCTGCTACCTCTCCACGTACTGGATGACCGCCGGCCGCTACGACGACCACATGCGCTGGACGGTCGCCGTCAACAAGCGCCTCAACCGGGACGCCCGCGTCTACCACGACCGCACGCACGTCCTCACGGCGTTCCAGAACCACGAGGCGACGGTGTACCGCGACGGAGCGGCCGGCCCCCGCGACGTCCACGCCCTCGACCACCCCTACGCGGGCCTGGTCCTCCAGGTCGTCGAGGCGGACTCCCCCGAGCAGCGCGCCCCGCTCCTTCAGTGGCTGCGCACCCGCCACTGCCCCAAGCGCCTGGCGGGCTCCCCGGCCGCACTGGTGACGGTCTTCAGCCCGACACCCCTCCCCGGCGACCGCATGACCTACGTGAAACAGGTCGAGGGCGTCGACACCCGCCTGACGCTCCTGTGGTTCCTCCAGACCGATCCGAGGGAGTGCTGGGACCCGTACCTCACCGGCCTCGACGCGGCGGTGACGGAATCGGGCCTGGGCAGGGTGGAACTGGTGGCCCCGTTCATCCCGACGGTGCCGGGCACGGACACGTACGTGGACCGGCTGCGCTGAGGCTCAGTCCAGCTCCTCCGGGCACGGCGTGCCCCGGGGGAGCTGGTACGGCGCCGCCAGGCGGTACGTGCCGGCCTTCGGGGCCAGCAGCTCCGTCCACTTGTCGCCCTGCGCGTCCTCCTCCGTCTCCGTCAGGCAGCCGTTGACGTTCACGTACGTCTTCGGCTCGCCCTCGGGGCGGTTCCCGGACTCCTCCGTCTCCTGCGGCGGCTTCAGGCTCTTGCCCTCCGCGTCGACGATGCTCAGCCACGGCGAGTACGGGATGCGGACCAGGATCCGGCCCGCCTCCTTCACCTGGAGGACCATCTCGCCCTGCTCGGCCCGGTCGACCACCGCGTTCGGCTCGGCCAGCGGGGTCGGGTCGCTCACCTTGAACAGCTGCCAGGTGGCGTCGCCCCAGATCTGGGTCAGATACGGCAGCCCGCGCCGCACCAGGGCTCGCTCCCGCTGACCGCCGTCGCCGTCCGGCTCGCCCTTGGGCAGCACGACGTAGTGCACCGCCCAGCGCTTCAGCCACTCGTGGTAGTTCGCCGAGTTGAGGGTGTCGTCGTAGAAGAGGGGGTTGCGCTCCATATCGGCCTGGCGGTTCCAGCCGCGGGCCAGATTGACGTAAGGGGCGAGCGCGGAGGCCTCACGGTGGGAGCGGGCCGGGACGACCTCGACCCGGCCCTTCTCGGCGCCGACCTCCTGCAGTTCGTTGACGAGCGGCGCGAGCTCACGCGACCAGGACGCCGCCGGCGCCGTGTGCACGATGTCGTCGACCGTCTTGAAGCCGATCCACACGCCGAAACCGCACAATGCCACGACGGCCGCGTACCACTTGCGGCTGCGCGGCACCGTGAACGGCAGCGCGGCGACCAGCGCGACCCCGGCGAACAGCATCGCCAGCCGCGTGATGTTGGAACCGATCTGGGAGCTGATCAGCCACACCAGCACGACCCCCAGGCCGTACACCGCGGCCGTGAGCCGGACCGTCTTCCACTCCCGCGGCACCAACACGTAGGCGAGGATCGAGAACGCGAGCGGCAGCAGCACCGAGCCGATCATCATCGGCTGCGTGCCCGAGAACGGGAACAGCCACGCCGACACCGCCACCACCGCGGTCGGCGCCAGGCCCAGCGCCCACGCGCCCGGCCGCCGCTTCTGCAGGAACAGCGCCACCGCCACCAGGCCCACGAACAGGCCTGCGACCGGCGACGACATGGTGGCCAGCGCGGCCAGCGGCGCCGCGCTGAGGGCTTTCGCCCAGCGCTTGTAACGCCACCGGTACGGCCAGCAGAACACGACGGCGACCGCGCCGAGCGCGAACATCATGCCAAGACCGAACGTCACCCGCCCGGACACCGCGTTGCAGAACAGCCCGAACACGCCGGCCAGCGAGGCCCACAGCGGGTTGAGGACGGAGCGGCTGCGCAGCAGGAGCAGCGTCAGCAGACCGGCCGAGACCGTGCCCGCGATCATCATCGTCGTCCGCACGCCGAGCACCGACATCAGGTACGGCGACACCATGCTGTACGACACGGGGTGCATCCCGCCGTACCAGGCGAGGTTGTACGCCGAGTCCGGGTGCCGGCCGACGAACTCGGCCCACGCGTCCTGCGCGGCCAGATCGCCACCGCTGTTCGCGAAGGTGAAGAACCAGAGGATGTGCAGCACCGTGGCGAGGCCCGTAACGGAGAGGACCGGGTGCCGCAGCATGCGCTCACGCAACGCCAGCACGGGGGCGGGCCACTCGAAGCCCGCCCTGCTGCCGTCGGGCGTGCCGGCTTCGGGAGTGCCGGCTTCGGGCGGGCGGTCTTGAGACGGGCGGTCGTCGGACACGCTGCCGTCGGACGCGGTGCCGTCAGACTCTGGGACTTCCCGCTCCCGTGCGTCGTCTTCGGGTGCTTCGGGCAGCCGTATTCGCGGGCCTGATACCGAGCCCGGTCCGGTGTCGTCTGCGCGTGTCGGCTCCGCAGTGGCCACTCGAAGGCACTCCCCGTGTCCCGTCTTCTGTTCTCGGCCTGTCCCGGTTCGGGACGCTAGCACGCACCCCGCCGGGCGGCGCCCGGACGGGCCGTTACCGGCGGAGTGCGGTGGTGCGGGTCGCGCCCCGGGTCAGCCGAGGCGGGTGAGCTTGGCCGCGAAGCCCGGCTCCACCAGGTCCTTCTGGAGGGCCACCGGGACCTTCACGGCGCTGGTGGTGCCGTCACCGACGGTGAGCGTGCCCACCTTCCTGCCGGCCTCGGCCGTGTGCGGCAGGTCGTCCGCGGCGAACGTCAGCTTGACGGACAGACCCGCCCAGCCGACGGCCGTGACGTCCTTGGTGACGGCGACCGGGGTGCGGCCGCCGAGACCGTCGTCGGCGTACCCGACGATGTCGCCCTTCTTCAGGATCGTCGCCGACTCCAGCGCGCCCTGCGCGGCCCGGATCAGCTTGTCGCCCTCGTGGAGCGCGGCGCCCAGGATCGTGTTGTCCGGGCCGCCCGCGGGCTGGCGCACGACCGCGCCGATGATCCGGCGGGTCTCGCCGTTCACGTCCTTCCTGGCCGCGAAGACGAGGTTGCCGAGCGCCGACGTGGTGGTGCCGGTCTTGATGCCGGTGACGTCGTTGTAGCCGACCAGGCGGTTCCAGTTGTCGTGCTTCTTCTGCTTGTAGTCGACGTACGACATCATCGTCGCGACCTCGCGGAACACCGGCTGCTGCATGGCGGCCTTGGCGAGCTTCACCTGGTCCACGGCCGTGGAGACGGTCGTGTTGTTCAGGCCCGACGGGTCGGTGTACGTCGTGTTCTTCATGCCGAGGTCCTTGGCGGCGTCGTTCATCTTGCCCACGAACGCCTTCTCGGACCCCGCGTCCCAGCGGGCGAGCAGCCGCGCCACGTTGTTCGCGGACGCGATCAGGATGCTCTCCAGAGCTTCCCTCTGACTGATCTTGTCGCCCTTGGTGACGTCGACGGTGGACTCCTGGCCGGCGTCGGACTGGTCCTCGGCGGCCTGGTCGATCTCGATCTTCGGGCCGTCCGCGCCGCTCTTGAGCGGGTGATCGCGCAGGATGACGTAGGCGGTCATCACCTTGGCGACGCTCGCGATCGGGACGGGCTTCTGCTCGCCGGAGGATCCGAACGTGCCGATGCCCTGGACGTCCAGCGCGGCCTGGCCGTCGGCGGGCCAGGGGATGTCGACCTTTCCGCCCTCGAAGGTGTAGCCGTCCTCGGCGGTGAGCTCCAGGGTGGGCGAGGGGAGCGGGCGCACGCTCTGCACGACCGCGAAGACGACCACCAGCAGCAGCACCAGCGGCGTCCAGATCTTCACCCGCCGGGCCGCAGTCCGCAGCGGTGTCTCCGGGGGCGGCGGGGTGTTCGTCAGCTCGGCCAGCAGATCCAGCGGCGGCCTGGGCGGCAGCGGCTGCTGCGTGGTCCGCTCCGGGCCGAGGGTGGGGACGGGCGCGGTGGCGTCGGCAGGGGTGGCCGGGGCAGCCGGGGCGGCAGGGGTGGCCGGGGCGGCCGGCTTCCTGGCCGACGGGTCGTCCAGCGGCTTGAGCGCGACGAACTTGCTGGTCCGCTCGGCGTCCTTCTCCGGAACGTCCTTCTTCGGCAGGTCCGTCTTCGGGAGGTCCTTGGCCGCGCCCCCGAGCTTCAGCATGGTGGTGGGCTGATCGACCGGAGGCCGTACGACTTTGAAGACGGCGGTGGGCTGGTCGACGGGGGGTGCGGTGGGGGTGCCGTCGGTGTCGTCGTCGGGGGTGTCGCTCCCGGCGGTGTCGGCCTCGGTGTCGGTGTCGGCCTCGGCCTCGGCTGCGGCGTCGGCCGCGTCGTCCTCGGTGTCGGCGGCCTTCGGTGTGGTCGCGGGGTCGTCGGAGACGCGCGGGTCCGCGGAGCGGGGGTCCTTGACGTCGTCGTCGGCGCCGGGGTCCGACGGCTCGGAGCCCTGGTCGTCGGTCCGCTCGGCCGCGTCCGCGTCCGCGTCCGTGTCTACGTCGGCGTCCGCCTCGGCCTCGGCGGTGTCCTCGTCGTCGGCGCTGGCGGAACGGTCCGCCTCGGCCTCGTCGGCGTCACCGTGGCCCGCCCCGGAGCCCTCGGACGCTGCCACTGCGGTTTCCCGGGCGGGCGCGTCGGCCTCCGTGGGCTCCTCTGCGGGCTCGGGGTCGGCCTCGGCCGACCCGCCCTGCGACGGCTCGTCCGCCCGGTCGTCCTCGGTGTCGGTGTCGGTGTCCGCGCCGGGCTCGGCGGCTCCGGTGGTCTTCCCGGCCTCCTGGGCGTCCCTGTCGGCCTCCGCGGGCTCGGGGTCGGCCTCGGCGTCGTCCGCCCGGTCGTCCCCGGCGTCGGTGTCCGCGCCGGGCTCCGCAGCGCCGGTGCCCTTCCCGGCCTCCTGGGCGTCCGCCTCGGTCTCCGCGGGCTTCTCGGCCCCCTCGGCCCCCTTGGCCTTCCCGCCCTTCTCCGCGCTCTCGGCGGCAGCGGGCTCGCCCTCGTCCGCCGACGCCACCCACGCGGCGACGGCATCGCGCAGCCGCCCGTCAGTGCCCTCGGACCCATCGGACCCATCGGATCCCTCGGAGGAGCCGGAAGCACCCTCCCCGGCGTCCGCCGCCGCGTCCTCGGCGTCCTCGGCGTCCTCGGCGTCCGAGTCGCCCTCGGCTCCCTGGGCCCCCCGGGTTCCCTCGGCCTCCTCGGCGTGCGGGTCGCCGTCGATCCGCTCGGCGTCGTCCTCGGTGTTCTCCGGCTCCTCGGCCGTCCGTGTGGACAGCACGCGGGTCGCCGTGTCGGCACCGCCTCGCGCAGCGGACCTCTCCCGGTCCCGGGCCACCGCGAGCCGCGGGTCGGCGACTTCGCTCCTGGCCTCCGGAACCGGACTCGCGCTCCCCGACGTCTTCTCTGCCGACGACTCGCGCTGCTTCGACCTGTCGGGGGACTCGCCCGCCACCGATGCCTCCTCCTCGCGCCGCATGCCCCGCATGCGCGTACCGAACCGTGAACCGCCGCCCGTGACACCGCTCCGGCGCTGTCCGAACCATGTACCAGTGTCCTGTGTGCGGGCCAAACCCATCCGGTAGACGAGAACGACATACCTACTGGTTCCACTACGAACCGGTCACGCACCCTCGACAGATGAATGTGAGAGGGGTCACCCTGTCTTTCATCCACGCGGGGAGGCATGGATGGGCAGGAGCCGCAGAACACTTCCGGAGGAGCTTCTGCTGCTGGCGTTGGACCCGACCACGGGTACCACCGCACAGCCGCAGTCGCTCGACCTCGGTCTGGCCGGAGCACAGCTAGTAGAGCTGGCGCTGGCCGGACGGATAGCCCCAGACGGGGATCGTATCGCCGTGGTGGCACCACGGCCGACTGGAGATCCAACACTGGACTGCGCATTGGAGTTGCTGCGACGGCGTGGCGCACCCGTGCGTGCCGTCCACTGGATCGGCGGGCCGCGTCTCGGGCTCCGCCAGACCTACCTCTCGCATCTGGAGCGGTGCGGCATGGTGCATGCCGTGGCGGGCCAGATGTGCGGAGTGCTGCCGACGACTCGCTACCAGGCGACGGAGACCGAGATCAGCCGGGAGATCAGGGCCCGGCTGGACTCCGCGATCCGCACCGGCGTACCGCCGGACCCGCGGACCGCGGCACTCGCCGCCCTCGCTCACGCGGTCGGTCTCGGCAAGCACCTGTACCCGGGCAACGAGGGACGTTCCTCTCGCTCCCGGCTCAGGGACCTGATCAGGCACGACCCCATGGGCGGTCTCGTCGCGCACGCGGTGATGGACGTCCAGAACGGCGTCGCGGCCCAGCCGCGCCGCAGCCCGGCACCGACCGGCCGCCAGGCCGCCGGCACGGCCAGGCCCGCCTCGGAACCCGCTCGCGGTGTTCCGATGCAGCCGCGCCACGGAAGCATGGCCCGGGCCGTGGCCCACTGAGCCGCGCCGCACCGGCACGACCTGGCACCAGCACGACTACGACCGGCACACGCACCACGCGACCCACGACCGGTCACGGGAGCCGCTGCCCGAGCGGGGCGGAGAGAGCGCACACTCTCTTCGCCCCGCTCGGCATGCCGTGTCCGAACTGGCGTGTACCCGTCGCATATCCACCGTTTCCCAGCGGTAGTAAGCACCTTGGTGGCAGTCTGCTCAACAGCAGATACGCAAAGTAGAGGCACGCAGCCGGAGGTGCACGTCCCGTGGCGTCCAATGTCAATCCCACCGTCAGGCGGCGCCGGCTGGGCCAGGAGCTCCGCAGGCTCCGTGAGCTCAAGGGCATGACGGCCGAAGAGGTGGCCGAGCGGCTGCTGGTGTCGCAGTCGAAGATCAGCCGGCTGGAGAACGGGCGGCGCAGCATCAGCCAGCGTGACGTCCGCGACCTGTGCGGGGTCTACGAGGTCGAGGACCAGCGGATCGTCGACTCGCTGATGCAGATGGCCAAGGACTCCCGGCAGCAGGGCTGGTGGCACGCCTTCGGGGACATCCCCTACAGCGTCTACATCGGCCTGGAGACGGACGCCGAGTCCCTCCGGGTCTACGAACCCCAGATCATCACCGGCCTGTTGCAGACCCGCGCGTACGCCGAGGCCATCATCCGCGGCGGCTCGCCCGAGGCGTCGGAGGCGGACAACGACAAGCGCGTCGAGGTCCGGCTGCGCCGGCAGGGCCGGATCACGGCCGAGACGGAACCGCTGCGGCTGTGGGTGGTTCTGGACGAGGCGTCCCTGCACCGGATCGTCGGCAGCCGGCCGGTGATGCGCGAGCAGCTGGAGCACCTCGTCGAGATGTCGCAGCTGCCCCACATCACCGTGCAGGTCCTGCCGTTCGAGGTCGGGGCGCACGCCGGCATCAACGGCCAGTACTCGATCCTGGAGTTCGCCGACGCGGCCGACTCCAGCGTCGTCTACATCGAGGGGGTCACCAGCGACCTGTACCTGGAGAAGCCGCTCGACGTGCAGAAGTACACGGTGATGTACGAGCACCTGCGGGCCCAGTCGCTGAACGTGGACCAGTCGCGGCAGCTCATCGAGCGTGTGGCGAAGGAGTACGCGCGCTGAGCCGCCGCCGGAGGACGACCTTCCGTCGGGCAAAGCGCGGGATGCTACACCCCTGACACGCCTGACTGGAAGTCTCCCCTGGAATATGCCATCCAGTCGAGTGAATGACTGCTCCGTACGAGGATGTTGGCGAGTAGCGTCGATCACGCCAACCACCAGCACGGGTTGGCGTAAACGCAACTGGCAACGGAGCGAACATGGCAATTCGTCTGGGCGCCACGGAAACGTGGACGACGTCCTCCTACACCAACAACAACGGCGCGTGCGTCATGGTCAGGTCGACCGTCGACGAGGCCCTGGAGCTCGGGGACACCAAGATCCCCGAGGGCCCCAAACTGGCGTTTCCCGCCGACGCGTGGAGCGCCTTCGTGGCCTCGGTCAAGGCCTGACCCAGCGATCGACCGCACGACGAGCACCACCGAAAGAGCCCTCTCGACCAGCATCGCCGTCCTTGCCGAGAGGGCTCCCTGGTGCCCGCAGGCCCTGAGCGGACCCTGCGCGGCTCAGCTCACCGGGAACGCCACGTCACACACCGGGTCCCCCGGTCCCGCCGCCGCCCAGTCCGCGAAGTAGAGCTCCAGGCAGGGGCCGGTCGCCGTCAGCCCCCGCGCCGCCATCCACTCCTCCACCGCCTCGAACGCGGCCAGGATCTGCGGGTGTGCCACCTGCGCCTTGGTGATCCTGGTGTACGCCAGCCGCCGGGCCGGCTCCACCCGCACCGCCGTCTCCCGCGCCCGGCCCCGCCGCTCGGCCCAGGCCCGGGCCGCCGCCTCGTCGGCCACGGGCACACACGCCTCCGCGGGGCCGTCGCTCTCCATCGACACCTCCGCGTGATAGGCGACGTACGGCACCCCGGCCACACCCCCGCACTCCCGGGCCGCCTCCTCCAGCCGGCCCAGTGCCGCCCCGATCCACGCCGGCAGCTCGTCCGCGAGCGTGTGCCGCTTCTCGGAGATCACCACCTCAGCGGGCATCTCCACCGTCTCGACCCTGAATTTTCCGTACATCTCGGAGCTCCTCCCCGACAGTCGTCCACGGAGGTACTCGGCGAGCGTCCGCTGCCCCGCCACCCGCGCCTCGACATCCGCCCAGTACGCGCCGAGCAGCCCGGCCGCCGCGGGCCCGTCCCCCGCCGCGACCACCTCGGCGATCCGGGCGAGCGGCATGTCCAACTGCCGCAGCATGGCCACGAGCCGGGCCCGTTCGACCTGGCCGGCACGGTAGTAGCGGTAGCCGGTCGCATCATCGACCCGCGCCGGCGCCAGCAGGCCCAGCCGGTCGTACAGCCGCAGGGCCTTCGGCGACAGGCGGGCGCGCGCGGCGAACGCACCGATGGTGAGCAGTTCCTGATCCGGTCCGTCCACCACGGCATCCTCCGTCATCGGGCGGCTCTTCCGCCCGACGACGAGGACGCTCGGGCCTGCCCCAGGGGCAAGGTCAAGCAGCGGGACGTCAGGCCAGCTGGGCCTCGATCGCCGCCACGACCTCCGCCGAGTCCGGCTCGGCCTGCGGCGAGAAGCGGGCCACGACCCGGCCGTCGCGGCCGATGAGGAACTTCTCGAAGTTCCAGCGGATGTCACCGCTGTGCCCCTCGGCGTCCGCGAAGCCGGTCAGTCGGTCGTACAGCGGGTGCCGGCCCTCGCCGTTCACCTCGACCTTCTCGGTCATCGGGAACGTCACGCCGTACGTGGCCGAGCAGAACTCCGCGATCTCGTCGGCGCTGCCGGGCTCCTGCCCGAGGAACTGGTTGCAGGGCACGCCGAGGACGGAGAAGCCGCGCGCCGCGTACTGCTCGTGGAGCTTCTCAAGGCCCGTGTACTGCGGGGTCAGGCCGCACTTGGAGGCGACGTTCACCACGAGCACCGCCTTGCCCGCGTACTGGGACAGGTCGGCCGGACCGCCCTGCAGCGCACCGATCTCGACGTCGAGGGGAGAGGAACCGTTGGTAGTCGTCATGAGCGGATGCTAACTCCGGCGGGTGTCGGGCCGACCCGTTCCGGCCTCCACCAGGACCTGCCCCGCCGCGGTGCGCGAGTACAGCACCGACCGGCCCGCCCGCCGCCGCTCGACCAGCCCGGCGTCCAGCAGCACCCTCAGATGCCGGCCGACCGAGCCGAGCCCCTGCCCGGTCACGGCGACCAACTGGCTGGTGCTCAGCGGGGAGTGGAGAAGGACGAGCACACCGGCCCGGGCGGCCCCGAGCAGTGCGCCGAGGCTCGCGGGCACGCTCCGGCCGCCGGTGTCGGCGAGCACGCCCGAGCACGCGTAGATCACCGCGTAGCGGTCGGGCTCCTCCCAGGAGACCCAGCCGGTCCTCGGGGTGACCGGCACGAACAGGAGCTCGGCACCGGAGATCTCGCGGGGCGGGTACTCGTGCAGGTTCACCTGAAGCCGGTTGTCACCCAGCCACCGGGTCCGGCCCGGTCGCAGCGCGTCCAGCACCGCCGCCCAGCCGCCCCGGCTCACCTGCGCGGTACGGGCGACCACGTCCGCCTCCAGCACCCGCCGGCGCCGGTCCCAGTCCGGCCGTACGGTCTCGGTCCAGACGTACGTCAGCAGGCCGGCCGCGTGCTCGGGGAGGTCGTCCCGGTCCAGGGCGGTTGGAAGGGGGTCCCCCCTGGCCGAGCGGAGCCGAGAGCTTGAGGGAAGACCGGCGAGGGAGATCCGCAGATGGGCGCGGGCCTCGTCGGGGCGGGCCGCCCGCACCCGTGCCACCTCTTCCTCGAAGGCCTCCCCGTCTCTCGGGGCGGGCGTGAGGAAGTCGGCGATCCAGGACCGGCCCAGCCCGGCGCGGACGAGCAGCGCGGTCACGGGGTCGGCGGCCAGCCGGGCCCGGTAGCCGGGCAGGTGGTCGCGCAGCCAGGCCCGTTCGCCCGGGTGTGCGGGGGTGCCCCGGTGCAGCAGCTGGAGGCAGGCGAAGGTCTCGGCCAGCGGGGAGATCACGAACCGGCTCCCGGCCAGGGTGTCGGCGTTGATCTGCCACCAGCCCATGCGCACCCCCCGATGTTTCGCACCCGCGCGAAACAATAACCAGGCGATCCGGGGCGCCGGAGACTCCCCGCATGCGCAGCTACCGCGAACTGTTCCGCACGCCCGAGTTCACCCCGTTCTTCCTGGCCGCGTCGGCGCAGACGGTCGCCCAGACCATGGGCGGACTGGCCCTGGGCACCCTGGTCTACCGGGCGACCGGCTCACCGCTGCTGTCGGCGGTCAGCATGTTCGGCTCGTCGCTGGTGCAGGTGCTGGGCGCGACCTTCCTGCTCTCCGCCGCCGACCGGCTGCCCCCGCGCGCGGCCCTGACGGCCCTGCCGCTGTTCTTCGCCGCGGCCACCGCCGCCCTGGCCCTGCCCGGCCTGCCCGTCTGGGGGCTCTTCGCGATCGTCCTCGCCAAGGGGCTGGCGGAGTCGGTGGGCGGGGGAGTGCGCTGGGGCCTGCTCAACGAGATCCTCTCCAAGGACGGCTATCTGCTCGGCCGCTCGGTGTTCAACATGATGAGCGGCCTCATGCAGATCGCCGGCTACGCGACCGGCGGCGCCCTCGTGGCCCTGCTGTCCCCGCGGCTGTCCCTGCTGGCCGCCGCCGGGCTGTACGGCACGGCGGCCGTCGTCGTCCGCCTCGGCCTGACCCGCCGCCCGCCCCGTACGACGGGCCGCCCCTCGGTGGCGGCGACCTGGCGCGCCAACGCGCTGCTCTGGTCCGCCCCGCCCCGCCGCCAGGTCTATCTGGCCCTGTGGATCCCCAACGGCCTGGTCGTCGGCTGCGAATCCCTCTACGTCTCCTACGCCCCCGACTCCGCCGGCACCCTCTTCGCCTGCGCCGCGCTGGGGATGCTCGCCGGGGACGTGCTGGTCGGCCGCGTGCTCCCCCCGGCCCTGCGCTCCCGCCTGGGCTTTCCGCTCCTGCTGCTCCTGGCCGGCCCGTACGCGGTGTTCCTGCTGCACCCGGCGCTTCCGGTCGCGGCGGGCGCGGTGACGCTGGCCTCCGTGGGGTTCGGCGCGAGCCTCGTGCAGCAGGAACGACTGGTGGCTCTCACCCCCGACGGGCTCACGGGACATGCCCTGGGGCTGCACTCGGCGGGGATGCTCACGACGCAGGGGGTGGCGGCGGCGCTGGCCGGATCGGTGGCCCAACTGACCTCCCCGGCGGCGGCGATGACGGTGATGGCCGGGGCGTCGGCGGGGGTGACGCTGTTGCTGATGGGCACGGCGAGGCGGGAGGAGATGAGTGTGGGTGGCCGCTGAAGGGGTCTATGAGAGCCAGCTGTTGGAGTCCCGCTGTTGGAGTCCCGCGTGCGCTCAGGAGGGTGAACTGCCGGAGAAGGGAACGGGGGCGGTCGCGGCCTCCACGAACACCTCGGGGACTTCGTTGTCCACGACGACCCTCGACAGCAGCACGGCCAGCCTCTCCCGCTCGGTGCCGCTCAGCCCGGAGGGCAGGTCCTCCATGCGACGGCAGGTCTCGGCGTAGAACTTCCCGGCGAGCGCGGCTCCTTGTTCCGTCAGCCCCACCCGCACGGCCCGTCCGTCGCGCGGGTCGGCCTCCCGCCGTACCAGTCCTCGCCGCACCGTCCGGTCCACCAGCCCGGTCAGGCTCGACTTCGCCAGCCCGAGCGTCTCGCCGAGTTCGCTCATGCCGTACGGCTGGGGCATCAGCACACACAGCAACTGCCCCTGCTGCGGCGTCAGTCCGTAGGCCCGGCTGACCCGCGCGTACACACCGTCGACCAGGAACGCCGCACGCACCAGCGCGGCGACGACCCCCACCTGTCCGGCTGCCCCGTTCCCCATCGGGTCAGGGTACCGACCGGTCAGTCGCCGTGCGGGGGTGTGTGTCACTCCTCGTCCGGGGCCTCGCCCTCGATGAGGCGTTCGGCGATGTCGTCGGCCCACTCCTGGGCCCAGCGGCGCAGCCCGGCGACCGACGGGGCGTCGAGCCCCGCCACGGTGAACGCCCTGTCGTCGAGCCAGTCCGTGCCGGTCAGCCGGGCCTGGAGGTCGGTGAGGTCGAAGGTGTCGGGGGCGTGGCGGCGGCCGAGTTCTTCGAGTTCGGGGTGGCTCCAGCGGGCCGAGGCGGCGTGTACGTCGACCAGGTCGCGCACGAGCCCGCGGTCGGCCAGGTCCCGCACCCGGGTGCCGGCGAGGTCGTCGAGGGAGAGCGCCGGGCCGAGTTCCGTCTGCACGGGCGGGCGCCACAGCGCCTCTTTGCGCAGGGCGACCGCGCACTCCACGCCGCCGGCCGCGTCGGTGACGGTGAACTGGGCGGACAGCGGCCCGGTCTCCAGGGTCCGCACGAGCCAGCCCCGCCCGACGAGCCCGGCCCGGACGGTGTCCGCGATGGCCTCCATCGCGGCCGGGTGCTCGGTGGCGGCGTCCACGTCCGGCCCGGCCCGCTCCAGGAGCCCGTGCGCCAGCACGGCGTATCCGCCGGCGAGGACGAGGGAGTAGGCCTCACCCACCGCCAGCAGATCACCCAGGAGCCGACCGGCGGGCTCGGGAACGGGGGGAGGGGCGGGCATGTCCTGATTATCGCGTGAGGGCGGGCGGGGACTGAGGTGACCGGCCCGGACGGGTGACGGACGGGGTGCTGACCGGGGGAGCCGTCGCCCTCACGGAGAGGCGCCTTCTCGGGGGCGCGGGGAACTGCGCGACCAGCACCCCATGACGCCGCACCGGACCACGTACACCTGCCTACGGCTTGCGCCCCACCCCGCAGTACGCGTCCACGGCGGTACCGGAATCGGCGTCGCCGGAAGCCCCGGGCCGCCATTCGGGAACCCTCACCACGCCGGGCTCCACCAACTCCAGCCCGTCGAAGAACCCGGCGATCTCGGCGACCGGACGGACGTAGTACGGCACCGCACCGCTCGCGTTGTACGCATCCGACGCGGCGATCATGCCCTCGCTGGTCGCGGTGCTGTCGCTGATCACCAGGTGGCTTCCGGCGGGCAGCCCGGCCATGAGCCGCCGGACCAGCTCGCGGGCCCGCTCGTAGTCGGCGACGTGGCCGAGGGTGTTGAGGATCATCAGGCCGACCGGCCGGGAGAGGTCGAGCGTGCCGGCGGCGGCCTTCAGGACGGCCTCGGGGTCGTAGAGGTCGGCGTCCAGGTACGCGGTCCTGCCCTCGGCGGTGCTGGTGAGCAGGGCGTTGGCGTGGGCCAGCACGATGGGGTCGTTGTCGACGTAGACGATCCGGGCGTCCGGAGCGACGCGCTGGGCCACCTCGTGCGTGTTGTCGGCGGTGGGCAGCCCGGTGCCGACGTCCAGGAACTGCCGTACGCCCTGCTCACCGGCGAGGTACTCGACGGCCCGCCCCAGGAAGCGGCGGCTCGTGACCGCGACGTCGACGAGCCCCGGAAAGATCGACTTGATCTGGTCGCCGATCTCGCGGTCGACCTCGTAGTGGTCCTTGCCGCCGACGAAGTAGTTCCAGAAGCGGGCCGAGTGCGGCTTGGAGGTGTCGATGCGGTCACGCAGGCTGTCGTCGGACACGGCGGGGCCTCCAGGGGGGCGGGGACGGGGGACCGGCCCCCAACCTAGGCGAACTACCCGAGGGGATACGGGCGTTGTCCCTCCCGCCGGGCACCTGCCGTGCGGTTTCGGCCAAGACGGGCCCTGTGCTGCGAGTGGACCGGTGTCGCGACTGGACCGGTGCTGCGACCGGCCCAGCGCTACGACCGGCCCGGTGTTACACCCCGCGGGAGGCGATCCTGCCCATGTCGCCGCCGTTCTCGTGCCCGTGGCGTTGGGTGACCAGCCAGAACGCCCAGGCCAGGGCCCACAGCAGCAGCCCGGCGGCGACCGGGGTGCCGAAGATGATCAGCAGTCCCGCTCCGATGTTGGCCCCGATGCCCCCCGCGGTCAGGATCCGCCACCCCACACCGGCCATCAGCCCGAGCACCATCAGCGGCCCGAGCACCCCCCACCAGCGCCGGTTCATCGTCCCGCGCAGTGTGCCCCGCACGAGCACCGCCGCCCCGGCCGCCGCCAGCACCAGCGCGAGCCCCCCGGCGACCGCGGCCACGCCGTCCCCGATGTCCCACGGCTGAAACGCGTAGTCGAGCTCACTGGCCGGCAGCCCGTCGTGGTTCTGCTGCCCCATCAGCCCCCAGGCGGCCACCGGCACACCACCGACGAGCGCGGCCCCGGCCGCCACGATTCCCCGATTCTTCATATGTCCAGGATCGAGGGCCGGTACGGGGCCGTCATGAGCACGCGTACTCAGATACGCCCTGGATGTCCGGGCCTGCCGCGCCGTTCCAGTCCTGTGGGGCGGCGTGCCGGATGATCTCGGCTGTGGTGGGCGACCCACATGCCGGCGGCGGATCAGGCCGGGACCACGCTGCGGCCCGTCTCGTGCGCGTAGAGCGCCGCGCGGTCGCGCAGGGCCGCGTGCACCGCCATCTGCGCGTCCCTGCGGCGCTGGGCGGGGCCGTCCGGGAGGTGCAGGATGCCCGCGTTGCCGCGGGAGCCGCGCTGGACCTCCGCCGTGCGGGGGATGCGCAGCGACTCGTAGCGGGCCAGGCGGTCCGCGATCGCCCCGGCCGGCGCGTCGGAGAGGCAGGCCGCCAGGTCCATCGCGTCCTCGATCGCCTGGTTGGCGCCCTGCGCCATGAACGGGAGCATCGGGTGGGCCGCGTCCCCCAGCAGCGTGATGCGGCCCGTGGACCAGGTGCGCAGCGGCGGCCGGTCGTGCAGCGCCCACTGGTGGGTCGTCTCCACCGCCGCGACGATGTCCGCGACCAGGCCCGTCCAGGTGCCGAAGACCGCCCGCAGCTCGTCGGGGTCGCCGGGCCGGGACCAGGACTCGCGGGGCGGCGCGTCGGAGGGCAGCGGCACGGTCGCGGCGTAGCTGAGGTACGCGCCGGACGCCACCGGGTAGCACACGAAGTGCCCGCCGGGGCCGAGCCACAGCCGCACCAGACGCTCGCGGGCGGGTTCCGGCAGCGCGTCTACCGGGACCAGGCCCCGGTAGATGCCCAGGCCCGAGTAGACCGGCTCGTCGCGGCGCAGCGTCTCACGGACCGTGGAGTGGATGCCGTCCGCGCCGACCACCATGTCCGCCTCGCGCACCGAACCGTCGTCGAAGGTGAGCCGCACGCCCGTGCCGTCCGGCAGTTCGCGCGCCGCGCTCAGCTTCTGGCCGAGGCCCAGCCGGTCCCGGTCGACCAGCGAGAGCAGCGCGTCGTGCAGATGGGCCCGGTGGATCGTCAGATACGGCGCCGCGAACATGCGCTCGCAGTCGGCGCCGAGCGGCGTGCGCGCGATGGGCCGCCCGTTCCAGCCGCGTATCTCCATCGCCTCGATCCGCACCCCGTGCTCCCGCAGCGCCGGACCGAGGCCGAGGCGCAGCAGCGGGCGGATCGCGTTGGGGGAGAGCTGGACACCGGCCCCCACCTCGGCCAGTTCGCGGGTCTGCTCGTGGATCACGTACGGCGTGCCGTTCGCGCTCAGCGCGCCGGCCAGGGTCAGTCCGCCGATGCCCGCGCCGACGACGGCGACCGTCGGCCGCTCCCCGCCGGACGGCTCCGCGGAGTTCCCGGGCAGCCGCCGCCCTCCTGTGTCTTCGCCCAACAGCACCTCGGGGACCGCCTTCCGGGTCGTGGCGTCACGTCCGTCACCGCCGTGGCGCGGGCGACGTGGACGCACTGTCATCGGTCGTGCCCCGAGCATGTGACGCCCGCCCCCGGGCGGCAACGTCAGGCCCCGCCGCGCTGACAACTGTCGCCGCTTGCGTGACGGACGTCATCGAAACCGCCGCCACGCTGCTGCCGCACCCCCGCCCGGCCCTAACTTCCGGAAGGAGACGACCCGTTACGACACCTGGAGGTACGCGGTGACACGCGAACGAGAAGTGGAGCGACCGCGGTGACCGCGGTGGCCGTCGACGGCCTGCTCAAGAAGTACGGAGACCACGAGGCCGTGTGCGGCGTCGACTTCGCCGTCGAGGAGGGCGAGATCTTCGCCCTGCTCGGACCGAACGGCGCCGGAAAGACCACCACCATGGAGATCCTGGAGGGCTTCCGCCACCGCGACGGCGGCGACGTCCGGGTCCTCGGCCGCGACCCCGGTGACAAGGCCGACGGGCGGTGGCTGCGCGGGCAGATCGGGCTCGTGCTCCAGGACATCGCCGTCGAGCCGTACCTGTCGGTGCGCGAGACCATCGCCCGCAACGCCGGCTACTACCCGGCCCCGCGCGGCGTCGACGAGGTCATCGACCTCGTGGGGCTCGAAGAGAAGCGGGACGCCAAGGTCAAGGACCTCTCCGGTGGCCAGAAGCGGCGGCTCGACCTCGCCCTCGGCGTCATCGGCGACCCGAAGCTGCTGTTCCTCGACGAGCCGACCACCGGCTTCGACCCGGGCGCCCGCCGCGGAGCCTGGGAGGTGGTGCGGAGCCTGCGCGACGCCGGCGTCACCATCCTGCTGACCACCCACTACATGGACGAGGCGCAGGCCCTGGCCGACTCCGTCGCCGTCATCGCCGCCGGGCGGATCGTCGCCTCGGGCACGCCCGACACCATCGGCGGACGCGACACCGCCCTCGCCCGCATCCGGTTCGCCCTGCCGGCCGGTGCCGCCATCGACGACGTGCCGATCCCGGTCAGCGACGCCGAGGACGGACTCGTCACCGCCGAGTCCGAGGAGCCGACCGCCGCCCTGCACCGGCTCACCTCCTGGGCCCTCACCCGGGGCACGCCCCTGGAGCGGCTGACCGTCGAGCAGCCCACCCTGGAGGACGTCTACCTGGGCCTGACCAGTTCGTACGCCGAGCAGGACGCCTCGTCCCCGTCCACCGGGCGGGGCAGCACACCGCCCCCGGCGGCGTCCGCCCGCCGAGGGCGCCGACCCGGACGGAGCCGACGATGACCAGCACCCTGCCCCCCACGACCACCGCCACCGCGCGGCGGGCCGAACGCGCGGGACGCGAACGGCCCGACGAACGGGGCTCCCTCGCCCTGCTCGCCCACCAGATCCGCTACGAGCAGCTGTCGTTCTGGCGCAACCCGCAGTCCATGGTGTTCACCTTCGTCCTGCCCGTCGTGATCATCTCGGTCTTCGGCGCCGTCTTCGCCGGCAGCGAGAGCCAGGACTTCTTCTTCGGCCTGAGCGGACTGCAGTACTACACGCCCACCATCGCCGCCGTGTCGGTACTGGGCGCCTGCTACGGCCAGTTGGCGATCGTCCTCGCCATGCGCCGCCAGACCGGCGTCCTCAAGCGGCTGCACGCCACCCCGCTGCCCGCCTGGGTGTACTTCGCGGGCCTGCTCGTGCACTGCGTCGTCATCAGCGTCGTCGACGTGGCCCTGGTCATCGGCATCGGGCGGCTGTACGGGGTGCCGTGGCCCGCCGACTGGCTGGCTCTCGCGCTCACCCTGGTGCTCGGCGCGGCCAGCTTCTGCGCCCTCGGCGTGGGTGTCGCGTCGCTGATCCGCAACTCCGAGGCGGCTCCCGCGGTCGTGCAGTTCATCCAGTTCCCGCTGGTGTTCATCTCCGGCAGCTACTTCCCGATCCACTCCGACGTGATGAACAACATCGCCGGGCTGCTGCCGGTGAAGCCGTTCAACGACGCCATGCTCGCGCCGTTCGCGCACCAGGGCGGCTTCCAGTGGAAGGAGCTGGCGGTGCTGGCGGCCTGGGGCGTCGTCGGCGCCCTGATCGCCGTGCGCAGCTTCCGCTGGGATCCGCGCCCTGAGTAGATCCGGCGCGTTCCGAACCCATCGAGGGGGCCTCCCGGGAGGCCCCCTCGGCGCGTGTCCGCACCCGGGGGAGCGGCGGCACCCACAGCCGGGCACGGCGCGGACACGGCGCGGACGGTGCGGGCGCGGTCGCACGGGTGCGGGGTGCGCGGTCGTACGGGGTGCGGGGTGCTCGGTCGTACGGGTACGGGTCGCAGTCGTAAGAGGTGCGGGCCGCGGTCGCACGGGAGGGGCGGGTCCTACGGAGGGTGGGCCGTGCGGGAGGGGCGGCCCCTACGGGAGGGGCGGGCCGTACGACGCGCACGGCAAAGAGGCCCGGCCGGTGAGGGGAATCCGGCCGGGCCTCTGCGCGGGCGCCCACGGGCGCGGGGGATCAGCCCGTGGGCACCAGGCCTTGTGCCGCTGCCGGCACGGGGAAGACGTGGGACAGCCAGGCGTAGGTGCGCAGCTCCTCCAGCAGGCTCAGGCCGAGGCGGTTGTGGAGCATGTGCGCGTGCGAGAAGAGGATCATGCCGGGGTGGACCGGCGAGTGCCGCCGGATCTCGGCGGCGTGGGCGGTCAGGGCCTCGTGCCAGCCGGTGAACGGGCCGTGGGCGTCCGGGGCGACGCCTGCCGTGCCCGGTTCCTGGACGACCGTGGTGATCCGGTCCAGCACCTCGGCGGAGTGCCCCGCGTCGTGCGCCCAGGCCCGCCAGGCGTCCCGGCCGCGCGCGAAGTAGTGGGCACGTTCGTCCGGGCCGCCGAGAGCGACGGCGGCGGACAGCGTGCCGCGCAGGGCGAGCCGGGCGCGGCGGGCCTCGGACGTGACCAGCGGGGCCAGCCGCAGGACGAGTTCGCTGGAGAGGTGGAAGAGGGACTCCGCCGCCGGCATGAGGGCGTGGCCGCCGTACCGCTCGTACTCCGGGTCGTAGCCGGCGCGGTGCACGCCGGGCGGCAGCAGCCCCCGGACGGTGGTGTTGACGCCGGTCTCCCCGGCGGCGGCCAGCCGGGACGCGCCCTGCTGGTAGGCCTCCTCGGCCAGCGGTTCCTCACCGGGGACGAGCCGGCCCGCCTCGGCGAGCCGGTCGCGCAGGGCCCGCTCCACGCGCGCGTGCGCGTCCGCGGACAGGTCCGCGACGCGCAGCCGCAGGTGAGGGCCCGACTGCCAGTAGCGGATGAAGAACCAGGGCGTCCCGGGCGGGAGTTCGGCGACCGTCGGGCCGATGACGTCCGTGAGGACGCGGTCGTGGGCGCCGCGGGCGGTCGTGCCGAGGTGCAGGTGCCAGGCGCTCCAGTCGTGCGGTGTGATGGGCATGCGTGTTCCTTGTCCGGTCGGTGGGCGGGTTCCAGGGCCTTACGTACGCAGGTCCAGCACGGCACCCCCGGTCTCGCGCGGTACCCCGGCCACCGCCGACAGGACGATCGTCTCGTCCTCGCCCAGGCCGAGGACCTCCTTGGTCTGGATCTCCTTGAACGCCCGTACGGGCCGCGCGAAGAGGCCCTCCGCGGCGGCGGCGAGACACAGGCCGTGGACCGCCCAGCCGCAGGCGTGCTGGGCGGCGCTCCACCCGGCGGGGCCGAGGCGGGCGAACAGTTCGCGCGGCCGGACCGAGAAGAACACCGTGAGGGGGGCGTTGGCGATGCCGCAGCCGTTGACCGGCGTCAGGCCGTAGCCGTAGTTGGCCTCCAGGCCGGCGGGGGCGGTGGGGTCCCGCCGTCGCAGGTCCGCGGTGCCGTGGTGGACGTGGTGCACGCCGGGGGTGTGGCCGTCGATGTGCTGGACGACGGCGGTGACGGTGACCGCGTCGAAGGCCTCGGCCAGGAGGGGATGCGGTGGGGGGACGCCCAGCCAGGCCAGGGCGGTGGTCAGGGCCCGGGCGGGCAGGGGGGTGTGGCACTTCGCCGAGTCCATGCCGTGCAGGCCTCTGGGCATGCGGCCGGAGTGGCGGTGCCAGAGGAGGTCCGACCAGGTGGGGGTGCGGGGGGAGGCGGGGAGGGCGGGGGGTACTGCTGTGGTGACGGGTGCGGGCTGTGTGTGGCTGATCGCGCCCACGCGGCGATAGCCGCGTGTCGATTGCTGCCCCGCGCCCCTGAGGGCGCCCCTGTTGACGTCGACCACATGCCCGAGGGACGGATCCCCCTCAGGAACCGGCGGTTCCGGCTCGGCGGGCCGGTGCACCGAGGGGTGGGGGCGGTCCACGTCGACCAGCCACGGCAGCGACCACTCCCAGGTGTGCTCCACGCCCAGCTCGCGCAGCAGCCCTGGTCCGCCCTCGGTCGGCGGTGTCAGCGTCGCCGGTAGCCCGAAGAGCTCCAGGCCCAGGCTCAACGCGCGCAGCACCATGCCCGTTTCGATGGCCACCAGCGAACCCCTGAACCACTGGTACGCCAGGGGGATCGCGGTGTAGCGGCCGGTCAGGGCGATGCGGCCGGGACTGCCCGTGCCCGGGCCCGTGAGGGTGTGGCGGGCCGGCTCCAGCAGGCGCCAGTCACGGCCGTCCCCCACGAAGGCGTGAACCGGGAACAGGCAGCGCGGTGAGGCGTAGGAGCGGTGTTCGTTGTACGGGTTCTCCGGTTCGCGGCGCAGGGGCGCGAACGTGGCGGTCAGGGCGTGGGCCAGGGCCTGCGGCGACGCCGGGCCCGGAGACGGCAGCCACGGGTACGGCAGGGCCGACAGGCGGTCGGTCGTGCCCGGCGGCAGCGGCGTCGCGGGCCCCGGCGGGCGCGGTGGCGGGGGCGGGACGTGGGAGTCGGGCGGCGGTGTGGCCGCCCAGGTCCACGGCGGTGGCTCCGGCGCGTCGTCGCCGGTGCCGTAGGCGTACCAGAGGGGCTCGCGGGCGATGCTGTTGTCGCCCTCGGGGCCCGGCAGGTCGACCGGGGCCCGCCGCGTCCAGGGCTCGGCGGGGGCCGTCACGGGAACGGGTGCGGGTCGTAGGGGATCGCCCGGTGCTCCTGGCCCGTGCCGCGCAGGGCGGCGCGCAGCCGGGGCAGTCCGTCCAGACGCTGCTGGGCGTGCCCGAAGCACATCGGCACGATGCCGGGCACGACGGCACGGGCGACGGCGATCCCGGCGTCGGCGTGCTCCCGGCTGGTCTGGTCGACGACGACGATCCGGTCCAGGCCCGCGTCGGCGAAGAGCGAGGCCACGTACCGGAGGGTGCCGCGTACGTCGCCTCCGGACGCGCGCTCCAGCCGCCCCGGCCAGTCGGGGAACGCCTCCTCGAGAGTGACGGCCGGACCGCCGAGCCCGGCCAGGGCCCGGTCGCGGGTCTCGGGGATGGAGGAGAACCGCACATGGTCCTCCAGCTCCTCCACCAGCCACGGGTCCTCGACCATCCGCTCGACCTGCTCGCGCGTCCAGTCGACCGGGTTGGTGACCAGCTGGGCGACCTCGCGCAGCGCGCCGCGGATCGCGGACTCGGGTTCGGCGCCCGATCCGGCGGACGAGAAGGTCGCCGGGAAGGGGTCCTTCTCGTTCACGGCGATCACCCACACCACCGGCAGGCCGATGTCCCGGGTGGCGACCAGGAGATGGACGTCGTAGCCGCGTGCCCGGATCAGCTCGACCATGGCCCGGCTGGTGGGGTCGGTGAGCGTGCCGACGGGGATGTGGGGGAGCGGCTCCGCCCGGTACCAGGACGTCAGGAAGGCGTCCCGCTCCGCCAGTTCGAAGAGGGAGTGCAGGGCCGCCTCTTCGTAGTTGGCGCCGACCGCGCAGCCGCTGGAGCAGTCGAAGAAGTAGTGCCGGCGGTTGGCGGCACCGGCCACGCGCGCCGCCCGCCGGTCCCGGCGGAAGGCGTACTCGTACTGGTAGAAGGCGTGGTCGGCCGGGACCAGCATCGGGGTGCCGTCGGCCAGGTCGTGGCCCCAGGCCCAGTCCATCGGGGTGTCGGCGGTGAACGGCGTCGCCCTGCTGGTCGGGTGGGCGAGCTGCTCGGCGGTGTAGCGGCCGAGGCTGCCCGGGTCGACGGCCTGTCCGGCGACCTCCCGGTAGGAGCGGCCGGTCAGCAGGGGGATGTCGTAGGGGTAGCCGCCGAGCCGCTCGTACGCCTCCAGGACGGCGACCGGTTCGGTCTCCGCGAACGTACGGGCCCTGCCGTGGCCCATCGCCGGGGCGTCCGCGACGACGGCCATGCTCATCGCGAACGGGGCGTGCGACTCGCGCAGGATCGCGCGGACCGGCCCGAAGCGGTCGTCGACGAGCCGGTCCCGCAGGAAGCCGGGCTCGACGAGACGGCTCGCGGCGGTGCGGGTGGCGTCCCCGGGCACGGCGGGCCGGGAGCGGAGCGGGCGGGGCGCGGGGGGCCCGGTGGTTGTCGGGTCCTCGGTGGTTGTCAGGTCCTCGGGGGAAGGGCCGCAGGCCGGGCAGTGGAAGCTGCGGGCGATGCGGTGCCGCCGGGTGCCGCGGACCGTCACCGAGTAGGCCTCGCCCGGCGCGAGGGGGTGGTCGGCCAGGTGATCCAGGCCGGTGCGCAGGAGTTCGGGCAGGAGTGGTGCGGGGGCCGCCGGGACGCGCGTGGCCTGGCTGAGGTCGCCCACCAGCGGGTGGTCGAGGACCGTGCGTTCCCGCACCTCGGCGCAGGCGGCACAGCCGGAGGCGGTGCCCGGCACCCACAGGGGACCCACCATCACCTCGTCGTCGTACACCCGCACGGACAGGTGCGGGCCGCCGGCCCGCGTGACGCGGTCGCGTTCCCAGGTCAGGTCCCAGCCGAGGTTGACGGAGACGCCGGCCCCGGTGGCCCGGGCCAGGGGCGCGAGGGCGGGGAGCCAGTCGTCGTACGCCGCCGGGGGCAGGGCGGGACCGGCGGTGATCGCTTCGGCGGTGATCACATCAGTGCTGATCGCATCAGTGGTGTGCATCGCCGGACTCCTCGGCGGTCGTCGGGACGGCGCGGACGGTCACCGGGCCGTGCCAGAAGGGGAGTTCGCCGAGCACCGGGTCGGTGCGGCGTGGGTGGCCCTCGTGGACGGCGATCGCCGAGAGCTGCTCGCGCAGTGCGGCCCGGGTGGTGTCGTCCGCCGTCAGCAGGGCGTCGGTGGAGAGCCGGTCGGCCGTGCCGCCGCTCTGCGTGACGGCCAGCGCGGTGCACAGCGCGGCGTACGTCGCGTCGGCGGCGGTCGGGCCCCAGCCGGCGCCGAGCGACCGCCCGGCGGCGGTGACCTCGGCCAGCGGCCAGCCGACCCCGGCGTACCGGGCGACGGCGAGGACCGGTTCGGCCTCACCGAGCAGCGCCCGCACCTCGGCGAGGATGCGGCGGCCTTCCGCGTGCAGCGGGGTGTCCGCGGCGTGGCTGTCGCCTTCCCGGCGGGCGAGGTGGCGCAGGGCGCCGTCCAGCAGCCAGTGCTCGCGGGTGAGGCCAGCCGCCGGGACGCCGAAGGCGCCGGTGCCGCGGTCACGCAGGGCGGCCAGGGCGGCGGCGATGGCCGCCGTCTCCTGGTGGGCGGCCCAGGCGGTGACCGTGCCCCTACGGTCCGCCCGGTGCTCCGCCGCGCGCAGGGCCAGGGGCATCTGCGGCAGGTCCTCGCCCTGCACGGAGGCGAAGAGGCCGGTCCAGCGGGCGGTGAGGACCCCGGCGGCGCCGAGCGCGTCCTCGGGGGCGGGCAACGGTTCGGCGGGGGCGTCGCCGAGCCGGACGGCGACCGCTTCGCTCACGGGGGCGCCCGTGACGGTGACGCGGTCGGCCGTCAGATCCGGTCCGTGCACGACGTGGGCCTCACCGGGCTCCGCGACACCCGTGAGGGTGTCGGTCAGGAGCTGCGCGGCGAGCGCTCCCGCGAGGGAGTGGGCGATCGGCCCGGTCGCCGGCTCGACGCCCTCGGCGTCCGCCCAGGCCCTGGCCCGGTCCCGGAAGACCTCCCAGACGCCGGGTGCCACTCTCACGGGACCGACCAGCACCGGCCCGGGCCCGAGCAGCACGGGCACGTGCAGCGTGCCGTCCCTCTCGGTCCACGTCCGGTCGCCGTCGAGGAACTCGACGACGACCCCGGGCACGCCCTCGGCCGTCACAGGTGCCGCCACCGCCGGGTCGCCGACGGGGATTTCAGCACGGGGTCGGTTCGCCGCCGGGTCGCCGGCGGGGGTTCGGGTGTCGGGTACGTTCACCGTCGGGGCGCCGACGGGGGTCAGGGGTTGGCGTGCCGCCGGGTCGCCGGCGGGGGTTTCAGCACGGGGTTGGTGTGCCGTCGGGTCGCCGGCGGGGGTTCGGGTGTCGGGTACGTTCACCGTCGGGGCGCCGGCGGGAGTCAGGGGCTGGTGCACCGCCGGGTCGCCGACGGGAGTCAGGGAGTGGTGCGCCGTCGGGTCGCCGACGGGAGTCAGGGAGTGGTGCGCCGTCGGGTCGCCGACGGGGGTCAGGGGTTGGTGTGCCGCCGGGTCGCCGGCGGGGGTTCGGGTGTCGGGTACGTCCACCGTCGGGGCGCCGGCGGGAGTCAGGGAGTGGTGCACCGCCGGGTCGCCGGCGGGAGTCAGGGGCTGGTGCACCGCCGGGTCGCCGGCGGGGATCAGGGGGCGGGGGTCGGCGGCCGGTCCGGTGCTGGCGGACAGCAGGGCGGGGTCCGCGTACATCGCGGGATCGCAGACCGGGACCAGGGGCGTCGGCGTGTGCGGAACGGCCGTCGCCGTCACGTCGGTCACGCCCGCCCGGCGCAGTCCGCGCAGGGCCGGAGCAGTGGCCGTCGCCGGGCCGTGCAGCCGCACCCTGGCGCGGCGCAGGCGGGCGAACGCCGCGTACGGGTCGTCGAGGCGGGCGGTGAGGCGGGCCAGTGTGCCGGCGTGCCGGGCGGCCAGCTCGGTCGGCGGCTCCGGCTCGGTGAGCGCGGCCGGGTCGAGCAGCAGGCCGTTCTCGCGGAGCTTGCCGAGGAGGTGCCGTACGGCGGGCCGGGCCCGCTCGGTGCCGAACTCGGCGACCAGGGCGTCCTCCGTCGTCCCCGCCCGCAGCAGCGGCACGCAGCCGTCCGCCACCGCGTACAGCAATTCCGAACCGCGCAGTACGAACTGCCCCCGGGTGCCGCTGAAGTAGACGCCCCCCGGCACGGGCGCGTAGTGCAGCCCGGGCCGGGCCAGGAGCGGCACGGCACCCGGAGCCGTCTGCGCCGGGATCCTCTCGACATCGGTGACGGTCATGACCGGACTCCTTCCGCTGCCCCGCCGTCGGCCGGGTGGTACGCGAAGCGGCCTCCGGCCCTGCGCCCCACCTCGAGCACCCACTCCGTGGCGTGGGTGCCGTCCGTGACGCCGGGCAAGGCCTCCTCCAGATAGCTCGTGCCGGCCCCACGGCGCTCCAGCATCCGCGGCAGGACCCGCACCGCGAGCGCGCTGGACAGGTCGACGTACTGCGGCTTCTGCGCCAGGCGCTTGGACTGGACGTCGGGAGCGCCCACCGAGAGCGGGCCCTCGTCCTCCGGCGCCGACTTGACGACGACCTCCTCGGGGACGCCGTGACGGGAGCGCCAGGCGGTCAGGGCGAGGAGCCGTTCGTGTTCGTCGGGTCCGGTGGCCACGGCCGTGTCCAGTTCGGCACCGCCGTACCAGCGCCGCCGCCCGATGAGGACGTCGCCGACGGCCATGCGCGGTGCGACACGGGTCTCCTTGCCGTCCCACGGCGCCGCCGCGTGCCAGGAGTTGGGCAGGCTGTTGAAGAGCCGGCCGCTGATCACCAGGCCGGAGGCGACCGACAGCGGCGGCGGGAACAGGCCCGGGTGTCCGGTGCCCAGCGGCAGCACCCGCAGCGGGGCGCCGTCCGCGTCCTCGACCCGCAGGGTGTCGGTCTCGGGGTCATGGGCCAGGCGCAGCGTGAACCAGTCCTCGGCCGTGAGGCCGCCCGGCAGCACCGGCGTGTGCGCGTTGACGTTGAGGCGGTGCAGGCCCAGGTCCTCGGTGACGCGCGTGCCGTCGTGGCCGTAGAAGCGGTTCAGGTGCTCGGCCAGGCGGGGCAGGGCGCGGCCGCCCTGGCGGCGGTCGGCCTCCAGGAAGCGCGCGTACAGCATGCCGTGGCCCGGCAGTCCGTCGTTGAGGACGAGCTGGTCGCCGGCCTGCTGGAGCAGCACGCCGTAGATCAGCGGGTCGCTGCGGAAGCGGTCGGGCAGCGCCCGGGTCAGCTCGGTGACGTCCGCCGCGGTGAGCCGCAGGGTGTCCTCGCCGGCCTGGGCCGTCTTGGTGAGGAGGGCGTGCACCTCCTCGGACAGCTCGCGGCGCAGCAGGTACATGCGCTCCAGGCAGCCGTCGGCCGGTCCGATCCCGGACAGCACGGCGGCCTGCCCCGTGCCCTCCGGCCCGTACACGGCGGCCATCGCGGCGGCCCGCCGGGAGACCTCCCCGACGATGAACGCGGCGTGCTCGGCGAGCGGCACGTTCGCCCCGGCCCCGAAGCGCTCCACGAACGCGGCGGTCATCAGGACCCGTACGTCGTGCAGCCAGTCGAAGACCGTCAGGAGCTCCACCGCCGGGCCGAGGTCGGCCAGCGGGGCGTGCCAGTCGGAGGCCGCCACCTTCAACGGCGGCATGACGTAGTCCTCTTCGACCGTGATGTGCGCCGGACGGCCGGCCGCCTGGCTGAACCGGCCGAGGTCCCCGCGCAGCCCGGCCAGCAGCGCGCCCCGCTCGGCGGCCGGCGCCTCGGTCACCCGGGGCAGCCCGGCGCGCACCCGCTTCGCCAACTCCCGTACGCCGGGCGGTTGCTCGGTGTCGGGCAGCGTCAGCAGGTCGTCGTAGTCGCCCGCGGCGGACTCCTCCTCGGGCCTGCTGAACGTGCACAGCACGCCCTGGTGCAGGGCCTGTCGTACGCGCCCCTCGGCCTCCTCGGCGGAGCAGCCGGCCCGGGCGGCGACGTGGGCGACGACCGCCGGGAATCTGCGCGGCCCCATCGACAGGGCGTCGAGCAGATGGGCCACGGGCCCGTCGAGCGGGACCGCGAGGCGGTGCATGCCCTGCTCGGAGAACTTCAGGAAGAACAGCTTGCCCGACTCCGGGTCGGGCGCCGAGGTGGGCGGCATGCCCACCCACAGTCCGCTCGGGTCGGTGTCGTCGGCGGGCAGGCCGCCGAGGACGTAGTGGAGCATGACGCGGTCCAGGCCCGGCACGGCGTGCGCGCCGGTGAAGGGCACCTCGCCGGGGCGGACGGCGTCCGTGTCGCCGGCCGGGGCCGGTTCGGCGATGCCCACCGCGGTGAACCGGGAGAGCGGGCTGGTGCGCACCATCGCCCGGGTCACGTACTGGATCAGGCCGCGCTCGGACTTGCGGGTGCGGGCGGACACCTTGCCCGGGCCCTCGACCGCGGCCCGGTAGCGCTCGGCCTCCTGGTGCACCTCGGGGGCGATGAGCGCCAGGGAGCGCAGCAGGTCCCCGTCGCCCAACAGGGCGGCCAGCACCGTGCGTTCGCGGTCGGCTGCGGCCGGGTAGCCCTGCGTGATCGTGGTGCGCAGGCCCTCCCGCCCGGTCCAGGCGGCCAGCCAGCGGGCGACCGACGGGGTGGCTTCGAGGCTCTCGGGCGTCTTCTTGGGGGCGCGGCCGTTGTGGATGGCGCGGCGCAGCGCGATCAGCTCGCGCCGTTCGGCGTCCGAGTCCGCCGTGCCGATCCGCTCGTACAGCTCCTGTGAGCACACCTCGGCGGCTTCGGCCAATTCGGCTTCGGCGCAGGCGAGTTCACCGAGCAGACGGCGCTGCTCCGGATCGGCCAGGCGGGCCCTGCGCAGCGGGTTGACGCGCAGGAACCACTGGGGTTCGGGGCTGGTCATCGCGGGGCTCCCGTCGGTCGCGTGGCGGTGAGGCGCTCCCGCCAGCTGCTGCCCAGCACCTCGTCGACGGTCTCGGCGAGGGCGAAGCACATGTAGTAGCGCTGCATCGGCGAGACCGTGAGCAGGGGCAGCTGCTGGTAGAAGAGGTTCGTCAGCAGGCGGTAGGCGGCGAAGAACGGGGACGGGGTGCTGATCGCCCCCGAGCCGTGCACGGTCCGGTGGAAGTCGGTGTCGGGCTGCTCGCCGCGCGGCACCACCGCCTCCGCCCCGGGCGGGCCCATCCGGCTGCGGTCGACGCCGTCGGTGACGGAGTCGAGCAGGTCCGGGGTGAGGGCACCCGTGGCGACCGCGTGGTCCAGGACCCCGGCGCCGTAGGCGAACGCCGTGCGCCACTGGGCGGCCGCCGGCGACACCGCGCCGCTCAGGCGCTGTTCGACGACCTCGCGGATGCGGGGCGCCTCCTTGGCGAGCCGCTCCCGGAAGACCGGGCGCATGTCCTTGCGGGGGGCCGCCCAGGCGAGGAACGCCTCCACGTGCGAGCGGGGCGAGAACACCCCGTAGGCAGGCCCCAGCGCATGGGTGTCGACGAGGGCGGCGAACGCCTCCGCGAGCCGGACCGTGCCGCTGCCCGGCTCCTCGGCCAGGCCCTCGATCGTCGTCAGCACCGGTGCCGCCAGGGCCCCGTACACGACCGTGCGCAGGGCGTCGAGGCGCGGCTCCCGGGAGCGCAGCGCGGGGTCGCCTGGGTCGACGCGCAGGACCGCGCCGTGCTCCCGCAGCGGCAGGTACGGCGGCTCCACCGCCTCCAGCCGGCCGAACTCGCGGGCCTGGCCCAGATACACCTCCTCGGTCAGCGCCCGGGCCGGGTCGAGGGGACCGGCGTCCAGCCCGGCCTCGACCGCCGCCCAGTCGACGGCGCCGCCGGGCGGCACCGCGCCGGCCGGGGCGAGCAGGTCGACGTGCGGCCCGTGCAGCCAGCCGCGGCGCACCTGCACGCCGGGCACGCCCCGCTCGCCCAGTTCGCGGGCGACCGGGACGACGTGCCGCGCCAGCCAGGCCGGTGTCACCGGCATCCGGGTATGGAGTCGCACCCCCGTCAGGCCGGCGGAATCCGGCCTCACGGCAATGCGCTCCGGAGCGTGAACCCCCATGTCCTTTCACCTTCCGAGAAGAATCACAATGAATTCGAGAACCTGAATCACATGATTGGCGCCGGGAATTCAAGCCGGAAGGGAAAACGGTCCGGCGCTTACATACGTCATCGTTTCCGTGACGCCCGTCCACGGGTGCGAGGTCGGAATGCTGTATTCCGCTTCGGGGGTGCCGGGGAGCTGACCGAAAACCGTCAAGAGGCCTGACCGGCCGGTGTATTCTCCGCGAGTGACATCTACGTCCCCCACGACACCCCCCACCCCGTCCGCCACGGACGCCGAGTGCCTCGCCCTCACCCGCAGCCTGCGCCGCCGAGGCGTGCTGGTGCTCTCCGTGTTCGCCCTGGTGTGGGCCCTGGCCGCGGCCACCGGGACCGGCTCGGCGACGGATCCCGTGCCGCTCTCCATCGAGGCGGCGGCGCTGCTGCTCACCGCTGCGGCGATCTACCTGGGGTACCGCAAGGACGCCGCGCCCTCGCCCCGGACGGTGAACCTGCCGGCCAACTGGGCGCGCGGCGTGGGCATCGTCAACACCGTCGAGCTGGCGGCCATCTTCGCCGTCATCGCCGCGTCCAACGCCGCCGGCCGGCCCGAGGCCATCCCCGCGGGCATCGCCCTGGTCGTGGGGCTGCACTTCTTCCCGCTCGCCCGCCTGTACGACCAGTGGCAGTACAAGTGGACGGCGTCGCTGCTGACCGCCGTCGCCCTCGCCGGGTTCGTGCTCGTCGCGGTCGGGCTCGCGAGCGAGACCGTGCGGCTCGTGGTGGGCCTGGGCAGCGCGCTGGTGCTGTGGGCTTCGTCGTACCACCTGGCCCTGCGCGGCTGACCCTCGCCGAGCGTCGTCCGTCGAGGGCCGAGTGCCGAGCGCCGAACGTCGAGCGCCGAACGGCGAACGGCGAACGGCGAACGCAAGGATGTGCCCGGCCGGCCGGAGCCGGACAGGCGCATCCTTCTGCGTTCACGCCGTGGTGCTTGTGCCGTGACGCCGGTTCAGCAGGCCGAGCAGGTGCTGGACGAAGAGGACGAGGTGCCGATCGAGCCGCTGGAGGCGCCCATCTCGGGCAGGGCCACGCCGTCGGTGACCTCGAGGGTCTCCAGCTCGTCGGCGTCGAAGCCCTCGAACGCCTTGTCCGCGTCCTGGTTCTTGATGTCCTTGGCGGTCATGTCGAAATCCTTCCGAAGATCCGGGATGAGTGGTTCAGCAGGCCGAGCAGGTGCTGGAGGACGAGGAGGAGGTGCCGATCGAGCCGCTGGAGGCGCCCATCTCGGGCAGGGCCACGCCGTCGGTGACCTCGAGGGTCTCCAGCTCGTCGGCGTCGAAGCCCTCGA